>CALUTE010000012.1 GCA_944323645.1 uncultured Helicobacter sp. | reverse complement strand
TCTGTGCTATAATGTTCCAATTTTAAACAAAGGCATATGATGCATAGCAATACTCTTATAAAAGTGATAGGGGGGGGGGCATAAATGGAGCTCTAATACTCTAGAATCTAGGAATTTAGATTCTAGGAAATCAAATCCGCAACAACCCATTATACATAATAAACCAAACTCCCAAACTCTAGAATCTAATCCGCTGTGTGCTAAACACACTACTGCACAGACTATTGTTGCCCTAATCCCAGCCTACAAACCAAGCGAGGCTCTCTTTGCATTGGTTGATGAATTGCTATCCAAACACTATGAAGTAGTCGTTGTCAATGATGGCTCACCGAGTGAGTTTGATATGGTTTTTTCCTGCCTTAACAAAAAGGTACATCTCCTCAAAAATGCCATAAATCTTGGAAAAGGCGCAAGTTTAAAATACGGTCTTAATTATATTCTAACAACATTTAGTAGTCTTACTTGTATTATTACCCTCGATTGCGATGGGCAGCACAGCATAGAAGATGTTTGCAAGTTAAAACAAGCATTTTTAACAAATGATAATCTTGATTTGGTACTTGGTGTGCGCACATTTGAAGGCAAGATTCCGCTTCGAAGTAGCTTTGGCAACAAAACAACACGCTTACTATTTCAAACAATGTTTGGCACAAACATTCAAGACACTCAAAGTGGTTTGCGTCTCCTCTCGCCAAGTTTTGCACGCACAATGCTGCGTAATCCCTACAATGGCTACGAATTTGAAATGCAAATGCTTATAGAATCTTGCAACAAAGGGCTTAGGATTCTGCAAGTCCCAATCCAAGCAATCTACATAAACAACAATGCTTCTTCACACTTTAACCCCATTTTTGATTCTCTTAGTATTTATTTTGTACTGTTTCGGCATATTGGCAACTCGCTTTTAACTGCCCTAATTGACTATGTGGTTTTTGTGATTAGTTTTACACTTGGTGCTTCACTGCTAGTATGTATGGTGAGTGGGCGTATTGTAGCAGGGAGTTTTAATTTTATTGTTGGCAAGCATTTCGTGTTTAAGACAAAAGCCAATCTTAAATTTGAGCTTATCTCTTATACCATACTTACGATTGTGCTGATGTGTATTTCAATGCAGGGCATTGCCTTTATTTCGCATTATAGCGGTATAAGTGAGGTAATCATTAAACCCATTTGCGAGCTGACAATTTTTGCTATAAGCTTTTTGGTACAGCGATTTTTCATTTTTACATCAAAAGCAGAAATACTAGATGCTACGGATAAAAGCGATGGGGGGGGGGGGCGACAAAAACAGATTGGGAAAAGTACTATCAAAACCGACAAAAAAACCACAAAACACATCTGCCAGCAATCTCTCACTTCACAAGAAAGATAAGTCAGGCTATGATACTTAAATTATTAGAGCCCTACTCGCATATTCGAAGTATTTGTGAGTTTGGTGGTGGTGGAAGTTGTTTTTATGAGGGGTTTCGCGCCAAATACCAAAACGCCACCTACATCGTGCTAGATAGCTCCATACAAGGAGTAGAATCTTTCAACAACTCCTATGGAGCAAACCCTCTCAGCAAAGCGATTGTGTGCGATATTTTGCACACAGATTTTAGTGCGCAACAATCAAGCAAGGATTCTCCACAAATACTTAGCAATTTTGATCTGGTATTTTCTGTGGGGCTTATTGAGCATTTCAACCAAAAGCAGACACGTCAAATCTGCTTACAACACTTTAATGCGCTAAAAAGTGGTGGAATCCTTCTTATCACATACCCCACACCAACCCTACTCTATCGGATAATTAGAGGTGTTTTGGAGCGTCTTGGGAAGTGGGAATTCTATGATGAACGACCTTTATACTTTGAGGAGGTAGATTCTGTATGCAAAGACTTTGGCAAACTTTGTGCGCGCAAACTCAATGCATACATAGGTCTTACGCAAGAAATTCTTGTTTATCAAAAATACTAAGGAGTGATTATGCAAATAGTCTTGGCTATTGTTTCGTTTTTTGCAGCGGTCTTTTTGCCCGGTGCGATTATCTATCGGCTTATTTGGCGAGAAAAATTCCGCTTAAGTTTATTTCTTGTTGTGAGTTTTTTGGGCAGTCTTTTTGTAAATTTTTGGCTTATCTATGCGCTTATTGCAAGTGGATTCTACACGCAAGCAGTGGTTATAACGCTTTTTGGTATAGAAATATTGTGGTGTGTGTATTTGTATAGAATGTTCTATAAACTCCCGCCACTATATATCCAAGACAAATCAACACTTGGATTTGTTATAGGCGCATTACTTTTAATATATATTGTGAGCAAAATGCTTAATCCTGATATTTTTTATGGTTGGGATGCGGTTGTTTCTTGGGATAGATGGGCTACACAATGGGCACAAGGAGAGTTTATACTAAATCCGAGTGGATATCCACAGCTTTATCCTATGCTTCTTTCGCTAGGCTATGTAGCCACACAAATGTTTTCTAGTTTTCAAGCTATTGGTGGAGCGATTTATTGGTATTTTAGCCTAGTTGGCATAGGTGCTGCAGCATTTTTGTGCACTAATGCAGAAACCTCATATCGTGCGAGTATCTTTGGGACTGTGCTTGGCGTTGTTGTATATTATGTGTTTTTTATGCTTCATCACGAATTTAATGTAGGGTATGCCGATGCTCCAGTGGCTATGATGATTCTTATCTCGGCACTTTGCCTACTACAAGTGGATTTTATAGAATCTAGCAACACAAAGACAAACACAGAAAGTGCGCTGTATTTGCTTATTGGTGCAATGGCTGCTGGAATTAGCGCAGAAATCAAGCAGGCTGGGCTATTTTGGTGTGTGGTATATGTGCTTGGTGTGTTCTATCTTTTTTGGCTCCATCCTCGATTCGTCAGCAAAAAGATTATACTATACTGTGCTCTTATCGTTGCGGTGCTTTGTCTGCCTTGGATAATAATAGCAATCTACAAAAAGACGATCCTGCATACTAATGCTACAAATGTAGATTGGGTAATGGATGGTATTTATTTTGGGGCGAGCAAACTAGAGCGGCTCATAGCTGCTATCACCAAATATAAAGCAATGAGCGCGTTATTTCTCTTAAGCCTGCTTGGACTCACGCTTAAGCGGAGAATCTTTGGATTTTTGGGTTTGTTTGGATTTGTTTATTTTCTGTGCTGGGGAATGCTTCTTAGCTATGATATGCGCAATCTGCAAGGTGGTATGCCACTTATGGCTATTGCCTTAAGTGGTGTGCTTTGTGCGTATAGTGCAAAAGCCTTAATCCTCATCAAAAAAGTACTATGTTTTGGCTACCAGTATATGGCGCTTGGGCTTGTTGTTTTAGCTGTGTTTGGTAGTGGCATAGCTTATGTCTATCAAGATAAGATTCTCGCTAAAGAATATAAGCGCAAAATGCGGCTTGGCGGTGCAGAGACAAACCAAATGCTTTTTGAAGCTATGCAAGAGTATGGGGAAAAACCCGTGCTCACAGGCAACCAACTTTTGCAGTATGTGCCAGCATTTGATAGAGGCTTGTATAGGCATTTTTCGTTTGAAGGCTATCGATATGATGCGCAAGAAAGGCTTACAAATCGTATCGCAGAAATCGAAGAAAAAGAATTCTATATTCTCATACCAACAAATACCATAATATACTATGAGAGCTTCTTCTCACAACCAAATATTCGTCAAATCAACAAAAATGGTACATACGAATTATTTTTATACACGCGCTAAAATTCTACGAAAACTAAAAGCAGAATCTAAAAACCCTTAGATTCTATGCTTGTATGCCTATTGTGTATGCAAGCATAAAGTTTATTTAAGGCTTATTAGAATCTACCCTATATGCTAGCAAGATTTAAGAGGGCTCAAGCTATAATACGCGACATACTGAAAGATATTAAGTGCTAAGGAGTCGATATGGGGTTTGTCACTACTATCAAAGAATTTTTTGCGCAACCGCGCTTTAGACAAATTTTTCTATTAGGGGGGGGGGCATATTTCGTAGCGCTTTTCGCGCTTTTTCGTGCTGATACGTACTATATTGATGATTGGGAAAGTAGCATTAACCCACACACAAGCTGGAATCACTTCAGCCGCTTTGTTGCTACATTTCTGGAGCGTCTTATAAACCTTCAGCCTAGTGTAGTCGATTTATCACCAATTACACAACTCTTTGCTATTGCCTTCTTGGTACTTGGAGGTATGATATTAAACTTCACTATTCGCAAAAAAATAGACTACATAGGTGTGCTAGCAGCCATTCCTCTAGGGCTTAGCCCTCATTTTTTGGAGAATCTTTCTTATAAATTTGACTCGTTGTCTATGAGCTTTTCTGTGCTTTGCTGCATTGTGCCATTTCTGTTTAGAGAAAACAAGATAGCCTTTTTTATCAGCAGCGTAGTGTGTTTGCTGCTAATGTATTGCTCATACCAAGCTAGCAATGGAATCTATATCATTATAAGCCTTTATATCACTGTATCGCTCTATTTTATCCACAAACACTCCCTCAAAAAAGCCATAAGTTTTTTGCTTTTGTGCATTGTGGCATTTTGTATAGCTTCACTTATATATAAGCTATGGATTGTAAAGCCTGTGAATAATTATGTATCAGATTCTGTGCTTCCACTCTCCCAGCTTGCCAGCGGTGGGCTAGAACATCTTAGCAGATATTTACATCTTCTTTATAGCGATTTAGCCTATACCCCATACTTTTATGCTGCTGCGATTATGGCGGTATTTTTCATCATTCATTTTGTGCAGCTCTCTGTTCGTGCTAAGATCTTTTCTCTCATAGTTGCTATTTTGTTTGTTATACTTGGTGTGTGCTTAAGCTATGGAGCATATATCATACTACAAAAGCCCTTGTTTGAACCTAGAGCATTTATAGGGATTGGTTGCTTTGTGGCGCTGCTTTGTGTGGCAAGTATTAATGATAGTTTGGATTCTAGCCACTTAATGCGATTGCTTGCATTTTGTCAAAAGATTCTTGTTGGCTTTATTTGCTATGTTTTAGTCATTTTTGCCACCGCGTATGGTAATGCCTTGGGCAAGCAACAAGAATACATCTACTTCCAAGCAGATTTTCTTCTAAGAGATCTTGAAAATGTGCTACCAAAAGATAAAAATATCGCCATAGAAATACAGCAAGGCATAGGCTATGCAAACGCCGCAAAACCATTTATGAATGCAAAGCATTATGGCAATATAGCAAAAAGACTTATACCGCGTGTTATGTATGGAGGGTGGTTTTTTGCCTATCCACCACTTCTTAATCATCGAAAGTTTCCATTTGGTGGGTATGGAGCGCTAGAGTGCAAAGACAAACCCGCAGAATCCACCCTGCTTCTTAGCAATCACTACCAAGACATTCATAAAGCAGGATCGTGTTATATCATAACGCTAAAAGATCCAAAGCCTTAAGTAAAAATCTATGAGAGAATCTAGTCCAAACATTAATCGCGCTTCTAGTAGAGCAGAATCTAGTGAAAACTCGTAGAATCTAGCTCTTTAGCTGCATTTTGGCTTAAACCTTGTAGATTCAGTTTATAGTTTATTCTAAACCTTCCAAAGCCCTAGTTTCAACCTCTTCAACCTTAACTAACTATATCGCAAAAAGCGAGCTTAAGCCTTTAGCGCTTGGTGCCTAACGTTTTTGTGCGCTGCAATATGCAATTAAAGTTATAGTAAGAGAGCGCGGAATTATAGCTATACACCTCTGGGCGAGAAAAGTCAATACGCGTAATCGTCTGATAGATAAGGTCTTGATAGATCCCTTCAAATATACAGGGTCCATCACCAATACTACCATCAATATATAAAATCCGCTTTTTCATAGGAATATCATACCAATCCATAATGAAATGATACTCCGATGAGAGATTAAGCGATGTAGAATAACCAGTAATGATAGGATACACTTCTTCACGACAATAATACATTCCATCATAATTGATACAAGAAGATTTATCAAGCATTTTTGTTGGCACAAACTCGACATTTGAAGTAGGGTATGACTTCATTGTCTTAACAAGGCTCACATAAATAATATTGCGCGCTCTGTGTAGTGGAATCTGCCCTTCGACATAAATCGAATTAAACCCACGCCTACCAAGCATTTCTATAACAAACGGGATATAAGAAGCCGCTAGCAAATCGCCCTTATGATAGGCAACAATAATGGGTGCATTAACGTTAAGATGATAATTTTGTTTAAGACTTGAGCTATATTTCATCTCAACAAGATTCATAGAGCAGCCCAAAAAAGTAAATCCTACATACAAAATACTGAGTATAAATACAAAGGGACGCACGAAATTCTCCAAAAAGTTTTGAATGGAAAAGCAAAAGATATTCCACAATATCGATTTGCACGAAGCTAATGATTCTACTACAAACGCTAGAATATAGTTTATCGCTACACATAGCATCACCTGCTAGAGAATCTAACGGCTTAGAAAACTAGCCCAGCTGTTAGCCAACTCACATATAAGCTAGATGCCACTTGCTTTGTACATAAATGCTTATTGCTTCTTTCAATACTAAAGCTCAAAATCCATTAATTATAATCTAAACAAATTTTCTTGCCTTTATGTCCATTTCTATCTAGTTACACGTAGATTCTAGGTTAAAGTCATAATCTATAAATCTCTTTGTGAGTTCTATACAAGAGGGTAAAGCGCATACTATAATACGTAAAAATAAATAAACACAATGTGTGTTTGTTACTTTTTGTATCTATTATATATTTTTTGACCAAATATCGAAAATAATGCATTTTATAGGGTTTTTTGCAAAAAAATCAGTGCTATTTTGCAAAAAATTTCTACAAAATTTTACAAATACATATTGTGTTTATTAAAAATATATACAATCTAACTCATAAAAATACAAACAACAAAAAGGATGGAACAATGAGTCAAATTATTGGATTCCCAAGAATTGGAGAAAACAGAGAATTAAAAAAGGCATTGGAAGGTTTTTGGAGTGGCAAGATACGACAAGCCGAATTAGAAAATGTCGCCAAAGAATTGCGTGCGCGCCACTGGGAAGCACAAAAAGATCTAGAATATGTATGCGTCAATGATTTTAGCCTCTATGATAATATGTTAGATCTTGCTTATGCGCTTGGAGCAAAACCTCCCAGATTCTCGAGTCTTGGAGGATTAGAAGGATATTTTGCTATGGCGCGCGGACATAAAAGCGGTGTAGCTTGTGAAATGACAAAATGGTTTAACACAAACTATCACTATGTTGTACCAGAACTTAGCATACATGATATTTATAAGGTCAATGCAAGCAGCATAGTTTCGCAGTACAAAGAAGCAAAAGCACTTGGATTTAAGCCAAAGATTAGCCTCATTGGAATCTTTACATTCCTTGCACTTAGTAAAATCACACAAGGCGATTTTGCAAGTGTATTTGCCAATGTTAAAAACGCCTATTTTACTTTGCTTGATGAATTAAAGAACCTAGATTCTGAAGTGGTGATTGAATTTAATGAGCCAATTTTAGCACGTGGAGTTGATGAACGGTTTTTTTCACTACTAAAGCCCACGTATGATGCTATCGCCGAAAAAGGAATCAAAGCTATTGTTACAAGCTTTTTTGAACATAGCAACGAAGCAAGTGAGATTCTGCTAGAATCTAGTATTTATGGCTTAGGGCTTGATTTTGTCGCAGGAAGCAACAACATAGAGATCCTATCTAAATTTGCTAAAAGCAATAAAGTACTCTTTGCTGGTGTGATTGATGGACGCAACATTTGGGTTGCTGACCTAGAATCTAAACTCGCACTTCTTGAACAAATTGCAACACATATCCCCAAAAATCGTATCGTCATCTCCTCTTCTTGCTCGCTCTTACACGCTCCTTTTAGCAAAGCAAGTGAGCACAGAATGGACAAAGAAATCCTCTCCTGGCTCTCGTTTGGATTGGATAAAATCCGCGAGCTCCTTATTTTAGATTCTGCTTTTCGTGGCGATACAAGTGAAGAAATACAAAATCTCCTTGCGCAAAACAAAGCCATTATCAATGCGCGCTCCACATCAGAAAAAATCCACAACCAAGCTGTACATAAACGTCTTGCATCTCCTATTAAAACTGAACGAGATGCACCGTTTGCAGATCGTATAGCTTCGCAACGTCAAACGCTCAAATACCCAGATCTTGCTACAACTACGATCGGATCTTTTCCGCAAACACCAGAGCTCCGTGTTTTACGTCTCGGATATAAAAAAGGCGAAATCAACAAAAGTGTCTATGAAAAAGGTATTAAAGAATACATACAAGAATGTGTTGCATTTCAAGAGGAGATTGGACTTGATGTACTTGTGCATGGCGAACCAGAACGTAATGATATGGTAGAGTATTTTGGTGAGCAGATGAGTGGCTTTGTGTTTAGTCAAAATGCTTGGGTACAAAGCTATGGAAGTCGTTGTGTCAAACCCCCAATCATTTATGGCGATGTTGCGCGTCCAAATCCTATGACGATTGAATGGATCACCTATGCCCAAAGCCTCACAAAGAAAATTATGAAAGGTATGCTAACAGGTCCCGTAACAATTCTAAATTGGAGTTTTGTACGTGATGATATTCCTAGATCACTTGTGTGCAAACAAATTGCGCTAGGCATCGCTGATGAGATCGATGATTTACAAAATGCTGGTGTTACAATTATCCAGGTTGATGAAGCAGCATTCAAAGAAGGTTATCCATTGCGTACTGAAAATATCAAAGAATATGAACAATGGGCGCTAGAGAGCTTCAAAATCGCCACAGCAGTAGCGCACAAAAACACGCAAATCCACACACATATGTGTTATAGCGAGTTTAATGATATTATTAAAACCATTGAAGCAATGGATGCTGATGTTATCAGCATAGAAACCGCGCGCAGTGGCAATGAACTACTCAAAGTCTTCAAACAAGTGGGCTACACACACGAGGTTGGTCCAGGTGTATATGATATCCACAGCCCAAGAATCCCAAGCGTAGAAGAGATAAAATCACAAATCAAAGCCCTACTTGAAGTGCTTCCAAAAGGACAATTATGGATAAATCCAGATTGCGGACTCAAAACACGCAAATGGGAAGAAGTCAAACCAAGTCTTAAAAATATGGTAGAAGCTACCAAGCAAATCCGCGACACCCTTTAATGGGTGCTTGCAGAATCTAGTTAGATTCCATAGGTACCATTATGCAAAAGTTATATGCACCGCAACCAAACGCATTAGATACACTTATTGATACAACCTTGCAAGATCTACGACAAGAACAAAAGCGTTTTATTAGCTTTGAGCTGACACCAAGCGTGGGTGCGCAGATTGCAGACCAAGAAAAACTTGCAGTAATTAGAGACAGCAATTTATTTGATGGTTTTGTTTGTACAGATTCTCCTTTAGCGCGTTTTAAACCCTCATCAATCCTTAGTAGCATTATCTTTCAAAACATACTCCTAAAGCCCCTTATCTGCACACTATCTATGCGCGATAGAAATTCGATTGCCTTATGTGGTGAGGTTCTTGGGGCGAATGCATTTGGTTTGCGAGCGTTTTTGAGCCTTACGGGTGATCCTATCAAGCTTGGTGATAGTAGAGAATCAAAAGGCGTTTTTGAAAGCAATTCCACAAAGCTTAATGGTATTATCACAAGGCTTAATAGTGGTCTAGATCTTAATGCCAAACCGCTAAAAACCATTCCAAAACATATTTATAATTTTAATGCGATCAATTCATATGCGCTAAACCCTCAAACCCTGCAAAACAAAATTATCAAAAAAATTCAAAGTAGCCTACTAGATTCTCAAGATTCTGAACTTAGCGGGCTTTTTACCCAGCCTGTGTATAGCATAGAGTCTGCATATGATTTGCTTGAGAATCTTGCGCTTGCAAACCGCACACTAGGTACAAACACAGCAATGATTCTTGGATTTTTCCCTGTGGTTAGCTATAAAACTGCAATCTTTTTACGCGATAAACTACCCGGTGTCTATATTCCACAAGAATGGATTGCCCGCTTAGAAAAAGCGCATAATAGTAAAAACCCCAAGATCGAGGAGCATAAAGTGGGTATCGATCTCTCAAAAACACTCTTTGACCAACTCACAAAAGCTCATAATAAATTTCACGTTATGGCTAATGGTAATTTTGCGCTTGCACGTGAGATTCTGCTATAACAATTCTTTTTGCAAGGATTTATATGCAAACTAAATATAGCACCATTGGCTTTGCATTTATCCAACAGGGTGTAGGTGAATGTGCTATAGGATTTGAGGCATTCTATGCACTAAAACATATTTATACGTGCAAACTCATCATATTTGCACATCCCACAATGCAAAATCTTCTTAGATTCTGTGATTTTGTCGATGAAATACAACCTCTTGAGCTAGAATCAATAAATCACGCTAAATGCGACTACCTTATTCTTAGCAATGCCAAAAGCTATCACATCAGTTTTGTCTTGCGTACAAATGCCAAACACATCATTTGCGCAACCAAGTTTTTAAGCTTTCTTTCGTTGCGTTGTCGTAGTGTGCCTATCTATACATTTAAAAAATACAAAAAACTAGACGAGCGACAGATCCTCCTAAGCTATGTACGACGCATTCAAAAGAAACGTTATGATAGGCTAATTAACACAATTGATTTAAGCCAAGCAAAAATTGGCTTTTCACAAGAACACAAAAATATTGTGCAAAATTTTTTTAACAACCACGTCGCACCTACAGACTATGTTATTATGATAAATCCTTTCAACAACTCCTGTCCTTATTCACTCACCCTATCAGGCTATATCCAACTCATAATAGCCATAGCGCAACTTCCAAACTGCATACCACTTGTAGTAACTTTTGGCACGATGCATACTCTATTTCTTGAAACGCTAGCAAAATTCTGCCAATCCAATGTGGAGCAAATAAGTACCGCTATACGCATATATAATGTACATTCAGGCAAATCTACGCCTATCTTCTCCTCCCCCCCCATTCCTGAATCCTCACATACGAGCAAAAACAGCTTGATAGGTGCGCTTATTTCAAAGCTTATGATTTTTTACAACGATACAGATTTGCTTAATCTTGTAGCACTCATTGCTCATACCAGCTGTGTTATAAGCCCAAGTACTGGTACAATCCATCTTGCTTGCAATCAGAGAGTGCCAACAATCGCACTCTATCCCGAATACGACACAAGGCGGTGGGCAACCCATAACAAACGCTACATATTCCTAACAACCCCATACCAAAACATCAAACCAGAGCAAGAAAAACAGCTAATTAATCAAACGCTCTCTATGCTTAAGCAAATGCTTGATCAAAATGAAATCGCTCCTTTTGACAGAATCCTACAAAATAAAACCTAATTAAGAATCTTAATTAAAAGTTTTGATCACTACAATAAAGTGAATATAACCAATACAGGGCTTACTACAAATGTTCAGCTTACTAGGGCTTAGTTTCATTTGTTATAAAGTTTTTGAAGGTAAAAATTATCTTAAGTGGTATGTTGAAATCCCTATTCTACCAAATCCCCTACATCACTTATCCAAGCATAAAATCCGTTAAATCTAGAATCTATGTTATTTGCTACTTTTGGCATTCTTGCGTTCGAAGAAAAACCACTGCACTAACAATATGCCAACACCCACATCAATGCATACATCTGCAAAATTAAAAATCGCAAACTCAAACCAATAGTGCCAATACACATAATCCACCACACCATCATATCTAAAACGATCGATAACATTTGAGATCCCTCCTCCAAGCACAAACCCAAACCCTACCCAATATTGCCTAAACATATCGCGCTGCCAGAAAAAAACCATAACAATCAAAATGATCAATCCAATTTGTAGCCACTTCAACCAGCCTTGCAAAAATGCCAACATAGAAAATGCAACACCATCATTAAAAACCAGCACAATAGAAAGCATTTCGCTCTCCCAGCGAAAACCGCTTACAATGGCATATTTAATAAGCTGATCAAGCCCAATGACACAAAAAATAATCCCAAGCAAAAACATTATTCGTATTTGTTGCTTCATCTATACCTCTTTGGATTCTGCCATCACTACCCAAGCGCAGCACGAAAGAAGTCTTCAACCTCTTCGCACATAGAGCTAAGGGTGGTAATGTCTTTGCCTTCAAGCAAAATTCTAAGCTTATTTTCCGTACCAGAATAACGTATAAGCGTACGCATACCAGAATCCACAATACGCTTATACATCTCTTTGTAGCCTTTAATAGAATCTAATGGTGGTTTTGTGGTAATGTTAAGATTGATTAATTTTTGAGGATAAAGCTCGAAAGGATGGAGAGCTATATGACTTTTTTTCCTACTACGCAAAATAAGTGCCATAACTGCAATCGCACTCATAAGCCCATCTCCTGTAGCAGAATAATCACTAAAAATAATATGTCCGCTCTGTTCGCCACCAAAATTGCTTTTATGCTGCTTCATTGCATCAAACACATATTTATCACCCACATTGCAACGCACCAAACGTATTTTGCGCGCATTCAAAAACTCCTCCAAAGCAAGATTGCTCATTTGTGTAGCAACAATGGTATTGTTTTTTAGTTCACCAATGGATTCCAAATAAGCACCAAGTGCGCCAATAAGCATATCACCATTTACAACATTACCCTTATCATCAACAACCACCAGTCTATCCGCATCGCCATCAAGAGCAAACCCAATATCTGCGCGGTATTTTACCACTTCATTTGCTAGATCTTGTGGGTGCATAGCCCCACATTGTTCATTAATATTAAAGCCGCTTGGCTCATCATTGATAACCACAACATCAGCACCCAATTCTTTAAAAATAGTTGGTGCAACCTTATATGCTGCACCATTAGCGCAATCAAGCACAATACGCAAACCCTGCAAGGTTAGTTCCTTTGGGAATGAGTTTTTGATATGCACAATATAGCGCCCTACAACATCATCGATACGCTTAGAACTGCCTATTTCGCGACCAGTTTTATAGCTGCTAGCAAGCATCTGTTTTGAAAGGTAGATTTGTTCAATTTGAGATTCCGCCTCTTCATCAAGTTTATACCCATAGCGGTCAAAAAACTTAATTCCATTGTCTTCGAAGGGATTATGGCTTGCACTAATCATAATACCCGCATCACAACGCATATCAGCCGTGAGAAACGCAACAGCAGGAGTAGGCATAGGACCAACTTGTATTACATCATAGCCCACCGAAGTAAGCGCGCTCACAAGGGCATTTTCTATCATATAACCACTACGACGTGTGTCCTTGCCAAGCAAAATTTTATTTGTCAAAGGAATTTTGTTTTTATGTGCCAATGCCCGGAAATAAAGTCCGGCTGCAATCCCAAGCTCGATACAAAAAGCAGGCGTGATATGCGACCCTGCTTCACCTCGAACACCATCAGTGCCAAAGACCTTTGTAGCATGCGCAAGCTGACGCTTGTTTTTTGTTGCTGCTCCCATTAAGAACCTCCAACCCCAAGTTAATGAATTAATTTGCTTTTAAATAAAACTTAGGCATAATGATGCCCTAAATTTTTTTACAAAAGGATTAAGCCTATGGCAAATCATAAATCAGCAGAAAAAAGAATTCGACAAACTATCAAGCGCACTGAACGCAATCGTTATTACCGAACAAGAATCAAAAATATTATTAGATCAGTGCGCGAAAGTATCGCTAGTCAAGATATTTCTAAAGCACAAGAAGTGTTTAAAATCGCCAACAAAGAACTGCATAAATTTGTGAGTAAAGGGGTTTTGAAAAAAAACACAGCAGCCCGAAAAGTTAGTCGTCTCAATGCTGCTCTTAAGAAACTCTCTCAATCTGCTTAATCCACGCCATTCACATAATTTTACTTTGCGAATTGCAAAGGTATTGCCTCTTTGTGGGCAGATAATGATAGACTAAGGACACTAAATGCTAAGTGATACGCTTGCTCCAATCATTGCGCGCTATGATGAAATCACTACAAAACTTGCTTCTCCAGAAATCACCTCTGATGTTAGACAACTCACCGCGCTAAGTAGAGAACAAAGCAGCATTCAAGAGATAGCACATAATGCCAAGGAGTATTTTACAATTCTAGAATCTATCAAGGACAACAAATCTTTGCTTGAAGACAAAGAGCTTGGAGAGCTTGCCAAAGAGGAGTTAAAGATTCTAGAATCTAAAAAGCAAGCACTTGAAGAGTGTATCAAGGTTTTACTCATTCCTAAAGATCCTAATGATGAAAAAAATATCTATCTTGAGCTACGTGCAGGCACAGGAGGCGATGAAGCGGGTATTTTTGTGGGGGATTTGTTTAAAGCATATTGTCGTTATGCAGATCTTAAAGGCTGGAAAGTTGAAATCATAAGCTCAAACGAAAACGATGTTGGAGGATATAAAGAAATCATTGCACTTATAAAAGGCGGGGGTGCTTTCTCGAAACTCAAATACGAGGGTGGAACACATCGAGTGCAGCGTGTCCCACAAACAGAATCACAAGGCAGAATACACACATCAGCTATCACAGTGGCAATTATGCCAGAAGTTGATGATGTAGAAGTGGTGCTCAATCCTAATGATTTGCGTATAGAGGTATTTCGGGCTGGTGGGCACGGAGGGCAATGCGTGAATACGACAGATTCTGCAGTCCGCATCACACATATTCCTACAGGTATCAGTGTTTCTATGCAAGATGAAAAATCCCAACATAAAAACAAAGACAAAGCAATGAAAATTCTTAAAGCTCGAATCTATGAAGCGCAAATTGAAGAGCAAATGGCACAAAACTCACAAGCGCGCAAAGATCAAGTCGGAAGTGGCGATAGAAGTGAGAGGATTCGCACATACAACTACCCTCAAAATCGCTTAACTGATCACAGAATTGGCGTAACCCTCTATAGTCTTGAGGAGATTATGCTTTCTGGGAATCTAGATATGATCATTGACCCACTAATTGCCAATGCCAAAGCAGAAGCAATAGGCACACAAGAAATTTAAATATTTATTGCAGTATTGCTTGTTCTATTAAAACCAAAATATGTTGTAACTGTGTTTATGCATAGGTATGACTCATCTAAAATTCCAGCCTATACTACAACAAACCCAAGATCTGCAAGTAATGGTTAGATTTCACAACAAAAGATTCTAGATACTTTACACAAACTTTACAAAATTATTTTAAGTTTTTACACACACTCTCTACAATGCTACCAACTCAACACCAAAGGGCAACAATGCCAAATAAAAACAACTCCAATAAAAACACCACAAGCAAAAGTAAGCATACCAAGGTACAGCGTACAAAAATCCAAGTGCAATTCCACTTAGCACAGCGTAATTATAAGCGTATTGCAAAAAGAATTAGCAAGAGCTTTTCTTCTATCCAAACACTACCACACAATAAACCCGCAGCATCATCTCCAATACAAAACACACAGCAACTCCAGCTACAATCACAAGTTGGTCAAACACAACATATCTTTGCAAGAAGCTATGCAAACTTTTTACAAACACTTAAGCAAATAAAGGTATCTGGTTTCACGCAAGAGATGCGAGCAAATATTATGGAGCGCTCTATGAGTATGCTTTTTGCTATTTGTGCGGCATTATGTGCGATAGCAGTGCTTGCGATTTGCTTCTTTTTGTTTGGCAATGCAATTCCTACAATTGCTCACATTGGATTTGTAGATTTCATTTTTGGTATGACTTGGCGACCTTCTAGTGAGGAGTTTGGGATTTTTCCAATGATTATTGGTAGCCTACTTGTTAGTGGGCTTGCAATCGCCTTTGGGGTTGGAATTGGCATACTTAGTGCTATCTATCTTGCGCGTTTTTGTGGCAAAAGAATGCGTACCCTACTCACACCTTGTGTGGAGCTGCTTGCTGGGATTCCCTCAATTGTATATGGATTTTTTGGCTTAGTAGTACTTGTGCCTTTTATAGGTGATACTTTTGAAACAAGTGGTAAAGGGCTACTCACAGCAAGTATTTTGCTAGGGCTTATGATTTTACCAACGATTATTCTTATTTCTAAAACTAGTATAGAAGCTGTACCACAAGCCTATTATGAGGGTGCTATTGCACTTGGAGCGAGTAAAGAGCGTGCAGTGTTTTTTGTACTACTACGCGATGCTAAAAGTGGGATTTTAGCGAGCGTGATTCTTGGTATGGGACGTGCTATTGGAGAGGCTATGGCAGTCATTATTGTTGCTGGCAATCAAGCAATGATCCCAGAATCTATCACTGATGGATTCCGAACACTTACAACAAATATCGTCCTTGAGCTTGGATATGCACAAGATCTACATCGAGAAGTCTTGATAGCCTGTGGAGTGGTACTTTTTGTGTTTATCCTACTACTTAACCTCTGTTTTAGTGTCTTGACAAGAAAGGTATAACTCTATCGATAAAGTATCGGTGTACCGCTTTAGATTTTAGCATAGTAAAAACTTCAAAAATTCTAAGAAATTAATAGAGTTTTTATAGGAGTTGTAGTATCCTCAAGGTATTTCACGTATAAGGAGTTTTACAATGAAAAAGAACATCGTGTTTTTCGAGGCAAAAGGTGGCAGCGACAAGGGACCTGATGGATACAGAAAAGATACTATGCCGATGGTAAATGCGCTAAAAGCTAAGGGCTGGAATGCGGAAGTGGTGTTTTTTACCGATGAGATTTTGCGTGATGAAGCAGAGCGAAACAAAATCTATGAGCATGTCAAAAACACCGCTGATGGCTATGTCTCGCGTGTCAATCCGGGCAACCTCAAAGAGGAAAAGCTCTACTTTGATGTGTTGCGAAAGCTGTGTGAATCTGGGCTCGTGGGTATGCCTCATCCCGATGCGATGATAGGCTATGGTGCTAAAGACGCACTAACCAAGCTAGCTGATACACAGCTTGTGCCTAGCGATACCTATGCGTATTATGACCCCGCAGAGGCGAAGAGAATTGGCGTAGTATGGAGTGATAAGCACGATTTTAAAAAGACTTTCCCAAAAACTCTAGCCAAAGGCGAACGCGTGCTAAAGCAAAACCGCGGCTCCACAGGCGAGGGAATCTGGCGTGTGCGATTAGAATCTGCTAGTGAGTATGGCAAGCTAGATTCACTCCCGCTTGATACCAAAATCATCTGCACCGAAGCTAAGGACAATCACACAGAGGAACGAAGACTTGGCGAGTTTATGGATTTTTGTGAGCATTATTTGGTAGGCGATAATGGTATGCTTGTGGATATGACTTTCTTACCGCGTATCAAAGAGGGTGAGATTAGAATCCTAATGCTGTATAAAACACCTGTGTATGTTGTGCATAAAAAACCAGCTGAAGGTGGCGATGCGTTTTCTGCGACACTCTTTAGCGGGGCAAAATACCGCTACGATGAGCCAAAAGATTGGCAAGCGCTTATTGATTGGTTTTTGGCACAACTCCCAGAGATTCGCACAAAACTCGGTAACTACGACTTGCCACTGATTTGGACAGCGGACTTTATCCTTGATACAGATACAAATGGCAAGGATAAATATGTGCTAGGCGAGATTAACTGCTCGTGCGTGGGATTCACCTCTCCAGCGGAGTTTATGGAGAAAATCGCTGTTATGGTAGGCGATAATATAGTCAATATCGTAAGCGAGAAAAAGGCATAGAATCTAAAAGCTAGTCTTTTGGCTGGCTTTAGTGATTTTATATAACTGCGTGCGATGAGTGCGCTTTACTCTTTGTGATATCAACTAGATTCTTCAAGCCCTAAATGGCTTTATGACCTGAGCTATTTTAATATTTGGTTACTTATTCGATTTGTGCTGTATAATCTGATATGAATAAATCTTTTAACGTTGGGGTAGCACGTGCGATTTCTTATGAGTGTTTTTTTGGCTGTTCAATGTGCTATTGCGATTTCAAATGAATGGGAGGGGCGCATTGTGGATTCTAGTGCAACCCTTGCAAATAGCGAGAGGCACACGATATTGCTAAAAAGAGATCCAAGCTTTCCTACAACTAGGGGCAATAATTTTGGTGTCAATGGTGGCACAAATTTCGAGTATCGCACAAATGGTGGCAGCTCCACTATTATCCTACAAAAAGACCCAAATACTAACTCTTCCTCTACGGGTTCAGATATGCAGTATTATCATAACTCTGGCAATACTATAAGTGTCTATTCTGGGAGCAATCTCATTATGAATCTTGATAGTACAGGGAGTAGCGGAGGATTTATCATAAGTGGTAGTATTAATGCCAATGGTGGCAATATAGCGATAAATGATGTCAATACATTAAGCATTCTTGATGGCGGAAGGCTCATCGTGGAAAATGGCGGGAGTATGAGTATTAATGGAGTAACGCGCTTTATTATCACCACTATGGGCAATGCCCCAAGCATTCTTAATAATGGAGGCACATTAACAATAAATAGTGATGTCTATAGCCATAACAAACCCACCTCTGGCAATTCCACGAACGGCGGATATATTCGACAAACAGGCGGAACTACCACAATCACAGGTAACCTCCACAATATCGGCTATTACAATGTTATGCAAAATGGCGCAAGACAAAGCGCACTCTTACAAGTAGAGGGTGGAAGCTTCAATGTTGCTGGGAATCTTACTAATGGTGAGCGATGTAGCAATGCTATTTATGGCGTATGTTATGGTATAGGATATGTTGAGGCTTCTAATGGGGCAGTGATCAATGTGAGTGGTGCTTTTAGCTCTAATGCGGAAGGAGGAGCATATCGCTCTAGTGTGCGATTAGAAAATGCCACACTCAAAGCCAATAGTATCACTAATGGTGCAAATAGCGATATATACCTCACAGGCAGCGCGCGCATAGAAGCTACAAGTGGCTTTGTTTCAGAATCTGGTAGCACAACAAATTTTATAGGTGCTGGGAGTGGCTTTGGGGTTATTAGCGCAGCAAGCATTAGTCTTAATGGCAATGTTGGATTTAGTTTAGGTGGGACCTTGAAAAAAACAAATGATTTGAGATATTTATTTTTAGAATCTAATAATGTAAGCGGGATTAACACAAGCGCTATTAGTATTACAGATTCTAGTGGTTTATTTAGCGACAGATACAGCGCACGCATAGAACAAAATGGTAATCAATATTTTATCGCCTTACACAAGGTAAGTAGTGGTACTAGTGGGCTTAGAGGGGCTATTGCAAATGCACTTGATAATGAATACATAATCCTTAGACAAAGCGATTTAGACAATGCTGCACAAACTATACAAACACAAATTGCAGACATACAAGAACAATACAGAGCCATAGAAGCTTCCAATGTGCAATATACTATGCTTGGGCGCATTACGCAAACATACGCAAATCTTGAAAACAAAAAAATATATTTCGCTCAAAATATCTCCTACAAAACCCGAAATGATTACAGGATTCCATTTTTTGATACAAGACAGAAGCAACACAGCCTTTATGTCAATGCTTTGGTTGGATACAATGCGCATAAAGGTTCTAGCGGGTCAAGCTATGGGATAAACCTTGGTTATGATGGACGATTTGGTGATCAGTTCTTTGGTGGAGTGGTAGCAAGCGTAAAAAAGCGCTCTCTCAATGGTATTATGCAATTAGATAGTATTGATTGGTATATTGGTGGTTATGGGAGAGTGTATCTGCCACAATCTTTGGAGCTTGATACACTCATACACTATGGCAATGCCTTTACAGATTATACAAAAAGCTTTAGTCTTAGTGGGCAGAATCTAACCCAAGCCGGTGCATATAGCCTCCATAATTTTGCCATACAAACGCGACTTGGCTTAAGAAAAGAGTTTGGGAATAAACATAGTATCAAGCCTTATGTTGGCGCATTTGGTGGATTTTATCATACGCCTGCTTTTAGAGAATCTGGCACTATGGCGCTTGGTATGGATTCTAATAGTTTTTTAAGTCTTTATGGTGCGCTTGGAATAGAGTATAGAAAGATTTTTACACAAGGAAGTCTTTTTATAGCAGTAGAGGGGGTAGGCGGCGCACCAGTATTTGGAAAAAACTATACGATTACTATGGGTAACCAGATCTTAAATACTGAGAATCCAAGCGAATTTTTTGGTAATTTTTTTGGTGGGGCAAACTTTATTATCAATAGCAGACTAGAGGTTATGGCGACCCTGCTTGCGCAAGCCTACCATAGCGGATACTATAATATCGGTGGTAGTGCTGGTGTGCGCTTAATGTTTTAACTAAATAACTTGGGAACAAAACTACAAATATCATAAAGTTATCATAGCGCAATTACATAGTGTTATAATGCTGTTGTCAAAATTCTTGTTATGCCTTATTTAGGAAGTTGCTATGCGCACTTTATATGCTAGATTCTGCCTTTGTTTTACTCTTATTGCGGCACTTAAGATCTATGCGCAAGATTATACTCTACGCACTAAAGATGTACAGATCAAAGCCTATGATGCGAGCTTTTATAAACTCATTGATAAAAAGGCTAAAGCTTTTGTTCTTTATGATAAGGGAATTTGGTTAGAAGGTCCTATTATGTTGCCTGATAAAAGCCTTATTTTTAGCGATGTTAAGGCAAACAAAGTCTTGCGCTATGAGAAAAATAGGGGTGTAGGCGTGTATCTCTCTCCCTCACATTTCCAAAATGGACATACACTTGATACAAATGGCAGCCTCATCGCTGCCTCACATGGCAAAAGAAGTATTGAGCGATTCGAAAATGGTAAATGGGATATACTAGTAGATTCTTATCAGGGTAAGAAATTCAATAGTCCCAATGATTGTATCGTGCATAGCAATGGAGATATATATTTTACCGATCCAGCCTTTGGGATAAACAATACACAAGAAAGTTATGGTGGCAAGATAGAACAAGATGGAGAATATGTCTATCGCTACACACCCAAGAATAAAAAACTTGTGCGCCTCCATACGCCACTACTTAAAGCTCCCAATGGTTTAGCTCTTTCTCCTGATGAAAAAACTCTTTATATTGCAGATTCTCAGAGAGCATATAACACCAAGGATTCTACATTGCACGCACAAATTATTGCTTATACACTAGGACAGGATAAAAATTTGAGTGAAGAGCGCGTGTTTGCGACCTTCAAGGAGGGTTTTCCTGATGGAATCAAGGTAGATTCTTTGGGCAATGTATGGGCAAGTGGCAAAAGAGGAATCTTGGTGTTTTCTCCACAAGGTATGCTGCTTGGCGAAATTGTACTAGGAAATGTCGTGAGTAATCTAGCTTTTGGAGAAGATGAGGCTAAAAAATCAGTGCTGTATATAACCGCAAAGAACGAGCTTATAAAAATCGAACTACCATAGTAGCCTTTGAGTGCAAATAGGGAATCTACGTAGCATAGAATTACTATAGTCAAACTAAAATAATCAATCTCCCCTGCACAAAACACATAACACCAATTATGTATTTCATCTTCTATGGTTTTGCTACAACTGTGTTGTAAGGATCTAGCCATACTAAGATAAATAAGATATTTGTACAGCTTATATACTCAACCTCGCCTTGTAAGCTTGGCACAAGAAAGCATATCTTCTTGTCTCTTTGGAGTATACCAATCAATACTATAGTAATACCTTCTTGCGCCCCAAAGAAGCTCCATATCCATTGCGATGATAGAATCCTTGCTTATTTCTTTTTCGCTAAAGGTGATAGTAATCCTTGCTGCCTTAATGCGACTATGTTTGTTCAATAATGTTTCTGGAATATGATAAGGGCGATCCTCATCTTTTGGGTATAAAAACGAATAAGAGAATCTAGAACCATAGGTGATAGCGCCTGTGATTTCGCGTGAATCTCTGTGCGTATAGTATGGATAGTATTGGGTATTATCTCTTTCGTAGAATAAGGTAAGAGTATTTTTAGATTCTCGGTATTTTGGATTGTTTAGATACTCGCTCAAAACTTTATAGTTAAGGCTTTCAAGATCCATATCAAAAACATTTAAGATTCTGTTGTATTTTTCTTTATTATCTGGAAGGGCGTTGAGGTTGCATAGTGCTTTGAAGTCATAATAACTTGGTTGCAATGAGTAAGGGACAAACAGCCCATACCCAAATACATAAACAAGTACTAAGATAGTAATGACAACGCTAGCAAGCCCAATGATCTTAAGTGATTTTCGAATAATCATTGCTTGTATTTCTCCTATTTGGTATGGACAAAATGCTAGAACATTTCGATTGAATTTATACTTAACTGGAGATTTGCAAATGAAAAATACGCCCAGAATCTAGGCATACATCTAAGCCATATTCTAGTGCGACTTATTGCTTTTGAGTTGTGTTTTTGTGGTATGATTGCATTTATTTGACAAAGGATATAGATGAAGCAATTGTTTGTATTTGTTTTGTGTATGGGGCTTAGTAGTGGAGCGTATGGGGCTGGCGAGAATGCGATAAAGCTTTTAGAATCTAAAACAAAACGCTCCCTCGAACTTGTGAAATTTGAACCCTTGAATAGTAAATTATATATTCTTATCGTAAAAGATAAAGTAAATGGCTATCAGACACTACTACTTAGTGATGAAAAAGAAAAAAACATTAGCGTTGTTAATACATTTTTTAGCACAGATAATACTGATATGCAGCGAGTCGCCCAAGAGCTTGCGTATGTAGCTTCTTATAATTTCAAAATAGAAAACTCCGCAAAGCTTAATGCTCTATTTAATGCTATCCCAAAAGAATATGCCATTACAATACAAGGTGCTAACAATAATCGTACTTACATCGTCTCAGATCCTATGTGTGTGCATTGTCAAGAAGAACTTGCACGTATAGAATCTAGACTTGAAAAAAGTAGTGTAGTAATGATTCCAATAGGAATGCTAGGTGAGGATTCTCTGCAAAAAGCTGCAGAAATACAAGCCCAAATCCGAGAGCTAAAAACCCCAAAAGACCAGATTCAGCTTTTACGCTCTATCTATTCAAGAGCCCATAAACCAAGTCCGCAAAATCAACAATACATCAAAGAAGTTGCACAAGTAACAAATCAGGTAAAAACACTAATTGATGCAGTGCCATTTGTCTATGAAATGGTACGCTAAACCACAAAGGAGACTATGATGAATAAACACTTTCGAAAGATTTCTGATTTTGCGATGATTGGTGGGCTATCCGCTTTAGTTGTGGGTGTTATCACAGGGTGCGATACTAATTCTAGCTCACAAGAAGCAGTCCAAACAACCCGGCAAGCAGTTAAAAATGGGGCATTTGTCGTCCTTGAAGAACAAGAAAATGGTAGCTATAAAGTACTCGAAGAATATCCCAGTGCGACAACACGCATTATTGTGCATGATAGAAATGGCAATGAGCGCGTGCTAAGTGATGATGAAGTTGCCGCTTTGATCAAGCAAGAGGAAGTCAAAATTGATAATGGTACGAGCGAACTTGTTAATGCACCAAGTGGCGGGGGAGAAGGTAGCGGAATGAGTCTTGGAAGCGCGATTCTTGCGAGTGCTGCTGGAGCATTACTAGGAAGCTATATAGGCAACAAACTATTTAATAACCCAAACTATCAGCAGAACAAACAGCGCGGCTATAAATCTCCTCAAGCCTACGAACGTAGTGCCAATAGCTTCAACAAAGCACAAAACGCCACAAGCAGCAGATCAGGGAATACACCAAGTAATGCAAAGAGTGGCTTTTTTGGTAATAATGCACAAAAATCCACAACATCAAGAAGTACGAGTACATTTGGCAGCTAGTATAACAGAACTAGCACCAAAGCCAATATCTTGTTTGACACGCCTATACATAAGGTGTAAGGCAGCACAAAAGATCTTGACTGCACAACAAATCATTGTGCTATAATGCAAGCACATAAAATCTAAACGAGGTAAAGTATGTTGCAAGGAACTACTCTTTTTTCAATCGCAATTCTTAACCAATCCATTACAATCAGTACCTTACAGAATCTTATTAGATCCCTCAAAGTACATTATACCTATTTCGAAGTTATACTTATTAATCCTATGTTCAAAGTAATTTCCCCCCCCCCCCCCGAAATACAATGATTTTATAGACTTCTCACAACTCCACAACCAAACCAATCTCTTAGAACAACCACAACTGCAATTCGCACCACATTTGCGGATACTTGATGTAAAAGCCATAGATTCTTCAATGTATTATTATGTCTTTCTGCAAAATTGCATAGGTGATTATCTACTCTTTATGGACTTAGAAACCCAAAGCATCAAAGATTGTCTTGCCTTGCTTCAAAAAACGCCAAATTATGACATTGTCGTAGGAGTTCGTACAACCAAAAAACAAAGTCTTATCCAAACAATGGTTTCAAAAGCTTTTTATTTGATAATGCAACTTTGCGCAAAAGATGAAATTCAACCAACATACAGTGATTTTTGTGTTATTAATCGCAAGGTTATCCATTTTCTTTTAAAACAAGACGAAAATATTAAACTCTTACGATTTATTACATTTGATCCAAGTTTTAAAAAATATGAATATTTATTTACACCACTTAAGCCAGACAAACCAAAAAAATTCCTTGATGCCATAAATCTTGGCATTGATATAGTCTTTCAAAATTCTTATAAACTTTTACGACTAGCTACAGTAACTTCTTTAAGTATGGCGGTAGTAAATTTTTTGTATATGTTTTATATTTTGTTGGCTTTTTTGCAGACTCCAAACATAGAAAGCGGCTGGACATCAAACTCTCTCTATATGACACTTATGCAATCTTGTCTCTTTTTGACTCTAGCAATTTTTGGCGAATATATGCGCGCAATTTTGTTACATTTCAAACGCAAAGACGCTTATCAAATTATCGATGAAACAAGTAACATTACCCTCCATACCAACCAAAAAAACATCAAAGATTCATAATGCAAACATTAAATATTATTCTGCCCGTATTGAACGAAGAGCAATGTCTGGCAAAAAATATACACCAAATAAAAACTTTTTTAGATTCTGTTTCTATCCCACACTATCTCACTATAGTTGATAATGGCTCAACAGACAACACAAAAATTATTGCCAAAAAGTTATGCTCACAATACACCCACATAGACTATCTGTCAATCTCGCAAAAAGGAGTAGGAATAGCCCTTAGGAAAGGTATTTTACACAATCTCTCAAGAAAAAATCCTTGTGCCTTTATTGGATATATGGATATTGATTTATCCACAAATCTAGCACATCTTAAAAAAGTTTATGAGCTGCTGTGTGGTGGAGAAAAAATTGTGGTTGGATCAAGGCTATTAAAAGATTCAGAGGTAATAGGTAGAAGCCTAAAGCGAGAAATAACTTCAAGAGGGCTCAATCTCATACTGCGCTTTGTGCTTAACACGCACTTTAGTGATGCGATGTGTGGATTTAAATTCTATGAAATCAAAACAGCCCAAACCATCACTGCTAGGTGCTATGATGATAACGGCTGGTTTTACTGTGCGCAAATGCTTATCGTAGCACAGTACTGCAGGATACCAATCCGTGAAATACCAATAGTATGGCGAGACGATAGACATTCAAAAGTTAAAATCATATCCTTATCGTTAAGCTATATGCGTGAGATTTTTAGATTATTTCTTATTCGCATAAAAGGTAAGCTATGAGCAAATCTCTTCGCTCAATTCTCATTGGATATGGCTATTGGGGCAAAATACTAGAAAGTTATCTTGTAAAAAGTCCATTTTACCATCTGTGCGGAATCTATGGCAGAAATTTTACAAATGCACAAATCCCACACAATATAGATATAGCCTTTGTTGCAACACCACTGGATTCTCACTATGAAATTAGCAAACAATGCCTTGAATCTAACCTTTGTGTTTTTATAGAAAAACCAACCTGCAAAAATAGCCAAGAACTTAACGACCTCTATGATGAAGCAAACAAAAGAAAGCTAAAAATCTATACGGACTATATCTATCTTGTCTCACCTTCAATTCAAAAAATCCATAGCCTCTTGGGCTCTCTTGGAAAACTAAACAACATAGAATCTTATATTACACAATACGGAAGATTCTATGATAATGAAAACGCATTAGAAGTGCTTGGCGTACATTTACTTAGTATTTTTGTATCACTGTTTGAACATCTCGTTCTAGAATCCTGCAAATATAATAGTCTTTATGATATCTCTTTGCACCTAAAAACATCAGAATGCCCTATTTTAATACATTGCAACCTAGAATCAAAGCAAAAAAGACGCGAAATCCATATTTATGGAGAACAAGGAGAGCTGCATTTTGATATGCTAGCCCATAGACCCCTATGCTATATCAAACAAGGGAAACAAAAATATTTTAATTTCGATGAGCACAACAATATTATCCACACGCTAGCTCTATGTAGAACAATGCTTGATGAACAAAACTCTTGCATTTGCAATGCGCCGTATATGATGTCTTATGCGAAGCATTGCAATATTTGCCTACGCATATTAAAGCTTATGGAACAATGCCAAATAAAATAATCTTAAATATAAAATAGGAACCACTATGCGCTATGATGTTGTGATAATAGGTGGCGGCTTTTATGGATGTATGATAGCCTTAGAGCTTATCAAACAGCACAAAAAGATTCTCATTCTTGAGCAAGAAGGAGAGCTTCTACAAAGGGCAAGCTTTTGTAATCAAGCACGCGTACATAGCGGTTATCACTATCCAAGAAGTCTGCTTACAGCCTTTAGCTCATTGTCAAATTTTAATGTATTTTGTAAAGATTTTCAAAGTGCAATCAAACAAGACTTTTTAAAATACTATGGAATAGCAAGTATTGGTTCAAAAACAAGTGCAAAGCAATTTTTTCATATCTTTGACAAAATGAATGCCCCAATTGAAATTGCTCCCCCTCATATTAAGGCATTTTTTAACAAAGATCTCATTGAAGAAGTTTTTTTAGTACGTGAGTATGCCTTTGATAGTACTATCATAAAAAATATGCTTTTAGAAAAGTTGCAAGCATACAAAATACAAGTGCGTTACCATACAATAGCTAAATGTGTAAGTAAAGCACAAAGTGGCATACAAATTATGCTAGAAAATGGTGATGTCCTGGAATCTAGTATAGTATATAATTGTACCTATGCTGGACTTAACACGCTTTTATATAATTCTAATTTGCCCCTTTTGCCACTCAAAGCCGAAATTACAGAAATGGCACTTATACAAATACCTGATGTGTTGCACAATATAAGCATCACGATTATGGATGGAGCGTTTTTCTCTCTTATGCCATTTCCTGCAAAAAATCCAAAACACAATAACAATACTCCACCAAATAATATTCAAGTAGAATTCCACAAGGAACTCTATACTCTAAGCCACGTACGCTACACTCCTCATACAAGTTGGCTGGATACGCAAAACTACTGCAATGCTTATCAAAGACTCCAAAACTACAAAAAACAATCTTACTACCCCTATATGATCTATGATGCAAAACGCTATATGCCAATTCTGGAAGAATGCATATACAAAGAAAGCCTCTTTGAAGTTAAAATAATCAGTGCTAATAACGAAGTTGATGATGGCAGACCTATACTTTTCACAAAAAACTATGGAATACAAAATTTCTCAAATATATTAGGAGGTAAAATTGATAATATCTATGATATTTTAGACGCGATTAAAAAGCAACCATAGCAACTTAAAAAAACAACATTTATTTAGACTCTACCAACATCGTACCACTCATAATATCGTGCAAAAACCGATGGCTTTTTACAAAAAATGGGCTTATCATTCCAATAAGTAAAGCACACCAAAAAGCCCACAAAAATACTCGAACAAAAGCCCTAAAAAACCCTACGCGCTCATATTGTATAGATTCTGTGTGCCGATTGTATTGTATGGTATGGTCTAGCTTATTAAATTCTGCAAGATCCTTGGGAAATGTCATAGATAGTTTATGCAATGATGAAGCACGCACAAGCTTTAGTCCAACATACTTAAGCCCTGGCGTACTTCCACTTATAGCAATAAAAATTGAACAAATTAAGGCATACACTACAAAGCACAAAAATATCGCAAGTTGATTATCCCTAAAAGCCTGCGCACCTCCCAAAATCAAGTATGTAACAAGATATAAAATAGGCATATAAATCATAAAAATATCTGTCAAAAATGCCTTAAGCCTGCGAATGAGAAAAACTTCTTGGGCTATACGTCTTGGATTCATAGAAAAAGATTTTTGTGTTTGAGTGGTTTTGTTGGTGTGGAGATATTTTTTTGTAGTGCGCCATCTATGTTTTTTAGGATTTTGTGCAGAGTGGCGATTCATTATTAGTCTTATTTATGAAACTTAGTTGCCTCTTGATCCAGGCTTAATAGCATTGCTATATGCGCACATTGGACATTCATTGGGCGCATACATAGTAAATATAAAATCTTCTAACGCAAAAAGCGGTTTATCATCTGGTAGGCGGCATTCTGGTTTTTTTGTACCTTTTGTACCACTTCGCACACAGAATCCACGATTTGCAAGCCCTGCATACGCCACTACATTCGCACCAAAAAACTCGATACAACGAGCAGATTCTAAAGCTGAACCCCCCGTTGTGATAATATCCTCACAAATAACTATTTTTTCGCCATTTTTTACACTAAAACCTCTACGCAATTGCATCTGACCCTCTACTCGTTCGGTAAAAATAAAGCGCACACCAAGTGCTCTTGCAAGCTCATAGCCTGCGAGAATCCCGCCAAGTGCTGGCGAACAAACAGCCTCCACTTCAATACCAGCTTGCACAATTTCTTTTGCTAATGCCTCGCCAAGCATACTTGCAATTTTTGGATTCTCAAGCACTTTAGCAGACTGCAAGTAGTGATCAGAATGATTGCCACTACTTAATAAAAAATGTCCTTCTAGCAGTGCATTTGCATCTTCATAAATCTGTCTAATGTCAAGTGCTTTCATTAGATTTTCATTACCTCTTCTTCTTTATGGCGCACCATCTCATCAATCTTCTTAACAAACTCATCTGTAAGCTTTTGAATATCATCTTGAGATTTTTTACTAATATCTTCTGTAATTTGCTTATCTTTTTCGAGCTTTTTAATGTGATTATTGCCATCTTGTCGAATATTACGTATGGCAATCTTGGCTTTTTCTCCCATGGCTTTGCTTTCTTTAGCAATTTCTTTGCGCTGCTCTTGTGTCATAGGTGGAAAAAATAACTTCACGCTTTCGCTGTCTGAATTTGGATTTACACCAATATTTGCCTCTTGGATTGCTTTTTCAATGTCTTTTAGCAATGATTTTTCCCATGGCGTTATTACAATAGTGCTTGCATCTTGAGCAATCACAGAGCCAATCTGATTTAGGGGTGTTGGCGTATCATAATATGATACGCGGATATTATCAAGAATGCTTACAGAAACTTTACCGCTTCTAAGTGTGCTAAAATCCCTGCGTAAGGACTCTATGGATTTTTCCATATGGTTTTTTGTATTGGCGAGAATCTCTTGAGTCATTGCTGCTCCTTGCATTAAACTAGAATCTACTTATTCAGCGTATTTGGTGTTTGCATATCCAGTCCTTGTTGGCTCTGGTTAGATATGCTTGTATCTTGCAGGTTAGATTCTGGGTTAAGAGGCATATTCAAAGGCGTATTAAGCGGACGATTTAGTGGTGTGGAATCCTGCTTTTGTGCTTCGATTTGCTGCTTGTCAAAGACACTTTTTTGCTGTTGGGTGTTAAACTGATAACCAAGAAAAATAGTATTTGCCAAAAACAAAAGAGCTAAAAACATTGTTAGCTTTGCTAAAAACCCTGCTGGACCTTTTGCTCCAAATAATGACTCATTACTTCCGCTATACACGCCAAGCCCAAGATTACTTGATTTTTGCAGCAGCACAACCCCTACAATAACGATTGCTAAAAGAATTTCAATGACAACAAATAAAGTGCTCATCGCAACTCCTAATCCATAAAATAAATCTCACGATTGTACCACAAATTTAGATTCTCCGCTATAGTAATGTGCGTAAGAATCGCTAGAATATAAGCAGTCTTATAATGTCTTTGTGCTACAATCGGCTTTTATCTCGCAGTTATTAAGGATACGATATGATTGATTTTAAGCTACTAAATCGCAATGAGGGGGGGGGCAAAACATAGATTCTCTCTAAATATTCATTCTTTCTTTCATATTTTTGTTTCTACTTTTATAGCTTTTTCTAGGTTTAAATGGTTTGGATTCCACACAGCACAATATTTTTTCTCATCAGATTCTAACAACAAGGATCCAAATAGCCCTAGACAAAATATTTTTTGGTTTGCCAAGCTGGGATTTTTAGTATTTGTACTATGTTATGTTTTTGGCATCCTATGGAGAGGAAATTTTGCAATCATTGATGATCACACGCTTGTTAATACCCTGCTTGCTGGCAAGTCTATCCCGCTTTCTCATTTTGTAATGCCCCAAATTGGTAGATTCTTTCCCCTTAGTGGGCAAGATCTTAATATCCTAAGCTTCTTGTTTGGTGCTTCTGCTGGTGTCTTTTATGGTTTTATTGCAGTGTGTGTGCTTATGCTAGCATTTATGCTTGTTTATGCACTATCAATCCTGCTACAAGCCGCCACAGATGCGCCAAAATCAAGCAAAATCATCACACTTACTGCTTATGGTTGTGTGGCACTCATACTTCTTTCACCATCGTTTATTAGTTCTTTTTTACGCCTTTTTGTGCCAGAACGCATGGAATCTGTATTTTTGGGAATATTTCTTGCGTGTTTTGCCTATCTTTATGTTTGCAAAACCAAAGCTGCATACCTTGCAATAGGCATTGGCGCACTAAGCGCTACAATAGCGCTTTTTTATAAAGAAACTGCATTTATCCTGCTTGGCAGTTTTAGCTTTATGCACTTTATACTGCTTTACAAAAATACCAAACTCGATAGCAAAATAATCTTTCGACTAAAGCTTCTTGATATGCTTGTTTTGCTTGGTTGTATGGTGTGGATTATAAGCTATTATGTCTTTGTGGTTGCGCGAAAAACAACACAAGGTAGCTACGCTGATACCTTGCACGATCCGCTTATGCTGTTTGTCAAAAACTTCATCAATTATGCAATGAATGAACCGCTATTATTTATTGCTGTGCCAATAGCATTTCTTTATCGCTGTGTGCATATCATACGCGATCACAAAACGCCCCTATATAATCGCTTCAATCCTCTGCTAGATGCCAGTTTGTTTGCCGTTGTTTTGTTTTTATGCGCCTATATGGTGCTTAATATTTCTGATGTGCATTATCCGCTGCCAGGATACATCATAGGGAGCATTGCACTTGGTATTTTAGGTTTGCAGCTATTTAGCAAACGACATACTTTGGGCTTTATGTACAAAGTATTGCTATTTATCATTACATTTATATTGATAGCAAATGTCCTGCCCTATAGCATACATCGTTTCGCATTGTATAAATTCACACCAGAAAACTTTCAATCCACGCTTGCCTTTATGCATTCAATGCAAAATGACACTTTATCAAAACAAACACAGCGTATTTTTCTTGATGGAATCGATTGTACACTTAGGGAAAAGGGTGAGGTATGCCATAGCTTTAAGATATGGCTTGGATTCTATGGAGTGCATAATAGCACTATACTGCCAGATATTGACAGACAAAACCCTTTGCGCAAGGGCAAACAGATCGCCACACAAAAGCAAGCAGGCGACATAGTTATCCTCACACCCTACACAAGCAATAATATCAATAGTGCCTATATTCGCGAATTAGATTCTCGTTATGAGCGCCTATATCACGCAGATTTTGGGTGGAATGTCGGATTTGTCGGACTGAAAAGTCTGATAAAATACACTCTGCTAAAACGAGGTAATACGCAAGCTATATTTTCTGAAAACACTTGGAATCTACCTTTGTACTTTTATGTATATCGTGTAACAAAAGATGAATGAAAATCTAGGTTGGCATTGGTTCTTTGCGCCAGTATCACTAGTTATCATCTTCTTCGATGATTTTTGGCTCTTGGTATTTATCAAACGAAATTGTTACGCCATTGTTCATATTTTTGAAAAGTGTGCTTGTTGCTGTTCTCCTATAATAGATGATCTCTCCATTTTTTTGGAATCTCTGTATAAGCGCACCATCTTGGTCAATAACCTTACCAACACCATCAAAAATATCACGCCCAAAGAAAATATCATCAAACAAATCACCATAGCTCACACTACCAAAAAAACTTTTTGCAGCAGGCCATTTACGTGCGCAATCTTTAAGAATACAGATTCTGTGCTTATTGATCTCTATTGTGCCAATTGTTTTGCCAGAGGCAAAAAGCTCAATAGAAATATCCTGTCGCCGATTAACACCAAATGTTACATAATCATAATAGCGGAAAGTTTTTGCATTGATATAAAGAATTCGTTGCCCCACTTCCTTTTTGGGCGCATTTGCTTGTTTTTGCTTACCATACTCGGTGCGCGCCTCCTTACTTACAGGCTTATCAGATAATAGATCCAAAAAACTAGAGTTGCCAGCACACCCACTAAATACAAGCAAGACGAGTATAACAAAAAAGAAATGCATAGAATCTAATGTGGCTTACCGCCCACCAAGCGCACGATACCACACGCGCCCATCAAGCTTAAGTTCCATTGTTACCTGACAAAGTCCAGCTTTACAATCCACATTGACAACATCTGCACCGCGTACAAGAGCTTGCACTTTAGATTTGACAGTTGAGCTAGTAATCGCCATATTCTCAACCGTATCTTGACCATTGAGTCGCACGCCATACATCTTTTCACCAAGCAGTTTGTAGGCATCAATCATTGCTGCACGCTTTGCAAGTGCTGTGGATTGTGCCGGCGAAATAGCATTCTGTGGTGCAACACCAGTTCCAGTAACCTGCAGCTCAATAATATTGCTTGGCGTGAGATTTGGATTGTTTTGAATAATGGGCTCACCACCACGTGGATTATGTACTTCCTCATCATCTTCTATAATGGGATTATTACCAATAATAGGGTTTGGCATAGCATTTGGCATAGGAGGATTCATCATAGGGGGATTTGTCATTCCCATATTACCAAAGCCCGGATTCTCAATCCCAGTTGGATGAAAATCAGCACTTGGTGGTGTGAGCCCTACACTTTCTTGTGTTGCTGCACAGGCTACCAAACTAAGTCCTGCGACTGTAGCCATAGACATCGTCTTGATTTTGTGTGTCATACTCGTCATCAAACATCCTTTTTTTGAAAGTTAGCAACCTAAAAGCAAAAGGTGTGCCAAATTTATTATTTGCTGTTGATTAATTTGAAACAACCCATAGATAGTATTATAACGCCTTTTTTGAAAAGTTAGCATTACTTTAGAGTACCAATGACCCATTCCTCGTAAGATTGGCTTGCATAATGAGTATTTATTTCAATATATTGTGGAATCTCATAGCTATGATGTTGTGCGATAAAATCTCTAATATATTGCAAATTGCGCGCTGTTGTTTTAAGGATTAGTCGGTATTCTTTGTCTATGGCAATGCGCTTATCCCAATGATATAAACTTTGTATCTTGTGGATTTGCGCGCAGGCAACAAGATGCTCTTGTAGCAGAGCCTTTGCAAGACTCTTTGCCTCCTTTTTGGTTGGAGTAGTTGTCAAAACAAGATAAAGTTCATTCATTATGCTTGTCTCGAAAATAGTCATCTTCTATGCGCACAATATCATCTTCACCCAAATATTCGCCCATTTGCACCTCTATCACTACAAGCGGAATCTTACCTGGATTTTCAAGCCTATGAGGCTTTCCCATAGGGATATAGGTTGATTGGTTGGATTGCAAAAAGATTTCTTGCTCACCAATATATACAAGTGCCGAACCATTCACAACAATCCAATGTTCATTACGATGAAAATGTTTTTGCAGACTTAAGCGCGATTTGGGCTTAACAATGATTTGTTTAATCTTATAAGAGCTAGATTCTAGCAGCACACTATAGCTTCCCCAAGGACGATGCGTCGTGCGATGTGTGCGTGGTAACTCTGGGTACAACTTTCGCAAAAGTGGCAAAACTTCTTTGATCTTTGTAGATTCTCCTTTTTTGCTCACAAACAAACAATCTTCCGTATCAACCACAATAAGATCATTTACCCCAATCCCAACAACAGGGCGCGAAGAGAGAATGAAGTTGTTTGTACTATTGGTTGCAATGAAACGCGTGTTGGAAGCATTGCTTTGGGTATCTTTTGGATATTCTTCACTTAATGATTCAAAGCTCCCCATATCACTCCACTTTAGATTGCTCGCCACACAGGCAAGATTGCTAGTTTTTTCCATAACTGCATAATCTATACTCTCTTCGATGAGTTGTTCGCTTAGTGCGCGAGGTAGGCGCAAACACCGTTCAGCACCAAGTACACTCTCCTCGCTTTGGTTAAAGATTTTTTTGCATAGTGTGTAGGTTTTATTGGCGTGCTGTTTGAGCTCTTTTAGTAATACCTCTGCTTTAAAACAAAACATACCACTATTCCAATAATAGCCCCCTTCTTCAAGAAATCTTTGTGCAGTTTTGCTATCAGGCTTTTCATAAAACCCAAATACTTTGTGGGAGGTAGAATCTAGCTTGATGTATCCATAACCAGTGTGTGGTGTGGTAGGCGATATGCCAAAGGTTACAAGTTTATTTTGCTTGGCAAGCTCTATGGCTTGGTCTATACACTGCTTGTAATTGGTGCGCGCAATAAGATGATCACTTGGTAAAGCTAAGATTATCTCATCACCTCCACTATGCTTTTGTGCATAAAAGGAAGCCATAGCAAGTGCTGGAGCAGTGTTTTTACCACAAGATTCCAAAATAAAGCTTTCAATCTCTATACCCAAATCTTGTGTCTGATCTTTTGCGATAAAATAAAGTGATTCGTTAGTGATAAGCTGAATTTTTGGTGCTAAAGATTCCAGTAGTGATACGTTGCGCGCTAAAGTTTCTTGAAAAAGCGAAATAGCTTGGTTATCGGTCTTGGGCAAAATATGAGCAAACTGCTTGGGCATAAGCTCACGTGAAATCGGAAAAAGTCGCGTACCAGAACCACCGCACAAAATACTGATTGTCATTTTCTCTGCTCCAACAAAGTATAGGAGTGGATTATAACATACTTTGTGCTGCTAAAATACGCAAAGCAACTATTTGTAGTATTTATAGCGCAAAACTTTGCCATAAAGCATTGCTAAATTATGAACGATTGTGCTAAATTCTTACTATAATATATGCTTTAATCTACAAAAAAGGCTCACTAATGTTACAAAAACTAATAATATTATGCCTATCATCTAGCATAGCTTTGGCTGCAAGCTATCCACCATTAAAAGACACGAATGGCACGGGATTAGCAATGACTTCTAGTCCATACTGCACTAAAATTGGTAAGGAAGTCTTAGATTCTGGTGGTAATGCGATTGATTCTGCGGTAGCAGTTGGATACTGCTTGGCTGTTGTGCATCCTGCTGCTGGTAATATTGGTGGCGGTGGATTTGCCCTCATACACTTAGCAAATGGAGAAAATATTGCTCTTGATTTTAGAGAAAGAGCTCCACAAAATGCTACAAGAGATATGTATTTGGATAAAAAAGGCAATGTGATTCCCAATGCTTCTACGATAGGCTATTTAGCGGCGGGTATTCCGGGTACAGTCAAAGGTATGAGTGCTATGCTTGATAAATATGGAACAAAGAAATTGGCAGATTTATTAGCCCCTGCGATAGAGCTAGCAGAACAGGGGTTTGTCATTACTGATAGGCAAGCCCAAACAATGCTAGAGGCTAAAAAAGATTTAGCCAAATTTGCATCATCGAAAAAATATTTTCTCAAAAAAGACGGTAGCACTTATAAAGGTGGGGAAGTGTTAGTGCAAAAAGATTTAGCACATACCTTAAAACTTATACAAAAAGAGGGTGAGAATGCCTTTTATAAGGGAGCTATCGCAGATTTGATAGTTAAAGATATGGTAAAAAATAAAGGAATCATCACTAAGCAAGATTTAGAAAATTATGAAGTGGTATGGCGTACCCCAATACTTGGAAGTTATCGAGGATATAGTATAGTTGCCATGCCACCACCAAGTAGTGGAGGTGTGCATATTATAGAGATTCTTAATACTCTAGAAAATACAGATTTAGGCAAGCTTGGCTTTGGCTCATCAAAGAGCATTCATATCATTGCAGAGGCTATGCGTCAAGCGTATGCTGATAGATCGGTATTCTTAGGTGACCCAGATTTTGTCAAAGTGCCTGTGAATACACTCATTGACAAAAAATATGCTAAGAAAATTTATGATTCTATCCAACCAAATAAAGCTACACCAAGTGAAAAAATCACACCGGGGCTTGGAATCATCAAGCAAAACAATATGCCAAATACCAAAGAGGGCAATCATACTACACATTATTCGGTTACAGATAAATGGGGAAATGCAGTAGCCGTTACCTATACAATCAATGCTAGCTATGGTGCGGCAGCAGCGATAGATGGAGCTGGATTTTTGCTGAATAATGAGATGGATGATTTCTCCATTAAACCCGGGGTGCCAAATATCTATGGGCTTATAGGTGGTGATGCTAATGCGATAGAGCCCAATAAGAGACCTCTAAGCTCGATGTCTCCTACGATTGTGTTAAAAGACAATAAGCTGTATATGGTAGTAGGAAGTCCGGGAGGTGCTAGAATCATCACAACCGTGCTGCAAGTAATCCTTAATGTAATCGATTATAAAATGGATATAGCAAGGGCGGTAGAATATCCTAGATTCCATATGCAATGGTTACCTGATGAGATTCGCATAGAGCCTTATGGTATGAGTGAAGATGTCAAAGAAAATTTATCAAAAATGGGCTACACTATCACAGAGCTACCTGATATGGGCGATGTAAATGCTATATTAAGAGATTCTAAAAGCGGTATTTATTATGGTGTGAATGACCCAAGAAAAGAGTTTTGAGAGTTGTAGCACAAAGCAAGGGTTGGCGCAGTGTTTGCATTGTGAGATTTAAGCATTTTGTGCTTACGCAATTGAGATTACAAAACGTGCAGACACAGATCTAGATTCTATACTGGATTCTATAGAGGCGATACCACAGAATCCAAACCAGAATCTAGCTAGATTCTATACAAGAATCTAATAAGAAAACTTCACAAACGCCTTGAGCGCATTGCCCGTGCCTATCCCAGAATCTAAGCTCCAATAGGGACGTGTCTTGATATACGCATACCCAAGCCCAAACTCAAACTTCATCGCTTCTTTTTGCCATACAATCATACTTACCATTATTGAGTATTCATTGTATGTCCCAAAACTCGCAAGCATATCAGCTCGTACTGAACCAAAATCTAGCCCTTCATAAATATAGCCATACATAGATTTTCCAGCAAAATAAGGCGCAAAATTGCTCGGGGCAAAGCTCCTGCCATAGAATTTGCTCGCATCGCTTAAGCTATAAAAATAACTATGCTCATCGCCAACCACACCAGCAATCCCAAACCCAAACCAAAAAGAACCCCCAAGCACAATACTCTGATCCCACCACATCAATACCGTATTTGCATTGCTTGCTGGTTTATCCCAATACTGATATATCGCATACAGCGAAGCAAGAGAGTGGGAACTCTTGCCTTCTATGTCGCCTATTTTTATTTGAAGTCCGCCTTGTGCTAGCAGACTTCCTGATACATTGCTATGAAACAAAGCATAGGGTTGCAACAAAGAATTTCTGCGCCTAAAATCCACGCCAAAAACAACCATTTCGCCGCTTCCAAACACATTGTTTTTTTGCAACCCATTATCATTATAGCTTACAAGCCCCATAAGATCTGTAGCGATTTTATCGCCTAGAGCACTTTGTTGCTTGCCATTATAAAGGTAGGAGTTGGCATAGGTTAGCCAATATGCTGCATTGCTTTCATACTTATTAAAGCGCTTAAAGCGTAAAGAAACCCCCTGCACATTGCCTTGTAGCCATTCAAACTTCATAAATTCATTGCAAAAACGTCCCGCAAGCACAATCAAAGAATCCCCCTGAAAGCCGATATATGCCTCTGCTGCATCACCAGTATTTAGCGCATTGCTAACACCACTTCTTTGCTCCCAAGGCGTAAAAGATCCTATCGCGCCAATCCCCCACCTAAAGCCATTATCGTGTTTAAAATCTGCTCCAGCATACGCTAACACACCTGTATAGCTACTGCGAGCCGTGCCAAAATCAAGCGACCCAAGCACACCAAGCTTGCCATAAGTGTTCATTTCAATCGCAAAAACACCAGAAGGTATTAAAAAAGAAAAAACAATCACCCCAAGCCTAATGGCTATTTGGTAATGTGTATTTTTGTATCGTAGTATTTTCATTTGGAGCGCCCTTATACAAATGCCATTATAGCAAAATTTGCTCAAGATATATGTCTAGAGCTGGGAACACAATCAGCAGCACAACAAAAGTACAAAATATCATTAGTTACGGTGAGGATATATTTTTTGTTTCATATTGTAATCAAAATACTATCTTAATCGCATAGATTTTCTTGTAATCTTTAGTAAAGTTTTATATCATTTATATGAATTCTATGACAAAGAAGGATGGCGCAATGAAAAATATTAAAATTGAATACCGTCTAGCCATTTTTATAGCCATTTTGCTGTGTATTACTATTAGTATTATTGCCACACTTGCATACCGGCTCAACAAAGAAGTGCATACAATTATGACCCAAAACATAGAATCCACCATTGAAAACAACTTAAAAAATCAGGTGGATTCTATGGTAAAGCTTATTGCGGAAGCAACCAAAGATATTAGTGATACCAAAGAAAAAGAGCGCAAAATTAACGAGCTTCTAGCACATGTTACGTTTGAATCTGATGAAAGTGGCTATTTCTTTGTCTATCGTAACTATACTGCAATCGCCTACCCATATTATATGCAAGATAAACTTGGAGTAGATCTGCAAAATCATCGCGATAGTAATGGGCTTTATCTTATCCAAGAATTGTACAAGGTCGCTCAAGAAGGAGGAGGTTTTGTACGCTATGTGTGGCCCAAAAAGGTTAATGACAAACTCATTGATACACCTAAAATATCGTATGCCAAAAAAATTACAGGCTTAGAACAAGAAAATATTTGGATAGGTACAGGGGTGTATATCGATCATATCGATAATATAACTACACAAATTGATGATGAATTTGCCAGTCATATCGCCCAAATAGCAACATTTGGCATTCTTATATATGTGCTTATCTCAAGTGGTCTTGGATTTTTTATCGTGCGCCAATTAACATATTCTATCTCTGTGGTAAGCGAAGGTTTGGCAGGTTTTTTTAGATTTTTGCGTAAAGAAAGTAGTGACTTTAAGCCAATTCCCTTACAAAGTAAAGATCGCTTGGGAACTATGGCACACCTAATCAATAAAGCAACCAATGATATACAAGTACAAATAGAAGCCGACAATACTGCGATAAAAGATGCCATAGAAACATTAAAAATCGTAGCAGATGGTGATCTTAGCAGTCGGATCAAAGCACAAGGTGTAAATCCTCAAATCAACGAACTCATAGCACTTTTTAATACAACCCTAGAACAATTACAACATAAAATCGGTGCACATCTCTTGACTATCTCAAACCTAATAGAATCCTATAAACACTTCGACTTCACGCAAAGCCTTGAAAATTCTGATAAGTTAGGCGAATTTGAATCCAGTATAAATGCGTTAGGTACTCAGATACAAAGTATGTTGCAAAGTAGCTCACTCATTGCAAAAAAGCTTGAGGAAGACTCCCACATGCTCAATACTGAAGTAGAGAATCTTATGAGTGCAAGCCTACAACAAGCGGAGGTATTTAAAGCAAATGCAAGTCATATAGAATCTATCCACATCGCCATACAAGGAATTAATGAAAATACAAAAGAAGTTGTCAGCCAAACACAAAACATACGCAACATCGTAAGCGTGATACAAGAAATCGCTGATCAAACCAATCTTTTGGCACTAAATGCTGCTATTGAAGCTGCGCGCGCTGGGGAACATGGGCGAGGCTTTGCTGTAGTGGCTGATGAGGTGCGCAAACTTGCTGAACGCACAAGTAATAGCCTTAGCGAAATTGGCGCAAACATCAATGTGCTTGTAGAAAATATTGATCGTGTTACAAGCCAAATCGCAGCACAAAGCGAAGGAATGCGTAGCATAAATGAATCAATGTCTTCTTTAGAAGAAAGTAACAAAAGCAATACACAAGCGGCACGCAATACGCACCAAACCGCCATACGCGTGCAAGAACTAGCAGATTCTATCAATCAAAATCTTGAAAATAAAAAATTCTAGCAATAAGCCTTGCGTGCCAAAAACGACCGCGCGCAAAAGGCATTGGTGAAACCCAAACTAGAATCTAAAAACCACAGGTTACACAAAACCCCAAACACCATTTAAGTAATATTAAAGGGATTAGTTATATGCAGCACACATTTAATTTTTGGGATTTTTTTGACCAAATTGCCACACTTTTGGGTATTAGTAATTTGATGAATATCAACTTTGATTTATGCTTTTGTATATGGTAGGTATTGCCTGCACCACTTTTGTATTCACAAGGATTTTTTTAGCACGCCAAAGTACGCTTAAGAGTGATTTTTTAGCAACAAAGACTCGCAAGCCTTAAAGTATGGTGGCTCAATATTGTGTTTGTGATAATGGTGCTGCTAGTTTGTGCAACTTGCTTTGTGGTACTTGATCTTAGTTTTTGTATGCGTTTAGTGATAGGAGCAAAAACAAAGCTAACGTGTCGCTTTTTTGTATCTTTTTGTCGCAGGTATTATTATTGTGAGTTTCTTTATAAAGCATTATAAAATCTCGCGAGGTAATATAGCCTATCTTAGCCTTAATGCCACAGAGATAAGCATACAAAAGCCCTTAAAGTATGAGACCTTAGCACATATCATAGAGGAGATGGCAATCGCTTCTAATATGTCTATGGCACGTGTGTTTGTGCTAGAAAAAATGGGCATAAATGCAATGTATAGTGGTGAGCATTTTGGCAAACGCAATAAGCAAATTGCAATCTTTATTACCAAAGGAGCATTACAGAAGCTTAGTCGTGAGGAGTTGCAGGGGGGTTATCGGCATGAGTTTTCTCACACTTTTGATAATGATATAGAGCTGAATTCAAGGCTTATCACAGTGGTATTTGGGTTGGGCTGTGTCGTGGAGTTTGGCGCCCATCTAGCCTCTGGTAAGCGCAGGAGTAACAAAAACAAATGGTGGAGGGGTAATTATCGCACTTGTGTTTATTGTACTTGGGCTATTAGGAATGCTATGCGCTAGAATCTTGCAGGCAGTTATCTCGCGACAGAAAGAATTTCTCGCTGATGCCTCAAGCGCGCAATACACGCGTAATCTTCAAGGTTTGAAGTCTGCTTTGCAAAAAATTGCTGCACTTGAACAAACACAAGCCAATATCACACACATACAAAGAGATGAAGCAAGAGAATGTGCGCATATATTTTTCTTACCAAGCTTTAGCGCAATATTTTCGACACACCCTCCGATTGCAGAACGCATAAAGAGACGAGATAACATTGGCTAGATTCTGCTACCAAGCCCTTGCCTGCACAAAGTCGCCTTTTGCGCACAAACCGCCCCAAAAGTATTCTAGCGCTATTACCTGCTATTACTTGGGCTGCCAGAGCTTCCCTTTTTTAAGCGCGTTATCAAGAAATATTTGAATCGTTTTGCCAGCACTCGTATTAGAATTGCCACGATCTTCATTAGGATACACCCTTGCCCCAGAATCTAGCAAAAACCGCACAAGCTCTATATCATCTCGTATTATAGCAAGCGTGAGAATCCCACGACTATGATCATCGCGCTCATTAACATTGGCGCCATACTTCACAAAGAGCTTAACCACCTCACTTTTATCACAATACACCTCCCCTCGCTCCTCCCACATTTTTCCTTGAAAACCGGGTGTGTGCTTATCATAAAACTGCATAATGGGCACAATCTTTGTATGATTAATCTCAATCGTGTGGTTAGGGTTTGCCTTGTGTGTCAAAAGCGCTTGAATACTCGCGCAAGTTTTACTACTGATTAGAGGGTTGTTAGCATAAACAAGAGGCGTGTAGCCTTCGTTATTGACTTCTTCTGGGTCAGCACCAAACTCTAAAAGCAGTGTTACAATCTGCGCGTTTGTAATCCCCAAAATAAGCGCGGTATTACCAAAATCGTCCATTATATTGGGATTTACACCATCTTTTAGCGCCGAATACACACCATCAACATCATTAGCCTTAATCGCCTCAAAAAGCGCAGCATTAGAGCCATACCCACGCCTATAAACATATGTCTTGCTTGTTTGCACTTCCTTGGGCGCTACCTTTTGCTCAAACATATTAGGGTCAATTGTCGCATACTTGGTAGCAAAATATGCCATACTCTGCTTTGGAAAATGCCCCACTCTTTCGTCCATTGCGACAAGTACTTGCGCATAAGCTTGGTAGAGTTTGTATTGGGTAAGAATGTTTTCAAGTTTATAGATTCTCTCTTTGATGTCTCGTTGCGTGATAGGCGCATCTATACCAACACTTAGTGCATCAATCTCCAAACTTAACTTTTCAATCGCATCGTGGTAGTCTTTAGGATTATCGATCAAAACAAAAGCTTCATAAGACTTTTTGGAGTGTTTTTTATATGTGATTTTAGGATTGATAAATTGCGCGCTAGATTCTAGGACGATATGACTTATTGCCTCTTCTGTGAGGGAGTCATTTATTTGGATTTGCTTTATTTCGTTGTATGATTGCACTCGTACAGCAATGCTTTGAGACAGCTCTTGCAAGGCATTGTTTTTAGCCTCCTCTTGCGTAGCGCCTATGGCACTTACCTCCAAATCCTTAGCAAAACAGCTTATAGCAATACCTAGCACAAAAATTATGTAGTATATCTTCATAAAACTCCTTGTATAAGAACTTATTTCTCTTCCTCTACCACAATATAAAGATCCTTCATTCCCTGCGCTTGTAGCATATCCATAATCTGCACAAACGCATCTAAATCACTCTTAGAATCGCCATTTAAAATAACAGGTGTGTCTGTCTGGTAGTTCGCAAGTGCCGCTTTGAGTGCTTCAAGGCTTATAGGACGATTATCAAGATAGAATCCTCCCTCACTATCAATAGCGATATTAATCGGTTTAGATTCTACATTGGTATTTTCCCTTGTGCCATCGCTTACTTTTGGGACATTGACTTGGATTCTTGAGGTATTGACAAACGAAGCAGTTGTTAGCACAATAACCAAAAGCACAAGCATAATATCAATAAAAGGCACCAAATTCATAGAATCTATTTTTTTCATACTATGCCTTTAAGCCAACCAGCTAGATTCTACCTATCTTGATCGAGGCGCGCTAGCGGTTTTGGCTCGATAGAAGAAGGATTATGATAAATATCCCACTTTGTTAGTACAATTTCTGATTTGCGCACAAGTAAATTATAAATCACAATACTTGGAATCGCAACAATAAGCCCCATAGCAGTAGCTTTTAACGCTAAGGCAAGTCCTGTCATAATAGTTTTGGTATCAACAAACGAGTTATCGCCAATATCAACAAATGTTATCATAATCCCAGCAACCGTGCCAAGCAACCCCACATAAGGAGCATTTGAACCAATCGTTGCAACAAGCGTAAGACGTTTGTATAAATCAAGCTCAAGCAAGCGCTTATCGTGATAATCATCAACGCGCACCGTCGCATAAAACCACGCACGCTCAATCCCCACAGCAACCACCACAACCGACAATATTCCCAAAAACCCAAGCACAGAATAATCAATCACTTCTTTCATATACAGCCTTTGACACGTGTTGTGTTATTATACAATATGCTCTATAAATGCTTGCCAAAATCCTTGAGGCTTGCGCGCGCCTCTCTATCTAAAATCCGCTTTTTGATACTTTCACGCTTATCGTGTAGCTTTTTTCCTCGTACAAGCGCGATTTGAAGTTTGACCCTGTTGTTTTTATTAAAATAAATCATAAGCGGCACAACACTCAAGCCATCTTGTGCAACCCTGCCCTGCCATTTATCAATCTCTTTACGATGTAGCAAAAGTTTGCGTGCGCGCTTTTCATCAGGGCGAAAATGAGGGTTTGTACTCGCAAAAAACGAAATATGCATACCAAACACAAACACCTCGCCCTTAATAAAGCGCACAAAACTATCTTTGAGATTGCAACGCGAAAGACGCAACGATTTTACTTCTGCACCAACAAGCACAATCCCACACTCCAAACGCTCTAACACCTCATAATCAAACAAAGCCTTTTTATTTTGGGCGATAATTTTCACATAATTTCCTTGATTATAATCTGGATTCTATATTGTAGATTTTAGCTACCTTGATGCCTAGATTCTGCTTGTATGTTCTTAATCGGGCGAAAAAAACTACTCCCACTACCAGAAAAAAACCACCCATTTCCAAGTTCTTTCTGTATCTCTAAAAGCTGTGGATACACTGCACACGCAGGAGCAAATAGATCATTAAGCATAAAAGCAGAGACATCATCTGAAAGTATTTCTTGATTGCTTTTAGAGGCAAACATTTGGCGCGGACTAAAGCTATGGCTTTTGTTTTGAACCATCGCGCGATAAGCACTATAAACGCGCTTGGTATCACAAAAAAGTGGAGGCGTAAAGACCTCAAACTGCCTTATATCATCAGAATCTAGCTCCAAAGGCACAATCTCCTCCCCTACTCCTCGAACTTCTGCACACATCGCACCACTCAAAAAAAACGCCACATCTGCACCTATGCTTTTAGCAAGCGTAGCAAGATTATATGGCAATGGGCTACTTGGCATTTCTTTAGTACGACTAGAATCTAAACTAGTACCCCTAGAATCTAGCACACCAGATTCTGCTAGGGCAAAAAATGCTTCTGCAAGAGCCTTCCCCTCATCAACAAAATCCGATCCATAGTGTGCGATAAGTGCTCTAAGTACACACCCCGCATCAGCGCTTCCCCCACCAAGCCCAGCACCACTTGGAATATGTTTTGCCACTTCAATGCGCACTGGAGGAAAACGCACACCAGAAATTGCACGCAATGCTTGCAGTGCCTTATATACACTGCTTTGTTCTACCGCGCACCCAAATTCACCAATTACCTTATCATACGAATATGGCACGATTTCTATCTCATCATAACAATTTGAGCAAACGCGCATAAACCTAGATTCTAGCAGATGATAACCATCATTGAATGCAACAATCTTTAAGTAGAGATTGATTTTTGGATATGCTTTGCAAATCATTTAGTCTTGATATGTTTTCCAAGGCTTAAAAGTGCCTCATCAGGAGAGTTGCCAATCGCCTTTTTGTTTTCACTCATAACCGCTTCTTTGAGTTCTGCTCGCAAAATAAGCGTTTTTGGCGGTGCTTCAAATCCAAGCTTCACACTCCCTCTATCAATCGAAACCACCTTGATAACGATATTATCGCCAATCACAATACTTTCGTCTTGTTTCCTAGAGAGTATGAGCATAATGTATCCTATTAAGAAGATAAGAGATGTTGCCATCAGATTCTATTCGTATTATAGAAAAAAAATCATCAAATTTCACTATATAAATGCTACTTTTATGCAATTGTGCATTACAATGTGGTGGCGTAGTATATCTTGCTTGCTGTATAAGCGTAGTTGGCAGATTGATTTTTACACCATTATAAAAAGAATGCTTGTAGCTAGAATCTAGTACTAATACAGGAAAAGGTAGCACATCAAAAGGTTGTAAAAAAATTTCCTCACCAACTAAAGCACATAGCCCCCCTTCGCTTATGCGCTTTAGCGCACTCAAGCTCCCACAAACACCAAGTTTTTCTGCGATAAGTAAGCCAAGCGATCGGATATACGCACCCTTTGAAACACTTACACGAAAACTCACAAAAGGGTGGTTATAGCATAAAAGCTCTATCGAATAAACCTCCATAGATTCTTGCGGAAGCACAACAGTTTCACCCCTACGTGCTAGATCATAAGCGCGCTTACCCTGTACTTTTTTGGCACTAAAGCTTGGTGGTGTGTAGGTGATAGAGCCCACCAGATTTTTCAAAACATCGCGCAATATTGTCTCACTAAAATGCGGCACGGATTCTATGGAAAGCATATTTTCTATATCAAGACTTGCACTTTTAGCACCAAGCCACAATGTCGCCTCATATACCTTTGGCGCTGTGGGGATAAACCTAAGAAGCTTCGTATAAGCACCGCTTGCGACAAGCAAAGAACCTTGTGCAAAAGGATCAAGTGTGCCAGAAAAACCAGCCTTTTTCAAATGATATTTCTGCTTAAGCTGTGCTAAAAACGCATTGCTCGAAAGAAAGGGGGGTTTGTAAGAAAGGAGTAGAGCATTCAAATCAAAAACCTTATCATAAAATAATGTCTAACAACGCCAACACAAACACACAAAATCCAAATGCTACAAAATTCTAAAATCAATAAGTTTTAGCTTCCAACACAATAGCTTTACTACAAAATAAAGCACTGCTAAGTTTTAGGGAGCTAAATTTTCACGCCTTGCTTTAGATTCTCCTAAAACTGAAAATCTACATTGTGATGCTGTGCCTTAGATTCTAGGTTAATAAACTTTGGCTAAATCATTTTTGAATATTATTATTTCTTTATAGGTAGAAACTACCCAAACAATAGCTACTGCTACAACTTCCTGTGATCTTTTAAAGAAATGCCCAAATACAAATTTTTACAAAATCTAAGGTTTTGAAAATTTAAAATTTTAACGCACAATCGAATACACTCCAGCATTATCCTGCACGATTGCAAGCAAATTCCCCGATCTAAACATATTGCACACAACAATAGGCAAGTGGTTATCTTTGGCAAGTGCTATTGCGGTATCGTCCATCACCTTGATATGTTCTGTAAGTGCTGCATCATACGTAATCGTATCGAGCATTTTAGCATCTGCATACTTTTTTGGATCTTTATCATAGACGCCATCAACTTTTGTTGCCTTGATAACATAGTCTGCTTCAATTTCTACAGCACGCAACGTAGCAGTTGTATCGGTCGTAAAAAATGGATTCCCCGTCCCAGCAGCAAAAATTACCACTCGCCCCTTTTCTAAATGCCGAATTGCGCGTCTATAAATGTAGTTTTCACAAATTTCTTTGATTTCTATTGCGCTTTGCACACGCACATCAAGCCCATTGTGCTCTAATGCTTCTTGCATAGCCACTGCATTGATAACAGTCGCAAGCATTCCCATATAATCTCCGCTTGTACGGCGGATCACACCATCTTGTGCAGCACTCACACCGCGGATGATATTCCCTCCACCTATCACAATCCCTACTTCAATTTCAGCTGCTACAAGAGATTTGATCTCCCCTGCAATATAGCTTAACACCTTGGGTTCTATACCAAAGCCATTCTCCCCAGCTAATGCCTCACCTGAAAATTTTACTAAAACCCGTTTTTTTTTTTTTTGTGATTCGCTCATGGTTGCACCTTGTATAAGAGTGTGATTTTGTTCGAGAAATTATAAGGTGTAATTTATAATAGATGGCTAAAAAACAATAAATTCTTGTGGTGTTTAGAGACTTTGTAACAAAAGTTCAAGGGTTTGTGGTGCTTTTAGCTAACTTTAAATATTCTTTGAGTAAGATTCTCGACTCAGCGCGGAAGTGGCGAAACTGGCAGACGCACCAGACTTAGGATCTGGCGCCGCAAGGCGTGGAGGTTCAAGTCCTCTCTTCCGCACCACTTAGATTCTCCTAGTATCCTACATTGTAGTTCCCTTTGTTACAACATTTTTAAGGCAAGCAAGATTACTAGTCTTATGCTAATACCATCTCAAAAAGCTTGTAAGTCGTAATAACAATCGCAAAAGCATATATCCACAAAAGCGCGATTCTATGTGTTTTAGCACTTGCCTTTGTGATAAGATAAATCCCACAAGCTACACCAACAATCGAAGCAAGTCCAACAATAAACGAAACACTCATCAAATGCAAATCAAGCACTTGATGATGATACAAAGACAATGTCCCAGAAACAGAAGAAAAAACCACAAAAAACAGCGAAAGTGGTACAACCTTCTTAGAATCATAGCCAAGGTAGTACCCTAAAATAGGCGCGATAAGCAATCCTCCACCAATCCCAAGTGATATGGCAAATACTCCAGTGAATGCACCAGCACCAGTAAGCAACAAGCTTTTTTGCAAAGTAGAACGTAGAGGGCTAGTGCCAAGTGTTGGTTTTATCTTGAAAGCAAAACGATAAAATGATATGAGTGTTAAACTAAGAAAAGCAGCACTTAAGAGTACTTCGCCAAGCATACTTAGTACAAGCCCGCTACAACTTGCGCCAAGCAATCCACCAAGCCCAATAAAAATACCATCTCTTACATCAAGCAAGCCCTTTTTGTAATTCACAATCGAACCAAAAATGCTCGAAAATATCATTTGTACAATCGAAATACCAATCGCCTGCTGGATAGAGAAGCCAAGTAACAGTACGCAAGGTACGATAATTGTCCCTCCACCAATCCCAAAAAACCCAGCCGCCACACCCGAAATCAAACCAAGGCATACAAATGTTACAAAAAGCCACCAGTCGTACTGCCAAGCACCACCAAAAAGCACATTATAACTAGAATCTAAACTCACAGGAACACTTAGACTCAAATCAAAAGATCCAAGTGCAATCGATTCACTTACAAAAAGTATAAAAAAGTAACATATATAAACCATAGTGCGTATAATATTCCTTCTAAAAATTGGCGAATATTCCTAAATATAGTAAAGACTCTAACACAAAAAATAAAAAAGAAAAATTATTTCCTTACCACAAAATTTTAAAAATTTCACTAATAATATGCAAATATTTTTTTACTTTACATAAATTTTACATAAAATGTGAGGATTCTTGCAAAATATCCGCTATGATTGAATCTAGCAATAATAAAATTGCAAACAAAATCTAAACAAGGAGCTAAAATGAAAAGTTTTGCGAAAAAGGTGATGCTTGGTGTTGGCGCACTTGGAGCGCTGTCTTCACCTGTGGTGGCGGTAGAGGTGTATAATAATGACGAAAAAAATACAAAAGTTGAAATTTATGGTTCTGTACGAGGCTATGTTGGTGCTAGTGGCTATAGCAGCACATTAAGCACGCAGGCGAATGACGATAGTTCAAGTTTGAATGGTAGCAGTGTCGGCACAGCATCAGCACTTTATGGTCTCCAAACCAACTCAAGGCTCGGGCTAAGGGCAACTGTTGGTAATCTCTTTGCAAATGCAGAGCTAGGCTTAAATGAACCAGGAATTGTCTCTGGTGTTACAAGCGGCTTGAACTTCCGACATTTTTATGGCGCTTATAGCTTTGGTAGTGCTGGAAAACTGATCTTTGGTAAAACCAATACTCCCTCAATTCCAGATGAATTCTACTCTTCAAACGTCCTAAACTTTGACCAAGGTGCGGTGGGCTATGGTTCGCTAAGAACAGCAAGTCGCCATGTGCAAATCCGCTATAGTATCGCTGGATTTGATATTGCACTTGTGCAAGACACAGTAGCACTTGCAACAACAGTAAATCAAGCAATCCCTCGTCTTGCACTTGCTTATACCTACAAAGGCGAAACCACAGATTTTAAGATCGGTGGTTCATATAAATACTATTATTGGGATCCAAGAACTACTGTAGGTGGGCAAAATAACAATGACGAAGCCGATGCAAGATTTGGTGGCAAAGATGGTAGTGCTTTCCACGTATTTCTTGCAGGAAGAAAGCAAATGCTTGAAAAGAAATTCTTCATTTCTGGACAAGTAAGTTATGGTGTGAATGCCGACTTGTATCAAGAGCAGCGTACTGGACTCAATGTTGGTGGCTATAGCCATTCAGAAATATTCAATAACAACACGCTTGGAGCAATTGAAGCAATTCAAAATGGCAATGTGCAGCGTGCAGGCTTCTATGCTGAGAGCGGCTATATACTATCTAGTAGTCTAAAAGCAGTGCTTGGTGTGGGCTATCAAGCGACTTGGCTTACTCCCTATGCTGGCGCTCAAAATGTGAATGAAAACCCTTACCACGGCTATACGGTGATGATGCAGCTCCCTTTCAATCCACAAAAAAACTTTACAATCACACCACAAATTAGCTGGTATGGCTCATCATCAACTGGTAGCTATCCACAAAGTACCAACTTAGCAACAGTTGGTCATATCAACTCTATTGTTGGTGTTATGCGCCTTCGATATGATTTCTAAGCCTTGTAGCTAAGCCTATATAGGCTTAGCTAAAGTTTGCAAGCTATACTAGATTCTGCAAGCAACCTTATCATTGGCTTGAAACTTAAAGAATCTATCTAGCTTGATTCAAAACTTTGTACCTCACACATAGGGACTTCAAAACTCTTTTATTATGCCTTTTTGGCTTGGTAAGACATACCAAGCCATACAAATCAAACGCACTTACATACCAAAACCTGAATCCAAAGACACACAAAAATCTTTAATCCACATTCTAAAATTATAGAATCTAAATAATGACTAGTTAGATTTTTGCAATTGACACTAGAAATCTTCTATAAATTGTGGTGAAAAAGAGTTTTAGATTCTATATCTTTGTATGGTCGCACTAGAATGGTGTTTGTTCTAAAATCAAAAAATCCAAATAGCTAAAATCTAGTATGTCAAACATCTAGCATACCAAATTTGCATTAGATTCTTATCTTTATATATTTTTAGGAAAATAGATGTTATTTTAGCTATGCCTAAGTTTGTTTTCTTATAATTCATCAATTTTAAAAATACTAAGGAGTTTCTATGTTATCAAAAAAAGTTGCAAAAAAGCTCAATGAACAAGTTGCAAAAGAAATGTATGCTGCAAATCTTTATTTGAGTATGAGTTCTTGGTGTTACACTCATCGTTTCGATGGGGCTGGTAAATTTCTTTTTGATCATGCAGGAGAAGAAAGTGATCACGCTAAAAAAATTATCACATACCTTAATGAAACAGACTCACCACTTGTGATTGCGCCAATTAAACAACCAGAATCCGAATTTACTTCATTACTTGATGTATTTGAGCGCACATACGAGCACGAGCTTAGCATTACAGCATCTATCAATGATCTTGTAGAATTTATGCTTGAGCAAAAGGATTATTCAACATTTAATTTTTTACAATGGTATGTGGCTGAACAGCACGAAGAAGAGGCGCTCTTTAGAGGTATTGTCGATAAAATCAAACTTGTCGGCGATGGTGGCAATAGTCTTTACCTTGTAGATCAATATATCAAAGGGCTTAAATAAAACTTTTATAGACACAAGGAAACTTTCCTTGTGTTAAAAACCTGCACACCCCTTGCACAACCCTAGACACATTAGAATCTAGTCAAACACTTCCCCCACCCACGACCAAATAGAGCAACACAGTGTTATATCAATACAAAAATAGAATTGTTAAAACGAGATTATAGCCTTTGCTTTACTTCTGGATATACAATGCTATGCTTACAGAGAATCAAAACGAAAGTACAAGTGGCTCCGGATGCAGGATTCGAACCTGCGACCAAGCGGTTAACAGCCGCCTACTCTACCGCTGAGCTAATCCGGAATGAAGTAGAATGCAAATTCTATGCAAAAATGAAAGCAATGTCAAGCATTTATTGCTAAAAATACGCCTTTTTCTTTGAGAAACCCTCTAAAATCTATGGCTTTGTCTTTGCTATGGCACACAAGCACAAGTAGTGCATCATAAGAATCCTTTTGCAGCATTTTTGGACGCATAATCTTACGTCCATAATATTGTAATGTCTTACGTGTATCCACCATAGAATCCACCACATCAACCCGAGCACCAAAAGATTCTAGCTCCTCACAAAGCTTTGGGACTTTTGTATTGCGTATATCTGTGCAATCAGCCTTGAACGCAAACCCAACAACAAGCACCCTACTCCCCACAATCTCTATCTTTGCATTTGCAAGAAGCTTTAGTAGCTTGTGTGCAAACACGCGCGGCATTGTTTCATTAATCACGCGTCCGCTTGCAATGATTCTAGTATGATAGCCTACACTTTGCGCAATATGATAGAGATAATATGGATCAATGCCGATACAATGCCCACCCACAAGCCCCGGATAAAATGGCAAAAAATTCCACTTCGTACGTGCAGCCTCAAGTACCTCTGCCATATCAATCCCAAGCTTATCAAGCAAGATATACATCTCATTCATAAAAGCAATATTAATATCGCGTTGCGCATTTTCTAGGGCTTTACTTGCTTCTGCCACCTCGATACTCGAAACGCAATGCGTGCCAGCTGTGATAATACGCTTATAAAGCTTATCGATTTTATGCGCACTCTCTTTTGTGGAACCTGAAGTGATTTTTTTGATATGTTCAAGGCGATGAGCTTTATCAGCTGGATTTATACGCTCTGGCGAATAGCCCACAAAAAAATCTTGGTTGTATTTTAGCCCGCTTGCAGCCTCAAGCATTGGTACGCAATCTTTGCGTGTACAAGTTGGGTATGTGGTAGATTCATAGATGATAATATCACCTTTTTTTAGGTGTTTGCCTACCATTTGACTTGCTTGCAACAAATAAGAAAGATCGGGCTTTTTGTCGTTAGTAACAGGCGTTGGCACTGCGATGATATAAAAATTTGCCTCATCTATCTCTTCAAGCCTGTATGTGAAATGCACCTTTTTTGCACGCAAAAAATCCTGCTTGCTAAACTCCTGTGTGCTGTCTTTATATGCCTTTAAGGCTTGAACTCGGCGTTTATCAAGATCAAAACCTATTGTGCGATAGTATTTTCCAAAAGCAAGTGCCAAAGGCAGCCCCACAAAACCAAGCCCGATAATCGCAATAATAGGCTTATCTGCGCACTTAGATTCTGCTTTTTTCGCTACTTTTTGGCTCATAACAAGGAGACGACGCCATTTTCTAGCACGTATTGACTACCATCATAGCGACTTTGCGCACGATTGTTCTCATCAAACTTAAGTCGCTCACCCGCCATATCCACATAGCCAATAAGTCGTGCTGGATTTCCTACTATAAGTGAAAAAGGTGCGATATCTTTTGTTACCACGCTCCCAGCACCAATAAACGCATACCTCCCAATCTCCACACCGCACACAATCGTAGCATTTGCGCCAATACTGCAGCCTTTGCGCAAAATCGTTGCGCGAAATTCACTCTTGCGCTCGATAAAAGCACGCGGGTTTTTGACATTGCTAAACACCACGCTTGGTCCCACAAACACATCATCTTCAAGCTCCACACCCTCATAAATACTGACATTGTTTTGGATTTTGCAGCCACTGCCTATACGCACACGCGAGCCGATGAAGCAATTTTGCCCAATGATACAGCGCGCGCCAATACTGCTACCGCTAAGAATATGACAAAAATGCCAAATCTTGCTCCCAGCACCAATAAACACATCATCATCAAGAATACTTGTTTTATGCAAAAAATAAGTACAATCTTGCTGCATAGTATTATCCTAAGCGTTTTAAGTATGCAAGCGCAAAGCGTGCAAAAATCCACATACGAATATCGCGATAAACCCTGTGTAACTCACGCAACAAGACAAACCTCCGATAAAAGGTTTTGTCCTTTATCTGGTGTTCTGGCTTGCCGATTGTTGTTTGTTCATCAAGTTCATTAATTCCTATAAGGCGTGGTAGATAAAGCATTTCTGGAACATTGTGCAAGTAAGAAAAGCTCATATAATAATCCACTGCAACACCAAATTTCCTGGCACCTTTTATAAGTCTTTTTGCAGCAAAAGGCGTAATATAATATCCCGGCGTACCAAGTATCAAATGTGGCGAGAAGGCAAAATGCTCGCTAAGTAGATACATAGGTTGAAATGTGCTCCAAGAAAGACGTACATAATCATACTTACTAGCAACAATCATTCTAACACCCTCAATAAAAGGCGCATAAAAATCAACATCATCTTCTAAAATAAATATCGGCTCATTTAGCTCTACGCAACGCTCCCAAAGCGTAAAATGCGAGGCAAAACAACCAATCTCACCTGGTCGTACTTCTCTAGCTTTAAAAATCCCGGCTAAAAATCTACTATAACGCTTATCAAATCCTGTGTTCTTAACATCGCTTGGTGTATGCGCTACAAAAAAGCTAAATTCCGCTTCATTCGCAAAACTAGGATCTTGCGCAAATATATGCTTGATATTTTCCTCCATTCGCTTGCGCCTATCATTTGAGCTCCTAAGATTAATGATAAAAAAACGCATATTGCTCCTTTGCTATGACTACATTTTAGTTTTTGCCTCTATTCCAAGCAAAGAAAGCCCAACACTTAGTGCAAGACTCGTGAGTTTGGCAACTTTAAGATAGAGAGTTTCTTGCGGAGAATCTATGATTTTATGCGCATTATAAAAAGTATGAAAGCTTCCAGCAAGAGACTTGAGATATTCACAAATTTTTTGCAAACTGCGTTCTTCCCACGCCATTTGCGTAACACGAGGCAAGAGCATAGCTTCAAAAGCAAGTTCAAACGCCTTGATAACGCCAAGATCACCACCATTTTGTAGGGCTACTAAATCTTGATCTTGCAAGGAGAATGAAACAGAATCTTGTTTGCTTGCAAACTTAGACTTACTAAGTAGCGTGTGGATTCTGGCATTTGCATAGTTGATATAAAACACTGGATTATTACTGTCCTGTGTTGTAAGATTGCTCACATCAAACTCAAGGTGTGTATCGGGCTTTTTAGACAAAAAAACAAACCGCATAGAATCTGCGCCAATATCACTCACCACATCGCGCATAAGAATGAAATTACCTGCACGTTTGCTCATTTTATAGGGCTTACCATTTTTAAGCAAACTAACCATCTGTGCTAGCAGTACTTCAAGCTTTTTTGCATCATACCCAAGATAGGAAATACTCGCCTGTATGCGTGCAATATAGCCGTGATGATCTGCACCCCAAATGTTAATATAATGCTCAAAACCACGCATAAATTTATCGCGATGGTAGATGATATCCCCTGCCAAATACGTAGGCTCACCATCTTCTCGCACAATCACACGATCCTTTTCATCGCCCTTGTGCGAAGAAAGTAGCCAAAGTTTATCTCCCTCTTTGCGCACACCATTATTTGCTTGCAAAAGCGCCAATGTTTCTTGCCATTGGCTAAAAAGTGCGCGCTCACTCACAAAAGAATCAAACACAATCCCAGCACTTGCAAGGTTTTGTTTAATTTCTTCTAGCATTAAATCTTTTGCAAATTCGCTAAGATGAGGCAAAGAAGTAGTATCATCAAACACCTGCGCGCCAAGTGCTTTGTGCGCTGCTTTAGCAATTTCTACAATGTATTCACCCTTGTAGCAATCCTCATCATACTCCACCTGCTCGTGCAAAAATATTTCTCTTCCAGCAAGATACACCGAATAGCCAAGTTTTTTTATTTGTGCGCCTGCATCATTAATATAATACTCGCTCACAATCTTGTGTCCAAGATAATTTCCAAGCTTTTGCAAACTATCTCCTAGCACTGCGCCGCGTGCGTGCCCTATGTGCAGTGGTCCTGTGGGGTTTGCGCTGACATATTCAAGCAAGATTGTTTGGGGCTGTTTGGCTGCTCTTGGCTTGAGGGCAGAATCTAGTGCTAAATCCATAGAAGAGAGCAAAAACTCATACGATAAGGTAAGGTTGATAAAGCCCTTCATCTCGCTTACTTTAGCAAACTCTTTGTACGTGGCAAGCTTTTTGCACAACTCTGTGGCAATATGTTGCGGGGATTGTTTTTGTATTTTGGCGAGACTAAAGGCAACTGGCGTTGCAAAATGCCCATATTCTTTGTTTTTGGGGCGCTCTAGCACTACCTCACACCCGATAGCCTCTGTAAGAATGGATTTGATATGATCATACATTTAGGCTGCTCTAGGATTTTTTGGCTTTTTCGGATTTGGCTTTGCTTGGCTTTGCTTTTTTTGCCTTGCTTTGTTTTTCTTTTTCGGGCTTTTTATCCTTGCTTGTCTTGTCTAGTTTTTTACCCTTATTAAGTTTGCTTGCAACACTTGTTGTGCTCTCTGTAGCAGTACTTTTACGCACACGCTGTTTTTTTGGCTCTGATTCTAATGCTACTGGTTGCACCTCTTGAGGCTGCAAGCTTGGCTGGGTAGAGTTAGGCAGAGGCTCGCCTTTATCCTCCTCCTCGTCCTCACGCACTGCTTTTTTGAAGCTTTTAATCCCAGTGCCAAGACCTTTCATAAGCTCTGGAATCTTTTTCCCACCAAAGAGCAACAACACCACCGCCAATACAATAAGCCAGTGCCACCAGCTAAAACCACCCATTCTTTCTCCTTTATACTAATCACAAATAAGGCGCTATTCTAAAGTGTTTTTATTTAATTCCACCTAAAACGCGCTAGTCTTGCGCGAAATCCTGCCAAAGTGATTGATATGCATTTGGCTGGAGAATAAACTCAAGCGAAGTCGCTATACCTAATATTGCACGCTTAGAATCCTCTATGTCATCATTTACGATAAGATAATCAAAATGTGGCAGATATTGCATTTCATTGTATGCATGCAACAAACGCAACTCAATATTGCCCATAGAATCCGTCTGCCTGCTCTGCAAACGTTCGCGCAAAATTTCTTTGCTTTTTGTGGTAATAAACACAGAACGTGCAAGATCTTTATAATGCTCCTTGATACTATGATGTCCTTGAACATCTACATCAAATACTACGAGCTTACCCTCCTCAAGAGCACGCTGAACAGGGAGGCGCGAAGTACCATAGTAGTTGTTATGCACCTGCGCCCATTCTAAAAATGCACCCTGTTTGATATCCTCTATAAATGTCTGTTCATCAACAAAATAATACTCCACCCCATCGCGCTCTCCGCTGCGAGGCAAGCGCGTAGTAGTCGAGATAGAAAAATAAATATCACTAAAATGTTCTTGCAATACCTTACAAAGCGTGGATTTACCGCTTCCACTTGGTCCAGAAAGAATGAGAATCCGCCCAAATTTTTTAGGCTTGGCATAACTAGCAGATACAGATTGCTGGGGTGTGGATTCTGGCTTGGTTGTTGTTTGTTTGGTTTGGCTTGTTGTTTTATCTGCTAGAGTGTGCGAAGTTTTGCTGCTCATTGCTTATCCGAAAAACTAATCTTGATCGAAATTTGTGCACCATTAAGGAGTGCGCGAATCTCATCAGCAGACTTGTTTGCTAAAAGCTCGCTAATTAAGCGTTCTTGAGCCTGATTGGCTTGCGTAATATGATCACTTTGTGTTTGTTTAGTGCTTTCATTAAGTAGCTCCACCTCATCACCAAGATCTTCAATTGCTCCAAGTTCATTACCAAAGTGCCCCAAATCATCTGGTAGATCACTCTCTGAGACTTCACCAGGAGATTGTTTGGCTGATATTTCTTGTGGAGGTGTTTCTCCAAGTGCTTCGCATATCTCACTTTCGCTAAGCTGCAAGAAATCTTCCTCTTGACCTATAGAATCCTGCATATCAACGTCCGCCACATCAACGTCCGCACCCTGTTTAGTGCTAGCAATACTAGGTTCTGCTTGGTTAGATTTTGGCGCGCTATGTGCAAGTGTATCTAGCTCCAAATCTATTGCATCTTCTATCTCATCGGTAGCTAAATCATCAAGTGAGATATCAGAAAATCCCTCATCATCAACTTTTGATTCTGAATTTTGAACATCGGATTCTGCAGTTATGTTAGATTCTATTTCATCAGGA
>CALUTE010000011.1 GCA_944323645.1 uncultured Helicobacter sp. | reverse complement strand
TCTGTGCTATAATGTTCCAATTTTAAACAAAGGCATATGATGCATAGCAATACTCTTATAAAAGTGATAGGGGGGGGCATAAATGGAGCTCTAATACTCTAGAATCTAGGAATTTAGATTCTAGGAAATCCGCTTTCTTGTCCTTGCTTATACTCTAAAAGCTTTTTATAAAGCACAACACCTATGCGTTTTGTGGTTGCTTGTGTGTTTGGTTGCTCTTCTTTGATACTTGTCTGAAACAGCACATTTCCTTTACAATCTTTTATAGCTACAAATAGTTCGCCATTCACACCACTATTTGTTTTTGTCGTATGGAGAGTGGCGTGGAGATGTGTAAGATTTGGTTCTTTTGAGATTCTAGCAAATTTTGCGATCTCGCTTAAAAAAATTTGTTCATCACTATAAGATGTACCTTCAAAGGATACAGAAATTTTTGGTATAGGCATATTGTTAGCATAGAGAGTTTCAAATGGTTCAAGTTCTGTGCTCGATATAAAAGAAGTGTCAATAGCCTCTAGCGTACGCACCAAGCTTCGTGCAGCATTTAGCTTGTACTCTAGTGTTGCGAAATCTTTGATATTTAGGCTAGCACAGCTAGATTCTAGCGATTGCAATGTGGCTATTATGTCGTTCAAATCATTACGCAGTGGGCGTGCAAGATCCTGTGCGTTTGCTACAATGCGCACATAATATGTGGTACCAACACGTGCTTTGTTGGTGATTTGAAGATTTTGAAGTTTGAGGTTTGCGACATCAAGGCTAATATGCTGCTGAAGTTCTGTAGAAAGCATTTCGTTTTTTTGCATATTAATGAGTGTGGTACTTGAATGCAGTGTTGTTTGAATGCTTTGGGCAAGGTCATTTGTGGCTGCTTGTTTGGCTTCTGCAAGACTTTCTCCCTCGCCTACACCATAAAAGATATTTTTTTTAGCTGCTTGAGAGTTTACAAACCAATTTGGTGGTTTGTTTGCGCACCCAAGTAGTACGACACCTACAAAAAGGTAGCCTAGTAACGCACTATATCGCTGTATTCTTTGCAAGATTTTCAACTTTTCTCCTTGTTATGCCATGTAGTATTAGAGATTTGTGCGTTGCGTGGGCTATTATGCTTTTCTTTAGTCGTTTGTGATTGATAAAGAGATGCATTGAAAGCTTCCTTTAAGCCCAGATTATTAATAGGTGCTTGTCCTAATGGATCGAACATACTATGTGGAGTATTGGAATCTTGTGTAGGCTGCATAGAATCTATTCCAGAATCTTGTACTTTTTCAGATTCTAGGGTAGCAAGCTTACCACCAAATGCCTTATACAGTACAATTACAGATGATATTTGTGAGTATTTTGCTGCATTTAGGGATTGTTTGGCATTTAGGTAGGAGTTGAGATTAGTAAGATACACATCTTCATCTAGCATTCCAAGATCGTATTGGTCTTGCGAAGTTTCTATAAGCTCTTTGGAGCTTGCAAGGCTTACTATTTGTGCTTGAAGAGAATCTTTGGAGGTATTTACTTCTTTTATGGCATTTTCTATTTCGCCAAGCGCTACGCGCACTGTATTTTCTAGTGTGTAAAATGCCTGCTTGAGATTTTCTTTTTGGATTTTGTAGTCTTTTGTTAAGGTGGCGCGATTGAGTAGTGGTGTAGCCAGCGAGCCTGTGATATTCCAGATGAGATCACCAACACCCCTTGTTGAAAAGAGAATCTGCCCTAAACTTCCACCTAGTGAAATGCTTGGAAAAAGCGCAGCTTTTTTGGAGTTTTTTAGCATTGCTTGGGCATTGAGGTTGGCAATACTTGCTTGAATATCCTCACGCCCAAGTAGAATCTCTTGGGGTAAATCATCAATCACGGGGAGTGTTGTATCAGGCAATATAATAGCTTCTTGCAGACCAATAAGTGTGGTTATCGTAGTAGAATCCTTTGTGTTAAGAAGCACAAGGAGTGCATTTTTTGTTTGCTCTTCTTGGAGCTTGAGGGTATTTAGGCTAGATTTTGAACTTGCAAGCGTATTGATAAGAGGGCTAAGAGTAGCAATATCAAGCAAGCCAAGCTTATATTTTGCCTGTGCAATTTTTAAGATTTTTTCATTATTTTCTACGATTTGCTCATTCAAAAGAATATCATTACGCACTTTTTGTAATGTATAAAAATTAGTTGCTACTTCGCCTATAAGACTCACCTTTGCAGCTTCTAGATTGGAGAGAGCAGCGAGATATTCGAATTTTTTAGATTTTCTTAGCATATTGAGCTTGCCGAAGAGATCGAGTTCCCAAGAAAGTGAGAGGTTGGCATTGAGTGTATTTTGATTAATGTTGATTTGATAGCGGTTGTAGTTGCCCGAGCTGTAATTGTAGCCAAGGTTTAATCCAAGCTGTGGTAGCATATTCGCGCTTGCTAGCCCTAGATTTTCTCGCGCTTGAGCGATTTGCGATGTGAGCGTAAGAATATCAGTATTGTTTGCTAATGCGATTTCTAAAAGCTCTTTTAATGTTTCATCACTAATAAGACTTAAAAGACTTTGGGTATAAGAAAGCCCATGGTCGCGCTTTTTGTCATCACTTTGGAGTGTGTTGCTTAGGGTGACGTTAAGGCTAATAGATTCTGGTAATTTCGTAGTTTCATAAGGTTTTTGACAGCCTAGTAGAAGAATACACCAAGCACCTAATACCAACCATAGAGCACGAGATTTTGCAGGTTGCATTCTTTTCATAGACTTTGCCAAAATACAAAACTAAACAAATTCTTTTAGTAAAAGTTTTTGTGTATCCATAATTCCTATACCCTTATCTAATGTTTCTCGTGCAATGTTTTGCGCCTCTTGTAAAGAATGCATAGCAAATGTGCCGCATTGGTACTTATTTGCTTCTGGAATTGTATCTACTTTAAGAATGTCAAGCATGCTGCGCTCCCATGCTTCGCGAACATCTTCATCATAGGGCAGTCCTATCACACTCATATAAAATCCTGTGCGACAGCCCATAGGCGAAATGTCAATGATTTCTATAGTATCGCGATTAAGATGATCGCGCATAAATCCAGCAAACAAATGCTCAAGTGTATGGATTCCTTCTTGTGAGAGAATCTCTTGATTTGGCTTGCAAAAACGCAAGTCATATACGGAAATAGTATCACCTCTTGGTGTTTGCATAACCTTAGCAAGTCGTACTGCTGGGGCTGGCATAATGGTATGATCAACTTTAAAACTATCAAGTAATGGCATTCTCACTCCTTATTAAGAATAAATGTGCGATTATATCACTAATTCTATAAAGTGAATGTGAAATAACTATTAGGTGTCGCTAGAGAATTTAAATACCTAGATTACTAAGATACTTTGGTTAAGAATAGATTGCTTTTTGAACAAGAATCTTTGCAATTTCTTGATGTGCATTGACACTAATAATGTTGAGCCCCTCAAGACTCGCTTGTATTTCTCTAGAATCTACTTTAGCAATGATGGGAATATTTGGGTCAAAGTCTAGCACCTCATCACAAATATCCTTGATTGTTTTTGCATCATCAATAGCCAAAATCATACACCGCGCTTTGCTTGGTTTGAGGAGCTTAAGAAACGCAAGCTGTTTGATATTGCCATAAAGAACATTGTCTTGACGTTTTAGTCCAAGCTCGATACGTTCGCCATCAGAATCCACTGCAATATATTCTTGCTGATTTTCTTTGAGCAGATCCACAACTTCTACACCAAACTCCCCATATCCCACAACAATAATATGCCCTTCTTGTTCCTCTTGAGGCGTATGATCAACCAGATTTTTTGTGGATTGTCGTTTTAAAATGACAGTACTTAGGCAGTCAAGGTATTTTAAAATAAATGGTGCGCTAATCATTGAGAAAGTAACCATAAGCACTAAGAATTGGTAGATATCTCCATTGCTAAAATTGATAATGTGATGTTCTTTTAGGATTCCAAATAATCCGTGTGTTATAGGTTGTTCAAAGATATTATTGCGATTAGCAATAAGAAAGATCGCAAAGGAAAATTCACCAATTTGACAGAGTGAGAGCGCTGTTTTTATCGCGGATTGCGGACTTCGGAAAAATTGCAACATAAAAAACATCACAAATATTTTACACGCCATAACAAATACAAGCACAATACTTAGCGCAACAAACCCTTTAAGCAAAAACACAAGATCAATTTGCATACCAACGGTTACAAAAAAGAGCCCTAAAAATATATCTCTAAAATGTGCGAGATCAGATTGTACTTGGTAGCGAAAACGTGTCTTAGAAATGCTCATACCCGCAATAAATGCACCAAGAGACATTGAGAATCCAAAGGTGTGAGCCAAAAGTGCCGAACCAAAAACCAAAAATAGCACACTTGCCATAAATAACTCATTTGTTTTGGCTTTTGCTGCGCGCGTGAGCATACCAATAGCAAGCCACTTGCCCGGCAGGAGTAAAAGCGTAAGCACAATGCAGCCAGAAACTAAGGTTTTAAGCAACATACCGCTAAGCGAGGCTTGCGCGTTTGTCATAATAGCTAAAATAAGTAAAATGGGGATTACTGCAATATCTTGCATAATCAAGATTCCCATAGCATTTTTGCCATAAGAGGTATCAAGCATACCATTTTTTTCGTAGTGGGTTAGTACGATTGTTGTAGAAGAGAGAGAAAACCCCATACTAACGATTAATGAAAAGATTGACGAGAATCCAAAGATATAATAGCACGCCAGATAAAACACTAATGTTGTCAGGCAAACTTGCAAAATACCAAAAGTAAGCACCTCTTGGCGCATAGATCTTAATCTGTCAAAGCTAAACTCAAGCCCAATCATAAACATCAAAAACACTACGCCAAATTCGGCAATATCACTTAGTGTTTTGTTGCCGTGGATATCAAACACATACACAATTAAAACGCCTGTAGCAATATAGCCAATGATAGCAGGAATATCAAAATGCCTAAGAATGAGGTTAAACATTATTGAGACGCCAAGCCCCACAACAATAATTAGAAATATAAGCTCCATATGCTCTCTCTAAATAATCATCAGATATAACAAGAAACCTAATCATACCTACATCTTACTTAGACTATCTTTGTGGAAATTTGGGTTGGCGTACAATAGTTTTGGCAAAATCATAATTTTTAACATAAACATAATAGTTTTTTGATAAAATGCACCACATCGCAAGATTGCCTTAAAAGGAATTGTATGAATAATATGCTTTTGACGCTTATTGAACAAAACCTCCCCTCGTTGCCAGATACAGTGGTTAAATTGCGAGATTATATTAATGAAAAGGGATCAAAGATAGAGCTAAAGGGCGTAGTGGATATTATTTCAAGAGACCCTCTCACAACAGCCAATCTCCTTAGGACTGCCAATTCTGCCTACTATGGATTTTCATCAGAGATTTCAACAATCAATCAGGTGATTGCACTGCTTGGGATAGACAATGTCAAAAATATCGTTATGGCAGATTCTCTACGCTCCCTTATTAGGGTTAATGTAAGTCCTTATGGACTTGATACGGATTTGTTTCTTGGCAATTGTTCAAAAGAAGTGGATTTTATTTCCAACTGGCTTAATGAAGAAGATCGAAAGCTTGCTCAAACACTTGTTCCTTGTGCTATGCTATTGCGGCTTGGTATGATTCTTTTTTCTAGTGTTCTTATCAAAGCTAAGCGCGATAAAGAGTTTCGTGAGGCACTCAAGCAAAATGACTTTAAAAATATTGCGCTTGTCGAGCAAGAGTTTTTTGGTGTGGATCATATTTCATTTTTGGCATATTGCTTTGATCATTGGAAGTTTGATGAGTTGCTTATCCAAACAATTGTTTATGTGATAAATCCACATTCTGCACCTCTAAGCATTAAGAAAAATGCCTATGCACTTGCGATTGCAAATCGCTTGTTTGAGCCCTATGAGGGAGGCAATGATTACAATACTAATGAGGCTATAGCACTTACTAAAGAAGCCGCACAACAAGGCATAGTATTTAAAGAAGAAAATCTTATTAAACACATGCCAAGTATGTTAAAAAACACATCGAATCGCTAAATCTATATTTCTACTAAATATTATATATATTTTATACAGTGGCGCTATGTATCCAAATAGCGCGTATCACAAAAACTATTACTATGTAAATTACTAAAAGCATTTTGAATAGACTTAAACAACAATGGATTCTGCTTTTCAAGTTCAAATAGCATTTGCTTAGTGTTTGCACGTGCCTTTGGTCGCTTGTCTTCTGGTAACCAATTTATGGGGCAGTTGCAATCGGGTGCAATGTAGATATTGTTGTGTGCAATAAAATCTATAATTTGACGTTCTCGCACAAAAATCATTGGGCGAATCACATAAAGTCCATTTTCTGCACGATAGATTGGCGGCATTGAACGCAATGCGCCATTATAGATAAGATTCATAAAAAAGCTTTCTGTTGCATCATCTAGATGATGTGCCAGAGCAAGCTTGTTAAATCCTCCTTTGAGAGCTTGCGTATAAAGTGTGCCACGTCTCATACGCGAACAAAAGCTGCAGTAAATCGTCCCTTTGCGTTTATGATCTTCTAGAATCTGATAAATGTCTGTACGCACGCGCTCATAAGGAATCTTATGTTGATTGCAGTATTGAGCAATATATTCATATTCACCACCTCGTCCATAATCAATTGTAACAGCCTTAAAATCAAATGTAAAAGGTGCATGTTGTTTCATATATGCCAAAATTGTAGCAAGTAGCATAGAATCCTTGCCTCCACTAAGCCCAAGCAGAATCTTATCACCTTCGCTTATGAGATTATATTTGGCATTGGTACGACCAACAATACTAAGAATTTTTTTACTAATAGGCATAAATAGTCTCCTTATGGGGCTTGAAATAGTTTTTTTGATTAGAATCTAACTAATGCATAGAATCTAAAGTTTGAATAAATGTTTGTACCTGCTGTTTTAATTCCTCTTTTGTGCCGTTATTGTATAGTATCCAAGTGCTTTGTTTTTCCTTTTGTGTTGTCGGCATTTGTGCGTCAATGCGCTCTTTAGCATACTTTGTATCAAAATGATTGCGACTTTTTAAGCGACTAAGCTGTATTTCTTCTCTTGCACTGACACATACAACATATCGTACAGGATAGCGTGCCATACCACCACTCTCAAAAAAAAGTGGAATATCAAGAAAATACCATTGTTTCTTTCGTTCCAATACAGAGGCTTTTGCTAGAATCTGCTTATAAATACGCGGGTGCGTGATAGATTCCAATAAGGCACGCTTTTTAGGATCACTAAAAACAATTTTTCCAAGTGCTTGACGATCAATAAGTGGGGTTGTTATGGTGGATTCTGCATTGGCATTTAGCGGTTTTGTGCGTACATTTTCCCCAAAAGCAGCAATAATCTCCATAGCGCATTCTTCTAAAACTCTATGAGCAATTGTATCAGCACATACCACTTCAAAATGCGCTTCTTTTAGTATATCTGCTACGCTTGATTTGCCACAGGCGATACCTCCAGTCAGTACGATAGCATAGTGCAGATTACGATTGGATTCTAGCATGGAGAACTCGGGCTGCTGTATCAATTTTTTATTATACCTTTTAGAGTCTTTGCAAGGTATGTGGGAAGTGTAAAAGCTGCCTGATGCATATCGGCATTATAAAACTGTAAGCCCTCAATCATATCACATTTTTGTAGCCACAAGTTAGCAAGTGGATGAGTGGTATGTGATGCAAAAACAAAAGTTTGGTGATCAAATGGTGAAAATGGTATGAAAAATGGCATAACAATTTCAAAAACTTTTCCAAATGCCAGCAGCGCATCACTGCATTGCTCTATCTGCAAATAAGGGTGTGGTAAGGTGGCTATCAAAACACCATATGGCTCTAAAATGCGATCCATACCTTCGATCTCATAAATACTTGGTACAGATTGGTGAATAATAAGCTGATAAGCATTCTTTTTTAGCTCTATGGCTTTTTCATACAAATGAAAATCTGGATTTGTACGCACATCTTGAAAGTGCGGTAAAAAACTAATCAAAGAATCAAGTAGCTTAGTATCACTTTGAATAAAATCAACACGCATAGTGTGTCGTAAAAGCTCATAAGCAATCTCAAGGTTAAATCCGCCAAGCACAAGAGCAGAATTTAGTTTAGATTCTATGAAAGAACCGGTTTTTGTTTGCTCTGTATTTTTGTTATCAAGAGGAAGACAGCACGCTCCAATGTGTGCAATAAGCTCACTTTGCATAAATACAAAGCGCTCAAGCAACACTTGAGTTTCGTTAATAATGGCGATTTGTCCAAACTGCTTACTTTTAAAAATTTCCAAAATATTTTCGCCACGCACATCGAGAATTTTTTCTTCTATAGCATATTCTTTGTGAAAATTTTCGCTAACTCGTTGATTAAGCCACATTTTTATCCTTTTTAGCAGGATTATAGCAAATTTTGCTATATTTGCGTATTATCTCTAAGATTCTCAATTGTCATTTCCTTTTGTTGTGATTTTTATATTATCCTAGTACATATTCAAATAGCAAAAGGAGATTTAATGATAGCCGCTACAAGAACAGATTTCCAAACTCACATCAAACAAGGAGTATGTGTTGTTGAAGTGAGTGCACCTTGGTGTCCTGATTGCCGCAAAATAGAACCTATACTGAAAAATCTTGAAGAACAATATAACGATGTAAGGTTTATTTTACTTGATTTTGATAGCAACGAAGAATTGCGCAATGAATTGGGTATTAGGCGTATTCCTACACTGATTTTTTATAAAAATGGTGAAGAAGTTTTGGAGCGCCTTGTAGAGCCAGATAATAAATTGCCCATAGAAAACAGCATAAAAAGCCTACTAGATTCTTAAATAAAGCTAATGGGTAGTACTACCTGCTCACGTATCGCATAAAGGTATGCAGAATCTAGGGCTTAATAATTTCTTTTAGTTGAATGGGAGTAAATTCTATTTCCTCACAACTTACATTGACACAAAAACGATTGTAGGTTTTTTTGGTATGGGTGTGTCCGTGGATATTAAGTGAGCAATCACATAGTCGATACGCCTCATCTAGGACATCACGTGCCAAATAGAATCTATCATCTTTTTTGCGATTCATAACAGGAAAATGACTAAACATCACGCGCTCACCGCCCAAATCAAGCACTATTGCGTTAAGGTAAGGATTTTTTAGGTCTTTGCCAAATTTATTTTTGAGCTTATTGCGTATGCGTTTTGCTTCTGGGATTTGCAGTTTGAGTTTTTGACATATACTCCATTCTTCAAGACTTTTGACACGCTTAAGCTTGCCAACATCGTTATTGCCAACAACCAAAATCTTTTTTCCATTAAGACGCGCAAGATACTTGTATCCTTCATCAAAATACAAATCGCCCAAATGCAATACATTATCTTCTGTACCCACAGCACAATTCCAATTATACACACTAAGCTCATCAAACACCTTGAAGCTACTGCGTTTGAGTGCAATTTTTCGGATAGGCTCTTTTTTCATCACAGCTTTATGCCCAAAATGCGTATCAGAAATAACAAATGTATCAAGTGTAATATCATATTGTTTCATTAGCACTCGTTTCAAGAAAACCTTGTGGGGTAGTAACTTGCACAATTTTTCCTTCTTGCATACAATACACACGCGAAGCAAGCGAAATCGTGCTTGGTCGATGTGCGATAAGTATGATGATTTTATTGTGCTTGATAGAATCTATCGTAGCGCGAATAGCTTCTTCGGTTTGTATATCAAGTGCCGAAGTAGCCTCATCAAAAATTAGTACATCACTATTTTTATAGATCGCACGCGCAATAGCTATCCTTTGCCTTTGTCCGCCACTAAGGTTGGTGCCAAACTCATCAAGCATAGCATAAATCCCTCCTTCAAGCTGAGAGACAAAATCCCACATTTGTGCCTTTTTCAAGCTATCAATCACGCGCCCCTCATCGATCTCACTTCCATAGGCTACATTTGCTGCGATACTATCGTGAAAGATAAAAATACGTTGGGTTACGATAGTGATATGATCGCGCAAACTTTTTTGTGTAAAATCTTTAATGTTATTGCCATTGATATACACACCGCCACTACTTGAATCATAAAGTCGCAAAATCATATTAACAAGAGAGCTTTTACCACTACCACTCTTGCCTACAAGAGCAATAATTTCATTGCGTTGCACAGAGAGACTTACACCATTAAGAGCTGCCACATCATCATAATGAAGATGTGCATCTTGAACAACGATTTCTTTGATAGGTGGCTGCAACTCTTTTGTGCCATCTATAATTGTTGGTTGAATATCAAGAATCTCCGCTATGCGCTCACCCCCAACAAGCGCATCTTGAAAGCTCGTAACAAGATTTACCATACGTTTAATGGGTGTATAGAGCATAAAAAGTGCTGCGGTAAATGAGGCAAACTCGCCTGTTGTCATATGTCCGTTGATGACTTCAGAACCCCCTACAAAAATCACAACCCCAATCGCAACCGCTCCAAGCGTCTCCATAACTGGACTACCAAGCCCTCCAATAAGCGTTGTTTTCATACCAAGCTTAAAAAAGTGGTGGTTTTCTTTTTTGTAATGATCAAGCTCAATCTGCTCGCCATTATTTGCCTTGATAATCTCAGCACTGTTAAAGATCTCTGAAATTTTTGAAGTGATGTCGGAATTTTTTGCTTGTGTTTTGCGAGAAATACGTTTTATATGTCGAATAATGATAAGAATAGGGATAATCGCAATAGGCATAATAATAAGAGCAAAAAATGCCAAACGTGGATTCTGGTAAATAACAACCACAAGGAGTCCAATGATCGTAAAGCCCTCTCGTATAAAATCTGCAAAATAGTTTGAGACAGCTGCACGCACAAGCCCAATGTCGTTTGTAATGCGTGCAATAAGCTCACCTTTGCGCATTTTGTTGAAAAACTCTAGATCTAGCTTTAGCATATGGGCAAGTACGTCCTCTCGGATTCTGCGTACAATATCTAACCCAATGTAATTTACAAAAAACCCTTGCGCATAGCCACCAAGCCCTTTGCCAAAATACGCTCCAACAAACAAAGGCGGTAGAATCATAAGCATTGCCATATCTTTGTTCATAAAAATCTCATCAAGCACTGGTTTTACAAGATAGGTAGAAAACGCTGTGCAAGCTGCATTTAGAAGGCTTGCTAAAATCGCACAAAAAAAGAATAAATAATAATCTTTGATATAGGGATAAAATCGTTTATAAAAACTTTTCATTCTTAGCTCCTAGATTCTAGAAAAGCACTAGCTATTGTTAAAAATAATGCGTTTATTTATAGTCTTTGGATTGTAGCATTTTTTCTATAATGAATGCTTTAGCAAGAAATGCTTTACACTCTTTTGATACTTGCAATCTCCCAAACACACCAGAATCTAATACCATTAAAGAAAATATTATACAATGAGGCAAAATTTTGTTGATTTTACGTGGTTACAAAAATATTGCAAGGAGTGCTAAAATGTGCGGGATTGTCGGCTATGTTGGACACAATGAAAAAAAACAAATCTTGCTAGATGGGCTTGGTGAGCTTGAGTATCGTGGATATGATTCTGCGGGGCTGGCTGTACTTAGCAATAATACACTGCAGGCATTTAAAGCAACAGGCAAGCTTTATAATCTCGCAGACAAAACAAAAGATTTTTCTTCAAGTGGTTTTGGTGTAGGTATTGCGCATACACGTTGGGCAACACATGGCAAACCAACAGAAATAAATGCTCACCCGCACACTGGAGAGTTTAGTTATGTGGTGCATAATGGCATTATCGAAAACCACAAAGACATCAAAGAAGAGCTTACAAAACAGGGTTGCGTGTTCTTGAGTCAAACTGATACAGAAGTGATTGTGCATTTGTTTGAGCAAGAGCTAAAGGCGAAGCAGAATCCAAGAGTGGCTTGGGAAAACACTACAGCAAAACTTAAAGGTGCTTACGCTATTTTGCTTATTAGCAAGGTAGCGCCAGATGTGATATTTTATGCTAAAAATGGCGCTCCATTACTGATAGGCAAAGCCAAAGACTCTAGTGCAGATTCTGAAGAGATTTATTTTGCTTCAGCAGATGCCCCACTTATTGGACTTGTTGATGAGGTTGTGTATCTTGAAGATGGCGCGGTTGGGGATAGTAGCGATTTTGCTTCTCTTACCCCAAAGGTTGCACTTACACATTCTAGGTCCTTCGCGCAAAAAAATGGCTTTCGCTATTTTATGGAAAAAGAAATCTATGAACAAGAGCAAGTACTGCTTGAGACGATGATGGGGCGTGTATGTGAGGATAATATTATCCTTGATGAAATCCCATCTACCTTTTTAGAACAACTTGATGAAATCACCATTTGCGCTTGTGGAACCAGTCATAATGCAGCAATGGTAGGCAAATATCTCTTGGAGCGTAAGGCTAGGATTCGAACTAATGTTGTGCTTGCTAGCGAATTTCGCTATGCTAAACCAATTTTGCTAAAAAATGAACTGTTTATTGCTATTTCACAAAGTGGTGAAACCGCTGATACACTTGAAGCTATAAAGCTTGCTAAATCACAGGGCTTACGCACACTTGCTATTTGCAATGTTGATAATAGCTCAATCGTGCGTGAAGCAGATGTTACGCTTCTAACGCGTGCAGGCATAGAAAAAGGCGTTGCAAGTACTAAAGCATTTGCTACACAAGTGATGCTATTGTGGATTTTAAGCGTGTTTCTTGGAATAAAACGTAGTGTAATTGATGCAAAGGGTATAGCAAGCGAACGTGCCACAATGATTGCAGCGATTGCAGCAACAAAAGTAAATCAAGGCTTGCACGATCGACTTAGACGACTCTCAAAACGTTATTTGCATGGGCATGGGTTCTTTTTTATAGGGCGTGATGTGTTCTATCCTCTTGCACTAGAGGGCGCACTTAAACTCAAAGAAATCAGCTATCTACACGCAGAAGGTTATGCGAGTGGTGAAATGAAGCACGGACCTATCGCGCTAGTAGATGCCAATCTCTTTACAATAGCACTTATGCCAAAACATCTTTTATATGAAAAAATCGTTTCCAATGTCGAGGAGCTAAGCGCACGTGATGCTACTATTTGTGTACTTGCACAAGAAGAATTTGCGCTTGCAGATGATTGGATACAAATCAACAAGGCACAAAGTTATATGGAAGAATTCTTTGCGATGATGGTGGCTCTCCAACTTCTTGCTTTAGAGGTTGCCATACGACTTGGTAATGATGTCGATATGCCACGCAACCTAGCAAAATCTGTAACGGTAGAGTAGGGTTTAACGGTTATGAATAGTTTCTGGGTACATATCGTGGTTTTCTAAACGATTGCGTGCCATTTGCTCATAAGAGCCTTTGCCATAATTTACATAAGGGTCAAGGCTAAGCCCACCGCGAGGTAAAAATTTGCCCCAAACTTCAAGGTAGTGTGGTTCAAGGAGCTTTATAAGGTCTTTTGCAATGATATTTATACAATCTTCGTGAAACGCACCGTGATTACGAAAACTAAACAGATAAAGTTTTAATGATTTAGATTCAACAATGCGCTTGTGTGGTATGTAGCTAATGTAGATGGTCGCAAAATCAGGTTGCCCAGTAATGGGACAAAGCGAGGTAAATTCTGGACAATTAAATTTTACAAAATACGTAGTGTCAATGTGTGGGTTTGGGATCGCTTCAAGAACATTTGGATTATAATTGTGCGCATAGGTTGTTGGTGCTCCGAGTGCTTTTAGTGTGTTGGGGTTTGAATTTGATTTTGGCATAGTGTTCCTTTGTGTAGAATTCAAGCTAATAAGTTAGCCTAGGGCTTACATAAACAAGTGTTATTTTTGCATATTTTTGTTACAATCGTTATAAATTTATGTGGCAATCATCGCAAGGATAAGTAATGAGTTCCTTTTACCGTATCAATACAGATGCCTCAATGTATCGCTTTGCTTTGGGCGCAATTTGTCTTGGTGTTGGTGCAGTTGCGGCATTTGCGATATGGATTGTATGCCTGCCACAGATTGATACACTAACTTTGTGGCTTATGATTTTTGGGGGTATTGTTCTTGTTGTTGTTATGATTAATAACCGCAGTGCCAATCTTTTGACAATAAGCCTCTCTAACCATTCAATCTCTAACCAAGCAGTACCAAAAGCATCAAAACGCCCCTTGCTTCGCCTTGTTATGGAAGAGCAGATTTTAGATTCTGCAATATCATCAAAACCACAAAATGTGCACAAAGACAACCCATTAGATAGCACAGAATTTAGCGAAATCTTTATCCAGAGGGGTAGCACAAATATTGCTATTGATGTGCGTCATTTAGTTTTGGTATGTGCTCTTAAATATGGTGCTATGTATTCATTTAAGCGAGAACTTGAGAAAATTGCTTTGTTTGTTTATGAGCACTATCAGATCAATCTTTATGAGATTCCAGTATTCCAAAATACGCGCTATACAATCACAAGAATCACACTTTGGGGGCTTAATTTGTGTGTATTAATTGGTATTTTATTATCGTATTCTTCTGATATTTTTTGGTTGGCTACACCTTTTGTGAGCATTGTATTAGCGGGCACGCTTGGATATATATTTGGCACAAAACTTGCAGAAAATCAAGCCAATATATGCCATTTGCTTATTAGCGATGGGCGGCGTAAAGTCATTGTTCGACTTAAAGAACAAGGTGCAGAAGAAATCATTACTTGGTTTGCAAACTATCTAGCTCATAATCGTATTTTGCAAAAAAATACCAATATTGCTCTTAATCCATATGCAGCTCGTGCATCTTTTGGAGCAGAACCATTAGAATCTGATGATACTGATATTGTCATCATACCTTATTGAAGCATAAAGGAGTACTTATGGGAGAAATATACACACAAAACAACCTTAGCTTCTCATCGGATTTTGGACACATCGCCTATGATCTTTATGAGCCAACAATCTCATCTAATACAACTCCTAAAATCATACAAATAGCCCATGGAATGCTAGAACACAAAGGGCATTATCAATGGCTTGCGCAAGAATTTGCCAAAAGGGGTTATATTGTTGCAGTGAGTGATCATCGTGGGCATGGAGATAGCCTCAATCCAAATAATGGAATCGTGCTTGGTAGTATGGGTGAAGATAGTTTTGCTCGCGCAAGCTATGATCTTTACAAACTAACCTGTATTTTAAAAGATCGCTACAAAGGCGCACGTATCATTTTGCTTGGATATTCTATGGGCTCACTATTTGCAAGGCGCTACCTTTCTCTTTATAGTGAAGTACTTGATGGGTTAATTTTAAGCGGTTCACCTGCCTTTGATAAAACAATTTCTACAAATATTAGAATAGCGAAGTTTTTGCAGTTTTTTGGGGCAAAAACTTTTGGACAAAAGTTTTTTGCTAAAAAAATTTTCAGGAGGCTAGAAAAAGAGTTTCGTGCAAGAAATGGTGGCATAAAGGGCTGGCTTTGCTCAGATAAATCAGTAATGGATTCTTACAAAACAGATGAAAAATGCCAAGCAATGTTTGATATAGAGAGTTTTTTGCATTTATTTCTTGGTATGCAAGAAGTCTATGGAGATTACCCAACACCCAAGAATCCGCATATTCCGATTCTTTTTGTCAGTGGTGCAAACGATGCAAGCGGGCATTTTGGCACGGGCGTTCAAAAAGCACTCACGCACCTAGAGCTTCAGGGGTTTGATGATGTTGGGATTTTGCTTTATAAAGAAGCACGCCACAAAATCTTTGATGAGCCTATAAAAGAGCAAGTAGTAGCAGATATAAACCTCTGGCTAAATTCTAAAGGCTTATAGAATTTGTGCCTGCTCATTTAATACCTAAGATTCCAAATATAAGCTACCATATATAAAGTTTTGATTTGTGCAATCTTTGTCTTTTTGGAATCTAGTGAATCTTTTTTGTCTTACTATTTGCTTGTATAGCAAATTCTTTAGCAAGGAATTCTGCTGTGTAGCTCTTGCTTGTTTTGGCATTGGTGATAAGAGATTCTACGCTACCTTCGATGACAATTTTCCCTCCTTTATCGCCACCTTCTGGTCCCATATCGATAATATAATCGGCATTTTTGATAAGATCAAGATTGTGCTCTACAACAATGACACTATTGCCAAGATCTACAAGATGATGTAAGACTTTAGTCAGCTTATCCACATCACCGAAATGTAGTCCAGTTGTTGGTTCATCAAGAATATAAAGTGTATGTCCTGTGTCCTTGCGGCTAAGTTCTTTGGCAAGTTTTATGCGTTGCGCTTCACCACCGCTTAGCGTTACGGCATTTTGTCCAAGTGTAATATAGCCAAGCCCTACATCTTGAAGTGTTTTTAGCTTTTGGTAAATTTTTGGAATTTTTTGAAAAAACTCGCACGCAAAATCCACACTCATATTGAGCACATCCGCAATTGTTTTTCCTTTGTAGGTAATTTGCAATGTTTGTGCATTATATTTTGCGCCATTACAGAGATCACACTGTACCATAACATCAGGTAAAAAATGCATTTCTATACGAATTTCACCTTCACCCTGGCATTTTTCGCAACGACCTCCTTTGAGATTGAAGCTAAACCGCGAGACACCAAAGCCCAGCATTTTAGCTTCTTTTGTTTGTGCAAAGAGTGCTCTGATTTCATCCATTGTGCCCGTATAGGTGGCAGGGTTACTACGTGGTGTGCGCCCGATGGGAGTTTGGTCAAGATAAATAACTTTATCCAAATGATCAAGTCCTAGAATCTCGACACCATCGCATTTTTTGATTTTTCTAGCATTATTTAGAATCTCTTGTGCTACGGGTAGAAGAGTTTGTAAGACAAGAGAGCTTTTACCGCTACCGCTAACACCTGTTACGCACACAAAGTTTCCCAAAGGAATTTTAACGCTAAGGTTTGTGATATTATTGATTGTAACATTTGAGATCGTAAGCCAGTCTTTTTGCATACGATTATAGCGATAAGAAATATCACGTTTGCGATTGATAAAATCTGCTGTAAGCGTATGGGCTTTAAGCATTCCGTCTAAATCACCACTATAGATAACTTCACCACCTTGATTCCCTGCACCTGGACCAATATCCACGATATAATCAGCACTTTGTATGGTTTCCCTATCGTGTTCTACAACAATGACGCTATTGCCTTTTTCTTGCAAATTTCGCAAGGTTTTTATGAGCTTTAGAGTATCGCGCTCGTGTAACCCAATACTTGGTTCATCAAGCACATACATAACCCCTGTAAGTCCGCTACCAATTTGGCTTGCTATGCGGATTCTTTGACTTTCTCCACCGCTTATAGTGCGCGCATCACGTCCAAGTGTCAAATAGCCAAGCCCTACATCGACAAGAAAAAATAGTCGCTCTTGTATTTCTTTAAGAATAGGAGCAGCAATAAAATGTTGTTGCGATGAAAAATAGTCAAAATTCTGCTCATTGGCAAAAAAGGCATACGCTTCTTCAATAGGCATATCAATCACATCGCCTATACTTTTTTGAGCAACTTTAACACTTAAGGATTCTGCTTTAAGCCGGTGAGCTTTGCAGGTACCACAGGGTTTTTCACTCATATAATCACTCAAATCTCGTTCATCTTTGAACATATCATAAGCAATCTGTAATATACCTCGCCAAGGGCGCGTGATTGTGTTGCCGCGCACTTGGAGTGTAACTTCTTCGTTGTTGCCATATAGTAGTGCGGATTGTTGGGGTTGCGAAAGCTCATCAAAACTTTTTTTTGTATCAATTTTGGCTTTAGCACAAAAACCTTTAAAAAGCTCGGCATAATAATTGCGATTAAATCCAAAAATCACCTTGATACCACCCTCCTTAAGTGGAAGAGAGGTATTTAGAATCTTTTTGAGATCAATGCTATATTTGCTCCCTAAGCCATTACATTCATCGCAAGCGCCTTTTGGAGAATTGAAAGAAAAGCTAAGCGGCTCAAGCGGCTCAAAGCTTACCTTGCAATCAAAGCAGGCAAAATGCTCGGAATAATGAACAAAATGTGTTGTGTCATCTAGTATGTATTCAATCTCTACTTCACCAAAGGATTCTTGAAGTGCTTTCTCCACTGCTTGTGCGATTCTGGTGTGATTATCCTGTGTATTTTGTACGCGGTCGATAATGGCTTTTATCGTGTGTTTTTTATTTTTAGCAAGATCAATCTCTTCATCAAGCCGTACGATAACACCATCGATGAAAGCACGTACAAATCCCTTTTGGCGCAATTCCTGAATCTTATCAGCAAAACTTCCTTTTTTTTCGCGAATCAGTGGTGCTATGATTGTCATTTTGGCATTGTTTGGAAGTGCAAGAATCTGATCGATAATATCGCTAGAAGACATATGTGAGATAATTTTGCCACAAAGATGGCAATGCTGCAAACCAACGCGCGCATACAATAAGCGCATATAATCATAAATTTCTGTGATTGTACCAACCGTGGATCGTGGGTTTTTGGAAGTGGTTTTTTGATCGATGGCAATGGCTGGCGTAAGCCCTTCGATTTTATCGACATCAGGCTTACCCACGCGATCAAGAAATTGCCGTGCATAGCTTGAAAGCGATTCGATATAGCGGCGCTGCCCTTCAGCATAAAGTGTGTCAAAGGCAAGAGTGGATTTGCCAGATCCACTTAGACCAGTGAAAACAACAAGTTTGTTTTTTGGAATCTGCAAATGAATATTTTTAAGATTGTGTTCTCTAGCACCAATAATGTTTATATATTCTTGCATAACGATAGAATCCTTTTAGATGATAGCTATGATTTTAATTATTCAATGATTTTTGGCACGATAAAAAATCCATCTTTGGCGTTTGGAGCGTGCGTTAAGACATCTTGTGCAATACTAGATTGCACAATTTCATCGCTACGAAGTGGTGTTTTTTTGTGATTTTCCAAGACAATATGGCTTGTATCAATATTTTGTAGATTCTCGACAAATCCCAAAATTTCATTAAGATTTTTGGTAACTTCGGCAACTTGTTTTGGATCGATTTGTATCATTGCAAGACGCTCAAGCTTAGCTAGCAGGGCTTCATCAATAGTTATCATAAGAACTCCTTTAGGTGTCTTGGGCTACAATCTACATTAGCCCTAAACTTCAGGCATAAGGGCGGAATTATAGCAAAAAACCATCAAAAAAACCATAAAGGAAATATAAATGGAGTACTTAGGAGCACATTGGGAGTGGGTGCTTGTTTTGCTATGCTTGGCTTTTTTGGTGGCGGGATTTGTAGATAGCATAGCAGGAGGAGGTGGATTTATCTCTACACCTTGCTTGCTTTTAGCAGGGATTCCACCCCATTTAGCACTTGGAACAAACAAATTTATCGTGATCTTTGGAACAGCTGCAGCAAGTCTTAATTTCATTTTGCACAAAAAAGTGCTTTGGAATATTGTCCTGCTTGGCATTGTATGCTCATCGCTTGGCGCATATTTTGGTTCAAGAGTGGTTTTAAACACACAAGAAGGTTTGCTTAAGACCTTTATTCTTATTATTTTGCCACTTGCTGCACTTATAGCTCTTATACCGCGTAAATTTCATAGTGGTAAAAATACATTTTCGTTTAAAGAAACGTTTTTGACTGCACCTATTTTATGTCTTATTGTTGGGTTTTATGATGGCTATTTTGGTCCCGGAACAGGAAGCTTTCTAATACTTGGATTCTATATGGTGCTCAAAATGGATTTACTCTATGCAAGTGGAAGTGCAAAAGTGATAAATTTAGCCTCTGGGATTGGGAGTTTTGCAGCTTTTTTAATGAGTGGTCATGTGCTTTATGTGCTTGGAATTCCTCTTATTATTTGTAATATGCTTGGAGGTTATCTAGGGTCTCGGCTTGCTTTGCAAAGGGGTGCAAAAACAATAAGAATTATGGTCATTTTTGTCTTTGTACTAATGTTTGTTTCGCTCATTATGCAATATCGTAAAGATTTATATGCTACAATGAGCGTATTTTTTAGTTTTTAGGAGCAGTAATGCAAGCGCATAATTATTCCAAACAAGATTCCAAAAACGCTTGGAGCAAGAGCTCTTGGCGTAATTTTCCTATAAAACAGCATCCAACGTATTCTGATACCAAAGAGCTAGCCTCTGTCGAAAAAGAACTTGCTTCTTATCCCCCACTTGTGTTTGCTGGTGAAGCGCGCTCTTTGAAGGCACATTTTGCGCGGGTTCAAGAGGGCAAGGCATTTTTACTCCAGGGGGGGGATTGTGCAGAAAGCTTCGATCAGTTTAGTGGCTCAAGCATTCGCGATTTGTTTAAACTTATTATCCAAATGGGGGCGATTTTAACCTTTGCTGGAAGTTGTCCAGTGGTCAAAGTTGGGCGCTTAGCTGGACAGTTTGCTAAGCCAAGAAGCGCAGATTTTGAAGAATCTAATGGTACAAGTTTGCCAAGCTATCGTGGTGATATTATCAACGGGCTTGCTTTTGCTGTGCAAGCGCGCGAGCCAGACCCTATGCGTATGCTTAAGGCATACCACCAAAGTGCAGCCACACTAAATCTTTTACGTGCTTTTGCAAGTGGTGGACTTGCAGATTTGAATGAAGTACATCGTTGGAATTTAGATTTTGTACGAGCAAAGCCTTTTGGTCAGCGTTATGAAGAACTTGCAGAATCTATTACCCAAGCACTCGGCTTTATGAATGCCTGTGGGATCAACTCTAGTAATACTCCCATATTAAAAACAACAGAATTTTATACAAGCCACGAAGCATTATTGTTAAATTATGAAGAGCAGCTTGTGCGTGAGGATAGTTTAAGTGGTAAGTGGTATGACTGCTCAGCGCATATGCTTTGGATTGGAGAGCGCACACGCGATCTTGATGGCGCACACTTAGAGTTTTTGCGAGGTGTGGAGAATCCTGTTGGTGTAAAAATCGGTCCCAATGCTACTAAAGATGATATTATGGGAATCTGTGATATTTTGAACCCAAATAATGAAGCAGGACGTTTAAATCTTATTGTACGTATGGGTGCAGATACAATCGAAAAAAACTTTCCACCCTTGCTTGAAAGCGTACACAAAGAGGGGCGTGCAATTCTTTGGAGTTGCGATCCTATGCACGGTAATACTATTAAGGCAAACAATGGCTACAAAACGCGTGCTTTTGATAAAATACTAAGCGAGGTTAAGAGTTTTTTTGCTATTCATAAAGCTTGTGGTAGCATAGCAGGCGGCATACATCTTGAGATGACAGGGGCAGATGTAACAGAATGTGTGGGTGGCTCACAAGCAATCACAGAAGCAAATTTAGCCACTTGCTACTCTACACAATGTGATCCGCGCCTAAATGCTACACAAGCAATCGAGCTCGCTTTTTTGGTCGCTGAAATCTTAAAAGAACGATCTCAAAGGTTTTAGTAAAGGCTTTGGGAGCGTTGTGATTCCCCTAAGCTTTTGGTAGGGTTAGATTTTATGAGCTAGAGTTTTGTAATGTGTAGTTTTACAAGACTATCAGTGTTGGTTTTTACATTGGTTTTTTTAGATTTTTGTGGAATTTATCCTGATCAGATTTAAATAAAAAATAGTAGGTAAAAATGAGGGATTACTTACTATTTTAGCACCTCTTATCTCAATTTTTAACCCACAAAGCACTGCTGTAAGTCAAAATTTGTTACAAAGTTTTATATGTAGATCCCCATTTGCTTTAGAGAATTTTAAAAATTTAGTGGCTATAGACCTGATAAGATTAGAATTTTAAAATTCTTAAACTACCAGCTAAAACCGCCGCCAACTTTTACGAGCAAATAGCTTGGTATCGGGATTCCAAGCTGATTGTTTGTCGTCATATGGAAATTGCTTTGTACCGCAATATCTAAAAATCCTAAAATATTAATCCCACCAGTTAGAATCATTCCCTCATCTGATTGTGACCGAAAATCATACATTGCCCCTACGCGCAAATCCACATACTTAAAATCTAGCAACAAACCACCCCCAGCAATTTGTGATTTGGGGCGAGAAAGCGAAATTGTGTCATTGGGTAATAGATCAAGATCGGCTGCAAACACTATTTTATCATTTAGCCAGCCATAGCTTACGCCAGCACGTATTTGTGTATTAAGTCTTGTAGTCGCATTTGTTGCTGTATCAGTAACAATTTTTGGCATATTGAGATTTTTAGCTACAAGTCCTAGTGTGAGGTTTTTCGCGACTCGAGGAGCATAGGCTAATCCAAGATCGATTCCAAAAGTATGCGTTTGCGGAATATTTCCAAATGTAAAACTAAAATTTTGAAAAATATTTTCGTAATTTCCTTCTTTGGTATAACCATAACCAGTACCAAAAATATATTTTGCAGCCAAGCCTACTGCTATATCACCAAGTTTTGTTTCAAACAAATGCCCATACCCAATTGGAATTTCTACAATCGCAATACTTGTCGCATTAAGTGTATGGTTGGCATTGCTACTTAGTATTGAGGAGTTATTATAATTTGTACCATCGGATTTTTGGATTGTGATACCGCCATTAGAAAAATCAACTCCCATATAGTCGCTGCCATTTTGAATAATGATTTGATTATGGCTTGGATCAAGCTTGGCTGTGGCACTTGCATAAGCACTTGGCATTATTCCAAAACTTATTGTTCCACGCTTTTTGCTCGATCCTATGTTAAGAACAATACCATTTTGTGTTGATAGGCTAAAATCATTGTTTTGTAATAATTCATTAATTGTATTTACATCTTGAAGCACACGCCTAAGAGATGGATCTGTGCCAGCAGACAATGTAATAGGACCAATTGTGTCAAGCAAAGTATTAACATCTGTGGTTCCATTTGAAGAAGCTTCAATAAGCCCACTAATATTTTTACCATTCAAATTATCCACAATAGAGCCAAGCAGCCCCAAACTTTCAGAATCTTGTGGATTCTGCTCTGTGGTTTGTCCTATGGCGCTTTGCAAATCGCCCTTGATACTATCAAATACTTCGGGGTTTTTTTGTAATTGAGCTAGAATATCTTCTGTGTTGTTAGTTCCGCCCGTAATAGTAATTCCAAATTCTGTCCCTTTATTTGTCAGATATGTATTTAACTCATCGCTTGTTGGATTACTTGGGTCAGCAGCGCCAACCATATTTCCAAATACATTGCCAACCGTCCCTTGCAGACCGCCACCCCCTGTTCCGCCTCCTCCTTCAAAGAGGGCTGAAAATTTATCGGGCATTGCTTGTAGATTATCTATATCTATGGAGGTTGCTTGGGCGATATTGGTTTTATAGCTAGCTCCAAAGCTATAAGCAAAGCCTGATTTTTTGTTCATCGCTAGCAGTGCTGGATTATAGTAGAGAGCCCATTGTGAGTTTTTGAGCGCAACACCAGCACTTCCAACTCCTGCACTTATATTGCCCATTTGTCCAAATTCAAGAGCCATGGTGCTTGTGCAAACTAGACTAAAAACGCTACATATACACATAATAATGGTTTTGTGAGTTTTCATCATATTCCTTTGCCAATAATTCATTCTATATTCCAAGCAACAATTGAGCCAAATCTAGCATAAATACTCAATCTGGATATGTTTGCACACCAAGCAGAATCTAAAAGAGCCTATCTACTTAGCTTTGTATCTACTGCTAGATTCAGCAATGACAGCAGCGATTGCAAATCCACCATCGTGGCTAATACTAAGTGCCAATGAAATAATACCAAATGCTTGCATTTTTTCTTCAGGAAGAACGATAAGCGGTGCTTTTGTTTGAGTGTAAGAAATACACATATCAAAAAATCTAAGTTCTTGTCCAATACCCACGCCAAGAGCTTTAGCACAAGCCTCTTTTGCTGCCCAAAATCCTGCAATACTACTAAGAGCAAAATCCTTAAAGCGCAAAAGATCAATCTCGCTAGGAAGCAGAAAATGCTCCAAAAATCGCTCCCCATATCGCATAAAAACTCGCTCTACCCGAGTAATTGAGACAATATCTATACCTATCATCAAAATACTGGGACCCTATGTTTTAGCTAGCCTTGTTGAATAATAAAATTCGTTGGAAAAACATTCGTAACTTCTCCATCAACAAGAAAACTATTGAGTCTTTGACGAATTTCTTCTAAAACTTTTTCTTTACCCTTACTTGTTTTGAGCTCATCGGGAGTTTTAGACGAAAAAACATCGATAATAGTAAATTTGATTGCATCAACCTTTTTTTCCACTTCAGGTTGGAGTTTTTCACTACTAAGTGCAATCGAAATAGCAACCGAAAGATACGCTTCTCTCCCTTGCGTAGAGAGATTGACAATAGTAGGTTTGCTATCAGAAAATACAATAAATGTAGGACCAATACTCATCAAAGATGCGGCTCCAGCACTTGCAACTTTTGGTGTAGTGTCGCTTTTTTTGTATTCAGATTTAGATGACTCGGCAGTATCTTCTTCCTTGTGTCCACCACTCATTAGCATAATCGCGACCACACCGATGATAATAAGCAATAAAACCACGCCAAGTACTACAAATAATATTGTCTTATTGCCACCGCTTTTTTGTTCTTGCTGTTCTTGTTCTTCTGCCATTTATGCTCCTTGTGTGAAATAAGTCAGAGTGCTTTTGCCAAACCTTCTGCTTTTTGTCAGTATAAAATCGCCAATTTGCTCGCCAAATGTATATAAACTACTATGCTCAACTATTAGAATCTTGATAGCAGGATTATGAATTTGGGCGATAAGGCTAGCACATTTCTCATAAATATTAGCATAATTCTCGCGAATAAAAAAGGGTGGATCCAAGTAGAGAATGCTAGAATGCGCAAATGTAGCGAGCAATGGCGGTAGTGTCAAAAAGCTATCGCCCTTGATAATATGCGCATAAATATGCTGGGATTTTGATGATGGGTACTTAGCGGATGGAGATAGGGCGGGATATGTGGATACGATAGGTATTTTGATAAGTTCAAGATTGTTGCGTAAAACTTCAAGGGCTTTTGGGTCTTGTTCGCAAAAGATCGCGCCTTGCGCCCCTCGACTTAGCGCCTCTATACCCATACTTCCGCTACCCGCAAATCCTTCGATGAAATATGAATCACAAACCTCATAAGCAAGCGTATTAAAACAAGATTCTTTGAGAATAGCCTTGCTTGGACGAGTGGTAGGAGTTTTTGCTTGAGTAGGTGGCGCATAGAGTTTTAGAGATCGCCATTTTCCACCAATAATACAAAGTGTCTTTTTTCCGTGCGGAGAACGTTTTTTGGATTTTGTAGGGCTTGGTATCATAAGTTTATTTTCCGCTAAGAAGCGCGTAAAGCTTGTGGCGAAAATCAGCCAGCGTTTCCTCAATAAGCGCATCGATTTGGATAAAAATTTTGGAATCTTTGGGGGAAAGGGCACCAAGTTTATCTTGGCAATAGTTTGCATAAAAAATCTTGCAATCTGCTAAAAGAGATTCTTGCGTAAAAGGGTTTTTTATATGTGATCCGCTTATATTGCCCACCAAACATACAGGTTTCATATCGCACGCTTGATAATCAGAGAGGACAAAATCGCACTCTTCTATAGGTGCAAGCATAGTTTTCAGATACATTTCTAGGCTTTTTTGAAGGAGTTCTGACTCACATACAACTGCAATTTTCACGAGGTAGCCTTTGTTTATAGATTTTGTTGTGCGCTACAACTAAACTGTAAGTATTATAAAACAAGCTTTGTAAAGAAATAATTAAGTGTAAAGCGATTTTTAAGTGCAAACTAGATAGAATCCGACTCGCTCCTTTTTAGACCTATGCAAAGTCATTTTCGGGCAACGCTTCAGGGTGGGAACACAGCAGAGCACTCGTTTTTGGGTTGTGCCGTAGGTATCTGAAAAGGGGTTTTATAATCTTCAAGTTTAAATTTATAACAATACTATTGGTTTTAATTGGGTTTATAATCTTCGTAAAATTTTGTATTCTGGGCTTTGTTTATGAAATTACAAAATTTGGAAATGGAAGTTACCCGTGTTTAATAATGACTATCCTAATTTTGATGCAACCCCATAAGTATCTGCCAAAGATATAAAATTTACAAAATCTTAGATTTATTCTTTAAAAGCTACTATAAACACGCTACCTTTACCCACTTCGCTTTGCACGCTTACTTGCATTCCATATCGCGTAGCGATTTCGCGCACAAGAGCAAGTCCTATACCAAAACCGCCTTGATCATCATTGCAGCGAACATAGCGTTCAAAAATATGCGCCATTTGATTTTTGTCTATGCCATAGCCACTATCACTAATACTTAGCTGTGTAGATTCTAGTTTGATTGTAATATTGCCACCTTTGTGATTGTACTTAATCGCATTGCTTAAAAGGTTATCTAACAAAATCGTAATCTCATCGAGATTGGCATCAATATGGGTAGGTGTTAGCTGTGTGTGTAGAGTAAGCAATTTTTGTGCGATAAGTGGTGAAAAATATTCGATTCTCTGTAGTATCAATGTTTTAAGGTTTATACTGCTTTGCACTCCTTTTTTGTTGTAGAGATTGAGAAAAATAAGATTTCGATAAAGCCTATGGAGATTTTGCGCTGAAAGCTTAATGTGATTTAGCCATTTGAGATTGGCATCCGAAAGCTTTGTTGTGTCAAATTTCTGTGTGCTCATTAGTATCACGCTAAGGGGTGTGTTTATCTCGTGAGTAGTGTCTTTTATGAAGCGCTCTAATGTTTGTATTTTTTCTGCTATTGGGCGAAAAGATAGTCGAACAAGCACGTAAGCTACAACCCCCATAACACACAGTGCGCACAGTAGATACAACACAATCTCCAAGCGTAGCGTGGTTATTTCCTCTTGTATGCTTTTAGACGAAGGAGAATCTAACAAAACCTCGTGTTGTAAAAATGGCAGCTTAATATCATCGATCGCATCACTTTGTAAAATAACACGCAAATGCAATTTTTCAAAGTGTTTGAATTCTTTTTTTGGGCGCTTAGCGAGATTAAAAGGTGGTTGTGTTAGGATATGTTCAAATGTTTTATTGCGCCTCATATCAAAAAACACGCTTGCATCAATCTCAACAAAAGCATTGTTATCTAAGGCTTTTAGCACACTCTGAGGCTGTTTTGTGAGATTACTAAAGACTACATTGTCCGCAGAATCTATGAGAGCAAATGGCGTAGAAATCATACTTGGTAATGTCTTGATTGCAGAATCTAGATTCTGCTCATATAAAGTGGTTACGATTTGGATATAGTTAGTTCGTATTTGTATCATTTGTTGTATGCGCAGATTGTGCAAACCTTTGTGGTACATCATAAAAAAAATAAACCCCAAAAGTAAAATGCTTGTCCCAAGATAGAGTATTAAAATCTTAAAAATAACTGCATTAAAGTTTTTGCGCATAGCAGTATCCCCTAAATCGCTGGGTAATAATTGCCTCTTTGCCTAGAATCTTTCGCAGATTTTTGATATAAACGCGTAGTGCCATATTAGTTGGCATTTCATCGTAATTCCAAATGCGTTCAAAAATCATATCTTGCGTAACAAATTTTCCACGATTCTCAAGCAATAAAGCAAGTAATTCACGTTCTTTATTGGTAAGCGATATGATAACTCCATTAGAAAAAAGTGTTTTTTGGATAATATCAAAATAAAAGCCTCCACCAAGATTTAGGGTTTGTATTTGCTGATGAGCAAAGCGTCGCTTGAGTAATGAGTGGATTCTGAGCAAGAGCTCATCGATTTCAAAAGGTTTGCGCACATAATCATCACAGCCCGCTAGGAATCCTTCTTTTACATCATCAAGCATTGCAAGTGATGTGAGAAAAATTGCAGGCGTAGTTTTACCAAGTGCGCGCAACTCACGCAATACTTCAAAGCCATTTGCTAATGTGCTTTTTTGGTTTTTTTTGGTGAAATCTTTGCCTAAAGGTACTTTGACATCAAAAATCCACAGATCAAAATGCTGCTCATATCCAGATTCAAGTGCGCTTTTAGCATCTTCACACAAACACACTTCAAAGCCATTTTCGCGTAGTTCATCGGTAAGTATTTCAGAGAGCAAAATATCATCTTCTAAAAGTAGGATTTTTGCGGGCATTTTTTTCCTTAGATTCTAGTAGAAACAATATCTGTGCGCTCATTTAGAGCGCCATCTAGCCTAGTTATCAATGTTTTGGTTTTTTTGGTATCGTATCGCAATCCCCATAATGAATGCGCAACCCAGATTCTCGAATCTCCTTGCCACTCATTGTATCGGTTTTTGAACGCATTGCTTTGCATACTTGGATTGCACGTTTTTGTCTTTGCTCTTCTGAAAGCTTGCTATGAGCTTCTTTTTTGGCATCTTGTATGGCTTTTTTAAAGTTTTTAGCTTCTGGGTAGAGCTTGGTATCAAGTCTTTTGCGAAGCTCTATCATATAATCAGGCTCATCGCTAGGGCTTATGCTTCCAGCAAGAGCAATAAACTCTTTGTCGCTCTTTTTGCTAAAATCTGCAGCACCAACAAAAACACTACTAACAATACTAAGTACCATTACATAACATATTTTTTTCATAGGTTGTCCTTTGTAAGAAATTGCTTGGCAGCTAGAATCTACCAAGCAACACCATTATAAAGCACAAACATAAAGCCAGTGTGAAAACAAAATCACATTAAAAAGCTAGTCGCAAACCGCCATTTACTTGTGTCATTGTAGGAATACCGCTAGCATCTAAATGTGTGTTTAGTATATTGAGAACACCTATGACATTGCGGGTAAAACCTATCTCCATAGCAATATTTAGCTCGTTTTGGTTTGCTTGTGTGCGCGTTGTGCCACTCACATAATCATAAAAACTTGCCCCATAGGTTATAAGAAAATTAAATCGATCTACACGCGTGCTAACCTGCGCATACAAAAGATTGACATTAGGCTGTGTTTTTAGTACCTTACCTCCCCATACAAAAAATGGATCAATGCTATTGCCCATAATCGCAATGCTTCCCCAGCCAGATTGCTTGCCTGTGTGAATATAACCAAGCACAATATCAAATACATTTGGCAGTCCAAAAGAAACTTGTGTATAAAGTGCATTACCATTTCTTCCTGTATTGATAAGATCAACAGATTCTAGCGTATTTGTATGTTCTAAACTATAAGCATAGCCCAAGTGTCCCTTCAAATCAAAATCCAAAAATGATATTTTTCCATCAATTCTTCCTCCGACAGCTGTAAAAATGGGAGCAGAAAAATATGCATACGCATTTGCAGTGAGTGAATCATTAAGTATGTAATATTTAAGCCCTGCATTATAAATCCCTGTGAGTGTTGGGCGATAAAAAGATGTCATTTGATAATAATCAATCCGCCCAAAATCATTTACCCAAAACGCTTCAATCATAAGCTTTTTAAAGGAACGATTACGAATCCAAACACCATCACCAAGTGTATTGATCCAATCGTTTTTAATGGCAAGACGTCCTGCTTTTACGCTTGTGTCTCCATCAAAATATTCAATAAAAGATTCTGCAATTGTGGCTTGATTTCTGTTAAAAAAATCTGCTCTTGTATCGCCCCTTCCGCCAGTAGGCGCGAAAAAGCCTTCATTTGCATCATATAAAGAAGCCATAGCCCGAAACCCAATAGAAGCACGAAAGTTCTTGTAAAATCCAGAGGTATAGTTTAATCCAATATTACCAACCAAATATCCAAGCCCCCCCAAATACGAATAATGCGCTAAACCAAGTGTGGTACTACCTGTTTCTGTAACGCTTCCCTTTTGGAGTCCAACATAATTGCCATACAAAATCACATCGCCCTTACTGACACCATTTTTAAGTGCTTCATCAATGCTTTCGAATCCAAACACAACATTAAGGCACAACCCTAAGCTGTAAGCAATTCTTTGGATACTCTTCATTCTTGCTCCTTCATAACCATAAATTATCTAAAAGTCGTGTTGTACCAATGCGTGCTGCAAGCAAAACTAAACTTTTTTGTGCAATGACTTGCTTTATAGCCCTAAGATTTTCATTGCATATCTGCAAATACTCAACCTCGACACCCTTAAGCTCTCTAAGTCCTATAGCACGCAATGTGTTTGTGTGTATTTCTCCATTGTTGTATGCCTGCAAGATAGATTCTAGTGCGCGAGGTATGGCAAGCGCCCTTGCGCGCTCTTCTTTGCTAAGATAGATATTGCGTGAGCTAAGAGCAAGCCCATCGGTATCCCGAACAATAGGACAATCTCGAATTTGTATGGGTATGAATAGATCTTGTACCATACGCCGAATAAGCAAGATCTGCTGCGCGTCTTTACGCCCAAAATATGCATTGTGCGCACGCGTAAGCATAAAAAGTTTCATTACCACTTGTAAAACACCACTAAAGTGCGTTGGGCGAGCAAATCCCTCAAGAACATAACCCATTGATCTTGGCGGAAGCATAGATACTTCATCATTATGAAATTGTGCATCTAGCGGTGATTCATACATTTCTTCTACGTTTGGGGCAAATACTGCACTTACGCCAAGATCTGCGCATAGTGCGCAATCAGATTCTAGCGTGCGCGGATAGGTTGATAAATCTTCATTTGGAGCGAATTGCGTGGGATTTACAAACACCGAAACTATTGTGTGTTGATTCTCTGAAAGACTTGCTTGAATGAGTGATTTGTGTCCATTGTGCAACGCGCCCATTGTCGGTACAAGCCCCACACATACTGTAGGAGAACATTCATCAAGACTTGCACGAAAAGAGATTAATTCCTCTTTTGTATGCAAAATTTTCATTATACCCCCTTTACACCCTGGCTCACTTGATGTATTTGATCAAGTATGGAGTGTATAGCTATGCTTGGATCCTTGGCAGCGTAGATTGGGCGTCCTACTACGATAAAATCTGATAAGGCATTATAAGCTTGCGCAATAGAAGCAACTCGCTTTTGGTCATCATCAATCGCACCAAATGGACGAATACCTGGTGTTAGCGTGAGTAAATGTGGATAGTCAGATTTAATGTATTTAGATTCCAGACAGGAGCATACGATCCCATCAATTGCTGCTTTATCACAAAGTGTACTTGCACGTTTCACAAAGGTATCAATACTTTGTTCATACACAGCACAAAACCCCTCCTTGTCAAAACTCGTAAGAGCACTCACACCCATAACAAGAGGGCGCGGTGTATTAAGAGAGCTTAGTTTTTCCATAACTGCTTGCATACCAACAAGCCCAGAGCTCGTGTGGATTGTCAGCATATTAACCCCTAAAAGTGCGCATTCATAAGCGGCATTAGCCATAGTGTTTGGAATATCATAAAGCTTTAGATCAAGAAAAATGTTGGCATCACTTGCGCGTTTTATGGATTCTATTCCTTCCTTACCATCGCGTATAAAAAAACGCAGCCCAATCTTTAGCCAAATAGTTTCGCGCACAGTGTTATCAAGCTCGCGTACGTATTTTGCAAGGGCAAGATTTTCCTCAAAAGTAGGCATATCAAGTGCTATAACAAGGCGCATAGAATGACTAGTTTTGTTTGACATTTTTGGCGGTCCTATTTTTATACCAAAACACATAAATAAGCGCAATAAGCACAACTGCACCAAGCGTAGCAAAAACAATATAATGCAAATATTCTTTGATAGCACTAAATTCGCTTGCTTTGTCAATAAAGACATTGGTAATGTTTGTAAGCGAGAGATCATCGCCAAACACAACTCCTACATAATATCCAAAAATCGCTAAGATAGTAATCCAAATAAGTGCACCAAATGTCGTATAAAAACTGAATTTCCATAAGTTCATTTTAGCAAGTCCAGCTGGCAATGAAATATATTGGCGCACAACAGGAATGAGTCTTCCAAGAAAAGTGCTCACCTCGCCATGTCGCGTAAAAAATTGTTCCATTTTGATCATGGTTTTTTCGGTAAAGAAAAAGTACTTGCCAAACCGTAGTAAAAATGCACGTCCGAAATATAGTGCTAAAACATAGTTAAAAAGTGCACCAGCCAAACTGCCAAGCGCACCAGCTAGCAATGCCCACCCCATATTCATCGAACCCTTATAAACCAAATATCCAGCTGGAATCATTGCTACTTCGGAAGGAAAAGGAAAAAAACTAGATTCTAAAAACATCATTAAAAATATCCCTACATACCCAAGAGAACCAACCGTATCAACAATAAAATGGATAATTTCATTAATAAAATGGATAATTTCGCTCATTTAGAATCCTTAGTTGTTTTGTTGAAAAAACGAAAGTAATGACGCACTGTGCAACACTGGATCAAATTCTGTAATTGTATGGACTGCAAGATTACGCATAAAAAATGGATCATTATTAGCAAATGTATGCGCCTGTTGCAAGCTTGCAAAACTCCCTATAATAACACCACCAATGCGTGGTGTCTTTGGTCCAGAAGCAAGTAAAAATCCTTGTTTGTAACCTTGTGTGAGATAATCTCTGTGGTCTTTGAGATTTGCTTCAATAGTTTCTAAATCTGCAGTGTATGTAATATCAATCAGAAAAAGATGTGGTTGTTCTCCCATTTTTACCCTTTCTAAAATAAATTTCTAAATATTAGCAAAAATTTTGAAACTTTATGGCAAAAGCAACAAATACTCGGGGCTTGAAAATTCTTTCTTCAAAAAGTGTTACGATATTAACCATTACAGGCTACAATGCTAAACGATAATAATTATTACTTGTTATCAAATTTTAAACTTTTAAAGGAGAAACTCTATGTTAGTAACAAGAAGAGCCCCTGATTTTAAGGCTGCAGCAGTGTTGGCAAATGGACAAATCGTAGATGATTTCGAGCTTAGCAAAGAACTTCAAGCGCATAAAAATGGTGTTGTTGTCTTTTTTTGGCCAAAAGATTTTACATTTGTTTGTCCAAGTGAAATCCTTGCTATGGATCATCGTGTAAAAGATTTTAAGGAAAAAGGTTTTGGTGTAATTGGTGTTTCAATTGATTCTGATGTAGTTCATTTTGCTTGGAGAAATACTCCTGTTGATCAAGGTGGAATCGGTAATGTTACCTTCCCTATGGTATCTGATATCACAAAACAAATTTCACGTGATTATGATGTGCTTGTTAATGGTGCTGTTGCACTTCGTGGAAGTTTCCTTATCGACAAAAATCAAATTGTACGCCATGCTGTGATTAATGATCTTCCATTAGGACGAAATATGGATGAAATGCTTCGTATGGCAGATGCATTGGTATTTTTCCAAGAGCATGGTGAAGTATGTCCTGCCGGTTGGCAAAAAGGGCAAGAAGGTATGAAACCCACTGCAGAAGGCGTAAAAGAATATCTTAAGAAAAACGCAAACGCTCTATAATTATTCTTTCAATCTAGCTGGATTTTTCTAGCTAGATTCTATTAAGCTTTCCAAATTTCAATCATAATGTTTTGTTTTATGTTGTTAATTGCAATACGTTTTTTAGCATTATAATGCTGGATTCTATAGCTTGTTTTTCTTCTGTATTAGTAAGAGAATCTAGTGGATTTTGTAAAACCACATAACGTCCATCAGGTGTTCCCCAGCGTTTTGTATCGCGTTTAGAGACAATACCAATGGTTGGAATAAGTAGGTTGGAAGCAAGATGTAGAGTACCAGTACTTGGGCTTATCACAAAACTCATTTGCTCAAGTAATGCAGCCAAATTGTGAATGCTCTTGTTATTATGGTAAATAATACAACGTCTGAATGCAGCAGGGTCTTTGCATTCACCAGAATCCGCATAAGATTCTAATATCTCCATAAAACTGCTATGTACGCGTGGATAAGTTGCAACTACCGGTATGCAATAGGGCAACACAGCGATTTTTTCTATCAAGCGAAAAAAACCCTGCAAGTGAAGCGAAGTAGTAGCCGCGATACTAAAAGGATTGACAAAAATCAAGAACAATTTTTGGTTAGATACTAATGGCAAAGCATTAAGGGCATCGTGTGCATTTGGTGTATCTATAGCATCTCGCGTGCCAAAGATTATTTTTGGTGGTTTGCGCACACTTTGTGTAAAACGATCGCGCAACGTTCTATTAGCGAATCCACTAAATCCATTTACATCACGCAAAGCGAGCTCATCTGCTAAAAATCGCACAAGGTGATCCCTACTTTTTTGTGGTATGGCAAGTTCTGTTTGCGTAAAATCTAGCTTTGCTATATTTTTATCAAATAAAGCAGAATCTACAAGGCGCACAAAAAGTAAATGCGTCTCTTGGTGTCGCAATTTGCGATATGGCAAATGCCAATAAATCGGTACAGTTTTAAAGCGAGGATGAAAAAGATTTGTAAGTTTTGTGGCTGTCAAAATATGCTTGGCATTTGTTTTGGCAAAAAACTGTAAATGGCGTTTTTTTGAGCTATCGGTGATAAGATAATCGCACGCATAGGTATTGATTGCTTCTTGATTGCTAGGATTGTCAATTAAAGAACCTTCAATCATCACAAACTCATCGACAAAATCAAGCCCGATGAGTAGCTCTTGTAGCATTTTTCGTGCAAACACTACAATATGTGCATTATAAATGCGCTTTGCAGCAAAAAGCGCATCAAGCGTTATGATATTATCACCAAGCCCATCATTATCAACCGCATAGACAAATAAAAGTACGATTTTATTTGATGATATGATATTTTTAGAGTTTTTTACTATATTATGATTTTGTGTATCTGCTTGGTGCGCTAGGGGATTGATAGAATCCAAATTATTGGCTTGTATTACGTTATTTGGCTTTAGTATATGATATATAAAGTTATGTGGTAATAAAGAATTTTGAACAATATTTCGTGTAGAGCGCACCATGATATAACCTTACAATAATAACAGGATTTCTCAATGGCGCACCCAAGAGGATTCGAACCTCTGACCTACGGCTTAGAAGGCCGTTGCTCTATCCAGCTGAGCTATGGGCGCATAATGGTAACTATGGTGCGCCCGAAGGGAGTCGAACCCCTAACCCCCAGATCCGAAGTCTGGTGCTCTATCCAATTGAGCTACGAACGCATAGTATTGCTAATGGGGTGGGTGATGGGGCTCGAACCCACGACCCTCAGTGCCACAAACTGATGCTCTAACCAACTGAGCTACACCCACCATAAAATAAATAGTGTAAAATCATAAAAACGTAAGAATCTAAAATGGTCGGGGCGAAAGGATTCGAACCTTCGACCCCTTGGTCCCAAACCAAGTACTCTAACCAGACTGAGCTACGCCCCGAAAACAGTATGCAAGCTTTATGTCACACCTTATTGCGGATTCCGAAACATTTTAGAAACTGCGATTATAGCAAACGCTTCGCGTAGTTGTCAAGAATCAAATGTGCCATTATAAGATTCTGGCTAGCATTGCCTGTTTAAGATTCTCAAATTATCTCAGTAGCTGGCTAAAATGCAAGTGTGATTCTGTCTAGTTCCTTAAATATCTGCCCTAAGACATAATCTAAAGGGTACAAAATATAATTTATTTAGATTTTTCATTTGGTTATATATGTTCAGAATGACATTTGAGAATCTAAAGTCCTATTAAACAAAGTGAAACATCTTTTAGAGCCGGAGCTTTATTTGTATAGCTTTTGTTTAGATTCTTAAATTACTTGTTTTGCCTTACAAGATGTGGTATTAAATACCTTGCAAAGGTCTTAACGCATTTTATTCTGTCATTTTAAGTCTTGCAGTGTTAGATTCTCTGTATATTTTAGAATGGTTAGAGCTAAGGATCTGCTCGATTTTGCCTTTGCTTTGTGGTGTGTATTCTAACTTCAATATATTATAGAATCTATTGTGTAAGCGAGGGAGTGAATGCGCAGATATTCTAAATGGGACGTGAAAACAAAGACCATAAGCAAAGTTGTATTTAAATCTTTTTAAAGATACCAAAAGATGTAAAATCTCATAAAATGCTAAAGCAATGAGAGGTATTCTCGTATTTTTTTGAGAGCTTTATGTCTATGAGAAAGTGAATTTTTTACCTCTGGGGCAATTTCTGCCAGAGTTTGTGTATAACCCTGCGGAATAAATATACTATCATATCCAAATCCATTTTTGCCACGTTCTTCATCGATCACTTTTCCATTACATTCTCCCGTAGCTGTAAATTCGATCCTTTCTCCTCGTATGCCCTCTCCAACAAGTGCCACACAGGAAATAAATTGTGCATCTGTGTGTTTAATCCGATGCGCTTTAAGCTTAGAAATAAGTTTAGCTCGATTGGCTTCATCACTGGAATTACGCTCATTAGTGCTTGCATAGCGCGCGCTCCTCACGCCAGGTTCTCCATTAAGTGCTGCTACACAGATTCCACTATCATCAGCAAGAATAAAGGTATTTTTTGAATCCTTTGGTAGTGTATTAAAAATTGCCTTTGCCTTTATAAGTGCGTTTTCTTCAAATGTTTGACCACACTCCTTTGGCTCTATAAAAATCCGTGCTTCTTGTTGTCCTAAAACTTCGCCTAAATCGCTAAGCATTGCCTGAAACTCTCGTATTTTGCCTTGATTATTGCTTGCTATAATAAATTTAAACAACGCGTCTCCTTAGAGTATATATCTTTAACATAATAATTATTATTTGGTAAATCGGGTATAATAATAAATGCTAAAATAAATAAAATTTGTAAGGATTTTTTAATGCTACATACAATTTTGCCTTTAAGCCTCGTAGTCTGTCTAAGATTTTTGGGGCTTTTTATTGTATTGCCTGTCATTTCACTTTATGTAACAGAGTTTGGCGAACCTTCAGCTCTGCTTCTTGGTCTTGCGGTAGGAGGAGCGTATTTTACACAAATCCTCTTTCAAACGCCAATTGGTATATTAAGCGACAAGATAGATCGAAAAAAAGTCGTTATGGCTGGACTTCTTGTCTTTATGATAGGATCCGTTGTTTGTGCTTTGGCAAACGATATTTACACGCTTATCATTGGACGCTTCATACAGGGAGCTGGAGCAATTGGTGGCGTAGTTAGTGCGCAAATCACAGATCTTGTGCGCGAAGAAAAGCGCACAAATGCTATGGCGATTATGGGTGGGGGTATTTTTGCTAGCTTTACACTTGCTATGCTTCTTGGTCCTATTATTGGTGCTTATTTTGGAGTATCCTGGCTTTTTTGGCTAACAGCGTTTTTTAGCTTGTTGGCTATGGGTTTATTGTGGCTAAAAGTGCCTTCTACACCAAAGATTCTCTACGCCTTTGATGGCAAAGCACGTATAAATGATATACTCAAAAATAAGAATCTGATGATTATGAATATCAGCTCATTTTTAGAAAAAACCTTTATGACACTGATTTTTGTTGTGATTCCACTCGCTTTTGTGAATGAGCTAGGTATGCACAAAGAGGATCTGTGGAAAATCTATACGCCAGCAGCAATTTGTGGAATCTTTGCACTAGCACCTGCAAGTATTCTAGCAGAAAAATATGGCAAAGCGCGTTTGGTGATGTTCTATGGTATCACATTATTTCTTGTTGCTTATGTATTGTTGGCATTTGGTGGTGCTTGGGAGTGGTTATGGCTTTTTGTTGTAGGAATCATTCTGTTTTTTATTGGTTTTGCAACCCTTGAACCAATTATGCAATCTCTTACAAGTAAATACGCTAGAGCACATATGCGTGGTATGGCGCTTGGGGTTTTTACAACTTATGCATATGCTGGCTCTTTTATAGGTGGAATCTTAGGAGGTGTAGCATATCATTATCTTGGTATGATATGGCTTGGTATTTTGGTAGCGCTAGTATGTGTGGCTTGGTTAGGAAGCTTAATCATACTTGAGAATCCTTCTAAGCAAGCAAATCTTTATCTTTCAGTAGAACAATACGATGCCACAAAAATCAAAGAAATAAGTGATGAATACGGCGTGATTGAAATATATGTCAATAAAACAGAAGGCGTGATAGTGCTAAAATATAATAATGCCTTGCTAGATTCTGTCAAAGCTCAAATGCTTGCTGATTGCATCAAAAAATAGCATTCAAGCGGAATCAGGAGATTTTATGAATCCTGCAAAATTCAAACAACAACTTCGTATGCAGCGGCTTGGCATTAATGATATTGAGCAGTTTAATAAGCTTTTACGCTATGCATTCCAAGTAACAGATAGTGATTTGGTGCGTTTTGGCTGGAGCGATGAGGCGATAAAACACGCTAAATATCCTATTTTAGAGCAAGCCTTTGTGCTTGGCTATTTTTATAAGACAAATCTTATCTCACAAATTGCACTCTATCCATTTGCGATGAATATCTACAACAAAATCTATAATATAGGCGGTATTACTGGTGTGGCTACTTACCCTGAATATAGTGGTATGGGGCTTATGAAAGAGCTAATGAAAGAAATCTTGCAAACGATGCGAAATAACCGCCAAAGTCTTGCATGCTTGTATCCTTATAGTATTCCTTACTATCGTCAGAGAGGCTTTGAAATCATAAGTGACAAAATGAGTTTTAGTATGGCTGATACGCAAGTCCCACATTTTGATATAGCGGGCGATGTCGCTATAGAAGGAATGATTCAAAGAGTTGAAGAAAATCACAAAGATCTCATAGCATTACATAACACATTTGCTCACCAAACACATGGCGCTCTTATACGCGATGAGCTTGCTTGGAGTGAATACTGGCGATGGGACGTGGAAGATATTATGATAGCAATCTATTATGATAGTAAAGATAAGCCAAGTGGCTACCTTGTGTATCTACTTGAAAATGATATTTTCACGATTAAAGAGATGATTTATATCAGTGAGGAGGCGCGGCGCGGAATTTGGAATTATATCTATGCGCACAAATCTATGTATGATAAAGTGGTTGGTGCAAATTTCAGCAACCATAGCCTTGCATTTTTGCTAGAAGATGGACACATCAACGAAAGTATAACGCCATATATTATGGCTCGCATAGTTGATATAGAGCAGTTTTTATCCCAATATCCTTTTGATAGAAATCTCCATAAAGCGTGTGTGTGCTTTATTGTTCGCGATAGTTTTTTAGAATGGAATGACAAGGCTTTTGTGTTAGCATTTGATACAATGCCAATATCTATTAAAGTCTATGATTTAGAATCTTATGAGCGTTTTAAGCAAGAGAATGTGGTGCATATGTATGAAATACGCCTTGATATTCAAACACTCACAACAATGCTATTAGGCTATAAACGCCCGCTTTATCTCAAACATATCGGTAGATTAAATGCCAGTGCGCGCGCAATTGATGTGCTTGAGGAGATTCTGCCTGAAGGCAAGGTATATTTTAGTGATTATTTTTTAGTTGGGAAGTGTTAGAAAGGACGAAATGGCTGTATATAAAAAACCTGCCGCAAAGCGCAAGATTTTTTGGCTGAATTGTTTTATTATCGTTGTTATTGCGCTTAATCTGCGTGCACCCATTACTAGCATAGGTCCCATTATTGATGTTATTCGAGAATATTATGGGTTAAATTCCGCAATAGCTGGCATACTTACATCGTTGCCTCTTATTGCTTTTGGGTTGGTGTCCTTTATGGTGGCATATTTTGCTCCGATTCGCGCGCTTATGGTGGGAATCTTGCTTATTGTCTGTGGAGAGATATTGCGCAGTTTTGGAGGGGCTATTGGGCTTTATGTTGGTATGGCACTGCTTGGAAGTGGAATTGCGATTGCTAATGTTTTATTACCAAGCTTTGTGAAAGAAAAATTTCCGCGCCAGATTCCACAGATTATGGGTGTGTATAATTTAGTGCTTAATGTTTCAGCAATTAGTGGGATCGCCCTAGCACTGCCATTGCTATCGTTTTTGAGCCTTGAACAAAGCCTTGCGTTTTGGTTGTTGTTTGCTTGTGTTGCTTTTGTAGCGTATTTTCCATACATTCGCAATGGTAGAATCTGGCGCATAAAAACACAAAGTATCAAAACTATCAGCTTAGCTACACACCCAACATCTTGGAAATTGACATTGTTTATGGGTTTGCAGAGTTTTATGGCATATAGTGCTTTTACTTGGCTTGCTGCAATTGTTGCTGAAAAGGGCTATGGAATGGAGTTTGGCGCACATATCTTGCTCATTTCTCAGCTTGTAGCCGCGCCTTTTGGGCTACTTGGACCATTATGGCTTGGACGTATGCGTAATGCTTATAAACAACCCTATATGGCAACTCTTTGTTTATGTTATGTTTTGGCTTATAGCATACTTTTTGTGAGTGACACAAAGATTGCTATTTATTGTAGTGCAGTTTTAGTTGGTATTCCTATGGGAGGAGTGTTTGGGATCGCGCTATTATTTATTCCTCTTAAAAGTAACAATGCATTAATTGCTACTAAACTTTCTTCTATGATGCAAGGTTTTGGCTATCTTATTGCCGCGTGTGCCCCATTTATTATTGGATTTTTACACGATTATTTTGGACGATTTGATGAGGCGATTGCGCTGCTTATTTTATCTGGTTGCGCAGTAAGTATTGTGGGACTTTTGGCATATCGAGCAAAAATAATTGGTGCTATATAGATTCTAGAACATACTTGTCTTTGTGCGACATTGTTGTGGTATTAATTTTTAAGAATTATTATACGATATAGATTCTAGGAAATCAAAACAGGGAGATACAATGCGCAAGATTTTGTTCGTATTAGCTTGGTTATATTGTGCGTTCAGTGTATGCTTAGCTGCAGAGGCAACCTCTGCAACAACTACCAACAGGACTACCCCTGCTTCTTCAGAAACCACAAATAGCATTTTTTCTAGGGGAACGGGAGTGTTTCTTAGTTTGGGTGCTGTGCGCAATGGTATGAGTGATTCAGCGCAAAAATGGTATGCTGCTCCTTGGTCAAATAATGCTAGCACAGGATTTGATGGCGGATTAAGATTGGCATTTTTCAACCAAAAAAGCACTCTTGGTATTGAGATTAAAGGATTCGTATCTTTTGATACATTATCTGGCTTAAGCAGTGTGCGTAGCGAAATTGATATGTTTGGTTATGGTGGCGGTCTTAATGGAATCTGGCAGCCTTTTAAATATTTAGGAATTTATGCTGGTGGTGGGTATGAACAAACAAGATTTAGCGATCATATAACTATGCAAGCACCACATGGAGCGTATGCTAATGGTGGTATCAGGATAGGCTACCCGGGGCTTTATGTGGATTTGTTCTATAAATATAGCTTTTATACAGTACATCTTGGGGGTGGCATAGAGCCATTTAACCAATCTGTTGTTGGGCTTAGTGTCGTTTTCCCGCTTGTTGATTTGATAGCTAGTATGCTAACTCCAAGACAACCACATAGAGGATACCGCGGCGAAAGAGGCTTTCGTGGTGGCAACGATTTTAACAGTTATCACCGCGGATATTATGATGCCAAGTATAATCGTGGGTTTAGCTTCTAGCTTCATAGATTCTAACAATCAGAATCTATGAACGCTAAAGTCTGTGCTATGCGAGAAATTATACTAATCAACTCAACGCCATTTCCTACAATCCCAACACTTATTGTAAATACAATTCATTATTTACCCTTATACAAAGCACTGCTTGAAGTAGGCATTAACCCACAATGCCCTAAAGACACCATAAACGCGCTTATTTTTACCTCCAAACACGCCATAAAAGCCCTCTTGCAAGAGCTGCAAACGCACCGCGATATGCAAGATTTCCTAAAGATTCCAGCTTTTGCAATAGGTTCTGGCACTGCGTGTATGCTTGAACAAAATGGATTCAACATAGAATTTGTGGCAAGCAAAGCGTATGGCGCAAGTTTTGGTGAAGCGCTTACAAAACGCTTGCAAAATCGCAGTGCATTATATTTTCGCGCACAAACTATTGCTTCAAATCTTGATAAAGAGCTCCTTATGCACATAAAACTATACCAAGTAATCGCCTATCAAAATATCACAAAAACCTTGCCACAAAGCCAAAAGCCACATCCGCATTCAATTTTGATTTTCACAGCACCTAGCAATTATATTTCGTTTGTGCAAAACTTTGGTTGGGATCACAGTTACATTGCAGTTGCTATAGGCACAACCACACTAAGAGCATTCGCACAAGGAATAACAAGCTATGTAAGTACGACACAGACACTAGAAGGTTGTGTAGAGTTTGCTAGAAATCTTGCTAAAACTCTTCCAAAATAGAACAACGTAAATGAACATTGTGGAATCCAGATCTGTATTAGGGTTTATTTAGGACCTGAAACCCACTTGGAAAGCGCCTCTAAGTCCTGATAACTCGTCATATCTATACACAAAGGAGTGATTGATACATAGCCTTGCATAACTGCGCTAAAATCACTCATTCGCTTGCTTCTCTCTTCCCATTCAAGCGGATGGGTGCCTAGCCAATAATACTCTTTACCTCTTGGATTATATGCTTTTATCGCATCATTGCCGTATGTACGCACACCAAGCTCTGTGATTTTATAACCTTTAGATTCTGTAGCTTTTGGGATATTAACGTTCAAAAACCGCCGCTTGGGTAATGGGTTTTTGTCCAAAACGCGTTTAGCAAGATCATAAATACTTGCTTTTGCTAGAGTGAAATCTAATGTATGTGTCGCGGTACTTAGATCGCTTTTTTTATCGATGAGTTGGGAGATTGCTATGCTTGGAATTCCAAATATTGCACCTTCCATAGCTCCTGCAACCGTACCAGAATAGGTTACATCTTCACCCATATTGCAGCCAATATTAATCCCAGATACCACCAAGTCTGGACGGACATCTTTATACAGTGTATTTAGTGCAAGATAGACACAATCTGTAGGTGTACCATCATCAAGCCTATAAAAATCTTCACTTACAAGCTCAAGACTTAGCGGTTTTGTGATACTAAGCCCGTGCCCGCACGCAGATTTTTCGCGCGCAGGGGCGACGACAAGCACTTTACCAAGTGGGCTTAGCGCCTCCTTTAGTGCTAAAAGCCCACAAGACTCAAATCCATCATCATTAGTTAATAAAATATGTCGCATAAAACTCCTTAAATACAATATCGTAGCGTGCTAGATTCTCGCAAAAAAAGGCTCTAAAAGATAGGCAAGATTATTGGCTGTTCTCTCTCCAAAAGTTTGCATTTCTTGAGAGAGAATATTGGATTCTTTTTGTAGAATCTCTTGTGCACCACTAAGTCCAAGTAGATTGACATAGCTATTTTTGTGTGCATCGTTGTGGGTGGGCTTGCCAGCTTGAGTTTCTTCTTGTACTGCATCAATGACATCATCTCGAATCTGAAAATATAGCCCTAGACGCAAGCCAAAAGATGCTAGTCGCATACTATATGTATCTGAAGCATTGGCAATAAGAGCACCCATTTTTAGAGAGGTTGCAATAAGTCGTGCAGTCTTGTTAGTATGGATTGTTTGGAGATGCTCTAGACTTAATGTTTGATTTTCAAAGTAGCAATCAAGTGCTTGTCCTATAACCATACCGCCAATTCCTCCATTATGAGCCAACTCTTGGACAAGAGCGATTTTTGTTTGCGCAGAAAGCTTTGCAAGAGAAAGCAAATAAAACGCATAGGTGTTTAGCCCATCGCCCACAAGTACAGCAGTTGTTTCTCCATACGTGCTATGAAGTGTTGGGTGCGATCGGCGTAGTGGAGAGTCGTCCATACAGGGCAAATCATCGTGAATAAGCGAATAGGTATGCAGACACTCTAGAGCCAGTGCTGGCAAAAAGGCATTAGGAGTCATTATGGGATTTAATCCATTAACCACAGCAAGCAAGAGATTGGGGCGAAAACGTTTGCCACCATTTTGTAGCATTTCCCAAAATGCTTGTGCAAAATGCGGGTGGAAACCATCAATTTGTGGCGTGTGCGTTTGTAAAAATTCCTCAAAGTCTTTTATGGTTTGTTGGTAACTATCCATTTATTTCCTTATGTGTAAGATTCTTGTAGAGATTTTGTGGAGCTACATTATTTAAGGGGCGAGCGAACAAAAATCTCTACTCCTTCGTGCAATAAAAGTAACTCCACTTTGCCTCGCATACCAGCTTGGGAGAAAAGCTGCCGAAAATGCCAGAATCCATCGCCTACACGGATTGGCGTTTTATCAATCCAGATAAACTTGTCGCCAATGCTAAGTTGTGAGAGCTCAAAGGGTAAAGGCTTTGTTATACTTCTTATTACAAGATTATTATCAATTACGACACCATAACGTTCAAAAAATGTATCGCTCAAAAGCCCACCACCATAGCGCTTATCGACACGACTCTCAAGCTCAAGTTGCCTACCTTTGCGCAAGATTTTTATTGTTGCCATTTTGCCTGGTATAAGATCTGCTACTCCCCACTCAAAATCCGCGAGATTATTAGTATTCTTGCCATTAATAGCAAGGATTACATCACCGGGCAAAAAGACATTGTTTGGGAAAAACAAATCCACTTGCTCAACCACCACGCCCTTTTTGGTGTTTTTGGTATCTTCTCGTACGCGCACACCAATATCGCCATATTCACCTCCGCGCTTACTCAAAAACCGATCAATAAGGATCTTTGGCACAAAATATTGCCCATAGGCACTAAACCCATAGATTTGATAACAAATCGTGCTAACAACCGAGTTTTTAGGCAATGTTGCACTAAATCTACCCAAATCAAACACGCCGCGCTCAAAATTTATAACCTTGCCCGGCGTACTGGTATTTGCATTGACTGCAGCAAGTGCCAATGTGTGAGAAAAGCTATCAAGCGGTTTTAGGCGGTAGCTTTTTGGGGTTCTGCCATCAAGTAAATATAGCCCTAAAAAAGGGTCTTTTTTGATGATTTTAGAAGAGTGCAATGGTGTGGTTGAAAAGGCGATAAGGTGGGGCTTATTGTCATAGAGTATAGAGTAGGCTTTGATAGAATCTATGGTGGTGGTGGCTTGCTTGTAGTAGGCTTGACAGCTTACATAGTTCATCGCATTTGTGTAGATACCAAACCCCAAAAATGCCACGATGCTTAGTGCGCACCCTATTTTTTTTATTGTTTTTTTCAAAACCATCTGCCCAAGGCTAGATTCTCGTTCTGCTTTCATAAAGCTCCATTCTTGAAGTTTTTTTGTTTGAGATTATAGCAAACTTTCGCACAGAATCTAGGCATTATTGGTTTGGTGGCTAATATCTAAATAGCGCAGAATCTACCACATAGAATCTATCATAGTTTTGGATTTGAGTAGATTCTAGATTTTAGCAAGGCAATAGCATTATGGAGTTTTATATAAGATTCAAAAAACTAATGCAAATTTTATGTAAGATTAATCCTTATTGCGCTAAAGTTGAATCTCACATTACCCTTAAGGAGTTTCGTATGAAGAGTTTTCTTTCTAAATTGGCAATTGTAGCGGCGGTAGCTGTGCTTTTTAGTGCTTGCGGTGATAACAAGCAAGAGGAAGCAACACAAACAACAGAACCTACTGAAACAGTTGCACCTGAAGCGGCGCCAGAAGCAACACAAACAACAGAACCTACTGAAACAGTTGCACCTGAAGCTACATCTGCTGAAGCAAAATAATCTACCCGCGTTTAAGCCACTTTTGGCTAGCGGGTTATTTTCATACAGTAAGTGTGTTATAGTTTATATCTAAGGATTCTGAATATATCCTGACTTTTTATATTTTTAATGGTGATGCATTTTCTTACTACACAAGCCCTCCCTTTTTTTCCAATGTTTATAACGCAGCTGCGGCAGAGGTATGTTTTTTATTTTTCATTATTGTTTATGGTGATGCTTTTTGTGAGCACTGTAAGTGCAGCAAATTCAAAAGGTTGTAATGATCTATTCCAAACCAACACAGATTTTGGACTTTTTGATTCTAGATTCTACACAATCACAGATTCTAGAAGGTTTGCTATTTTAGATTCTAAAAACTCCAAGAATATTGCAGAATCCTCACTGCCCACAACATCTATCAAAGAGCCAAAGAGTGCGGCAAAAGATACACAATATTTCAAAGAATCTAATACGACCCCAAATGTTCAAACAGAATCTGCATTAAATACCCTAGACTCCAAGCAAGCCAAAAAATCAGAACAATCTCTAGATTCTCCTTTATCAAATATGCGAGCCCCACTTGATTTGGCTATAAATAAGCGCAATAAACATCTTGTGATGGTTTCTTATGAAAATGACTCTAATTTTGATAGTAAAATCGACAAATACTACACCGCTGGGATTGCACTTTTTTATGTCTCTAAAGAGTTGGAATCTAACCAGTTTGGTGCAAAATTTTTGCAATTTTTTTCTCTGCAAAGACTTTTTCATCCCCAATCAATTTATAGTTCTTTTGGTATCAGTCTCTCTCAAGAACTTTATACACCAAAAGACCGTTTCTCGCCTATTCCACCGCCAACAGATCACCCCTATAGTGGATTTTCTTATATTGGACTTTCTGCTATGAATCGCTCGAATAATTTTTTTGAAATGCTCACTCTTGATGTTGGTTTTGTAGGTAAAGCAACTTTGGCACAACAAATCCAAGATATTATCCACGATATAACAGGGAATGCGAGACTGGCTGGTTGGGATACACAACTACGTAATGAATTTGTTGCCAATCTTAATTTTAACCTATCTTATAGCGTGCCTTATATTTATGAAAAGTCTAAACATTTTTTTGATCTTATGCCTCAAACAAGCTTGGCTTTGGGTAATGCTAGAGTTCATCTCCAAGTCAGCCTTGCTACCAAATTTGGTTATAATCTTGCACAAAATACGTTGCCTGTAACTATAAATAGTGGTTTTGTGCGTGCGCCAAGTCATCAGTATGGATTTAGTATATATGGGTTTTTTGGTGCTGGTGCTCGGTTTGTTGGACGCAATATGTTTTTGCAGGGCAATATCTTTGCGCCACATTATGCCATACCGACTTCTATTGAAATACAACATATAATTGGAGAGTTTAGCTGGGGAGTTGGGCTCGAGTATAAACGCTTTCTCTTGACATATAGTGTCACACATCGCACACGAGAATTTACTACACAAGATATGATAAGCCACTATGGTGCAATCACAATTGGTGTTAGTATTTAAGCTAAATATTTCTATGAAATGGACAAAAAACGCTATAATCCGCTAAAAGTTTAGAGTTTTATAAATACAAAGCTATAAGAATGCAAACAATTATGTATAGTACAAAACCATTATGTCATATAGTATTGTTGCTTTTCGCACATACACAGAGTTTATGTGCTTTAGAACGTTCTAGAGTTACAGATATTGCCCCTATGTCTATACAGAAGTCTCACCTATCTCTGCAAGATATCTCAGATAATACGTTTTTAAAGCATCCTCCCAAGATCTATGTTGCCATACAAGATACCAACCATCATTCTAACCACATAGATGGAGCTTCTCCACATAGTTTAGCAGATTCTAAGCAAGGTTTATCGTTTGATGTACCCGCGTATTATAAACCAGATTCTGCTGGAAAATATCTTGGTACAACTATTGGGTTGCTTAGTGGTGGTATTGTTGTTAGTATTGTTGGGCTATATCTTATGCCAGAAAGTGTTACAAATTGGGATAGATCACGTTTTGGACTTCAGGCGTGGTATGAAGATGTTCGCATAGGTCCCGTGATTGATAGAGATAACTTCTTTTTGAATGGCATAACACACCCTTATTTTGGTGCTGTGTATTATATGCAACCTCGTGTGGCTGGGTATTCTTGGGCAGAATCTGCACTGTTTTCTTTTATTACTTCTGCGATCTTTTGGGAATATGGAATCGAAGCATTTGTAGAAATTCCAAGTTGGCAAGATCTCATCTATACGCCTGCTATAGGTTCAATCTTTGGTGAGATATTTTATCAATCTACCAAATATATTCAGTCTCATAATAACCGCTTGTTTGGTTCCAAGATTTTAGGGCATATACTTGTTGCTTTTATGGACCCTATTGGTATGATTATGCGTGATTTAGGGCTTGCAAAAATGGTGGGCATTAATGATATGCGGGAGGTTGTTTCGTGGAGTAGTCCCTTTGGTATGGGGTTTGCTATGCGTTTTTAAAACCATTTTACAATACGAGGCTAATTTAAATAAAGGATTGCAATGAAGAATATTGATATTTCAAATAAGGCAAAACTCCCCACACGCTTTGGTGATTTTATCATTCAATCATTCCGAGAATTAGGCACAAAGGGGGAGTGTGATTGCTCATTGGAGCATTTAGTAGTTACAACTCCACATTTAGGCAAAGTACCACTATTGCGTGTGCATTCTGAATGCCTAACAGGCGATGTGTTTGGTTCTCAAAAGTGTGATTGTGGTGGTGAGTTGGCGCTTGCTATGGAACAGATCGCACAAAATGCAAAAGAAGGCGGAATGCTTATTTACTTACGCCAAGAGGGGCGTGGTATAGGGCTATTCAACAAGGTTAATGCCTATGCCTTACAGGATCAAGGCTATGATACAGTGGAAGCCAATATTGCGCTTGGATTTGAAAGTGATAACCGAAACTATGAGATTGTGGGTAAGATTTTGCAATATTATCAAATCAATAGCGTACGCTTACTCACTAATAATCCACGAAAAATCAAAGCACTCAGTGCGTTTGTGGAGGTTGTGCGTGATAGTATTATTGTGCAGAGCAATGTGCATAATGAGCAGTATCTCAAAACAAAGAAGCAAAAGCTTGGGCATTTGCTCTAAGGTTTGTTAAGGAGGTCTTATGCAGACAATCACTCTTGCACAAGGTAGTGGAGGTGCATCGACAAATGAACTCATTCAGAATGTATTTTTAAAACATTTGGGAACTTCATTTGTCTCTTATGGTGAAGATGCGGGTGTGTTTCACGCAAATGGAGGTTTGGCACTAAGTACTGATAGCTTTGTCATCACTCCGATATTTTTTCCAGGTGGCGATATTGGCAAGCTTAGTGTATGTGGAAGCAGTAATGATGTGGCGATGATGGGTGCAAAACCCGAGTTTATAAGCCTTGGCTTTATTCTTGAAGAAGGATTTAGTATGCAAGAGTTAGAATCCATTGTTTGTAGTATCGCTACAGAGCTTTCTAACACAAATATTAAGATTCTTAGTGCCGACACCAAGGTCGTTCCAAAAGGAAGCGCTGATAAAATTTTTATTAATACAACTTGTATAGGACATATCATTAAGCCAAATATTTCTTCAAAAGCTTTACGTCCAAATGATGTGATCATTCTTTCTGCAGGCATTGGCGCACACGGGGCAAGTATTTTTGCTATACGCGAAGGTATCGAGCTAGAATCTCATTTATCAAGTGATTGCGCACAGCTTTATCCTATGCTTGAGCCACTCTTTTTGAGCAATCTTAACCTGCATACTTTGCGCGATGCGACACGGGGAGGACTTGCCGCAGTGCTTAATGAGTGGGCGCAAGATGCGCAAGTGTGCATAGAGATCGATGAAGCAAAGATTTTGGTTGATGAACGCGTTTGGGGTGTGTGTGAGATTCTGGGGCTTGAGGCAACACAGCTTGCCAATGAAGGGGTTTGTGTGCTTGGTGTTGCAAGAGAGAATGCTGATGAGGTTTGCGCACTTTTGCGGGCACATTCGCTTGGAGCGCAAGCTTGTGTTATCGGTGAAGTATTAGATTCTGGTCAAGTTGGTGCGCGTGTTGTGCTCAAAAATCAGTGGGGTGGCAAGCGTTTTATGGAATATCCTCAGGGTGAGCTGTTACCAAGAATATGCTAAGATTTCTCGCAGTAGCTATCCAAAGGAGAAAATATGCCAAAACTCGTTGTCTTTAGTGGTGCTGGGCTTAGTGCAGAATCTGGAATCCCCACCTTTCGTGACGACAATGGTTTATGGGCACAATATGATCCTATGGAAGTGTGCAACTATGAGAATTGGGAGGAAAATTATGCTCTTGTGCATAGTTTTTATAACAAACGGCGTGCAGAGCTAGCAGCCGCCAAACCAAATGCTATGCATTTTTTTCTTGCTTCTTTGCAAGAATTCTTCCAATCTATTCCAAGAGCATATAAAAAACCAAAACCAATTGAGGTGATTCATATTACACAAAATATCGATGATTTGCTTGAGCGTGCTGGAATCAAAGATGCTATGCATATTCATGGCGAACTTACAAAGATTACTTGTCCGCGTTGTAAGTGTGTCCTTGAGATAGGTTATCAAGCATTTGATATGCGTCCTTGTGGGCAGTGTGGGTATGAGCGTATGAAACCAAAGGTTGTCTTTTTTTATGAGCAAGCACCACTTTATGCCAAGATGTATGAAGTCTTTTCATCGCTTGGGGCGCAGGATTGTGTGCTTGTTATTGGCACAAGTGGCAGTGTAGTTGATATTAGTATGATTCTAGCACGTGCAGAATCTTCTTATAATAAGATCGGGCGCAAAATCCTAAACAATCTTGCCAAAAGCAAAACCATTGCAGAATCTGTGTTTGATGTATTGCTCTACAAGCCTGCTACGCAAGCTATTCAGGATATAGAACAAGAACTTACTATTTTTTTTAAGGAGATATAATGCAGTATCCTCGGTTACTTTTTATTGCAGACTGTTATAAATATACCCACGCAGCAATGTATCCAGATAATGTGGAAGAGGTTTATAGTGTGCTTTATTGTCGCAAACCAGGTCTTGATTTGCATACGCTCAATGGACATATTGTCGCCTTTGGTATGCGCCAAGCTATTATCAAACTAGAATCCTTATATGCGGAGTTTGTGAGTTATCCAAAAGAAGAGCTTAAACAAGCATTGCATTTTTTGTATAGTGATTTTATGAAGCTTGATTCCACTCAAGAATCCTACGCGTTTTTAATTCAGAAATGGCTTGATTTGCCACCCAAAATGCCAATCCTCTTTAAAGCTTTGCCAGAAGGCACATTTGTTCGACCAAATACACCTATTATTACCATAGAATGCAAGGAAAGTGCGCATTGCTGGTTTGTGAATTTTGTTGAGACATATTTGAATTCAGAACTTTGGAAGGCTTGTTTTGTTGCAACTAAGGCGGCACTTTTTAAACGCATAGAATATGATTTTTTGGGTAGGTATCTTGACGAAAGTTATAATTTCCATGATTTTTCGCAGCGTGGTATGAATGGGATTGCTGATTGCTATGCTTCTGCTATGGGGCATTTACTTTTTTTTAGTGGAACAGATTCTGTTATGGCATTGCAAAATATCTGTGATAATTATGGAGGTGATGTGCGACATATTGGTTCTATCCCAGCAAGCGAGCATAGTGTGATGTGTATGGGCGGCAAAGAGGGCGAGGTAGAGACATTCAAGCGCATAATGCGTGCATTTCCTCTTTCTATGGTTTCAATCGTTGCTGATACATGGAATTTGTGGGAGATTATTCAAGCATTGCGTGATGATAAAGAAGCTTACACAATGATCAATACCCGCGCTTACCCTATTGTAATCCGCCCAGATTCTGGTGATCCTTACGAGATTCTTACAGGTGATTATAATGCAAGTGATGAGCGTGCAAGACTTGGTGTAATTCGCTTGATAGATTCTTATTTTGGACTTGATAAGGTACGCATTATCTATGGAGATGCGATTACAACAGAGCGCGCTCGATCAATCTATGCGTGGTGTAAGCAGCACCAATATGATCCAACTACTTTTCTTTGTTTTGGGGTTGGAAGTTGTGCGTATAATTCTGGAATCCGTGATGATGTTGGGCTTGTGAGTAAAATGACTTGGATAAAAATAAATGGCAAATCACAACATCTTATCAAAAATCCTATAACTGGTGGCTATAAAATGTCTCTTTCAGGCAAAGTCGCACTCAAACCAAATCGAGAGGTACTGCAATTTTTAGATGACACAATAGCAGATGATGTATTAACGCACGACTTGCATTTACCTAGTTTTGAGGCAATGAGAGCTTATAGCAAACAAGAATTTTTGCGTGCGATTACAAGTTAGGGTTTAGATATATTAGATCCAACAAACATTCCATAAGCAGCTTGTCCAAATGCGATTCCACCATCATTACAAGGTACAATCGTATGAAAAGCATAGGTTATACCCGCTTCGCGAAAGACTTGTCCTATCATTTCGCACAGAACTTTGTTTTGAAAAACACCACCACTGAAGCCAACTTTGAGCGAATACCCATTCTTGGCGCAGTATTCTTGCTGAAACTGCAGTGCAACCTGCAAGGCGATTCTAGCAAGCGTATAGAAAAATTTAGAAGCGATTTTGGCTTTGTTTTCTTGGTTGTGTATGTCTTCACATATGGCATATACAAGCTTATTCCATATAATTATATATTTATCGTTATGCACAGAGTGCAACTCATAAGGGTAGGGCGATAGCTCATAGGGTTTATGCTCTAAAATCAAAGATTCTAGTAATGCGCCTGCCTCACCCTCATAGCTTGTGTGTGTTAGCACCCCAAGCAAAAATGCTACGCCATCAATAAGCCTACCAACAGAACTTGTCATTGGCATAAACATACTTGCAGTGTGTGTGTTTGGTGCAGAATCTAAACTTTTTGGTGTGCGAGTTTGTAGTGTTTCTAAGGCTTTGCGCATAGCTTTGCATAAAGCTTTGGGGAGTTTGTCCTCTAAGCGAGCGATTGTTGGCAGATGTTGCGCATAGAGTGCTAGCATATAGCCTATACGTCTTATATCTTTTATGGCTTGCTCCCCTCCAAATAGCCCAAATGGCTCAAAATATCCAACCCTATCAAAACCTTCAAAACCACCCCACAAAAATTCTCCACCCCAAATGCTTTTATCTGCTCCAAAACCACTTCCATCCCATATAATACCAAGAATTTGCTCTTCTTTTGTATGCGCACATTCTGCTAGAATTGCGCATAAATGGGCGTGATGATGATAGATTTGTAGGTGTTGTATTGTTGTATTTGATGGGGAATCTTGTGTATATTTTGCGCAAAGCGTATGCGCAAACTCTGTTGTATGGTAGCGCGGGTGCTTATCACTTATGATGATTTCTGGCGTAAATGCATAGATTTTTTCAAAAAAAGCAAGATTATCTTGATAGCGCGTATAGGCTGCAAGTGATTCCATATTGCCAACATATGGCGTAATAAGGCAGTGCTCTCCTTGTGCAAACACGATATTTGCCTTATCTTGTGCGCCAAGTGCCATAATTGACTTCTTAGATTCTGGTATAACATCTTGTGCTTGTAGCAAGGGTGTAGAGAGGTGTCGCAGGCTAATACTTTTTGGTGTGTATGCTCGTGCAAGTCGTATGGGGCGAATTTCATTATCGATATAGCGAACAATGCTATCATCAATTCCATTATAAATCTCGCGTGAAAAATCCAAAAAATAGCTAATCATTCCGCCAAATACTTCCATAGCTTGTGTAATATTTGTAATGATTGGTTCTTTTTGACGATTGGCACTCGTGTAGATGATTGGGAATGGTAGTTGTGCAAGTAGTAGGTGTTGCAAAGGGGTATTGGCAAGCATTACACCAAGCGTTGTGAGATTTGGCGCTATTTCTTCAAGTGCTAGTGATGAGGGATTGTTTTGCCGCATACTTGCAAGTACAATTGGAGCATTTGAGGCGGTAAGTGCTTCTTGTTCTTTGGCATTGAGATAGACAGCTTTGGAAGCCTTAGCCAATGATGAAAACATCACAACAAATGGTTTTTTAGGGCGCATTTTATGTTTGCGAAGACGCATTATAGATTCTTTGTTGCTTGCATTACAAATCAGTGCAAAACCACCAAGCCCTTTCATACAGATGATTTCCCCTTGTTGCAATATATTAGCACAAGATTCTATCGCTTTAGATCCATATGCGATCACGACATTCTTGGAATCTAAGAGCTTAAGCGGTATAGCACAATTGTTGCAGGAGATTGGCTGTGCATGATAAAAGCGACTAAGAGGGTTAGTATAATCTCTAGCACAATTTTTGCAGAGTATAAAAGGTTTCATCGCTGTATGTTCTCTATCATAGGGTATGTCTTTGATAATACTATAGCGTGCTCCGCAGTTTGTGCAAGAGGTAAGATGATAACCATAATGGCGACTTGTAGGAGAAAATATATCTTCCAAGCATTCCTTGCACGTTGCGCTATCTTGCGGTAATGCATAGGCTAAAGAAGTCTTAACATTTAGATTCCAAGAATCTGAAGGCAAAATCGCAAACCCCATTGCTTTTGGAGCTAATTTTAGGAGTTGCTCTATTTCTTTTAGTGTGGCTTGGCGTATCTGTATAGAATCTATGCGTGCAAGTGGTGGAAGTGAAGCAAAGATTGCGCTAAAAAACTGCGAAAATCCTGTATTGTTTGCTAAAACACCAAAGCCTCGCATAGGATATGCAATCTCAAGTATGACAAAACGCACTAATTTTGGTAAAGGTGCAACCAAAGACCAACTATATGCTAGATCTATGAGCGCGACTCCATAGCCTTGATGATTGAGTATGCCACCATAAATATTGTGTTTATGGGCTATACGATAAAAAAATGGGCGAAATCCAACACCTTGTACAAGCCCTATAAAACGTAAGCAAAGCATTATTTATAAAGCTGCATACTAATACAATGCAAGCTTCCATGCCATTTGATGAGATCTCTTGCATCAACTCCCAGTACTTTTAGATGTGGTAGGGCTTGTGCGAGTAATTTTAGCGCTAAGGTATCGTTTGGATCATTATATGTCGGCACAAGAAGCGCGCCATTGACAAATAAAAAGTTGGCATAGCTTGCAGGTAATCGCGTACCATTTTCATCATAGATTGTGCGCACAAAGGGTAGTCGTATAAGTTTATAGGGATTATCTTGCACATCTCTAAAGCTTTGCAGTTGCTGCTCCATAGCACGCAATGGTTCATAATGTATATCATTTTTATCATCACAGCCAATATAGGCAATTGTATCTTTAGCCACAAAACGCGCAAGCATATCGATATGACTATCAGTATCATCACCCTCTAAATAGCCAAAATCAAGCCACAAAACACGCGATACTCCAAGTGTGGTGCATAGCATTTGTTCTATATCGCGTTTGTTTAGTGTTTGGTTGCGATTAGATTCTAGTAAGCAAGCACTTGTAGTAAGCAGACTACCGCAACCATCGGTATCAATACTGCCACCCTCCAACACAAAAGGAAGAGATTCTAATGTGCCTTGCAAGAGTTGCATTTCGTGGAGTTTTTTTGTAATTTGGTTATCAAAATTTGCAGCAAATTTAAGCCCCCAGCCATTAAATACAAAATCTAGCAAATAAAGTGTGTGAGGTTTAGATTCTACGCTGATAGCACCAAAGTCTCTTGCCCAGACATCGTTTGTGGGCACAAAAGCAAGCGTAATGTCTTTTGAGAGTTGTATGCTTGTGTAAGGAGATAGCTCAATAGATTCTGCTTTGGTGTTTGCAAAGCGATCATATAATAGCAAAAGTCCATCTTTGTCGCGTGTATCAACGCAAATAAGTACAGGTTCAAATTGTATAATCAAAGCAATGATACGACAAAAGCACTCACGTATTTCATCGATACAATATTCCCAATCGCTGTTTTTATGAGGAAAAGCAAGTAAAATAGCACTTTGTTCTTCCCATTCAGCGAGCATTCTGCGAGATGAGGTTGGTGGTATGGTAGATATATTTTGCATTACTATCCTTATAAATCATTCCTTAGATTCTAGCAGATTTTTTCTATCTCGCAAAATCTCAAACAAAATGCTTAATAAAGTTTTATTTCATACTACTTTGATACAATGCGTACCTTTAGAGTACATTTAAAAATAATGAGGTAGCAAGTGGCTAAAGAAAATTTTAATACATATATTATTGAGATCGAGAGAGGGCTCATTGCTGCGATATTGTTTGATGAAGAGATTTTTATTGAAGCAAATGATATGCTTGTTTCGCAGGATTTCTTATACCCACCACACCAAAAGATATATGATATTTGCCTTTCGCTTAAGACACAGAGCCTACCTATTAACGCAGAATTTGTACGTACAAGGGTGCAAGAGCAAAATATTGTCAATGAAGATTTTGCCCAGATTCTTGCTACAAGCCCTATTGCTAATATACAAGCTTATATTAAAGAAATTAAAAATGCCTCAATCAAACGTCAGCTTGCAAAACTCGCCACAACAATCGCTGCACAAACAAATGATGTAGATTTGCAGAGTGAGGAAATTCTAGATAGTATCGAAAAAGAAGTGTATGCACTCTCTTTTCAAGGTACACACAGTGCTTTTGTGCATAGCAAAGAAATTGTACTTGAAACAATGGAGGCTATCAAACAAATCAAAGAACGGGGCAATAATATTTTGGTTGGTTTGGATACAGGATTTAAAAGACTCAATGAATACACGACGGGTTTCAATCCGGGCGAACTTATTATTATTGGCGCACGTCCTGCTATGGGCAAAACCGCCCTTGCTTTAAATATGATTCAGCACACTTTAAATAAAGACGGGGGTGTTGCTATCTTTAGCCTTGAAATGCCAGCTACACAGCTTATGATGCGTATATTTGCTATTATGAGCAATATCCCTTTGCAGGATTTACGATCGGGCAAGCTTGATGATATGGCATTAGAAAACCTCTCGCACACTACTGCTTTAATGGCACAAAAGCCTCTTTATATTGATGATGGAAGCTCACTTACAATCACGCAACTGCGCTCAAAACTACGCAAACTTAAAACTAGAGAACCAAACCTTGAACTTGCTGTGATTGACTATTTGCAGCTTATGAGCGGTACTGGTGGTAGAAGAGGTGAGGGTGCTCGCCAAGAGGAGATTAGTGAGATTTCACGGGGGCTAAAGACACTTGCTCGGGATTTAGAGATTCCTATCATTGCGCTTTCGCAGTTAAATCGTGCAGTAGAGGGGCGTGATGATAAGCGTCCTATGCTTTCTGATTTGCGAGAATCTGGAGCGATTGAACAAGATGCCGATGTGATTTTGTTTTTATATCGAGATTCTGTTTATACGCAACGCGCTCTTGAGCTTCAAATCAGCAAGGCAACCAGAGAGGGTAAGCAAAATGATCAAGCATTCAAAAAACTTGAAGAAGATTTGAGAAAGATTAGAAGCAATACGATCGAAAAAGCAGAAATAATTATAGCTAAAAATCGCAATGGAGCAGTGGATACAATCAAAGTGCAATACAACAAGCCACTAACACGTTTTGAAGATAAGGCAGATGAGCGTGATGAAGCCTATGCCACGACAATCACACGACTTGAAATAAATACCGATAAGGTAGATACTATACAGATTTAGCGTGCAAAAATCTAAGCTTTCTCCATACAACATTACTCTCATTAGTGGCAAGGAGTGGCTTGTTGTTTTTTTTATTTTATGCACTATTTTATGTGTGCGATTAGCCTTAGAATATAGGGCATATCTTGCGCTTCCTTTTGAGACACCCGCAGAGATTCAGGCACAAATCATTAATCAATACCAAAAAACTAAAAATGACAAGCCTTATTGGGTGCTAAAGCTCAATGCCAGTGGGCATATTTTTTATACCACATCAAAAGAAGATTTGAAGTTTTTACAAGGGCGATTTGTGCGCGTCTATGGAAAAATCAATGGGAAAGATAAATGCTCTTTTTTTGATTATTTGCGCAGCTGTTTTTTTATCAATTTTAGTTTTTCACTTTTGCCTCAGCAAGAAATTACCAAACCCATAAAAGACTATATTGTAAGCCAACATACAAACAAACAAAATGCCAGCCTCTTTACTACGCTTTTTTTTGCAGATACTTTGCATTATTCTTGGCGTGAAGTGAGCAATCTTTTGGGGCTTGCGCATATTCTTGCTATAAGCGGATTTCATTTGGGGATTTTAAGCCTTGCTTTGTTTGTTGTACTTGCCCCAATGTATCGCTTGTTGCAGCGGCGATTTTTTAGTTATCGTAATGAGGCATACGACTTGGGAGCCATTATTTTAGTGTTGCTTTTTTTGTATCTTGTCGTGTTGGATTTTGTCCCTTCTTTTTTGCGGGCTTATACTATGGCTGTTTTTGGATTCTTGCTTTATTTTTCGGGTTTGCAGATTTTTAGTTTCAAGCTTTTAGGGCTTGTTGGGCTTAGTTGTATCGCGCTTTTTCCCAGCGCACTCTTTAATATAGGCTTTATTCTTTCAATGTTTGGCGTATTGTATATCTTTTTGTTTGTACGTTATTTTCCTAAATGCAATCCTTTGCTTTATGCATTATGTTTCAATCTTGCTATTTTTTTCAGCATAACACCTATTGTGCATTATTTTTTTCCTTATTTTTCACCTTATCAGCTTGTGTCTATCCCTGTGAGTTTGGCGTTTGTGGTATATTTTCCGTTGATGATTGGACTGCATATCATCGGGTTTGGAGGGCTTAGTGATAGCTTGCTTGATAGGGTGCTATTACTTGATATTCCTAGTATTAATTACTATTTGCCCCTTGTACCCACGTTTTTGTATAGTGCGCTTACATTTGGTGCGATATTTTCTAAAAAACTCTATGGCATTATGCTTCTTTGTGCGCTTGGGTTTTATGGGTTTTTGTATGCGAAATTTTTAGGATATTTACCATAAGGCTTTTGTATGATTTGTGGCTATAATACTTCATTAAGCGAGAAAAGATGCTAGAGAGAATCCACACCTATATTGTGCTAGTATGTTTGTTTGGTGCTTTTGTGTTTGCAGAAAATGCCACGCCTAAAAACACCACAGAATCTATAAAAGTTTTAGAACTTATGGAGTATCAAAGCTCGCTTTTAGAGAATGGATCTCTTGCAGGCTATTTGGTAAGCGAAAAACTTGATGGAGTGCGTGGAATCTGGAATGGCAAAACACTCTTTAGTCGCAATGGCAAGCCAATCAATGCGCCCCAATGCTTTTTGCAGCATTTTCCACCCTTTGGACTTGATGGCGAACTTTGGATAGGGCGCGGGCAGTTTGAAGCAATGCTAAAGATTATTAACACACAATGTGAGGGTGAGGAATGCTTGTGTTCCTTATGGGAGAAAGTGGGGTATTATGTCTTTGATGTACCAGAGTGTCTGCTAGATTCTAGCGCAGAACAAAATCTAAAAAAGCCACAAGTAGATTCTAAAGACACTCCCAAATGCACACTCACACAACGTCTTAGCAGGCTTGCACATTACCTTGAGCAAACACCCACAAGCAGAATCCACATTATTCCGCAAGAACATATCACATCACAACATCAGCTTACAAAACATTTGCATAAGCTTGAAGCGCTTGGTGCTGAAGGGCTTGTGATTCGGCTTGATAGTGCGCCTTATGAGCGCAAACGTACCAAAAACGCACTCAAACTCAAATCCTACCACGATGCAGAATGCAAGGTTGTCGCTCACAATGCAGGCAAGGGGCGATTAAGTGGTATGCTAGGTTCTATAACTTGCGAACAAATCCTAAAGCAGCACGATGAAAATGTGCCAACAAAGACCATACGATTTAAAATTGGTAGTGGTTTTAGCGATATGGAACGTAAGAATCCTCCACCAATTGGTACAATTATCACATACAAATACCGAGGTTTTACTGCTAGTGGAATCCCGCGCTTTGCAACTTTTTATAGAATCTATACTGCACCTTAAATGTGATCTAGCAAGAGCATATCGCGCTTTTTCCTAAGTTTTATGGCTATATTGTAGAATCTGCTATAATTGTCGCTATACCAAAGCCAAAGGAAGGCTATGTCCTCCAAACAATCCTTGCGCCTTAATGCACTTGCTGTACCTATTGGGATTGAACTATTGTTGCATTATTTTTCATTAATGCTTAACACATATATGGTTACAAGGTATTCAAATTATCTTGCAGGTTCGCTTGGTGCGGGGAATCAGATTTTTGATTTATTTATCACAATTTTTAGTTTTCTTTCTGTAGGGTGCAGTATCGTGCTTGCCCAGGCTCTTGGCGCAAGAAATGCTGAGCTTTCTCGCACCGTGATAGCACAAAGCGCGCTTTGGACGATGATTTTAGCCTGTATTTGTGCGTTTGGCATTGTATGCTTTTCTGATAGTTTATTGACCCTGCTACGAACACCCACAAGCCAGCATTATCAAGCAAATATCTACTTGCAGTTGCTTGGAGTTTGCCTCATAATCGAAGCACTCAATCTGTTATTAAGCGCAATTGTGCGTGTTTATAATCTCGCATATTTTGTGATGTTTAGTGCAATTGGTATGAATGGAGTAACCCTTCTTGGCAACTATCTTACGCTTTCTTATACGGATTTGGCGTTATTTGGTGTTGGACTTGCTACTATTGCAGGGCGCATAACCTTGCTTATCTTGCTTGGTATTGCGCTTTTGTTTTGGATTCGTTACAAACCATCTGTGCAGGATTTTCTTGTTTTGCATAAACAGGTTTTGCGTAGTATTTTGCGTATAGGTGGCTTTAGTGCTGGGGAGAATCTACTATGGATCGTGCAATACACCATAGCATTAAGTTTTGTGTTTTCGCTTGGTGCAGCACAGGCAAGCGTGCAGACAATCTATTTTCAGATTTCACTTTTTATTATGCTAGCTGGACAAGCAATTAGCATTGGCAATGAAATCATCATCGGCAAGCTTGTTGGTGCTAGACGTTTTGATATAGCCTACAAACATAGCTTCAAAGCCTTGCGTATAAGCCTTGTGGCAAGCTTTATTGTTGTTGTAAGTGTGTTTATGGCGCGTTTTATGATAATGGATATGCTTGAGCTTGTGGAGGAGTTGCGTCTTGTGATGCTACCTCTTTTTAGTATTTCGCTTGTTCTTGAGCTAGGCAGGACGTTTAATATTGTTATGGTCAATGCTTTGCGTGCTAGTGGCGATGCGCGCTTTCCTTTTTTGAGTGGGCTTGTATTTATGTTTGGTGTGAGTTTGCCATTAGGATATGTGCTGTGTTTTTATGCAGGATTTGGAATTGTTGGAATATGGATTGGGTTTTGTGCTGATGAATGCTTGCGCGGAATGATCAATGCTTGGAGATGGTATAGTAAAAGATGGCAAAAGCTTTGGTAACTAGATAAACTCCCCTAAGGAGAGAGAAAGGGGAGTTAAGGAAAATAATGCAAACAGGATTAAACCAAAAAAATCACAACAACTAAGGAGACCCACCGCAACCCAAGACCCTATTACTCCTTAGCTTATGTGGTTAGTGTTTATGAGGATTGTGCTGGCTGTTGTGTGGATTGCCGCTGCCTCCAAGATATGTTGCTTTGCCATTATGCAAAGCGTATGCTTGCCCAAACCCTTTGACAAAGCGCCCATCTTGCGCTATAAGCTCGATAAGATGAAAATCACTCATTGTTTTAATCGTTTTGATTCCACCACTACCACCGCTTTGAGCAATGAAGCTTGCAAACACTGCTTCAAATTCACTACTACCACGATCTACAAACCGAGCTTCTACACGATAGCGCAGACGTTTGCGTAAAATCACTGATTTTGCCTTGCTTTCATCTTCTAAAAACATTAGCTCAATATTTGTAGGATTTGTTCTTATGCTCTCATAATGCTCGGCAACTTCGCTAATGTAGATGTAGAATCTATCGTTATGATGTATCACAGGTGCATAGGTTGCAAGCACTTTTCCTTGCGGGCTAAGACTTGCTAGTGCGGCAGAGCCAAAGCTTTTAGCAAATGCTTTGACTTCTTGTTCTATGCTTGCTAGATCGTGTGTTTGCTCTATACTTTTGCAAAGCTCGATAATAGCGGTTTTTATAGATTCTCTTGTGGCTTTTTGAGGAAACTCCACGCGCACCTTGCCGCCCTCAAATGCAATATCTAGCCCCTCCAAATCCACAGAATCTAGCACGACACTTTTGGGCTCTTGTACTCCACCAAATTTGCGCACAAGCGCTTCTAATTCTTTTGTATGATGATCATTCATATGCGAAAGAATGCTCGCGTAATCCATTATATACTCCTTTATTGTGTTGCAAGAATTATAAATCACAAAAGCTTATGTTATTATTAAAAATAATAATAACTATTAAAAAATAATTGGCACACATCATTAACTGCAAGCAAGATAAATAAGTATAACAGTCTTTTTTCAAATCTAAAATCCTCAAATACTATCTTTCACTTTAACTTACAAAGTGAAAAGCCTTTATCAAATCTCTATCTCAAAGTTTTTAAGAAATACTTAGTAGATTCTATCTTTTTTGTATGTTAGCTAGGTATTTACACCTTTGTAAGAGAATATTTGTGTTTTTTAATTATAATATTGTGGTTAGTTCATTTAGCCGAAAGTATAAGTTTGGACTAGCTTGTGCTTATATAGTTTAAAAGAATTTAGGAATAAGAATTGAGAAACTTTGTTGTAGCCTTTGGTGTTTGTATGATTGTAGTGCAAAGCTTTGGCAATGGCTTTAAAATCCAAGAGCAAAGCCTCAATGCTACCGCACTTAGCTCTGCATATATCGCTGGGGCGCGGGGCGCTGATGCGAGCTATTATAACCCTGCGAATATGGGGTTTGAGAATGATTGGGGCGAGAACAAAAGCGAGTTTGAGCTTGCGACAAGTCTTATTAAGATTCCGGGCTTTAACTTTGATGTAGCGACAACCAATCAGGGGCTTTATTCTAAGACGACAATGGATTATTCAAATGCCATTCAAGGAATTTTTGATTTTTGTGGTTCTGGAATAGGTCAAGCCTTGTGTGGAGGTATTGGAATAGATGATCTAGCTGACTTGAATAAGCCTGTTATTTTAGAGCATTCTGTTCCAGATTCTCAAATCGTTACTGGCTCCACAGGCGATACCAACTTCGTACTCCCAAAGATGTTTTACAAATCACGCACAAACCACGGCATAACATTTGGAGGAAGCTTTGTAGCGAGCTCGGGGCTTGCTATGCAGTGGGCTGGCAAGGGGGGCGAGTTTTTGCAAGATGTGTTTATTATGATGATTGAGGCAAGTCCTTCTATCTCTTGGACGATAAACAACCGCTTCTCGGTGGGCTTTGGCTATCGGGTGATGTATGCTATGGGGAGCTTTAACAATGTCGTGTATGTGCCGCTTGATGAAGAGGGCACAGGGATACAGCTTAGCCAGCAGCAAATTGCCGATCTTGCCAAGCACCCAGAAGCAGTTAGTGCCCTTATACCAGAATCCATTAGAAACATGGAGATACTAGGTATTCCTTTTACAAGCATCCTACAGGCTTTCGGCTATAAAATACCGGGTTGTACAGGAGGAGCAGAATGTACAGATTGGGGTGGGCTTATGGGCAGCGTTACAGGTGAAAAAACCAATCTTTATGGCACTTCCAAAGTCTATCAAAAAAGCGAGGGCAAAGATCTCTCCCATGGCTATCGTCTCTCAGCATCTTTGCGCGTGTTTGATAATGGTATGGCAAGCGTGGTGTATAACTCGCCGGTAAAATTTAATATGGCAGGTAAAGTTGAGGCACTCACCTATGTGGGCGGTGCTATGGGGAATGTACTAACGATTGCCGATCTTAATATCGCTGTGCAAATGCCAGAGATTCTAACGCTTGCCTATGCGCACGAGTTTTTTGACAAACGTTTGAGGATTGAGGGTGTGTATGAGCGTACCTTTTGGAGTCGGGGCTGGAAGTTTAATGTAACTCCAGATTTTGAGAATGCTACGTATGAAGGCTTAAGCGGACTTGTCGCGCTAAAAGATGTCTTTAGCTCTGAAACATTAAAACAAATGGTTGGAATCGCTAACTTTGGCGTGGTGAGCAATATGGGTGCTGGCTGGCGCGATACCAATACCTTTCGCATAGGCGCGACTTATAAAACACCCTTAATGCGTTTAATGGCATCTGCTGCGTATGATGCCGCGCCAAGCCCGCAAGATAAGGTTGGGATTCCGGATTCTGATGGGTATATGGTCGGGGTTGGTGCGAAGTTTAATTTCAGGGGCTTTGATGTGGGGCTAGCTGGGAGCTGGAACTTCAAAGCCTCGATGAGCTCGCTGTATCATTCTGGAGGGCTTGGAGGGCTTTATATCTATACCGCAAGCGTAGGGTATCGCTGGTAGGCTTGCTTAAGCCTGCTAGTGGGGTATGCAGAATCTAAAGTCAGCACTTTAGATTCTGCGGCTAAAACCTCGCAATGATACAAAAGGGTCTTGGACACAAAAGAATTAGAATAACTTTTTGTCGTCATCTTGAGCGATAGCAAAGATCTTGTTAGATCCTTCTGTACTCTGTTAGATTCTTCGCTGTGTTTAGAATGATGATTTGCGCTGGATTCTTCGGTTGGGCGTTGCCCTCCCTCAGAATGACAGAAGCACTCAAAATGATGGGATTTACGTGGTATAAGCCCTAGATACATAACACTAGAGCATAAGCCCAAGACAAACGGGGTACAACCCAATGACTCTTGCGCGGTTAGAAATCAAAAACAATCGATGCATAGTATCGCCTCCCTTCGCGCACATAGTTGAAAGCATTTGTCCAATTTGAGCCATTATACTGCGTATAATCGATGAAATTAAAATCAAAGAGATTATAGATCGCTAGATTTAGTCGCAGTGCGTTACTAAACTTAATATGCCCGCCTAGGTGTGTCAAATGATATGGGTCATAGTACTCTCCTGCGGCTGCGGCTGCGGAGTTTGCTACACTTGGGTCGCCACGATAGATTCCGGCTTTGTATTCTTGACGAATGTAAGCACCAAATCTATGCGTATCGTAGTTGAGTGAGGCATTAAGGCTGTGGAGTGGTACATTTGTAAATTGCGCACCAATGTCTGATCCTTGGATAATTTCTGTTTTGTTGTAGGTATAAGCAGCATTGAGACTTATACTACCATAGCCCACGTTAATAGGCTTAATACCTAAAAACACTTCCGCACCATAGCTTATAGCTGTATCTTCGTTATCATAATATGAGCAAGCCCCACTGGTCGCATGGCAAGTAACGCCAATGGCTGGGATTGGCTGTCCATCTGTTATGCTACCACCCATTCCGCCGACTTGATTGATTTTATCTTTAAAATTAATATAAAACCCGGTTAGAGAGACATTAAAAAAGTCATTATCACTAATGAGTGAAAGCTCATAATTCACGCTAGATTCTGGTCGTAAGTTTGGATTACCATAAGTGGGGTTTGTTCCCGAACCAGAAAAGCTCACGATTTCTGCGACAAGGTTATTTAAACTTGGGCTTTTATACCCTGTGGATACCCCGCCTTTAATAGTAAGCCAATTATCGATGGCATTATATGCTAAATACGCGCGAGGCGAGAGATTTGCCCCAAAGATAGAGTTGAAATTCCCGCGCGCTCCAAGGGTTAAGAATAATCTATCAAAGAGCATAAACTCACCCTCACCAAAAAGCGCGCCGATGTGCTGGTCGATATCGGCATTACTCCTTGTTACCTGTAAGAGCTTATCGTGGAAATTATTATACCAATAGCGCGCCCCAAAGGTGGTGTTAAGCCCAAAACTACTGCCAAAGGCAAAAAAGAGATTGGTCTTATGGTCTAATATTAAGTCTTGATTGGTCATCTCTCGGCTATCGCCTGCATTGACACCATTTAGCGAGGTTGTCCCAGTTGCAAATGTGCTGCCTGGTACATATCGCCCGGCATTGTTTGTGATATTGTATGTAAGTGATGTATCGGTTGTTAGCTTTGAGAGAATGCCGTTAGGATTTGAGATATATAGCCCATTGTGCGCAAGTACTACATTGCCGCGATAGATATTATACTTCCTACCATAGCCATAGGCAGAGCGAAATTCTTGCTCTGGGAGGTTGTATCTGTTATTCCAATTGTTGCGGTTACTCATCACGAGCCCATCGCTGTTATCGTAGTTTTGCTGGGAATAATCCACATCAAGATATACATTATTTTTAGGCTTGTTATCTAAAGTCGCGTTGCCATTGTAGGTAAGCCTACCCCCGACATTATAGATTCTGCCCGGAGCAGAGCCTACCACTTGGCTGGCAGTAAGGCTAGAGTTCCCCACTCCTGTGTGGTTAGGGGCTACGGCTAAATCACTGCCTGAGACACCATCGCGCGTGTATTGTCGCCCGCGCAATGATAACCCCCAGTTTTTTGCCTCATTTAGCGGACCTGCAGTGTAGAAATTAAAGCCTTGCGTGTTTCCAAAGGGTTTAGATTCTTGGAAAGTATAGTCATACCCAAAGTTCGCGCCCCATTTTGTAAAATTTTTCTTGGTAATGATATTGACCACGCCGCCTATCGCATCACTACCATAGAGTGTGGAAGCTGGACCTCGTATGACTTCTATGCGCTCAATAGCCGATAAAGGCGGCATAAAGCTTGTTACAGAATCTCCAAAGCCATTTGGAAAAAGGCTAGAATCTCCATTGACTCTCTTGCCATCGACAAGGATAAGCGTATAAGATGTGCCCATACCACGGATAGAGATTCCATACCCACCAGTTTTGGTTACCCCTGTATCGATGCTCACACCCGGAACATTTGCGATTGCTTCGCCCAAATCCCGCACGGGGCGAGATTGGATCTCTTCTGGCGTTACTACGCTAATGCTTGCTGGGGCTAGCGTGTAGTCTTGCCCAAATCCTGAGGCCGTTACGACTTGCTTTTCAAGCATACGCGTTTCTATCTTTTTTATTTCATTTTTAGATTCTGCATCATCTGCGACCATAAAACAAATACATAAAGTTGTCGCCACCATCGCCTTTTTATAATACATTTTTACTCCTTTAATATTTTAATAGCGATTACTATTTTTTGTAACCGAAAGAATTTTGCATTTTTTTTTTTTTTGATTTGCTTAAAATACAGGCAGTTTTCTCTTAATGGCAAAAAAAGTAACATTTATTATCATTATTTATTTTTATGTGTCGGTGATGGTGTATTGTAGTAGTGCGTGGTGCTTATGGTAGGGCTTGGTTGAGATTATTCTGTGTGGATTCTGTGTGGATTCTGTGTGGATTGCCTGCTTTTTATGACTTGCTTTTAGTGGCTTAGATTCTGATCTTATCTCATAGCTTGCTTCGGTTTGTGGCTTGGTACTGCTAGCCCTTTTTTTTGATATTTGCTATAATGTGCCAAAAACAAGGATCATCGTGGAAGTCTATTTGAGCTGGCAATATCACAAAGGTAAAAAGAGGGAATCTAGCAGGATTTTTGCAATTATGGATTCTATGGATTCTATGGATTCTATGGATTCTATGGATTCTATGGATTCTATGGATTCTATGGATTCTATGGATTCTATGG
>CALUTE010000010.1 GCA_944323645.1 uncultured Helicobacter sp. | reverse complement strand
TCTGCCCCAAAGCTCGTGGCACACGAACAAAAGATTTTGGTTTTGGTATTTAGCTGGACATGCACTTCTAGTCCGATGATTGTCTCAAAAGCACTCATAAATATTCCTTTAAAATATTTAAGCCAAAGTATAGCAAAGTCAAGCTAAAACTATTGCTACTATATCCTTAATATCTATAGCGGATAAGATTTTCTCTAATAGCCATTATAATGGAGAGTTATCGTAATAATATTTGATTAGGTATGCAAAAATCTCTTTAAAACAAGCTCCCTTGTGTGCCACTTTTACCTTTTAGCTTCCATTCACCATTAGAATCACAAATTGCAATTTCCTCTAAAACATCTTTGATATATTTATTATCAGGTGTTACGCCATTGCTAAGCTTTGGGATAACTTCTAAGCAAATATCATCAAAAAAGGCTCGTCGTCCGATTTTCTTACAATGATTCAAAAATGAAGTGATAAAATAATGTGCCCGCACTTCTAGGGGGATCTGGAAGTGTTTGTGTGGGTCAATATCGCTAAAATGATACTTTTTGGTCTCCCTATCAAAATCAAGCCTTTGCTCAATAATAGGCATAATAAGGCTAAATTTTTCACTCAGTTCATCCAAAAAGCCCTCGTCCATCGCCTTTATCATAATGGCATCGTGGATTTCCTCCATAGTCGCACCATTGTTTTTCATAATCTCATTTTTCGCACACTCAATCAAAATATGCAAATCAAATGCAATATTTTTTATCCTTGTTATCGGATTATCCACCTTTTTAAAATAAATAATAAGCTGCCCGCTTAGCACAGAAAAGGGCTTTTGTCGTTTTTTAAAAGTCATTTGCCCATTGCTTTGCCTCATTGTGCCAACATACTCAAAGCCTATGTTTTTAGCAGATTCTACGATAGTTTGCCAAAGTTTTGGGTCTTGGTGTTGGAATACAAAGGCAAGCCAACGATTGTATTTAAGCACTCTATACATTTCTTTGAGGGATTTTGTCATTAGCTCTTGGTATTGCTCACTGCTTTTTTCTAAGCTTCCCTTTTCGATACATTCTCTCTCTCTAAGACTTAAATCCACAGGCAAATCAAGCCAGACATTCCACATAGTGCTTAGGTCAAGATAGGGGATCTTCGCTCCATAAGGCGGGTCAGTGTAGATAAAGTCAATAGATTCTGATTCTATCTCTCTTAAATTTGTAGCGTCTGCTTGGAAAATCTTTTCGCCATTGCTTTTATTTAGCATAGAATCTACCTTGCTAAAGTCCTCTTTTTCTCTTTTAGTTAGCATTTGATTTTTAAAGTCTTTTATAACTCTTTGTATGGGGAAAAAGTAGGAATTATAAAAGACAGGGGAATTTTCTAGCTCTTTTTTACCTTTGAGAACTCGTTTGATTTTATCTTTATATACTTCAGCTATATTCAAAAATGTAGGTTTTGGTGCGAGCCTGTATCTATAATATCTAAAAGCCGAAGCATCTCCACCGCCACCACTAGACTTATGAAATGTCAAATTTACACATTTTAAAGTATTATAAAACCCAAGCATCAGCGAATACCGCATATTTCTTTTATAGATTCTCTTTTCTTTACTCCCGCTTGGTGTAGTTTTTTAAAGATAAGCTTTCTAAGCAATGCTAACTCGGCTAACTGCTTTTTAGAAAAAAGCTCTAAGACAGAATCTACATCACTGCCCTTTGGCAAAATCTCATTCTTTGGTATCCAAAGTATAGAATCTTGGCTCTTTTGATTTGCTACTTCTCCGAATTCCTCACTTAAGGCATTGGGATAATATTTGGCATTTTTTAGAATCTCTTTTGCTTCTTTTTCACTCTTTGGTCGCAATTCCTCAAATTCTGTGAGAATCTCCTCACTTAGCTCATACAATTCGCTTAAATTTACCTTAGCACTCAAAGCCTTTGCCATAAAGATAGAAAGAGGATTTAAATCTGTGTGGATTCCAATCCTTTCATTCATCATAGCTTCTAATGCAGTAACACCACTGCCTCCAAAAGGATCTAGCACGATATCGCCATAATCTGTAAAATTCTTGATATTTTGTGTAACGATGTCCCAAGACTGCCTTGTAAAATACGCCGTGCAGCCAAAATACCTTGCCTTTAATCTTTTTTGTGGATTTAGGATAACTTCAGGCAAAGGACGCTTAAGATACCAAGAATCAGGCTTTTTCACTCTTTTAGAATCTTGTGTGAGATTCTGTTTTAGGGATTCTAGCGGGGTAGTGAGGTATTGGGCTAAAAGCTTTAAATTTGGAGATAAAGCATTAGCCATACTATCGCATTCCTTGCATTCTTGCTCTATGTCTAGCTCTAAGATACACTCTTGTGTGCTAGTTTGAAAAAGACTAAGCGTTCGCCCATTACACAGGGCATAAAAGGGCGCTTTTATCTCTGCATTGATAGCATAGTACAATACCTGCCTTTCATTCTTGCTTTGTGCTTGTATGGATTCATTTGGTGCTTTAGCATCAAGCACACAATGCGGCTTACTAGTAGTAGCGTATAATCAGGAAAGGTTCTAAGCTCTATTTCTTTATTAGAGCCTATGCGGGTTTTAGTTGTGAGTTTTTTACTCAAGATAAGATTTTTCTCATCAAAGCCTAGCAACCTTAACAAGGGCATTATGATAAATTCTCTTACAGAATCTTCTTTAAAATCTCTTTCTTGTAGCTTGTTAAAATCAAACTTTAGCATTTTCTTACCCTTTCATAACTATGATAGGCTTATTTGGTACTCTTTGATTGCTTAGATGTTGCAGTAACAATAGCAAAGGTAAGATCTTTTATTTCTGTGTGCTGCTTGATGTAGGCATTGAGTGTGGCTAGATCAAGTGCTTCTATGCGCTTTAGATTCTGCGCACTAAAGCCAATACCAAGCTCTAAATAGTAATCAGAAAAAGCTGTATTGAGACGCTGTGAGAGGGTTTCATTACGTAAAGGTTCGCTACCAAGCAAAAATTTTTTCGCGTCATCAAGTTCTTGTTGGGTCACTCCATTTTCTACAAAGTTTTGTATCGTTTCTTTTACAATTTGTATGGCTTCATCTTGGGATTCTAGTTTGGTTTGTAGATAACCACTTGCATAGGAGATGAGGGGGCTTGTATTGTAGCGGATATAGGCACTATAAGCGAGTCCTCTCTTGGTGCGCACTTCTTCCATAAGCCTTGAGCCAAACCCACCTGCTCCCAAAATAAAACTAGCAACTTGTGCCAAATGCCATTCTTTGGCAAGGTTTTCTACTTTAAGTGGCGCACCAAAGTAGATATAGGCTTGCTCTGTTTTGGCGGTTTTTGTTGCGCTTGAGGGTTTGGCTTGTATTGTGAAGTGTTGTTTGTCGTAAGGCTCACCATTTGGTAAAAATGCAAGAATAGATTCTAGAGCTTTTAGTGTTGGTTTTAGGGCAACATCACCACCAATTACAATAATCAAGCGTTTGAGCATAAGGCTAGAATCTAGTGTGGTATGAATATCTTTGAGTGTGAGGCGTTCAATATCTTTTGGACTACCAAGTTTGCTTTGAGCTAGGGGTGTGCCGGCAAAGAGTTTTTGGTTTAATAATTCATCTGCAAGATAGTCGAAGTCGTTTTGGTTGGCTAAAATTTTGGCTATAAGTGCTGTTTTGGCTTTGTCAAGTTCTATTTGGGTTAGGTTTGGGTGTGAGAGCAATTCTCCAAGCAGGGCAATAGCCTCTGTTTGTTCTTCTTTAAGATAAGAGAGCTCAAAATTGAGCGTTTGCGTACCGCTTCTTACATCAAGAGCAATAGCTTTTTGCTCGAGAGCTTGTGCAAAACCTACATTACCACGATCTTTACTTCCACGATTAAGCATTTCATCTTTAAGTGCGCTTAACCCAATTTTATCTTGGTCTTGTAGGCTGCCTCCGCCTTGAAATATGAGTCGAATGGTGCCAGCAGGAACAAGATTGGAATATCCATAAATAACAGGAATTTGTACGTTATTTATTGTCGTATGTGTTAGTCGTATATCCTTACTCATAAGTACTCCTAAAATTAAAAACAATATGGCTATTATTTTGTGCATTTAGTATCTTTCTAAGATTTCATAGGCTGTATTGCGTTTGGCAGGGTATTCGCCAATATCTTTAATAAGCGTTATCATTTCTTCTTGGTTCATCGAGTTGCGTTCGCCAGCTGCTGCAACGACATTTTCTTCCATCATTGTGCTTCCTAAATCATTTGCTCCAAAAAGTAGAGCAAGCTGCCCAATATAACTTCCTTGCGTTACCCAGCTACTTTGAATGTTTGGAATATTATCAAGATAGAGGCGTGCGCAAGAGAGAAGACGCAAATAGCGATTTGAGCTTGCTTTGGTTATTGTTGGAATTTCTTTTTGCAGAGGCGTATTGTTTGGCTGAAAACTCCAAAGGATAAAAGCGCGAAAGCCCCCTGTTTCATCTTGCAAATCTCGTAATCTGCGCCAATGTTCAATAATATCATCATCATCATCTACGCTACCAAACATCATTGTAGCACTAGATTTTATACCAAGCTTATGGGCTTGTCTATGTACTTCTATCCACTCATCAGAATCTAGTTTTTTAGGCGCGATAACATCACGTACTCTATCGCTTAGTATTTCAGCTCCTGCACCTGGTATTGAGCTAAGCCCTGCTGCTTTTAGGCGCGTTAGCACTTCTTGGATACTAAGATGAGAGACTTTAGCAATGTAGTTTATTTCGATTGCTGAAAATCCGTGGATAGTAATTTGTGGGTATTTTTGGGCAATATGAGCAACCAATTCTTCATAATACTCGATTTTAAGTTTAGGATGCACACCTCCTTGAAAAAGAATTTGTGTTCCTCCAATAGCGAGCAATTCTTCGATTTTTTGATCGATTTCCTCAAAGCTTAAAATATACTGTCCTTCTTCGCCAAGCCTACGTTTAAAAGCACAAAACTTACAATCTACCCAGCAAATATTGGTGTAATTGATATTTCTATCAACAATAAATGTGGTGATTTTATCAGGGTGTAAGAGAGCTTTTGTTTTATTTGCCATACGTCCAAGCTCACGCAAAGGTGCATTTTGTAGTAGGTCTTTTATTTCATTATCGCTGTATCGTTTTATTTTTGGTGTTTGACTCATAACAACCTTTCTTAGTTTTGGTAGCGCATTCTATCGTGTTTGTGCTTATTCATAGTTTAGGAAAGAGGTATATCTAGTGCTTTACACACCGCTTGAAACACTACACTATGCCCAAATTCTGAAAGATGGTGTCCATCTTTTATAGTGATTATATCGGGGGATAGGTGCAAATAGGGATCTATTACGAACATTTTACCACTATAGCGTTCTTGTAGTTCATACAATATGGCATTGTACTGCTCTATATCTTGTGCAATATGAAAGACTTTAGATATGAGGTTGTTTCCAGCTTGTGCAATACGAATCCAGAAAATCTTAGCTCCTGCATTTGCTTGAAGAATCGTTTGGATAATTTCTTCGCAATTGTCTTTAAAAGCACTTGGTGATACATAATGATAGGCATAAAGCTTTGTGAGTTTGGGGAGAAAATAGGCGCGAAATCTCCGATATAGCACGCCAAACATTGCTTCTGCACGCAGTTCAATACCTCGTTTTGTTATGCGCCTACACGCATCGACTATGCCAACTTGTATGATGATATAATCGGATTTTTGATAGATTAGCAAATCTTGTTTTTGGATAACAATATCTTTTGTATGTCGTGCTCGCATTGGAAAGAAATAAATAATTCGTTTTTCTTGTTGCCCCCCCCCTTTTTTTTGCTTGTTTGCTAGCATAAGCTGATAAACCCATGTGTGTTCGATAGATGTACAATCACGAGGCATACCCAAAGAATCTGTGATGATTGTGATTATGGCAGCTTGCATAAATTTTCCTTAGTTAAGCCCAAGGCAGAATCTGCAGAGATGTTGCCCTGAAAAATTTCCTGAAATATGCATATCTCGTAGAGATTGAAAGTCTTTTGAATGATAAAGTTCCAAAAAGTCATATTTAAGTAAAGAGCCAAAATTTATTGTATCAAAATAATCTTTGCAGCACAGAATCAGCGAGCAGTCAGAATTAATCCAAATTTCATCAAAGGGTATATGACAGAGAGGTTTTTGGTTGATAGGTTGTTTTGTGGCTGTGAAGTTGGATTTTGTAGAAGCTTTTGTTGTGGTGGGATTTAGCGTGGGATTATTTGTTGTATGCCCCCCCCCCAATCACATTATAAGCATATTCTTTTTGTGTCATAGCACGTGTATAAGGAAGAATCGCATCAATATATAAAAAATCTTTGCCAAATATGCGTTCAAAATGCGCTTTTGGGTTGGCGGCATTAAGAGGTGTGAGCACAGAGCTTATGAGGAGTTTTAGGTTTGGAAAAGCAGTCTTTTTTAAGTGGATAAGGTGCTTAAAGTTTTGTATGACTTTTTGGAAGTCGTTTTTGCTGTGTGTTTGCGCATAGGAAGTCTCATCTACTGCATTGATTGAAAATTTAATAGAATCTATTCCAGATTCTAAAAGACTTTGCGCGCGTTTTGCATCAAGTAGTGCGCCATTTGAACTGATATATACATAGGGAATCTTATAGGCTTGCTTACAATGGGCAATGATAGATTCTAGATCTTTATTGAGCAATACTTCTCCCTTTGCAGAGAGCCCCATTTCGTTTGTGCTTACATAGCGCATAACATTGTCCATAGCACGCTTAAAATCTGCAAAAGAAGTGATAGCTTTTTTGGTACGTTTATCAGGGTTTGAACAAAATGTGCATTGATGATTGCAAAAGGTGCAGACATCAAAATTGATTTTTTTGTGCATTTTTTTCATAGGTGTCCTTGTGATAAGATAGTGGCTAATTATAGCCAAAATCAACATCATAAAACGCCTTTTTTAGATTGATGCCTTGTTGTAGTTCTGTTTTGATAATATCTGCGATTTGCCTAGCACTTGTGCCATTGCCAAAGGGGTGCGTACTATTGCGCCTAAAAGTATCGCTAGAAACTGTTTCTATAGCAGTAAGAATGCTTGTAATATAGCCATTTGTATCAGATGGATTTGGATTTATGGAGAGTGTAGATTCTGGTATGAGGCGACCTTTTTGGCGCGTGCCGATATTGATTGCTGGGGTATGCATTATTGGTGCTTCACTTGTGGCACTTGAGCTATTGCCTATCATAAAGGCGGCAGATTTTAGGCTAGAGAGATAGAGGATTCTACCAAGGTTTGCAAAGAGTGCGATTTTGTTTGGAAAGCGCGTGGCATAAGAGGCAAGCACTGCATTTATTAGTTCTCCTCCAGTATCAGCGTTTGCCTTTGTGGCAAGGATAAAAAAGGGCGTTTGCAAGAGTGCTTCTAAGATAAGTGTGATCTCTTGTGTAGAAGATATGTTTGATTCTAGGGTGGTTGGGTGGAAAGTAAGCAGGCAGAATCTATCAAGGCATTGGCTGTTTAGTTTGAGCTGCGTGCTAAGTTCTTGGCGATTTAAAAGCCTTGTGTTATTGATGTTTTCTACCGCTAAAGAACCGACATTGAACACTCTTTGTGGTGATTCGCCAAGCTGAATGATACGTTTGGCTGAAAGTGCATTACTAGGAAAGTGCAGATAGCTTATTTTGCTAATGCAGTGTCGCATATATTCATCATTTGCACCCTGTGTGCTATCACCGCCACAAATATGGGCGATTGGAATATTGAGATTCCCACACGCAATAGCCGCTCCAAAAGCCTCGTATCTATCGCCAAGTATTATGGCAATATCTGGAGGCGTGTGCAAAAAATATTCGCTAAATGACACAATAGCTGTAGCAAGCGATTTTGCAGTATCAAGATGTGTGTTGTGGTGTTGCAAAATAGGGATTTTAGCAGCGATTTCAAAGCCATCAGCTTCGATTTCTTGGTATGTGTTGCCAAGCTCTTGGCTTAAATGCGATCCGGTGGCAATGATTTGGAGGTTGTAGGCAGAATCTTGTTGCAGTACTTTTGCTAGTGGATAGAGCAGCCCCCATTCTGCGCGTGTGCCAGTGATAAGTGCTATATTTATGGGTGTGCTTTTGCGTTTGGTGCTGAGTTTTGTGTGCTGTGTGCTAGAATCTAGGTTGTTTGTTGTGTTTAAGGATTCTGATAGTGTTTTTCTGAAGCGCTTGCTAAGGTTTGGTGTTTTAGATTCTGTGATATTTGTACAAGTGTTGGGGGTACTTTTTCTAACATCGCTCCTTGAGGAGCATAAAGCTTTCAGCATAGAGTATGGTTTCATCTATGCCCCCCCCCCCTTCAATTTTATTGCCTAAAGGATTACTGTGTGTGCAACCTCGATAAATGGCAAGTGCTTTTAGATTCTCTATGCTACGAGGGAAGGGCGGGGCGCCAACCTCGCTTTTATAAAGACGCATAATTGTGCATTTTTGCTCGAAATAAGGCGTAATATCAACAAACACATTGGGAATAAAGCTTTGCGCTCCAAGTGCTGGCGCAAACTCGCTTTCACTCAATGTCTCCATCATCAAAACACGCTCGATACTTGGGTAACGAAAAGATTTTGTACAAGCAAAAGCGCACTCAAACACAACCCGATGATCGCTATGTACATCATAAGCAAATGGCAGATAGACAATATTTGGCTGAATACTTTTGAAAATACCAGAAAAAAGCGAAATTAGCATAGATTTTGGATAAGTATCAAGCCGCATTGTTGCAAGGGCTAGACGGTGCGTACTTGTAAAGCCATAGGCTTTAGAGACAGCTTGTATCTCTGCTTCTCGTTGTTGTATTTGCTCCTCTTTGAATCCTTCACTCGCTAAAATATCTGTGCAAAATATGCAGTGGATTCTATCTCCAAGGGCTTTGTGTTTGAGTAGTGTCCCACCTGCGCCTAGTGTTTCATCATCAGGGTGTGTAGCGATGACAAGCACATCTTTTGGACGATAGTTAGCAGAGTTTTGTTTTGACATACCATTTCCTTTGTGTGGTGTCGATGTTTTGCACAAAATCTACGATTTTTTCACAAGAATTTTCATCACCATAAGGGTTTTCAAGCCGCGCTATTTTATCGCGATATGTGCTATCGAAACAGGCTTTTTCTAGTGCGGCTTTAATGCGTGCCTCATCATAGGAGACAAACTCAACATTCCCTGCATTTAAACGTCCCTTTTGGCGATTGCCAATATTAACAACCGGAAGTTTATAAAAGGGTGCTTCCAGGATTCCCATACTTGAATTGCCTGCAAGTGTGAGAGTGTTGCGTATAAGATTAATAAAAACTTTGCGCTCTAATGTTTGAAAAAACCGCACCTCTTCATAATTTGATTGCGCTTCTTGGATTGCCTCTCTTATGCGGTAGCTTCCAGGATCGGTATTTGGATAGATTCCAATAACTTTAAGATTATGTTTTCTAGCAAATTCTGCGCATGCTTTCAGAGCTACACTCATTTGTTCATAGGCAAGCTGCACCTCTGAACTTAGTGGGTGTTTTAGCAGCACAAAGTAGTCATTGTTTAGAAGATCAACCCCCAATATATCGCTTAATTCTTTGCGTGAAAGTTGCGGTGTTGAAGCTATGTTTTTGTATGAGGGATTGCCGCTTTGGCAGATTCTCCACGCATCTTCACCAACAGCGATAAGGTTTTGCGCATAGACTTGCGCATTGGTGCAGTGAATATGTGCAAGTTTGGAACAAGCAAAACGAATAGGATCATCGGCATTACCATAAACAGGGTCGCCCCCACCACAATGAATTGTAAGAATATCCATATAATTCCCCACAACACAAGTAGCTATGCTTTCCTCTCTATCGCCAAGTACAAGCAGAAAATCTGGATTCTCGCGTTCAACTGTCTGCGTAAGCCCAGCAATAAGCAGCCCAACACCTTTAGCACGTTGGGTGAGTCTATCGGTGCTAAGGAGACAATCGATTTTATCTGCGATTCTAAAGCCATCAGCTTCGATTTTTTTGTAAGTGTTGCCTTGTGCATCGCTTAAATGCGCATTTGCAACCACAACACACACATCAAATCCGCGCGCTTCAAATGCCTTTAAGATCGGGTAGAGAATATCGTATTCACTGCGAATCCCAGTAACTGCTAGAATCTTTTTCATTACCAATAATCCTTTATTTGTGTGAGATGTGTGATTGTGCGTGAAGCGTTTGTGCAAGGAATGAGCGCACCATAGCCACGTTGCAAATGCACGCTTGTCAGTCCCGCATTGTTTGCGCCAAGAATATCCGTACGTGGATTATCGCCCACAAACAAACAAGTACTTGGAGCAGAATCTAGCATAGCAAGTGCGCGAGAAAATGCATCAATATGGGGTTTTTCATATTCTTTGCCATTTGCTCTAGCATAACAAACTTTAAGCCCCAAAGATTCTAGTTTTAGCAACTTGACTTTGTGCATTTGTGAGGTGAGTGCGCCATTTGTAAGTATGCCAAGCTTAATGCCACGCTTTTGCAAGAAGCTAATTATCTCGAGTGCATCTTCATACAGTTCAAGCGGGGTTTCTAAATGTCCATAGAGATAAAACAGCTCCTCTTGGCGCTCTTTTGTAAAAAACCCAAAATGCTTAAGCCAATCACCAAAAATATCCTTAGATTCTAGTAAAAAGTCATCTTTTAGCATAGATTCTATATGGCTAAATTCTAGGTCGTATCGCTTACAAAACTCCAAACAAACTGCATAGAGCAAGGTTTTTTCGTCATAAAGCGTATTGTCAAGATCAAAAATCACAGCACTAAAAATAGTCAATCCTTTTGTTGTGTTAGCGCATTATAGCATTTTTATGCTTGTTTCCACCATTGCTCAAAATACCGATAAAAGCGGTGTGTCGTCTCAAGCGGCGGATCTTTTAGACTGAAAGGCTCATTGAGCGCGATTTTTGCGGCAAGATAGGCGAAGTTTATGCCAAGATATGTATCTATCCCGCTGCTTGCTCCAAGTCGAGGATTAAGGTCAAAAAGGACGATTCTGCCATCGCTTGTTGTGCCTAATTCCATATTGTTGGTAAAATCTAATGCAAATGCACTAATGATGTGTGCGCACAATGTTTGCATTTGCGCATCATAATACACTTTGCCACGATAGGTTTGGCTAGCGTTCCCCCATTCTCTTTGATGTGTTAGTGTTAAGAGATTTTGCCCATTTTTACAGAGTGAATAGGTCGAATAAAACGGCTCTTGTAAATATTCCATAACGATAAGTTCTCCAAACTTGCTATCTTTTAGCGCGTGTTCAAAAAAGGCTAGAGGCATTTCGTTGGTGGGTTTTGCGCTAAAAATAGCACGATCGTTTTTGTCGCTAAGAATATACACACCGCGTCCTCCTCGCCCAAGACGTGGCTTGATGACGACTTTTTTGTCTGGATACCCAAGCGTAATAATAGCTTGCAAAAACGCACTCCAGCTAGAAACAATCATAAACTTTGGTGCATATGGTTTTAGTGTGGCATTATCGCGCAGGCATTCATATACGCTACCTTTATCATATGCGCGTGTCAATGCGCTATATTCGCCAACAAGAATAGGAATGCTAAAGCTTGCTTTATGCTTTGCAAGAGCAAGATTGTCTTCGTTACCACAAGGAATAATAAGATCGATTGCATATTGTTCTACAATTTTTATGACAAAAGCAACAAAGCCCTCTTCATCACTGCTACTATTTGGGCTTAGCTCAAAGTGATCGACAAAATACCTACCGCACGCTTCATTAAATGCATCACACCCTAGTAAAAACACTTCACGCTCGCCATTTGTACGCAGTGCCTTTAAAACATCAGGGCTTGTGAGCCCACCTATGGTTGTAACCAAGATTCGCAATTTATCCATACCAACTTCCTTTCGCGGAAGCTTGCTAATGGATACGCTGCAAACTCCCGCATTCTTGCAGATAATTAGCCATATTTGGCAATTCATTAAACATCAAATCAAGTATGCTAAGCTCTCCCATAAAGTCCCCCCATTGTTGGGTATAAGGCTTATGTACAAAGCGAGATAAAAATACCTCAAGTACTCCAAAATCTTCTAGCCGTACATATTTACCCCCCCCCCATAATATAAGCGCTTGCATTAGTAGCCCTTAGAATATCAAGAAGACGTTGTTGTTTTTTGGTTGTGATATGAAGACTGCTAGATTCTATGATTTTGCCTTGAAAGCCAAGAATTTGCAAAACATAGAAAATAAAGCGCTTATTGATTGTGTGGAGATTGTTTTTGTGCTCACTAAAAATAGATTCTAGATATGGAAACACCTCCGCAAAATATGGGGCTTTTTTGTAGTTTTGGGAAATTGTTTTTAAGAGTTTTTCTAGGGTTTTAGGGTTTGCCAATGCCACATCAGCAATGAGCTGGTGTGATTTGTTTGTGATATTAAGTGTGAGCCACTGCCGACCTTGCGGGGTTTTTATTTGATTGCGGTTTTGCACGCCGTTTTTGGAAAACTCCACATCATCAAGCATAACAAACACATCGCTTGCAATGATTTTGTAAAAATAGGGAATCCACGGAAGAAATTGGCTTTGATGAATGCTTACAATCATACCCTCTCCTTGCTTAGATCGCGTATGGCTAGGGTAAGCCTACTTGCGATAAAGGCAACATCTTTTAGGGTTATTTTTCTATGCATTGGTAGGCTTAGGTGGGTTTTGGCAAGTTGCTCGGCATTGCTGCAATTTGCGCGTACAAAGGGTGCATTTTCTAGCAAAGGCTGCTTGTGCAATAGTGGCTCATAAGGTGCTTCTGCGATGATATTATCGTGCTTTAATTGGGCGATGATTTCTTCACGCTTAGTACTATATGCAGAATCTAAAAACACAATACACCGCCAGAAGCTATGCAAAAACCCAGGTGCAACTTCCTGAAAGCGCAATATCTTAGAATCTATCAATGGTTTTAGGGCGCTCTTATAGGCAAGTGCGAGCTTATTGCGATGAGCAAGGCTAGATTCTAGTTGTTCAAGTTGCTTGCACCCTAGCATTGCACTAAACTCACTAAGGCGATAGTTATGCCCAAATGCGATAAAATGCTCCCCTTGCCTCAAAGGATCAATCCCGCGATTAACCCTAGTAGCAACAGAATGCATAAGAGCTTTATCATCGCCCACGATCATTCCGCCTTCTCCACAAGTGAGAATCTTTGTGCTAAAAAAGCTAAACACACCCACATCACCTATGGCACCGGCTTTGTAGATTTTGCCATCAGAATCCTGCGCGATTGCACCGTGTGCGTGCGAACAATCTTCTATCAAAAACATACCTTGCGCTTTGCAAAAGTCCCTAATAGCAAAAACATCGCTACTTATCGCCCCTGCAAAATGCACAAGGATAAGTGCTTTCATACGCGGTGAATACGCGGATTTTATAGATTCTAGGGAAGTAAGAAATTGGTTGTTGGTATCAAGCAATACAAGCTTACACCCTAGCTTTTGCGTGGCATTGATAGCAGCACTTGCACAGGCAAAAAATGTTTGCGTGCTTATGGCGATTTCGTCGCCTTGTTGTAGTTTGGATTCTGCGATGAGATATTCAAAAACAACTTCCAATGCGCTCGTGCAAGAATTGCAGGCAATACCAAATTTACGCCCACAATACGTGCTAAAAGAATGCTCAAATGCACGCACATTTTGCCCATATGAGAGGAGGCTTTTGCCTTGTAGCATTGCTTTGCTATCTCGCAAAATGCTAGCAATATCACGTGCGCTAAAGTAGGGAAAAGCGGTTGTGTAGAGTTTTTGGCTAGATTCTTTCATAATAGTCCTTTTTCCAAAATGTCTTGGCAGTAGGCTTGTATGCCTTCTTCTATGCTCATTGGTTTGAAATGGAGCATTTGTTGCGCTTTTGTGGTATCTAAAATGGCGTTAAAATTATTTGGTGATGGCTTGGTGCTTAGGATAAGGTGCGAGCTTGAATGCAAGTAGCGCACAAGGAGTTGTGCTATTGTATGCACACTTTGTGAATCGCGACTTCCTAGCTGGAAGAGATGATAGCCACCCTCCCACTCTGTTATGTGCTGCATTGCTAGTATGAGGGCTTTTGTGGCATCGGTTACATAAAGGATATTGCGCAGATTCTCGCCTTTGTTATAAAGCTCTATGTCGTGTCCTTGCAAGGCTTCTTTTGCAAGATCATAAATGATTCCGCCTAGATGATTGCGCCCAAAAATTGCCGGAAAGCGCAGGCACACAACTTTTGGCATAAATGCCTTAGAGTGCGCTAGTTCTGCTTGCTTTTTAGCAGAATCTAAACCAGAATCCACCCTAGAATCTGCTTTAGATTTTGTGCTGGAATCCAAGCTAGAATCTAGCAAAGATTCTAGGACAGATTGCGTTGTGTGCGGATTGAATGTAGCAAACTCAAGGATCTTTTCGCACACAAACTTTGCAAGCCCATAATTTGTCATAGGCGATATGGGGGTGGCTTCGTTGGTTGGGGTGGTTGCTATTTGTGTGGGAGCAGCAATAACTGATGAGGTAGAAGAAAAGATGATATGCGGGATTTGCAGGGCTTTCGCGAGGGCTATGCACTTAAGCGTTGGCGTAATGGTGTAATTATGGTAATTATGGTAATTATGGCTAGCGTATTCTACCATAGAAGCCAGATGAAAACAAGACTCTATGCGATATTCTTTAAGATTTTTTAGTGTTTTATTATCAATATTCTTTAGTTCAAGTCGCATATAGTTAAAGCGAGGATTCTGCAGTGTCGTAGTCTCTAAAAACCCCCGCTCTCTAGGGCTTAGGCTAAGGTTATGCGCGTCTTTTCTGCCGATACCTATGACATAATACCCCGCCTGCAATAAATCCGCACACAACTGCGCGCCAAGAAAACCGCTCGCACCTGTTACAAGTATAGCTTTTTGCATAGTATCTCCTAGTTGTTGCTAGGAGATACTTTAGAAAAAGATTTCTGTATAGCTCCTAGCCATTTTTAGTCCGTAGCGAATCGTCTTTGGCGCGATAGGCTTACCAAAGACAAGATTCTCAATCATAAGCGGAATCCAATTTTCACTCGCCGCAAAAGAAAGCACACTACCACTTCCTAGTCTTGGATTAACCTCGATAAACATAGGTGCGCCATTTTCATCTACAAAGGCTTGAAAATTGATAGCACCTTGCAGGGCGATGTGTGTGGCGATTGTCTGGATAGTGGTTTGTAATGATTCTACATAGCACACCTCGCCTTTTGTAGATTTGCCATTTTGCACACCAAGCCGCTTGCGCGGGATAATATAAATAGGATTCCCCTTATTATCAAACAAGCAATCAATCGTATATTCCTGCGCGCATATAGGCTCTTGGGTGATATAGAGGCTAGATTCTTGGTTGTTTGTAGGGAGGTTAGAATCTGTTTTGTTTGGCGCGGTATTTGCGCTGTGTTGGCTTTTTGGCTGTACAAATTGTGAGTCTTTAGCTGCATTTCGCCCCCCCCCCCCAATTTCACTTACAAAGTCTGGCAGAGAATCTGCATAGAATCTAGCAGATTCTGCAAACTCTATCCCACTGCCTCCGCGTCCAAATCGAGGTTTTAGTACGCCATAGTTTTGATAGAGCGTGGTTTTTGGTGTGGGGATATTGTGCTGTGTGAAAAATTGGTAGGTTGCCCATTTGTCAAGAAAGGTAGCGATTGTCTGTGGTGGCGAAACAAGGACGGTAATCCCTTCTTTTGCAAGAGCTGCTTTGTGTTTGCTCCAGCCAAAGAGACTTTCATCAAGACTTGGAAGCACTATATCAATTTTGTGCTGTTTGAGAAGACTGAAGGTTTTTTCCCATAGGTTTTTATCGCTAGCTTTTGGCATAATAATAAAATCATCACAAATGTGTGCAGCAGCATTGAAATCATCAATATCACTGCCACACGCAATATGCCCTGCTTCTTTTATGGCATTAGCGATGTATCTACTGCTAAGCGAGCCGCTGGCTTCAGTGAGGATTTTTAGAGGTTTCATCGTGTGCCTTTTGTGCGACTATGTAGTAGCGAGTATTTGCTACATTGGTCATAAGATTTGTGTGTGTTATGAGCTCTAAATTTTTAATCACAAAGTTTGTGGATTCAAAGAGTGTATAGATTTTGTCTCTGTCAAAAAAGCTTTGAATAGTGCCTTTTTCGTGTGCTTCTTGCACTTCTATTTCGCCATTGAAATCGCGCCCTTCTTTTTGGCTAGCAAAGGAAGAAATGGATTCTGAACCAATAAGCGAGAGAAAAAAGTAGGTTTTGGTTACGCGATCGATTTCTTTGACTAATTCTTTTGCGAGGGCAAATGGCAGAGAATCTAAGACACCATAGCTTATACAAAAATCAAAAAACGCATTGCTATATGGTATTTCTTTGCCATTATAAAGGGAGAATGTGGCGTTAGATTCTAGCTTTTTGGCTAGGGCATTTGCTTCTTGTAGAGCATTTTTGGCAATATCAATCCCATGGGCTTCAATGCCAAATTCGTCCATAAGAATGCTTTGTCTGCCGATTCCGCAGCCAAAATCTAGGGCTTTAAGATGAGACATTTCGCCCCCCCCCCCCCGAAATCACTACTTATAGATTCTCCTTTGGTATTGACAATACCAATACCAGATTGATATGTATCGCCTTTGTAGATAATATCGATAAATTTTTTATCGCTCCCAACACGGCGCCTGATATAGCGACTCAAAAAGCGCACAACTTCTTCGTGAGGATAAAAGATATAATTTTCTTTGCGCGCATAGCTCTCATTCCATTCGTTGGTTTTTAGTGCAATCATTCTTACTCCTTTTTTATAAACATTACCCCTAAACTATCGCCTATGGGTAGGGGTGTCAGGTTTCTTGCTTTTGCAAATTCATCTACGGCTTGTTTGGTACCTTGATAGGTGGGATTGAAATAATCATCAATTAGTAGTATCCCCCCCCCCCACTAAACGTGGATAAAAAAACTCGCACCCTGCTAGTATTGGCTGATACAAATCCACATCAATATTGACAAAACAAAACCGCTCCTCTTCAGGAATCGCGCTAGCTGTATGGGGAAAGTATCCTTGTAAGAAGCGACATTGCTCTAGGTGGGGCATTTTGGATCTGACAAGATCTAGGCTTGTATCACCAAATTCACCACGTTTAGCAGTAGAAAAAGAATGCTCTACCTCAAACGCGCAATCACGCTCATCAAAGCCTTCAAAAGTATCGAGTAGATAGAGGGTTTTATCAGGAAAGACACGATTGATATGGCGCGCTGTATCGCCACGATGTACGCCAAGCTCGGCGCACGATCCTGTAAGATTGCGCTCTTTGAAAATCATAGCGAGATTATTTATGAAGGCTATACGCGCGTGGATATAAGTGTCTGCTAGCTGGGTGTTGATTTTGCTGTGAGGAATATGGAGAGAATCTCGCGTTGCTTGCACACTTTTTATTGCATAAGTGCCAATAAAAAGCATATCAAACTCCATATTTGTTAGCTGTTTTGGGGCAAAGACATTGTAGGATTTATCTTCGATGATGATTTGTGTGTTGTGTTTGCCTACATCACTATCAATAAAACCTAGAATCTCATAATCTAGCTGAATGTGTAAGGCTACTTGTTTGCCACGAGTTCCGGCGCCGTAGATGATTGCTTTTTTCATTGATACTCCTTGTGGGTTAGGACACTAGGAGCAAAGGTTTAGAAGTTTAAGGATAGAGGTATTCGCCCTCCTTTGGCAAGGGGTAGAAGGTATGCCTTGTGCAAAGAATTGCATCATCATAGGCTTTGATGAGGATGCCACTTGCATCTACCCGTAAGACCTTGCCTGGTTCGATATTGGGTGCATGTACTTTGATAATCCTTGCTTCCCATACTTTATAATGTTTTTCTTGATAAAGTATCTCTGCTCCGACATAAGGCTCACTCAATGCGCGAATAAGGTTATAGATTCCGCGCGCGCTCATTCTAAAATCAATTATGCCATCACGCGCACCTCGCTTTCGCCAGAGGTTGGCACAGGTGTGATCTTGTGGAGTTGAGAGGGAGGCAATGAGGGTATGATATGATGTTGCGCCCCCCCCCCTTCAGATTTAAAGCCCTCTTTCATTGTATTGCGAAGGAGCATTGTAAAGTCTTGTATTTGTGTTTTAGCTATAGATTCTACCTTGCTACAAAGGCTTTTAGCAGTGTCGTTGGGAGCAATATCAAATGGCACTTGTGAGAGGATAGCCCCACTATCTGCGCCCGTATCCATAAGAAAAAAACTAGAAGCACTTTTTTCCAAACCAAGTGCTAGCGCCCAGATGATAGGATGACGCCCACGATTTTGGGGTAGGGCGGCAGGGTGATAACCAATTACAGGGTAGTGGCTTAGAATCTCTTGTCCAATAAGCGCACTCCACCCAAAGCAATACACCACATCGGGCTTACAAGAATGCATAAACGCAATACTTTCTTGATCGTTGATATTTGATGTGTAGTGATAGGGGATTTGGTGTTTTATACACAGTGGGGCAAGATCGCAAAAGTCTGCATTGAAAGCTGAATGTTTTTTGGTTGTTACGCCAACAAGCATAATATCTGGAGCTGCACGTGTTATTTCAAGTAGCGTCTCCAAACAAGCACGAGAAAACGCAACACAACCAACAAAAAAGATTCTCAAGGTTATCCTTTAGCGCTCAATAGGGGGTCATTGTAGCATATTGGCGCTGAATATTGTACATCATAGAAGGATTTTTTCAGAATCCCTTCAAGTGGATAGGTTTTTAGGATTTCTTTGGTTTTTTCTGCTGCGCCACCATTGCCATAAGGATTTGTGGTGGCAGGCAGTTTGGCTTGAAAAGTGGGGCTAAAAAGCGTAGCAAAGCCTTGCAAGATTGATTCTTTGGTTGGGCTGACATCGATTATGCTCTGTGCTTTGATTCGCCCTTTTTGACGGTCGCCAATATTGATTGTCCCAATTTTAAAGCTTGGTGCTTCGCCAAGCCCACTTGAGCTATTGCCAACGAGTGCATCGACATACTGCATAGTGCTTAAGTAGCGTAGCTGTCCCATAGAATCAAAGCAAATCGTATGGGGTGTGCGCGATACAAATGTATCAATCATTTGGTTGATGATACGTCCCTCTGTGTCAGCATTTGCCTTAGTAAAAATGAGCCCAAGTGTTTTATTGTCTGCTTGCAGTGTTTCTTTGAATGATGTGAGCGCACTAAGAAGTTCGCCAAACTGTTCAAGAGCGCTTGCATTTTCAAGTGTTACAGGGTGAAAGGTGATAAGAAAATTATGCTCCATAAACGTGAAGCCAAGTTCTTTTTGCAATGCCCCTTTTTCAAGCAGGCACAAAGAATGGATAACATCAACACCAAATCCTCCTACTTCAAATACTCGATCAGGGCTTTCACCTAGTTGTATAACACGTTTAGCATAAGCAGCATTTGCGACAAAATGCAAATGGCTCATTTTTGTAATACTATGACGTATGGCTTCGTCAATGAGCCCTTCGGTGGCTTCTCCACCATGTAAATGCGCAACAGGAATGCGAAAAATCATTGCGCTTGCAACACAGGCAAAGATTTCATAACGATCACCAAGTACAACAATAAGATCAGGTTTTAGTGCTTCATAGCTTTCAGCGATTGAGATTTGGGCAAGCCCCATTGTTTTACATAAACTCTGTGGCGTATCCGAACTTAGAAGGATCTCAACCTTTTTATCGATTATAAAACCATCAGATTCTATGGCTTTATATGTTAGCCCAAATTCTGGGCTTAAGTGTGCCCCAGTAGCAATGATTTGGAGTTTGAAAGCAGGATCAGCTTGCAAGGCTTTAGCTAGAGGCGTTAGCAACCCCCATTCTGCGCGTGTGCCAGTGATGATACAGATAGTGCGCATAGATTTCCTTGTATAGTTTTATTTAAACGGACGTATTTATACCTTTTTCTTATTAGCGTCTTCTAAAATCGCTTTAGCAATATTTGAAACGCTTAGAGAGATTTCAGAACTTGTATTGGCAATGCCAACATTGTCTTGAGTTACAGATTCTAGTGAAGAAATGGCTTCATTAATTTGTGTAATACCTGCAGTTTGTTCTTTGATAGATTCTGCCATATCATTAATGGATTGAATAAGTAGATTAGTGTTTGCTTCAATTTCGCCCAATGATTTATTAGTGCGTTCTGCAAGTTTGCGCACTTCATCGGCTACAACTGCAAAGCCTCTTCCGTGTTCTCCAGCACGGGCTGCTTCGATAGCAGCATTAAGTGCTAGGAGGTTGGTTTGATCAGCAATGTCTTTGATGATACCGATGATATTTCTAATATCTTCTGTTTGTTGGATAACTTCATTTGTTCTGCCAGAGACATTTTGCATAGAGCTTGTGATTTCTTCAACCGCAGTGGCTGTTTGCTCTAAAGAAGAAGCTTGAGAATTAGAAGATTGCGTGAGGGCAGCAACTGTTTCTTCTAATTTGCTGCTTTGTTCATTGAGAGAGTTAGCAAAATTTAGAGAGGTTACTAGCATTTTTCTTATCTCATCTCCTAGAGCATTGGTTACGACTTCAACTCTACCTTTGGGATTTTGTATTTGTGTACTAAAGTCAAGTTTGACAAAGCTATCAAAAACGCGATTGATTTCATCAAGCTCTGCTCCTATAGAATTTGATAGTAAATCAAGCAATTGATTCACAGAATCTTTGAGAGCATTTAACTGCGGATTAGAACCCTGCAATGTGATGCGCTTGGTGAGATGCCCTTGTTGAGTATGATTGATGATATCAAGAGATTCTTTCACAAGTATGGCATCTTTTTCTAGGTTTGTGTTTGTTGTTGAGATATTTTGGTTGATTGCTTGTGCCATAACGCCGAGTTCATCATTACTTTTTATGGAGAGAGGTTGCGGAACATCTTTTGTTTCGTGATTTAAATACTTAAAAAACTCTATAAGCGAGAGCTTTATGGTGTTGATTGGCTTTGTAAAATAGCTGATGATAAAATAAATGACTAAAGCACCAAGTATAATCATAACAAGAGCAAGGATTGATGTTTTTATGAGATTTGTTATCATTGTGCGCGTATAGTCCTTTTTATCAGCTGTAACAACCATTGTCCAGCCAAATGGAAACTTCTTATAAAATCCAAATTTATCAGCGATTGTGCCATCTCGCAGAGTAAGGTCATAGTCGATAATTCCACTTGTATCATTACTCTCAAATGCTTCCTTGAGCGCATCTTCTACATCTTTTGAAAGCCCACTTGAGACAAATTCCATATCTTCGTGTGAAAAAATTGTATTGGTTGAATCCATTATAAAGACACTCATAGATGGGATTTCCGCATTTTTGAAAGAAGCAAATCTCTCTTGGAATGTGCTAACCTCTATATCAATTCCGATCACTCCTATAAATTTACCATTTTTGATAATTGGCATAGTTGCTGTAGCAAAGAATTTTCCCTTATTTTTTCCCACCTCACTTTCATAGACGTGAGTAATAATACCCACACCTTTTTGCTTAGTTTGTATATACCAAGGGCGTGTACGCATATCAAGACCAGTATTATCCCAATTTGGCGAATAGTTGGTACTTCCATTGCTATCATAGTCTTGAATGAGGGTTTTGCCATCATCTTCATAAACAACAAATAGTGCTGGATATTTAATGAGTGATGAAGTTGTTTCAAGGATAACACGTTGCTGTAAAACATCGTTTTTATCGATTTTAGCAATTTCTCTAGCAAGTACGCGTAAGTGCTCTTGCCCTTCGTCAGTCATTGTGATCTGAATACTGCGATAAGCAGATTCTAGTGTTTGCTTTTGTATGCCTTGATAAAGCCCTGTTACATCATTTGTGTTTTTTTTGAAGTTAAAAAAACTCACAATGATAATAATTGCTGCAAAAATCGCAACCGAACCACTTGTAAGTTTTCCGCTTAATGAGCGAAGCATTGTTTCTCCTTTTCCCTTGTGTTATTTAAGCAAAATCTTACGACCTAACATAATTTTACCTATGCGTAAGTATATCAAAAACAATGGAGAATCTATTAATATTTAGACTTATTGTATAGATTATAGGCGCTCATCAAGCAGTTGCAAACCTTCGTTATCAAGGCGCATTGGTACGACACGAAAACGATAAAATTTTTTTTGTAGGGTTTGGAGAAGATGACTCATATCATCTTCTAAGCAAAGGTTAAAAAAACTGCTGCCACTTCCAGAGAGAGTACTCATTAGCGCGCCATTTTCAAGCGCACATTTTTGGACACTAAAAAGTATCGGGTATTGGCGCATTCTGCGTTCTTGGTGAAATCTATCTTTACTTGCAAGAGCTAAAAGATCCCAGCGTTCTTGTGTGATTGCCATAGTGAGTAGGCTTGTGCGTGACATATTAAAAATAACATCATTGCTTGTATATCGTTTTGGTAGAGTTTGGCGGGAATATTTTGTTGAAATGGGGCGATCAGGTATTACCATTACCGCACGTAGATACGAAGGCATATTATGTTTGAGATGAAAGACTCTACCTCGTTGTGCTCCCACGCCAAGCATAGCAACATTAAAGCCGCCAAAAGTTGCTGGAGTAATATTATCTGGGTGGGGTTCTTGTGTTAGTGCGCGCGTGAGAATCTCTTCTTTATCTAATTGTAATCCTGCGACTTTGTATGCAGCAGCAATCGCACCAACAATCACAGCGGAACTACTACCCATACCGCGAGAAATTGGAATTTGGTTTGTAAAAACAAAACTAAAGGGAGATTTTGGGACATTCAGACTCTCTAACGTTTTATAAAAAATCTTGACAAACATATTATCTGCGATAAAACGCTCAACATTCTGTCCTTCATCATAAATTTCTATGCTTATGGTTTTTGCCCTTGTAATACTAAATGTATTACGAAGATCTAAGCTAAGCCCCAATACATCAAGCCCTGGACCAAGATTTGCGCTGGTAGCAGGTACGCTAAGTAGCATAATAAACCTTTATTGTGAGATTTGTAATTATAGCTTAATTCTAAGAAGTGCTACTAGATTCTGCAGAATCTAGTAGCACGCCAAAGCTGAAGTATTATAATTTAGATTCTGAATGCACACAAGATCTGCGCAGTGCAGAAGTATTTACTAAGGAAGTTCGTTTTATGATAAATTTTATTTGAGTTATGGAGTATAGCAAAGTATTTTAAGCTATTTTGTAGTTATAGAAAACGTGCGAGAGAAGTTATCGTAAGCGGTTATAGCTTAGAGTTCTTGAAAAACTCTGCAAAACCAAGTTTCTTTTAAAGTTTCTTTTAAAGAAGAGTCAAAAGATAAACCTATGACTTAGATTCCAAATACTCCTCATAGCTCCCTCGAAAATCTATCACTTTTGCTGCACCACCCTCAACAGGCACAAGCTCGATGATACGATTAGCATATGCATCGATAAGCTCTCTATCATGACTGACACAGATCACATTACCGCTAAAGCGATAGAGTGCCTCGCCAAGCGCGATAATAGATTCTAGATCGAGGTGATTAGTAGGCTCATCAAGCACCAAAAAATTCCCACCCTCAAGCATAATCTTGCTAAGCACCATTCTGTGTTTCTCACCCCCACTAAGCGCGTTTATAGACTTCTCCTGCTCCTCCCCGCTAAAGAGCATTCGCCCTAGCGCATTGCGTATCTCACCACTCTCTTTTTTCTTATCAAACCCGCGCAGCCACTCATAGAGGCTCTCCTCGCCTTTGATCTCCTCGCTCACATTTTGGGGGAAATAGCTGCGCTCTATCGTCGCGCCCCATTTCACCACGCCACTATCTGCCTGCAACTCCTCCACTAAGATCTGCACAAGTGTGCTCTTGCCCACACCATTTGCGCCAATAAGCGCGATTTTGTCACCGGGCAGAATCTTTAGGCTAAGATTCTCTAGCACTTTTTTATCCCCATAGCTTTTGCTGATGTTTTCGCATTCTAAGGCTTCGTTGCCGATAGTGCGGTTTGGTTTAAACACGATACTCGGATCGCGCCTAGAGCTTACTGCGAGATTTTGTATATCAAGTTTATCAAGCTGCTTTTGGCGGCTAGTGGCTTGCTTGGCTTTAGAAGCATTGGCAGAAAATCGGCGTATGAAGTTCTCTAGCTCCTCTTTTTCTTTGAGTTTTTTATTGCGCTCGGCTTCTTGCTGTTTGGCAATGAGTGTAGAGGCGATATACCAGTCATCATAATTCCCACTAAACTCCCGCACACCGCCAAAATCCATATCCAAAATATGCGTGCAAACACTATTTAGAAAATGTCGATCGTGGCTGATGACCACCATCGTGCCTTCATGGCGCTTGAGATTTTCCTCTAGCCACGCGATGGAGGGTAGATCGAGGTTGTTGGTAGGTTCGTCAAGGAGCAAAATATCGGGCTTGGGAAAGAGCACTTGCGCTAAGAGTATCTTAAACTTATCGCCCCCAGTGATCGTGCTCATCAGCTCATTGTGCGTGCTTGCCTCAAACCCCAAATCCTCTAAGATCTTCTCTATCACCACATCGTATTCATACATCGGATCTTCCTCTGCGCAGATTATCTCGAGGTTGCCCAGCTCCTCATTGACTGCATCATCGCTCAAATCGGCGTTTTCATAGAGGTATTCCTTGCGTTTGATAGCATCATAGAGCCGTTTGTTGCCAATGAGCACAGCGTCTTTGAGGCTCAAAGATTCAAAAGCATACTGATCCTGCCCCAGCACCCCAAGCCGTGAGTTTGGTGCGATGATGACTTCGCCACTGCTTGCTTCATACACACCGCTTAGGATTTTGAGAAATGTCGATTTGCCCGCGCCATTTGCCCCAATAAGCCCATAGCGTTTGCCAGAATCTAGCGTGAGATTCACATTTTCAAAGAGTTTTTTGGTCGGATAGCGCATTGAGAGATTGATTGTTTGTAGCATAATATTATGTCCTTACAAAGAGTTTTTGGGCATTGTATAGTAGGTTTGTTGAGAAGCACTTTAATTGGTTTAGGATAGTTTATAGTGGGCGGTTAGATTCTGCTACACATAGGGCTGCTCTATGTGTATGTACTTAGCTAGAACTGAATATTTAGCTGTGTCATATAATCAAGCTTAATGGACATAGAGAGGGAATTACTAGGTCCTATATCTAAAATCATCACCCAAAAAACGCTCCATGAGCTAAAATCTCGATATTAATGTATTTAGATAGCATAACACCTATGCCACCAGCAACATTAAGACCAATACCATCTCTTCTATGTGCTTTATCAAAGTTTATTTGCGCATAGCTTAGCCTAACTCCTGATATGCCATAGTATTCTAAGAAATCGATAATCGCTTTCACAAACATCGTGCCATAGCTTTGAGTTCAGCTTGCCTATATGATCGATACTGAGTCCTACTGAAAGGCTTGCTTCTAGCAAGTAGCGGGTAAAAATTCGATCAGTATATCTATATGCACACCAAGAGCTTATACCACCATTAAATCCTTGTAGTGCATCGATGTTACTCCAGCGGATATTAGTGTCAGTGTTTTTGAGCCACGCAACTTGTGAGCCACCACCCAATATAATGACCACTTCCGTGAATCTGCCGCATTAACACTAAGGACACACAATGCAATCAGCAAAAGATATTTTTCATCGCTTATCCTTTGTTCTCTAAAATTTGATTGGGATTTTAAATGTCCTACCAAACTAACTGTATTGATGTTTAAATCCTACTTTGTCATAAGTTGCGCAAAGATAAGCTTTATGCGCTTATTAAGTTTTTTATAAAAGTTACACAAACTAAAGACTAAAACCAGAATCCACCAGCAATTATGCCAGCTACAAAAGCCCAAAACACAGCACTCTCCTTTCTTGAAATAAAAATACTTTGTTTGGCTATATCTTGTCCAGATACAACCAAACAGAATCCGTTGTATATGCTCTTTGTAAGTTTTTGTGTATTGCTTGTGAGGTGTTTGTAAATTTCAATAGTTTTAGATTCCAGTTTGTAAAGCTTGATTTAGGATAGATTCTCATTAATTGCTTACTTATGATATTGACTTTTTTTTTAATAGAAATATAATTATGACCACTTAAGCCAAAACAAAAGGAGAAAAAATGCAAGCAGAAAATAAGATCTCAAAAATCCCGCTTCCTTATCGCTTCAGACGTTATACACTCTATGTATGTGTTGCAATCATCGCGCTTACAATGCCATTTATCCAAATCAATGGTCATCAGATTTTTTTGCTATCGTTTGTTCATAAAGAATTGCATTTGCTTGGCGTTGTTTTTAGTGTGCAAGAGTTGTATCTTATGCCTTTTTTGCTTATTATGCTGTTTGTTGGAATTTTTTTTGTCACATCACTTGGTGGAAGGGTTTGGTGTGGCTGGGCTTGTCCGCAGACGGTTTTTCGTGTGATTTATCGTGATGGGATTGAGACAAAGCTGCTTGGTTTGCGCAAACATATCCATGATAAACAAAAAAAGCCAGATTTTCACAAAGTAAGCAATCAGATTAAAAAGTTGATTAGTATTATACTTTTTGCTTGTATTGCCCTTGTTGCTTCGGCAAACTTTTTGTTTTTCTTTGTGCCTCCGTATGAGTTTTTTGCTTATTTAAGCGATCCGCTTGAGCATAGGATTTTGTTTGGATTTTGGCTTGGGATAGCTGCATTTTTGACACTTGATGTTACATTTTTGGGTGAGAATTTTTGCATTTATGCTTGCCCTTATGCACGCGTGCAATCAGTTCTTTATGACAACGATACAATTATGGCAATCTATGATCCAAAGCGTGGTGGGGCTGTTTATGCACCAAATGGCACAAAAAATGAGCTTGCTCCCAAAAAGCAAGATCCAAGTAATGAATGTACAAACTGCAATCATTGCGTGAAGGTTTGTCCTACACATATCGATATTCGCAAGGGAATGCAGCTTGAGTGCATCAACTGCCTTGAATGTGTTGATGCCTGCACGAGCGTTATGGCACATTATCAACGCCCATCTCTTGTGCAGTGGAGCTCACCAAATGCAGTAAGCACTAATTCTAAAGTGCGCTACTTTAGGTTAAAGACTATTGGATATATTGTCGTGCTTTGTGTGATTTTTGCGTTGTTGCTTGTTATAGGAAGTAAAAAAGAATCAATGCTTTTAAATATTGATAGAAACACACAAGCATACGAGATTCGTAAAAGTGGCGCAGTGGATAACTATTATACATTTTTGATTCAAAACACTGATGAGGAGCCTCATAAGTTCTATTTTGAGATTCTTGGTGATGAGAATCTTAGAATTCTTGAGCCTTCCGAGCCTGTAAGTGTTGCTGGAGCAAGTAATGGCAAGCAATTGCGCAAAGTCATTGTTGCTATCCGTGCGGACAAACCACACAATGTGGCACTAGAAGATGAGGATAAGCACCAAACAATCACGATTCGGGCATTTGCAGTTGATGATGAAAATATCACCGTTGAGCGTAAGACTTTTTTTGTTTATCCATCAGTACGCGAGCTTAGCAAGAATCATTAGTTTTTTTATCAACTACCTAGAATTAGATTCTAGGTATAGCTAACATAGGGAGCAGGTAGTTATGTCTTTCCATACCAAGCAGCTTATCTGTCTCCTTAGTGTAGCTATAGCAACTCTTAGCCTCGTCTATATGCCTCAACCCATAGCTCCACTTTTAGCAACATATTTTGGTGTTTCATTGCATTTAGCGACATTACTTGTGAGCTTTACACTTTTGCCTATGGCGATTGCACCTATTTTATATGGCTTTTTGCTTGAGCGTTTTAATGCAAAAAACATCGTGATTTTTTCGGTATTTGCGTGTGGAGTTTTGCAGGTTGCAAGCATATTTTGCGAAGATTTTTTTGTGTTTTTGGTGTTGCGTTGCGTGCAAGCACTTTTTTTTCCAGCTATTCTTACTACACTACTTACTATTCTTACAAGAATTTCTACCCAGCATATACAACGCAATGTTTCCTTATATGTAAGCGCAACAATCACGGGCGGTCTTATAGGGCGTGTACTGGGCAGCACACTTACTGATATGTGGGGGTGGCATATTTGTTTTTTTGTTTTTGGGGTTGTAATGATTGGTTGTGGAGTGTGGCTCTTTGGGATTGAGGATTCTAAGAGGATCTCTCATCATACCCCACGCATAAAGGCATTTTTGCCTTTTTTGTCCAATAAGCGTGTTTTGCAGATTCTTGGTGGAGCATTCTTGATGTTTTTTACCTTTCAGGCTATCTTGAGTTTGCTACCTATTGAGCTCAAAACCCTTGATCCATTTGTTAGAGAATCTACTATTGGAGCTTTTTATATTAGTTATCTTGTGGGGATTGTTATTTCGCTTTGTGCAGGCTATATTATTTTGTTTTTAGGAAACAAGGTGCGAGCTATTGCGGCAGGGTTTATTGTTTTTGGAGTTGGGGTTTTATTGCTTATTTATCCGCATTTTTGGATTATTTTTGGAGCAATGTTTGTTGTGTGTGCTGGGTGTTTTACTTGCCATAATGTCCTTAGCGCATTACTTAATAGCATTTCCGTGCGACAAAAGGGTATTGCCAATGGTTTATATTTGTCATTTTATTATGCTGGAGGAGCACTTGGTTCGCACCTGCCAATTTTTATCTATGAGGAGTTTGGTTGGGGGTATCTATGTGCTGGACTTAGCTTTTTACTCTTTGTACTGGCACTACTGTTTATGCGTAATGCCAGTTTTTTTGCACGATACTAGCAGTTGGCGACTATTGTCTGCGTCCAAAGGTGATACCATAGACCTCATTGCGTAGAGTGAATAGCTCATCTTTTGGTTCGCTAACGCCTTGTGGTAGATTAGAAGGCATAAAAACATCGCTATTGCAAGCTGTGCCTTGATCCTGTGTTACTTCGAGACTACCAACTAACACTTCTTTATGTTTGCCTTCCCAAAGTGCGGTAGTATCATCTGTTTTATCCCCTTTATTGGCATAGACGAGATACATATCATAGATAATTGGTGTTTCCTTGATTTTAGCTAGAAAATCGCTTCGTAAAAAATCATCACTATATTGCTTGATCTCTTCTTCTGTGAGGTAAGCTACACCTTCTCGTGGGACAAATTTAAAACGCGCTGCAACTTCTTGTCCCTTTTTATTTTTGAACCAAAAGGTATGCACACTGTAGAATGGAGTGTTTGCCACGCTTTTGGTAATACCTAGTGTTTCAAGATAGCTATGGTAGTTTTTTGCAAAAGGTTTGTTGTTGATTGCTTGACGAGTAGATTCTTGGGTGCTTGGCAACATACGCGAAAAATACTCATAAAACTCTTGTGGATTTTTGGCGAAGTTGATTTCGGTGTTGGTCATTACGATTTCCCAAATTTCTTGATTGCCTTGGATTTTTAGTGCCATACCACGTACCTTGCTTTTATCACTTGCATTTGGATTGCCACCACTAAGAGAATAACGCACAAGTGTTGGGATAGAATGTTGCTGCAGCATTGGGATATGGAGCACTTTATCTATCCCCTTTTTTGGAAGGAAATTTGCATTTGCACAAAAGCCTTTTGTATGATTGATTTTTTTGTGAGGGTTTTTATCACCATTAAGCTTATAAAACAGATCCGCAATAGCCTGAGCATTATATTCTTGGGCAGTTTTTGCTGTGCCAATCTGTATTCCTAGTTGGGTACCAAGAAGTGCTGATAAACAACATGTGAGTAGTTTGGTTTTCATTTTTAATCCTTCTAGTGTAAGTTGTTATAGGGTTATTATTATAGAGGGGCAGTGTAAATACGGTTTTTGTTTTTGCATAATTGTTGTTGTTGAGCAAATTATGTCATAGCATTTTGAGTGTAGGATTTTGCAAAGCTTTGGTATCAGCACACATATCTAGAAAGCTTTATAAAAATATTAAATAGCTTTTTAAGGCGGTTATTATGAAATATTAGGTAAAATAGCACCCTTGTTTTTGGTCTTAAAAGGCTAACATCACACACGCCAATCCTTGTTTGTGTTGCGAAGTTTGCTTCGTGAAAGGGCGTGGAGGAAAAACCAAATCTTGAAGGAGAATCTTATGGTAACAATGAAAGACTTACTAGAATGCGGCGTGCATTTTGGACATCAGACAAGACGCTGGAATCCAAAAATGAAACCTTTCATCTTTGGTGTGCGCAAGAATATCCACATTATTGACTTACAAAAAACAATCCGATACTTCCGCTATACCTATAATATCGTACGTGATGCTGCAGCTGAAGGAAAGGTTATTCTGTTTGTAGGCACAAAAAAGCAAGCAAGCGAAACACTTAAAGAATATGCAGAGAAAATTGGTGTTCCTTATGTGAATTATCGTTGGCTTGGCGGTATGCTGACAAATTTTGGTACGATCAAGCGTTCTGTGCGCAAACTAGAAATTATAGAAGAAATGGAGAGTAGCGGACAGATTGATCTTTTGACCAAGAAAGAAAGACTTATGCTATTGCGTAAGAAAGAAAAACTTACACAGTATCTTGGTGGTGTGCGTCATCTGAAAAAAGCCCCAGATATGCTTTTTGTTATTGATGTGGTAAAAGAAAAGATTGCTGTTGCAGAGGCAAAGAGGCTTGGTATTCCTGTTGTAGCACCACTTGATACAAACTGTGATCCAGATAATGTGGATTATCCAATTCCCGGTAATGATGATGCGATTCGATCAATTCAGCTTTTTTGTAAGGAAATTTCTGAAGCCATTATTGAAGGGCGTGAGATGAATGGTGGTAGTGGTGAAGCAGAAGAAGGTGCTACACAGGAAAAAACAGACGAGACAGAATCTATAGATCCACAAGCTGAAGCTGTCCAAGTAGCACAATCGCAAGATGAGAATCTATAAGGAGAGATAATGAGTGAGATTACCGCCCAGCTTGTTAAGCAGCTTCGTGAGATGACTGATGCAGGAATGATGGATTGTAAAAAGGCGCTAGTAGAAGTAGCAGGTGATTTGCAAAAGGCAGTTGAGTACTTGCGCCAAAAGGGGCTTAGTAAAGCAGCCAAAAAAGCTGATAGGGTTGCAGCTGAAGGGGTTGTTTCTGTGCAGGTAGCAGAGGATTTTTCTCAAGCCTCTTTGCTAGAGATAAACTCTGAAACAGATTTTGTAGCAAAAAATGATGGCTTCAAGGATTTGGTGCAAAAAACGAGTAGGCTTGTTTTTGAGCATAGTATTAGCGATGTGGAAATACTAAAAACGCTTAAAATAGAGAATCAAGATTTTGATGAATATCTCAAAACACAAATTGCAAAAATTGGTGAAAATATTGTAGTGCGCCGTGTGTGCAGTGTCAAAGCACATAATGGTGCTGTTGTCAATGGCTATGTACATTCTAATGGACGTGTTGGGGTATTGCTCTGTATAAAAGTAAATAACCCAAGCAATACTGTAAAGGTTGCAGAGTTTGCACGCAATCTTTGTATGCATGCTGCTGCAATGAAGCCGATTTATATCGATTATACAGGTTTTAGTCAGGAGTTTTTGGAGAAGGAGCGTTTAGCGCTTATTGCAGAGGTAGAAAAAGAAAACGAAGAGTTTAAACGACTTGGCAAGCCTCTTAAGAACGTTCCACAATACATATCACGTGCCCAGCTAACCAAAGAGGTGCTTGCAGCGCAAGAAGAGGAGATTAAACAAAATCTTGCCAAACAAGGCAAGCCTGAGGCAATTTGGGATAAGATTATTCCGGGTATGATGGAACGTTTTGTTGCAGATAACACTCTTATTGACCAGCGCCTTACTTTACTTGGACAGTTTTTTGTAATGGATGATAAAAAGACGATAGCACAGGTGCTTGCTGAAAAATCAAAAGAATATAATGATGAGCTTGAGATTGTTGAGTATGTACGTTTCGAGTTAGGTGAAGGTATAGAGAAAAAGGTGGAGGATTTCGCCACAGAAGTGGCTGCACAAATGCAATAATTTTTTATAATGATCAAGCTAGCTGTTTTTGACTTTGATTCTACGCTTATGGATGGCGAGACGATTGATATGCTTGCAGAGGATTTTGGCGTGGGTGAAGAGGTGCGCAGTATTACACACCGGGCAATGCTTGGAGAGCTTGATTTTTTTGAATCGCTCACAAAACGTGTAGGGTTTTTGCGAGGTATGAGTGAGATAAATGCGAAAAAGGTGTGTGAGAATCTGCCTTTAATGCCTGGTGCTAAGGAGTGCATAGCAGCACTTAAAAAAAATAACATTAAAGTTGTATGTTTTAGTGGCGGCTTTAGTTTTGCTACAAGATACTATGCGAGGATCTTGGGACTTAGTGCAGATTTTAGCAATATTTTGCACAGCAAAGACGGTATTTTAACAGGCAAAGTTGGGGGGGATATGATGTTTCGAGATTCTAAAGGCAATATGCTTGCGAGGTTACAAACACTTCTTAACATCACTCCTGATGAGACACTTGCTGTAGGAGATGGCGCAAATGATGTTAGTATGTTTGCTTATGCCAATAAGCGCGTAGCATTTTGTGCAAAGCCTGTGTTGCAGAAGGAGGCAAATATCATCATTAATCAAAAGGATTTGTGTAAGATTCTTATGCATCTTGATATTGCTTAGGCAAAATTATTAGATTCTTATTGGTAGAACTCGACTTATAATGAAAAAAGTTTATATTGAGCTTAGCGATATTTGTGGGCTTAGTTGTTCATTTTGCCCAGCACCTAAGGGTGTACGAGGAGTTATGCCACTTTCTTTGTTTGCAAAGGCATTAGATGAAGCTCTGTGTTTTTCTAGACGTATAGCACTTCATATTCTTGGTGATCCTTGTTATTTGGATAATTTAGAATCTTATCTTGTTCTTGCGCGAAACAAAGGCGCACAAGTTGAAGTTGTAACAAGTGGTATATACTGTCATAAACACCCTGCGTCTCTACTACTTTCTGCGCCTATATATCAATTATCTATTTCGTTAGAAGCAGGCTTTAATCAACATTTGGTGCGCCATTATGCTGTACTTAGGGCATTGCTTGATTCTCACTTTCGAAATCCTACGTGTTTTGTCAATCTAAGAATCCAAGATACCTTGCTTTTTACAAAACCAGATGTTTTGTCTGCACTGCTGTATGCAATACTGCCACAATCATTTTTGAACACTCAAGATGCCATGATGTTACATAAGGATTGTATTATGCGAAATTTTGATACAAAAGGGCGCATACGTCTTTGGAAAAAGGCATTGCTTGTGCGTAAGCCAAGCTTTGTATGGGCAGGTTTTGCCCCAATATCAAAAAATACACATAAGCGTTGCTATGGCATAATTCACCAAATAGGGATTTTGAGCAATGGTGTAGTTGTACCTTGTTGCCTTGATACAGGCGGACAAATCAATCTTGGTGATCTTCATACTCAAAGCCTTGCACAGATTCTGCGTTCTTCTCGCGCACAAAACATAGCAGAAGGTTTTAAGCTAGGTGAAGCGCGCGAAGAGCTTTGTATGCGGTGTGGCTTTGTGCTTTAGGCTACTTGATAGAATCTAGTAGAGCGCGATAGATTCCACTGTGATCTTTGAGTGTTTTTCGTAAAGTTCTCCACTCTGGGCAGTGTTTCTCCACAAGAAGCCAGAATCTAGGTGAGTGATTTTTGTGGATAAGATGGGCTAGCTCGTGGATTATCACATAATCAATTTGTTCTTTTGGCGCGAAAGCAAGCAAAAGGGAAAAACTCAATCTGTCTTGCGTACAGCTGCCAAAGCGTGTATAGGAAGGGCGTATGCCAAGTTTGCTAAAACGCACACCAAGAGAATCTGCTAAGATGGTAGCGCGCTCCATTAGGTATGCAAGCAGTATTGATCGTACGTGGGCAAGAGGTATTTTTGGTATCCATTCACCAAAGAGTAAAATTTCGTTTGGGTGGTTTGCAAGTATTGTATTATATTGCTCAAGCTTCAGTGAGATTTGGCGAAAGGTATTGTGTATCCACAGGGCGTTGTTTTCTAGAAATGTATTAATATCATAGTGTGTGGCTTTTTTGTGATAAAACAATGTAATAAGTGGTGCTTGCTTTGCTTTAGCTTTAGGATACATGGCAATACTTAAGCGCATATATTTACCCTTTGCTTTGCGCAAAGAAATACTAAGCCCCTGAAAATTTATAGTTTGTGTTTCTTGCTTTGTACTTGGTGCTACCATTGGCATTCTTTATTTTGTTTTTGGGTGCAAATTGCTACAATCAGCCCAATTATACCAAAAGGATTGTTATGAAAGTATTATTGCTAGAGGATATCAAGGGGCTTGGCAAAAAGGGCGAGGTATGCGAGGTAAAAGATGGTTATGGGCAGAATTTTCTTATTGCTAAAAATAAAGCAAAACACGCCACAAACGAGGTTATCAATCGATATAAAGCCGAGCAGCGCCAGAAAGCCGAGCAAGAAGCGCTTGAAATGGCAGAGCGCAAACAGCTTGCAAAAAGCCTAGAATCTATCGTGCTACATATCACAAGAAAGGGCAATAAGGGCGCACTTTTTGGATCGGTTACTAAAGAAGAAATAACGCATGCGTTACAAGAAGAGCATAGACTTACTATCGATAAAAAGGATATTGAGATTTCAGTACCAATCAAGCACATAGGAGATTTTGTTGTAGAAGTGAAGCTTGGAGCTGGAATTAGTGCAAAGCTAAAAATCAATGTCAAAGAGGATAGCTAGAATCTCTAGGGATTACTTGCTGTATTATATTTGTTTATATCTTTTATAGGGGTTTTGTCGTACTATTTTTTTATTAATCTTGTTGGCTTATAATCTAAGTGCTTTCACATTAAATCTTAAAAGGAGCACACAATGAGTAAGTACAAAACTATAGAAAATGTTTTTAAGAAGCAGTATGAAAACTATATCGGTGGCAAGTGGGTGCCACCAGTAGATGGGCAGTATGTTGAAAATAAAACCCCAATTTCTGGCGAAGTGCTTTGTAAAGTACCATTTTCTAGCGATCAAGATATTCAAAACGCGCTAGATGCAGCCCATAAGGCTAAAGATAAATGGGGAGCGACAAGTCCTCAAGAGCGTGCAAGGATTTTGCTTAAAATTGCTGATAGGATTGAGGAAAATCTAGAGCTTATCGCCTATGCGGAGACTTGGGATAATGGCAAGCCTATCCGAGAAACACTCAATGCTGATATTCCTCTTGCTATTGATCATTTTCGCTATTTTGCAGGTTGTTTGCGCGCCCAAGAAGGTAGTATTAGCGAAATAGATTCTGATACGATTGCTTACCATTTTCACGAACCACTTGGTGTTGTGGGACAGATTATTCCGTGGAATTTTCCATTGCTTATGGCTGCTTGGAAGCTTGCTCCAGCGCTTGCAGCGGGGAATTGTGTCGTATTAAAGCCCGCAAGCCCAACACCTGCTAGTATTCTCGTATTGTTCGATATTATTGGCGATTTACTTCCCAGCGGCGTTGTTAATATCATTAATGGCAGTGGCGGCAAAATCGGAAAAACTCTTGCTACTAGCCCAAAGATCGCAAAAGTCGCATTTACTGGATCTACAAGTGTGGGACGTCAGATTATGCAGTTTGCCACAGAAAATATCATTCCTTGCACACTAGAGCTTGGAGGAAAATCCCCCAATATTTTCTTTGAAGATATTTTTGATTATGAAGATGCGTATCTTGATAAAGCAATTGAGGGGCTTGTGTTATTTGCATTTAATCAAGGTGAGGTTTGTACCTGCCCATCTCGTGCGCTTGTGAGTGAAAAGATTTATGAAAAATTTATTGAGAGAGTTTTGAAGCGCGTAGAGGCTATAAAAATTGGCAATCCGCTTGATATAGATACAATGATGGGTGCGCAAGTAGATGAAAAACAAGTAGAAACGATTTTGAATTATATCAAGGTTGGCAAGGAAGAGGGCGCGCAATGCTTAATTGGTGGCGAACGCAATCAGCTTGGTGGTGAGCTTGCAAATGGATGTTATATCAAGCCCACTATTTTTAAAGGACACAATAAAATGCGTATTTTCCAAGAAGAGATTTTTGGTCCAGTCTTAGCACTCACGACTTTCAAAACCGAGCAAGAAGCCCTAGAAATTGCTAATGACACGATTTATGGGCTTGGTAGTGGAATCTGGACACGCGATATGAATCGTGCTTATCGGTTTGGGCGTGGGATACAGGCGGGGCGTGTTTGGACAAATTGCTACCACGCATATCCTGCACATGCGGCATTTGGTGGCTACAAGCAAAGCGGTATAGGGCGCGAAACCCACAAGATGATGTTGGAGCACTATCAGCAAACAAAAAATATCCTTGTGAGCTATTCTATCAATAAACTAGGATTCTTCTAGGAGTTGATATGCAAGAGAACACAGAATCTAGTTTGATTAGTGCTACACCGGAGGCATTAGCACTTATTGCCCGTCTTAAAGCGCGCTATGGGGAGATTCTCTTTCATCAGGGTGGAGGGTGCTGTGATGGGGCTATCCCAATGTGCTATCAACAAGGAGATTTTACTCCGGGTGCTAATGATGAGTTAGTGGGCAAGGTGGGAGAGGTGGCGTTTTATGTGCATCAAAGCCAGCTTGATCACTACAAACAACATCTTAGACTTAGTGTTGCCAAAGGCAATGGGAGTGAGTTTTCTCTCGAATATGGAATGGGGGAGCATTTTGTTTTATCCTAAAGCCAAAGTGGCTTTAGGGGAGGGTTAGTTACCTTTAACAACCGTGGTGTATGTGCTATAGATTCCAAGCACGCTAAACACCTTAGAATCCACACTTTGTATTGAGTTGATGTTGCCTGCTTTTGCAGCTGCCTCTATGGAGCAATCACCTGTCGCAACAAGCCCAAGAATGCTCGTACAAATCGAAGTTCCTTCTTTTGATGAGCTAGTCGATGAAGTGGCAGTAAGTGGTAGCTTGGCTTCTGTGTAGAGCGCGCCCATTGGGCTTGTGCTAGCACAACCTGCGAGAAACACGATACTTGCTATAATACAAGTCATACTAAAAAAACGTTTCACTAAAACTCCTTTGGATAAAATATGCTCTTTGGTTGTAAGCAAAAAGCCAGCGATTATTATAAAAAAAAAAAACACTTTTGTCAAGAGGGGCTAGTGCTTAAGAGGGCTAACTTTAGGCACAAAATACCACTTCAAAATATATGAAATATGCTACAATCTTAAGCGATTCAAAATTCCACAAGGAGTGCTTATGAAAATTCTTGTCATACAAGGACCAAATCTAAACCTCTTAGGACATAGAGATCCAAGGATCTATGGACCCCTTACGCTTGAACAAATCCACGAAAATATGCGCACATTTGGCAAGCAAAATTCTATAGAGCTTGAGTTTTTTCAAAGCAATTTTGAGGGTGAAATCGTTGATAAAATTCAAGAATGTGTGGGTGGCGAGTATGATGGCATACTTATAAATCCTGCAGCATATGCACATACTTCTATTGCGATTGCTGATGCGATTATGGCGTGTGGTGTGCCTGTGGTAGAGGTGCATATCAGCAATATTTTAGCACGCGAGGAGTTTCGCAAAAAGACTTATAGTGGTGCTGTTTGTGCAGGTATTATCACTGGGTTTGGCGCGTATGGGTATCACCTTGGACTTATTGCACTTGGTCAAATCATCACAGAAGTACAAGCTTTTAAAGCACAAAATCCTAATGCCACAAATCAGACCCCTTAAGCATACAAAGTGAGTCTCTATGAAAGCGAAAAAAACAAACCAAACACAACCCAAAAAAGCCTCAGAATCTGCTAAAAAAAAAGGTGCAAATAAAGATTCTATCAAGCCTTTGAAGGCTGCTTCCAAGAAAAGTGCCAAAAAATCTAAAAACTCTAATCAAACTCAAAATAATATCAAATCCCATATAAAACCCCCCAAGCTCCCTAAGATTCCAAAGTCTTTTCAAATAAGCATAGCTACAAAGCGATCCGAGAATTCTGCTATGCCAAAAATCTTTCTTACAACTAATGAAAGTGCGCAGTATTATGAGAGTGGCTATAGTTGCGACAATGCTATATTACTTAAGCTTGATACTCACTTAGTATTTATCACTGATGCGCGTTATACTACAGAAGCAAAGGAGCATTTAAAAGAATCTGTAGAGATTGTTGAAAGCCACAATCTTTTAGATTCTGCGATCGCTATTTTACACAAAGAGCGCATTAAAGAAATTGTATTTGATCCAAGAATGCTATGCGTGCAGGATTATCAAAAATTAGAGGTAAAACTGCCAAAATGTCGCCTTGTTGCTATGCCAAACTTTCATCAACTAGGGCGCATTATTAAAACTAATGAGGAAATAGGGCTAATTAAAAAATCTCAAGAGCTAAATAAAAAGGCTTTCAAACGTTTCAGCAAGCAGGTACGGGAGGGAATGTATGAACATATGCTTTATGCACTTGCTAAGGGTGCTTTAGAGAATGATGGGTTGTACTCTTTGAGTTTTGATCCTATTGTTGCGCTTAATGCCAATGCTGCCAAGCCACACGCACTCCCAGGGCAAGCTCGGTTAAAAAAAGGGGATTTGCTTCTGCTAGATGCAGGGATAAAATATAAGCGCTATTGTTCTGATAGAACACGTAGTGGGTATTTTGGAGAATCTGGTTTGGATTTTACTAAAAACCAGCATTTTGCCAACAAGAAACTACAAAAAATCTATGATATCGTGCGCAAAGCACAAGAGCATACCATAGCAAATATAAAATCTGGTATGAGCGGCAAACAAATTGATGCGCTTGCGCGAGATGTCATCACACAAGCTGGGTTTGGCGAGTATTTTTCACACAGCACAGGGCATGGCATAGGGCTTGATATTCACGAGCAACCCTTTATTTCTACACGCAGTGAGACGATTATCACAGATGGTATGGTGTTTTCTATTGAGCCTGGAATCTATATACCGGGCAAATATGGCGTGCGCATAGAAGATTTGGTGGTAATACGTAATGGACGTGCGGAGATTTTGTAGTGTCATACCACGCTGATTCTAGGCTTTTTAATGAAATCTCACAAAGCAAAATCTAAAGATTCTAGTTAGAATCTAGGGGTGTTCAAATTTATGGATCCTAGCAGAACGCAGAATCTAAAGCCAAGTCTAAGCCCCAAAGGTTCTGCAAATACAAACCATAGCCAAGCATCTATTAACACAAATCACTAATCTTGCCTGATATTTTTGGAAAGGATATATCCTACAATATTGCTACCTTTGTTTGGATTTGTTTTTTCGTTTAGGTTTGTGAAGATAACTTTTACAAAGTCTTTGTATGATTTTTTGTCTGCTAAAAATAGTGTGTATTTATCATTTTCTACTGCAGTATAAAGGATAGCACTCTTTTTGCTTGGGGCTTCAAATATAGGAATCTGCCCGGTCTGGCTATGGAGTGTTACAAAGCTTTTTGGTATGTTTTGTATGATTGTTTTTAGTTCATCAGCTCGTTTAGAGTAGGCTTTTAGCAAGCAAGAATCCAGTTCGTTAGCGCTTGTTGTGTTGTTGCACTGCAGGTTGCGTTGCTTGAGCCACTGCATTTGCTCTTTTTTGATAGTTTTGGCGGTGGCTTCATCTGCAAAATCCATAATAAAATTGTACGCAATATTAAGCATATAGTCTTCACGCGCTGTGTAAAAACTATTACAAATTCCTTTTTCTGCTTTGCTTAACCCTTCTTTAGCGCAATCAAAGGAAGCTTTGATACGAGGATAGTGTGCTTTTAGTGTGCCGACATAGCGCTCATCTAGCGGAGTTTCACAAGTCATAGAATCTAGCCCCTTGCTTGAGAGAAAGCTAATGCCCTTATCGTCCTTTTTGAGTGAAAATTGTACATTTCTTCGACATTCTGCTTTGTCGTTGGCATCATTGCAAAGCATTTCGTAGTATTTTTCAGTTGGGTGTGCGCTAATGCCATCAACCATAATCTCCACCTCTCCCGGAAAAGGTATCGTATCGCAAATCATATGTATGTTTGGGTTGGCTTTGTCTGGAATCTGTCGTATCACAGCCCCAAGCTTGCAGACAAACTTAGAATCTTCATAGCGATATAGATTTGTTTGTGTGCAATCATAGATACTAAGCCCTGTTTGTTTGTAGCACCAGCCGGGCACAGCCGATGAAGGGTCGCACAAATCAAATGTACCATACACCCCCTCCCAATTGCTGTTGGCTGAAAAGCTTGTTATATCTTGACTGATAGTTGTTCGTAACTCCACTATGGTTGTGGCGACTATTGGCTCATTGGTGGAGATTTTGCCAAATTGCGTGGAGTTTATGGATTTGGCGGTATCAGCATAGCCAAGTAGCAAGAACTGTATAGATAAAAGCATATAAGAAAGCAGTGTTTTGTGCATTATATCTCCTTATATTTTGCCATAGACGAGAATCAAGCCACCAAATATAATCGTGAAAATGCCAAAAAACACCATAGCACTAGGGAATCCATCGCCCAAAAGCATACCAAAAAATATCGAAAAAACCACATCAAGGTAGCTGATACCAGCCACGATTCCAGCCTTTTTGGCAATACCATAGCTTTTTGAAATATGGATTTGATAAAACGTGCCAAGTACGCCCATAAGCACGATAACAATCCACGCTTTTAAAGAGGGCATACTAAATGGAGCAAGCATAAAATCAAGCTCTTTTGGCGCATAAAACTCTCCTACAACCATAGAAAGCAGCGGTAAAAGTGTCCCCATAAGAATAAAAGAAAATGCGATTTGCTCTGTTGCGTAGAACTTGCGCAGTTTGCGTACGCTTGTGAGGGCTACCGCAGAAAAGAATCCACTTAATGCCCCAAGTAGTGTATTTTTCAAATCAAATCCCGTGTGCATACTAGGCTCACTCCAAGGTTGGGAGACAAGGAGCATTCCGCCAAATGCAATAAGTATGCCAACCCAGCCTTTGAAGCCAATGCTTTCTTTAAAGAGGAAAAAGGCTATGAGTGTAACAAAAATAGGTGAGGTTTTTTGGAAGGCAAATGCTCCACTTAACATAATATTTGAGATGTTATAAAAAAACAAATATAAAGAAATGCTACCAGCTATACCCCTAAAAACTAAAAGCCAAAAATGTCCGCCCTCTTTATGCACCTTAAGGCGAGAGAGATAATACATCATAAAAAGCAAACCAATGCCATTACGAAAAAACATAATCTCTATACTTGGTAGATTTTCTTGACTCAAGATTTTTGCACAAGTTCCAACAAGTGCAAACTCAAGCGATGCAAGCACCATAAAGTAGATTCCAAGATTATGTTTTATAATGCGTAACACATTTATCCTTTCTAATCTCTTTGGAGTTCTTCGATTGTATGACCATTGAGTAATTCTTCATCTTGTTTAGAATGCAAAGCAATATTACATTTTTCAAGAAGAATGATAATGTTGCTTGTTGGTGTGCCAGATTTGCCAACAAGCGTGTTGGTTTGTGTAATAAGATTGAAATCATTTTGATGCACCAAGAATCCTTCACAGTTTAGTGTATTGCCTTGCATAAATGCCTCACCCAAAAGTGTAGCGATATTTGTTTGCATACTTTGTTTGTAGTTATAAGCTCCCATAGCTATAAGGCAAGCAATAAGGACGGTTCCTAGTGCATATTTTTTGTGTCTTTGTAGCATAGAATGTTTGAGAAGTGCAACAACAAGTGCAATAAGCAGTGTAAATATTGTAATAACTGATAAATATCCCATTATTTTACCCCTCGCAGTTGGTAGGTGATGTCGCCCGCACCAAATCCTATAACAATCCCTTGGGCAAGGGTGGTAAGCAATGTATCATCTTTATACACTTCAAGCGTATTGCCATTGCGTTGTAAGCGCGTGGCAAGTATGGGGTTGTAGCGGGCAAAAAGTGTTGCAAAATCTACTTCTCTTGGTTCTTCACCAGCACGCCATACAGGAAGTATGATAAGCTCCCCAGCATCTTTAAAGCATTCTTGAAATGCTTTGAGATTATCAAAAAGCCTTGAGTATTTGTGTGGCTGCCAAATAGTTACAATGCGTGTAATATTGCGTAGTTTTGCATAGATACGCACAGATTTTAGTGTAGCGAGAATCTCTGTTGGATGGTGTCCATAATCATCAATTAGCGTCAGTGGTGATGTGCTTAAAATGTCAAAGCGTTTTTTGATTCCGGCGAAGTTTTTAAGATTCTCGCGTATGGTATCTATGTGCTCTTTGGGGTAGGGAAGGTCTATGCTACTTTGAGATTCTTGGCGCATAGATTCTAGGGAGGCAAGTATAGCAAGTGCTGCATTTTGTGCGGTATGCTCGCCAAGCCCCCATACTTCAAATTGTCCAAAGTCTTTTAAGTGAAAGCGCGTATAAGGCATATCATTTTTGAGTATGTATTGAATGTTTGTAATATCTTCTTTTGGCTTTAGATGTATGCAAGGTAGTGTGATTGTACGTAAAAAAGGATCATCGTCATTGACGCACCGTATTTGTGCTTGTTCTAAAAACTGCTCATAAGCAAGGTGGAGTTCTTTGATGTTGTGATTATAGGTTTCCATATGCTCTGGCTCGGCATTTGGGACGATTGCGAGGTGTGGATTAGAATTAAGAAAACTCTTATCGGATTCATCAGCTTCAAAAATAATCTGCTCACTTTGGACTTCTCGAACATTTGAGTAGAATTCTTTGCTTTCTGCGCCGATGATAGCACCAAAATTTGGAAAGATACTACTAAGCATCGCGCTAATACTTGATTTACCGTGTGCGCCACATACACTATAAACGCGCTTAGAATCCAAGATGAGATTGAGTGCTTGAGTGCGTGAAAATACTGGAATTTTACGGTTTTTTGCCTCGATGATTTCGATATTGTCATTATTAATGATTGCAGAATGTATGACAAGGTCTTGATTTGTGATTGCGGCTTTATTGTGCGGAATGTGGATTTGCACTCCAAGTGAGCGTAAATAATGCGTGGTGGGAGAGTGCGCAATATCGCTTCCGCTGATAGTAGCACCTTGCGCACGCAAATATTTTGCAAGCCCAGAGATACCTATTCCACCAATGCCAATAAAGTGGATTTTTGCTTTTGATAGTGGCGGAATGTGGCTTTGTTGCGAGGAATCTAGTTTAGAAGAGATTCCCTCCAAACTAGATTCTGCCATATATTGTTCATAAAATTGCGCGAGACGTTCAAGAATTTCGCGCATTTGCTGCTCTGGATATACAAGCGCTATGCGCACAAACCCCTCTCCTGCGCCCTCTCTACCTAAAAATCTCCCTGGAAGCACTAAGATTCCTTCTTTGGCATACAGTGTGCGCGTAAAGTCTAAATCATCTCGCACTGGAAGCCATATATAAAAACTGTAAGGCTTAATATCAATGTTTGGAAAGAGCTGTTGTGCGGTGGTTAGATTCTGACTATAGATAGCGCGGATAGCACTTGCGTCTTTTTCATCGCGCCAAGCGATAGCACTTGCACGTGCAAGGGGCAATGGCTGTGCAAGTCCGGCATATGTACGATAGATCTTGTAGGCTTTAAGTAGTGTACTATCTCCTGCGATAAAACCACTTCTAAGACCGGGCGCACTACAACGTTTTGAAATAGAATTGATAGCCAAAACATTGTGAAAACTCGTGTTCCCAACAGCAATAGAGGCTTGCAAAATGCTAGCTGGTGCATAAGGTGGAATAGCTTCTCTAGGAGCAGAATCTAGTGCTCTTGTTTGTGGCGGCTTTGTTTGGTAGATTTCGCTATAGCATTCATCGCATAGGAGTAAAAAATCATATTCAAGCGCTTTTTGTACCCATTCTTTGAGTTCCTCTAGACTTAGGGTTGATCCTGTTGGGTTGTTTGGAGAATTGAGAATCACAAGATTGACGAGTTTGCATTGTTCTTCACTAAGGACAGGTTTGAAATCGTTTTCTTTAGTAAGGTGCATATAGATGGTTTTTGCTTTGCTTGCGCGCGCTGCTCCTTCATAGATTTGATAAAATGGATTTTGGTGCGCCATAACAGGCGAGGTTTTTGTAGAAAAATAAAATTGTGGAAAATTAAATAGCACTTCTCTTGTGCCAAAGGTTGGGATTAATTGGTCTTTTGTGAGCGTAATGCCATAGCGCCTAGTGATAAAATCACCTATAGCTTCTTGGAGGTAAGGCATACCTGCAGAAGGTGGATAATAACGTAATTCTTCAGCATAGGTTTTAAGGGCTTTGGTGATAGATTCTGGGGTTTGGAATTGTGGTTCGCCAATGGTAAGTTTAATAGTGGGCTTTGTTGGTGTGATATCGGCTATGAGATTATTTAGTCGTTCAAATGGGTAGGGTTCAAAAAGCATAGCATTCCTTGATTTTAAAATAGGGAATTTTAGTTAAAAAATACTAAAAAATACTTTTATGGTCTTGATTTTTTAGTAAAGCACTGATAGAATTACGTCTTTATGTTTTCTACAAAGTTTATTTGTGTTGCGGGAATAGCTCAGTGGTAGAGCACAACCTTGCCAAGGTTGGGGCCGCGGGTTCGATCCCCGTTTCCCGCTCCATATAATTTTAATAACTTTTAATCTAAATCACACTAAAAACACGATTTGCCCGGGTGGTGGAATGGTAGACACAAGGGACTTAAAATCCCTCGGAAATTACTTCCGTGCCGGTTCAAGTCCGGCTCCGGGCACCACCCGAAAAAGGCGACATAGCCAAGTGGTAAGGCACGAGCCTGCAAAGCTCTGATTCCTCGGTTCGAGTCCGAGTGTCGCCTCCAATCTAATCCAGCATTATAGGCTTTTGTTGTAGATAGCGGGAGATGGCTGAGTGGTTGAAAGCGGCGGTCTTGAAAACCGTTGAGGGTAACACCTCCGGGGGTTCGAATCCCTCTCTCCCGGCCACGATTGTTTTTGTTTCTTTAAACTCTTCTTTCAAACAGCGTAGATATAGCTATTTGAGGCTTTTTTGTATTCTTATATTTGAGAACAGGGCTATCTTTTAAATTTGTAAGCTTTGCAATACGCAAATATTTCTTTGTTCTTACATTATCTCTAGGCTTATTTCAATGTATAATACCTAAAAACAAGGCAATAAATGCAAGTTAAAAGCTCAAAGTGCAAGAGAATGCTCTATATTATAGTGGGAATTGTTGTGCTACTCTTTGTGTATCTAGCTAGTGGTTGCTCTATCTATTATCCCACAAGCCCTCGGGCATTTATCCCTAAGGGCTTAGATTCTGACTATAAAACATATCAGAGATTATGCGAAATGTCTCAAAAAGGCATTATCTATTCTCGCCCGATTCCGCAATATATACAAGATTATTATGCGACTATGCAAAAAACAGGGTTTAAAAATAGCTCTATAAAAACTCCCGCAAATAATATTCCTTGGAAGTCTGGTTGGGATAGATTGTGGTTTGATGGACAGCCCAATGGTTTTGTACGTCTTGCTAAAGGAGACCAAATAGTCTTATATCGTAGTTACGAACTTTTATCTAATGAAGCAAGCAATAAAAAGCTTATTCTTCCCCAAAAACATTTCATATTTCTTAAGCCTTATATATATTATTTGTATTTTGAAGTAGAAATTGGTCATACCTATGCTTATGTATATGCTCTTGTAGATTCTCAAAATGGAGAGATATATGCGTATTTCATTACGGACGTGAGGTATTATACAGGCTGGAGGCAGAGCCCATATCTTACTTGGGGTCCTCCGAACGAACGTAAAATATATTGCAAAACCTACAAGGAAGATGACTATTTTTATGCAAAAGATGCTATTGCTTCCTTGCATACATTACAATCAAAGGGCGAGAAACAAGATATAGAATTTTTGGAGCAGATTACTATATATTTTACACGCAAACAAGCAGACTTAAAAGATTTGATATTCCAAGATGAAAGAGAGGACGCACATTATATGCTTACGCCAGAAGAGCTGGGAGAATTAATATTTCAAGATAAAAGCTAGAAAACATAATGAGACTGCCACACTCTTAAAGATTCTCAAACTAAAACCTCTCGCAATAACGATTCTCAATCTACCTCTATGCTCCACCCAATACTAGAGGATTCTGAAATCAAATGTCCTCATAATGGAGTAGTACAGCTAAAAAGCAATATATGCTACAATATATTCGGATTAGCGAGTTAAGAGATTTTAAAATGTTTTTATATAAAAAATGCGAAGTATGTGGGAATAAAATTAATAAATTACAGAGTATTTGGAATCTGTATCTTATCGGCTATGGTCGTGTTTTGTATTGTAAGAATTGTAATGCAAAATATAAGGTTAGTCAGATTATTTCCTTTCTTTATATGATGCTTACGGATTTTATGCCTATACTATTATTTTTTTTAATAATGTTAAATTTTTTTGAAAAACTTGGCTTTAGTAGTGATGTCGCACTTCTTTTTTCAATCATCATATATACTATTTTTAAATTGTGTGTTTTAGCTATTATGCCATTACATAAAGTTAAGGAATAAATAATGATTAATACCATAGGCTTAAAGCTCACATTATTCGCCATAGGCTTTTTGCCTTTGATGTTTTTGCTTACACTTATTAGTCAAAATCACAATGACTTGGTGTCTTATACCATTAGAGTAAGTGGCTTTGTGCTTGTGGTCTCACCCCTGTGGGTGATTATCGTATTTATGGTGTATGCCTTTGTGCCTTGCTTGCTTTGTGGGCATTTTTATCGTGTGGTGCGATTGTTTCTTGTGAGTTATTTTGTTTTGTTTGGGCTTTTTTCTTATAACCAAAGCTTGATACTTGGAGCTTGTATAGCGGCTTTGCTTGGATATAGCATTCTTAATATCTTTTTAGGCTATCTTGATACATCTTTACGCTCTTTACGCTTTAGATTCGATACATTTGTGTATGTGGGACTTATAGCGATTGTATGGTATGGCTTTTGGATTTGGTATTATAGAGATTCTATACTAGGGTTTGATATAGTCCATATATACTTGATTGTAGGTAATATAGGCATTACATTGGTATTTTCGATTATTATAAGGAGGTTGCATGAATGCTTTAGTTTATGCAAGAGAGGATTCCATAGCTAATGTATGCACACAAACAAATCTCATAATACAGAATCAAGCAATGCTAATTCTTAAAAACATAGAACCTAAATGGAGCATACCATAATGAAAAAACTTCTTATTCTCTTAGTTTTTCTCATATCTTGTAGCTTTGCTAACAATAGTGAATCTCACAATGCACAGCACAAAGACACTGCCCTAGCTAAAGCCTGTGAGCCTACTATCTATGAGACAATCACAACTAGCGGAATCTATATCTCAAATAATCCTTTTAGGAATCTAAAGATTGATAATAATGGGCTAAATGACGACCTCAAAGGCACAATCTATGAGTTACCACAAGGGCGAGCTGACAAACAAGCCCTTTTTAAGTTTGGTAAATTTGAAATGGGAACACACGATAAGATTCCAAAGGTATGGGCGTATGAGATAAGAGCTCCACAAGGACTTTTGCAAGTTAGCACAGATTACATAGATTTTATGTGGAGTGGCATTAGCGATACGACAATAATTGGGCTTATTAATACCCTCCCTCATTTCCCAAAAGCTACGAGCGAGGGTAAATATTATCGCCTTTCTTATGATACTGATTTTGCAAAACTTGCCAAAATTGACACCTATGGGAATTGTAAAGAAAAGCAAGCTAGGACAAAAGCAAAAGAGTCAATAGACTATGACCAATCACAATATTGTCTTGCAGTTTCTGAAGTCGCACCACACAATCTCTCAAAGATTGAAATCATTGTGTTAATTTTTAAACCCTTTTATACCACACAAGACTATTATGAGAATACCTATAAACATACAAAAGAATATCCTTATATTGCTATTCCTGATAGTGATTTTATGCTAGAAAAGGACATTGCTTTAGAGCTTTTAATACGAGTGTATGCGAAAGTTTATGATACAAATCGCAAGGTTGTAGAGATTAAGCCTCTTGCTTCATATCCAAGTGTTTATAATGTCAAGACAAAAGAGAAATGTAGCCCAGCAGTTCTTTTAAGTGATGTGATACATTCCAAAGATAAGGATTAATATGCTTAGTCTAGCTTCCAAATATGATAAGCAAAATGATAAAACAAAGAAGAAACCTTATAGGCTAAACCTTTAACTTTATTTTATGTCTATTGTTGCGGCTGTTAGAGCATACAGACCGCAATGCCAGCCACCTAGATTTTCGTCCTTGATAGTATTTGGGGCAACTAGAGTTAGATTCTCCAAGTATGTATAACTAATATTTTGTTACTATGTTGTATTCCAAATATGGGGGTCGTTTTGGAATCTTTTGTCGCTAGTATCAGAATCTGTTTAATTTTGTGCTGTATGTCTTTTTTCGTACAAGCTGATACGAATAAAGTGTGCTTTGTCATTGATGAAATCATCTTTGTCCCTACGCAAGCAGATACAGCCAAACCGCAAAAACTACCAAAAGAATTTAGCTTCGCACACAAAATCGCCAAAAGCTATCTCCACCAATGTTTGTATCTTGATACAATCAACACCCTTCTAGCAAGCCTTAACAACACCGCCATAAAAAAGGGCTTCATCACTTCAAAATTTGGCATTGCACCACAGGATTTAAGCGGCGCAAAACTCATCATACAAGTAGAAATAGGCAGAATCCACAATATCACTTATAACAGCAATAATTTTTTTCTATCGTTTGCTAAAGATTTTAGTATCAAACAAAACGATGTCCTAAATCTTACGCATTTACAATCTGGCATTAGCAATCTCAAAAAAATGCGCTATGTAGATACCACAATGAAAATCACTCCCTCAAAAGCTAATCACAGCGATATTATCATTGATGTTCATCGCAAAAATTTGCCATTTTATGGCAGCTACATTTTTGATAATGGGCATTTGCAGTTTGACTATCAGCATACGTTGCTTTTCGCGTGGGAAAACCCCCTCAAGCTCGCTGATAGATTGCAGTTTTATCTACTAGGGGCATTACCGCTAGATACAACTCCAATCAAGAGCAATCATAGTTTCTATGGTGCTATGAGCTATGCTCTGCCCATTCGTAGAATCTTATTTGAGCTAAATGCTGCATATTTTTACAATAGCTACCAGATTCCCCTTGCAAATCTGCGCCCTGTTTATAGTGGTAACAATACCAATATGGATTTAAAACTAAGCTATGCCTTGTTGCAAACGCAAGATTATAGCTTTTCTTTTGGACTAAATCTTGGGGCTAGATTTTCGGATAGCTTTTTAGAAAACATAGAGCTTCTTATACAAAGGCGCGCAATCATTCATTATTCGCTCTTTTTGCGCTATATTATATCGTTGCCATATCTGCAGTTTGGCACAGATGTTAGCATACTGCAAGGGTTTTCTCTACCAAATGCGGTATTAAGCGGCTACAACTATTTCGTCCCTGTGTTAAACCTCCACCTTTATCGCCCATTTCAAGTGTTAAAATACACCACAACCTACACAAGCACAATTAAAACACAGATTGGCTCAAGCAATCTCTATGCAAACGATGCCTTTATCATCGGTGGGCGATACACCGTGAGGGGGTTTGATAGACTAAGCTATACCGGGCAAATGGGTGTTTTATATCGCAATGACTTGAATCTCTTTATCCCTTTTTTGAAACAATCACAAATCGTACCAAGCCTAGCGCTTGATATGGGATATGTGAAAAGCCTAGATTCTGCTACGCAAGCTTTTTTGGCTGGCGGCGGGCTTGGCGCACAATTTATACACAAAAATTTCAATCTACAAGCTTGGTGGCACTTTCCTATCTATGCGAGCACAGAGATTCCTACGCAAAACTTTTTCTTTTCTATTGGTTTAAATTGGTAGCGGATTCTGTCTAACTGCGATTGGAATCCAAACAGGTTTAACAAGAATATGTTACCTTTTGTAATACGATACAAAAAACTTCAAAATAGCATTTTATATAAAGATATGGAATAGTACAATGAACTTTATGTGTTTTAAGGGGCTTGCAAGATTCTTGCTTATGTTGTCAATATTGATGAGGCTATGTTATGGCAAACCAAAGCGCTACACTCTGCAAACAATACATCTCGCTTATAGCTAGTGTGTGTTTGGTTGGCGCGCAAATGGCTTTTGCTCACGAAATCGTGATTGATACTTCGCATTCGGGTGCGCCCCCGATTTTGGATACAACTCCAAATAATATTGATATGATCCATATCGCTAATCCTAACAACGCTGGCATTTCTAATAATTTCTATCAAGATTTCAATATTAACGAAAAAGGGCTCATTTTAAACAATATCACCAAAGATGAGCAAGTCGCCCAAACTCTCCTTGCTGGATATATCAGCGCAAACCCCCATTTAGACCGATCTGCCAAGCTTATTTTAAACCAAGTAACAGGCAGTGCTGTTTCTAATCTTTTAGGCTTTTTGGAAGTTGCTGGAAGTAAGGCAGATGTAATCATCGCCAACCCCAATGGCATTACGTGCAAAAATTGCGGGTTTATCAATGTTGAAAACGCCACTTTAGCCACCGGTAGATTCTCAAAAGAAGAGCTTCATAGGCTTGATACCCTCAATCACTACAACGAGATAAAATCTCTAGCCCTAGATATTACACAAGGGAAAATCATCACTTCAGCCCTAAACGCCAATAGCACCAAAACCTTGACTTTTCTTGCTAAAAATATGGAGATAAATGGTGTCGTCTCTGCAGATGAAATAAGGGCGGTTTTGGGGAGTAACCATATAGAGTTTTCCCCAAGCGTGCTACTTTATGAGCCTATAACCATAAAAGATAGCGATAATAACCAAAAACAAGTGCTAGCGCTAGATGTTTCCTATCTTGGTGCAGCGATAGCAAAAAGTATTTATATCGTTGCAACCAGTGAGGGCGTTGGGGTAAAAAGCAGCGGGCTTATCGCCACTACTGCTTCAAAAACACAAGGCGATGGCGGATTCTATCTTGATGTAAATGGCAGATTAGAAATTTCTACGCCACAAGAAAGTTTAGCAACCATTGTAGGCGAGCAAGCAGGCTTAGCCACCACTACCGCGCAGAATCTAGCACAAAGCATAGATGAGAATCTAGCCGCCAATGCTACAAGCTCTGTTTTTATTCCGGCTCTTATTGCAAATGCAGATATGAACATCAAGGCAAAAGAAGTCATCAATCGTTCTATAATCTATGCCAATGACAATATCTTTTTAGAGGCAGATAGCCTGCTAAATAAGGGTAGCTTGGAGTTTGTTTTGAAGCAGATTAGCTCCACACATCATCACTATCGCATAGGCGCTCCTGAAGAAAATGATACATTTGATTATGATCTAGTCATCAAAGAAGATATCTTAAAAAGCGGTAGCTATTCCCCTGCAATGATTATTGGCAGCAATATCACACTCAAAGCGACAAGTATCACAAACGACACTGCTATTTTGCACGCAAAAGAAAACCTAGACATACAAAGCGAGGATTTTGCCAATATCGATCCGCAAGCAAGGAGAATAACAAGCTATGAAAATGGCGTAAAAAAACACTACAACCGATATGGCAAATGCTTTCTTGGTATCAAGTGGGGGTGGAATTGTGCCTCAACAACAAATGTTGATAGCTACAAGCCAGCCGATAGGGTAGAATACATCTCTGCCACACTGCCACAAATCAGTATCCAGAAAATCGCCTCACTGATGACAAACAGCCTAGATTCTGCTCTCACATCTGCCCCCTTGCCTTTGGTACATACGCAAGATTCTGCCACTATATCGCGCGTTTTGGCAAGCAGCATAGACACTAGCAAATTTTTTGATATTGCCACCCTAGAAGCTATCTCAAGACAGAATCTAGGTTTGCAAGCAGGTATGGCAATTATTGCAAGCAATAATTTCTACAATACTAGCGGCATTTACACCAAAGGCAATCTAGCAATAAACTCCGCATACACACTCAATGAAAATGGCATAATCTCTGCGGACAATATTCGCATAGAATCTACCCAAATGCAAAATAATGGCGGGACTATACAAGCAGAAAATGACATAAATATCCACGCAGATAGCGTATCTATCAGCTCTCTTGCTAGCAACAATACTATCACTTCATATGGCAAACTCTATGGCAAAAACATCACTATCAACGCAACAGATGAAGCTATGATACGCGGGGCAGATCTAGAAGCCTCAAACAGCATAGCTATCAAGACAGATCGCCTCGAGCTCTCGACTTTAAGCTACAATCAAACAAATCTCTCAAAACAAGAAACCATACATACAGGCTCTAGCCTCAATGCTGATAATATCAGCCTCACAGCGGGCAAAGACGCAAGCTTCAAGTCTGTATCGATGAATGCGAGCGATAGTATTGCTATCGATGCAGGCGGGAATATCACCTTTGATACTGCACAAAATGTATCAACACATAGCACCACAAGCACTTCAAGCAGTTTGCTTGGGTGGTCTAAAACCACCACTACAACAACCACAACCACACATACAAATATAGCAAACAACCTCCAAGCAGGCAATATCACTATAAATGCGGGAGATGATCTCACTGCCTATAATCTCAAAGCAGAGGCAAAGCAGAATCTAGCGCTAAATGCTAGCGATGATATGCTTTTGAGCACAAAAGCTGATAGCAAAGAAGTCTTTACGCAAAAGACAGAGACTAAATGGGGGTTTCGGACTTCTTCATCAAATGTGGGTGGTAGCCATTCTTTTAGCTTGGCTTTTGGCAGAACCAAAACCAACACTAGCTCCACTCAAACAGACAGCATACACAACGCACAGACTCTATCAGGAGAAAATATAGCTCTTGCAGCAGGGAATGCCCTAAGGCTAGAATCTATCAATCTCAATGGAGAAAATACCACGATAAGTGGCGATAGTGTGGCTATCACCGCATTGCAAGATAGCTCTAGCTTCAACCAATCAAGCGAATCAGTATTTCACGGAGGAGGAATCGGGCTAGGTGTGAGCAAGGATATTCTTCTTGGCAATGGTTTGGAAGCCAGATTGGGATATTACCAATTTAATGAATCCTCAAGCACACAGAGCAATTCTACAAGTTCGGTAAGCAGCAGTATCGCCTCTACAAATTTAGCGATAAATGCGAACAAGAATCTAGATATTACCGCTTCTAACCTAAGCGGGGATAATATAGCCCTAAATGCCAAAGAAGTAAATATCAATGCCCAAGCTGATACAAGTGCTACTAGCTCACACCAAACACGAGAAAATTGGTTTGGTGGGGCAAGCATAGGCGCAAATCTTATTGATAAAATTACAATAGGTGCGTCTTTAGAAGTTATTCGCAATGAACAGGCAAACCATTCTCAATCCACTATTCACACAGGAAGCCTTATCAACGCAGAGAATCTAGCAATCAATACACACAAAGACACCAATATCATCGGCTCTATACTGAATGCCACACATACCGATATTAAAGCAAACAATGTGTATTTAGGAGCGAGCACGGATATGAATATGGATTATGGATATGGATATGGATATGGGGGAAGTTTCAATATCGGATATTCTGCAAACTTAAACCTTGATGTGGGTATTAATGGCGGTGCGCAAGCTAATGGCAATGCTAACGCCTCTCTTGTCGCTAATAATGCGCAGATTACTACCGATACGCTAAACATCACTACGCATAAAAACTCTCTGCTAGATGGTGTCAGCTTTGATCTATCAGGGGTGCTGACTAACCCAAAAGATGTCATCGCAGAAAACGCAGCCAATGCTCTAGAGACGATAGGCGAAAACCTAGCCCACTCTATGATCAAAGGCAATGGCAGCTTGGTGATGACCGGAGGGAATATCAATATCAAAGACAATGCCACGATAGATTTGCAAGATAATCTTGTGATGACAAGCCAGCATAATGTCTCTGCAAATGCCGATATGAATATGGAAGCCCACACAACAGATATAAGATTAATGATGTTTGGATTAAGCTTTCTGAAAGGTGGTGGTGTAGCTAATGCTACCGCTACCACCTCTCTAGCCTCTATGAGTGGTATCAGCTCTCAAGGGGGTTTATCTATCTCTACTTCTCATACCAAAGCTAGCGAAATCACAGGAGAAATAGCTGGATTTATCACTGATATAGGGGCATATCTATTTGGAGAAAAGATAGGAGATATGATTGGAAACTATACAAGCCCCTATGTAGATGAGTTAGCCCCCTATAAAAATATAGCACATAATATCGATAAAGCAATCATCGGAAATGTAAGCTTTGGAAATATACTTGATAGGGTAGAAAATGTAGGTGAGAATCTAGGCAGTATTTCAGGAAATCTCATCAAAGAGAACCATACACTTCTAGGCGATATTGTAAGCAACACAATTAAAGGAGGCAATACCTTTATGAGTAATAGCTACATTCAAGCAAATGGAGAAGCTAGTATAAATACTGATAATCTAGTGAATGTAGATATAGGGAATGTGGGTATTACTACAAATCAAGATATAAATATCTTTAAAATAGAAACTTTAGTCAATTATGCTCTTGCTCTCGTTGATGTATTTGGGGGAAATTATAGTGGGAGTGCAGATAAACTTTTACTTACAATACCCTTGGAAGGCAATACATCAGTTACTACAAATAACAACCACTCAAGCATTAGTGAAAATATCACTATAAATGCAAACAATACTCCTACAATCATAAGAGGTGGTATTCAAAATTCTAGTGGTGAAAAAACACTATTTAACCATTCCAACTTAAGCGCAATCAATATAGGCGAGCTTATACGACAACTTGGAATGTAAAGGAGTGATGATGAAAAGATTATTTGTACTTTTTACTTTTATGTTTTCTTGTGCTTATGGTGCTGTAGATTGCTCAATATTCACAGACAAAGACGAAAGAGCAGAATGCGAGAGAATGAATATTAGAGAATCTATGAATATGAGCCAAGCCACAAAGAAAAAAGATAAAAATTGGTTTTTGGGGATTGATGGAGGGATAGGCTTATTGATTCCTACTAAAATGATTTTCTTACCAAAGGAGGAGTTAGGAATAACAAAAGGTATAAGTTATATAGCAGGAGCCAATTTTGGCTGGCAGAAATATGGCAAGGGCAGAGTTGGGTCAAGATATACGATTGGTTTGCAATACGCTTGGGGGGATTATCTAGAGAGAGATACGCAAATAAAGAAATCTATGGAAAGCTTTATACTATATTTCACAATGGAGCTAATGATAGACTTTATAAAAAGAGAAAACAAGCGTTTTGGTATGTTTTTAGGCGTTACTGAACAAGCAGTGGGAAGTATTTTTAGAGATATAGATTATAGAAATGGTGGGGGTGGAGTCTTTATTAGTTTAGAAACAGGGCTATATCTTAACTTAAAGCGACATATTTTAGACGTACATATAGGATTTCCTGTTTTTATGCTTGGATTTAATAGGGTTACTATGCCTCTTTTCCCAATTTTAGGCTACAAGTATCTATTCTAAGGGGCACATTATGGGCGTGATAGGTATAAATACTACCACCTCTCTAGCCTCTATGAGTGGTATCAGCTCTCAAGGGGATTTATCTATCTCTACTTCTCATACCAAAGCTAGCGAAATCACAGGAGAAATAGCTGGATTTATCACAGATATAGGGGCATATCTATTTGGAGAAAAGATAGGAGATATGATTGGAAACTATACAAGCCCCTATGTAGATGAGTTAGGCTCTTATAAAAATACATTAACTAATCTTGATAGTATAGCCATAGGCAATACAAATCTAAACAATATACTAAACAAGACAGAAAATACAGCAAACAATCTAGGCAGTATTTCAGGAAATCTCATCAAAGAGAACCATACACTTCTAGGAGATATTGTAAGCAATACAATTAAAGGAGGCAATACCTTTATGAGTAATAGCTATATCCAAGCAAATGGAGAAGCTAGTATAAATACTGATAATCTAGTGAATGTAGATATAGGGAATGTAAAGATTGATAGTAATCAAACTATAGATATATCTGGAGGAACAAAGGGAGATAATATATTTGAAGCTGGGTGGAATAGTTTGGTAGTGAGTTTCGAGGGTGTAAAAATTGGCTCTAAGCTTTTTGTTGGTGCTGATTTGCAACAAATATCAAACAATATCTCCAACATTCTAGATAGACTAGAAGCCAATGTATCTATAAATGGCACAAACTCTCTAACAATGAATGATAACCGCTCAAGTATCAGTGAAAATATCACTATAAATGCAAACAATACTCCTACACTTAATACCAATAATACAACACTAAATACTAATTATATTTATAACATCAACAATCGTTTAAACTTTGATGTACTAGATACTATCTATGGGTTTGATATAAAACAACTTATAGTTGATAGTATGCGATAAGGAGACACAATGAAAAAACTACTACACATCATCACTCTAAGCCTAGCGAGTCTTTCTATCTCCTATGCTGAAATGAATTGTTATGTATTCACAGACAAAGACGAAAGAGCAGAATGCGAGAGAATGAACATAAGAGAATCTATGAGTCTAAGTCAAGCAACAAAGAAAAAAGAGAAGCGCTGGTTTTTGGGGATTGAGGGGGGCGTTGATTCTCCGATAATATCTGAGCTAGCGATATTTATTCCAAAAATTTTAGAGACAGATAGTAGTATTGGTTATATAGCAGGAGCTAATTTTGGCTGGCAGAAATATGGCAAGGGCAGAGTTGGGACAAGATTTACGATTGGTATGCAGTATATGTGGGGAAATTATGTGAAAAAAGATACACAAGCAAAAAAATCTCTAGAAAGCTTTATGCCATATTTTGCATCCGATTTGATGATTGACTTTATAAAAAGAGAAAGGAAGCATTTTGGTATGCTTTTAGGATTAGAGGGAAAATTTTCATTTTCTCATTTAGAAGATAGTGATCTTTCATTTTTAGAGCGAGATGGTGGCGCGCTAGTGCCTTATTTACGCGCAGGATTTTATCTAAATCTAGGAAATCATATTCTAGATTTACGCATAGGAGCACCTTTTTTATTTTTTTTATTTACTGCTCCTAATACTATTGTGCCCAAATTTACACCGACATTGGGCTACAAGTATTTATTTTAAGGCAAATTATGAGCGTGATAGGTATAAATACTACCACCTCTCTAGCCTCTATGAGTGGGGTAGATTTTCACTTTGCAAACAAGGTTAAAATGACTTTGCAGAATCTAAAAGCCTTGTTGTATGGTGTTAGCGCTTTGCTTTGAGCCTTTAGGCGAAATATCTTTGCAGATTCTATATTGGTTTTAGATTCTGTTTTTTTAGATTCTTTACCTTAGGTTCAGAATGACCACACGCAGAATCTAGAGTTTTCGTCATATAGTGTTGGCGTTTTGCTTGGTGGTGGCTAACGCGTCTTTGGGCACAAGCCGAAATATCTAAAGTACAGAATCATTCTATGCTTAGATTCTGCCTTTTTGGATTAGAGTGATATTTGAGAATCTTGGATTTTCGGAGTCAAAAGGCTTTAGGGAAATTATAGAATCTGTGGTGGTTTAGATTCTAGCTTTGGATTTAAAGCTGTATATTGCGGTATTTAGATTCTAGCGAGTCTGCCTAGAATCTAGGCTTGTGGATTCAATAAGATAAGCTAGAAGCATAGCCCCCAAACACACACAGCACAGCCCAAAGGCAAACAAACAGCATTGCGCCATATTGCCAAATTGCTCACTTGGGATAAGATACCACCCCTGCGCATACAAGTCTATGAGCCACTTTTGGAATCCGCTTAGCGCAACATCATTTGGCACGATAGGAGAGTCAAACCCGCAATCACCCACAGGGCGAAACAAACTAGGAATCCACCTATCTAAAGGCAAGCCAAAATCAAAATATGGCAATGCCGAACACCCCTGCACGCCAAATATCAGCTCATCGCTATGTGCAGCATAATGAATATCGCACAATCGCAAAGAAAACATAATACCGCGTATAGCACCATAAAATGCCAGCACATAGCCCATAGTCTTTAGTGCTTTGTTGCTTGGCTGTATCGCTGCGATAAATCCGCCAAGTGCTATGATAAGAAACGCATAGCGGATATAAACACACTGCTCGCAAGGCTGCATATAAATATAGCGCTCTAGCACATAATGCCCAATCCCAACCAGCCCCAAACAGCAAAAAGCCATAACAAGCCAAGTAGATCGAGAATCCTGCCACCTAGCAACACGCCATACCAAAGGGAGCAGATCACCCCAAAGCCTCTCCATAGTAAGCCTTTAGAGTGCGAGAAGCTTGCGGATTTTGTCTTTGAGATCGTCTAGGGATTTTAGTTCATTTGTTTTGATGAGATATTTGCCATTGATGACAAATGCGGGAATCCCCTGTATAAGCGCAATATCATAGGCTTTTTGCCAGTCTTTTAGGAGCGCTTGAACTTCTGTGCTTTGAAGCTCTCTTTGGAATTCCTCTAGGCTGATATTTGCAGCATCAAGCCCTGTTTTTAAAAACGCGTCTTTCCCCTCATTCCAGCGATTCTTTTTTAGGTGGTATTCCTCGAAATACCTATGCTCTGCGCGCTTGAAGCTTGAGTTTTTCTCATCATTTATGGCTATGCCAGATTTTTTATCTTTGATGATAAGCACTGCAAAAAGCTCGCTAGCAAGCCTACCATAATCGCCCTTTTGCTCCATATGATAAGGTATAAAGGCAGTGTTTTTTGGTAGGCTTTTGATGATTTGGGGTAGAATCTTTGAGTATTTGTAACAGAAAGGGCACGAGTAGTTAAAAACTTCAATCACGCTATTTTGTGCATTTGGGATAGGTTCTTTTAGTACGATGTAATCTATACCCTCTTTTATAGAGGCATTGAGCATTATAGCACTTGCTAGAAATGCTACAAAGGCAGAGAATCTCATTTTGTATCGCATAGTTGCTCCTTATTGTGAGGTTTGGTATCAAAAACAGGGTTGGCTACAATGGTGTGTTTAGGCATTTTTAAACGCTTGAATGTATTTGCCATAACGTTCATCAAGGCGTTGTTTCAACTCTTGTAGCGCTTGTTGTGCTTCTTGGCATTCAAGCAATGTCCCTTGCATTGCCTTTTCTTGTTCTAGAATCTCTATGCGCTCAAGGAGATAGAGAAAAGCATTTTTGCTAACATCGGGCAATGGCACGCTTGTGCCGCTGCTTAATGCCTTGCAGCAATCTTGTGTTTGTTCGCTGGATTCTGGTGAAAAATCCTTTTCTGCAGAATCTAGGGCATTTTTGGTTGCTTTTTCTTTGTATTCATCGTTTGTGCGTGGTGGGATAATGCGCGCTGGTATGCCAACAGCTGTGCATTCTGCTGGCACATCTTTTATCACAACAGAGTTAGCACCTATTTTTGCATTTTGTCCAATAAGAATATCCCCAAGTACCTTAGCCCCAGCTCCGACTACAACACCAGATTCTAGCGTGGGGTGTCGCTTGGCACGCGCAAGGCTCACTCCTCCAAGGCTCACTCCTTGATAAATCGTTACATCATCGCCAACAATAGCTGTTTCGCCAATCACAACGCCTATACCGTGATCGATAAATACGCGTCTGCCAATCTGTGCTGCGGGGTGAATATCGATATTTGTCAAAAATTGTGTCCAGCCCATAATGATACGTGAAAGCAAGCGCCATTTTTTTTGATACAGAACGTGTGCTATGCGATAATGCACAAGAGCAATAAGCCCAGGATAGTTAAAAAAGAGCTCAAGCCTAGATTTTAGCGCAGGGTCTTTGCGCACTGGCGTGGCGAAGTCTTCTTTAATCATCGCAAAAAGGCTGGTTTTTTTGGCTTGGTTTGTTTGTGGTTGCATATTTTATCCTTGGTTGTTGGTGCGCAGAATCTAGTGAAATCTATTTGTCTTCATCTTTTGCGATTGTGCGCAAATAGCCGTTTTCACTTAGCATAACATAGAGCGCGCCAAGCACTTCTTTTTTATCCTCATCATCTATACTAGAATCCTCAATACGTTGTTTTAACAATCGTTCAATCTCTTTTGTATCATAATCCAAATCTTCTAGTACATCAAGCACATTTTGAGCTTCTAGTAGATTCTCGATTGTATAGCCTTTGTTTAAATCTTCATCAAAAACTACGCTAAATTCGGTAGGGTGCGTAAAAAGGTTGTGGCGCATTCCTAGCACTTCCTGATAAGCACCGACAAGAAAAAAGCCCAAAAAATACTCCTCTTTTGTAACATCAACATCGTGTAAATAGAGGGGTTTTTGCGCATCAAAGGCGATTTCGCCATCGCTATCACAGGTAATATCCCAAAGGCTCGCACTTCGTGTTGGGCGGCGATTGAGCCTATCAAGTGGCATAACCGGGAAATTCTGCCCAAGTCCCCAATAATCTGGCAGGCTTTGGAAAAAGCTACAATTAAGCAAATAGCGTTCTTGTACTTGCTCTTGGATTCTGATAATGTCTTTGTGGTTTTTGTATTTGAGTAGTTTTATTACCTTTTTTATGATGAGATGAACAAGGATTTCAGTATTGGATCTATCGGTTAAATCGATGTATCCTAAATCAAAAAGCGTCAGCAATGATTCCATATGATCAAGACTATCGTGCAGATATTCTATGGCGTTTTTTTCGCTTATGCTTTGATAGAGATCAAGCATTTCGGCAATTAGAGGGGGGTTTTGCTCTTTTAGGCGCAACGCCTTTTCGTCATATTCTTGAGAGAAAAGTTCTAGCACGGGTGCAACTAAAACTGCGTGGTTTGCCGCTACGAAACGTCCAGATTCTATGAAAATATCAGGTTCTTTTTCTTGCTTGTTGCGCACGATTTCTTTTAGAGAAAACACAACATCACCACTAAATTCATTTAATGTGTAGTTACGATTGTTTGCGCCTTCGTGCTGTGTGTATTCTACTGCAAGCCCACCGCCAATATTGACACAAGTAAGATTATTTGCGCCCATTTTTCGTAGCTCTGCGTAGATATTGCCCACTTCTCGAATCGCTTTTTTTAGTGGCGATATATCGCTGATTTGGCTACCAATATGAAAGTGGATCATTTTAAATTGTGCCAAAAGATGAGAATCTTCAAGCCTTCGAATCGCCTCTAAAAGCTCAGTTGAAGTAAGCCCAAATTTTGCGTTGATACCGCCTGATTTACCCCACACGCCTGTACCTGTGCTGTGCAAGCGGATTCTAAGCCCGATATTGGGGTAGGGCGCGCCCATTTCTTGTGCTACTTGAATGATAGATTCTAGCTCATTAAGTCCTTCAATAGTCAAAGTAATGTCATAGCCCATTTTTGCAGCAATAAAACCTAAAGAGATCATTTCTTTGTCTTTGAAGCCATTAACCGTTATGGGAGAGGTTTGGTTGGTGTATGCCATAGCTACGATGAGTTCAGATTTACTCCCTGCTTCAAGCCCATAACAAAGGTTTTTTGCACAATCAACCAAGGGTAAGACAAAATTTGGCATTTGATTAACTTTGAGTGGAAATACTGCCTTGAAATTGCCTTGATACTGATATTCTTTGATAGCTTGTTCAAATGAATTAAAAAGCTGGGTGATTTGCTTATAAATCAAATGTGGAAAGCGCACAAGTAGTGGTCCTTTATAACCCTTCTCTCGGATCTCTTGAACAATCTCAATCAAAGCAGGCTTGCTTTGATGATTAACTTTTACAAGCCCATCTTCTATGATAAAATCATCATTAGACCAAAATCGTATTCCATAATCAACCACTCATACTCCTTAGATGTGTTTTCTCTATGGCGCGCCATTATACAATGTTTTGTAGCATTTCGCACCACTATCATAGATTCTTAAGCCTCAAACAGGCTTGTATTATAATCCTATTTTTAGCCATTTTTGCTTGATGATTTGCGTGTATTGGTCATAGATTTTTTTATGGTTTGGTAGCATTTTTTCGCTTACATTACGCAATGGGTAGAGTTTGAAATTGCGCATATTTGTGTCATAATATGTATAGATAAGATCGGCGCGCACATCAGTAATTTGCACGCGTGGAGTATGCTTTGGTGCTTTGTTTTGGTGTTGAGGGTTTAGCTTATTCTGCTCTCCCAAAAGATTTATGCGCGCAGAAGCAAGCATACCTATGCGTTTGTTTGTACCCTTTTGCCCAGAGATGAAATTTCCTAAAGAATAAATAACAAGTGTATCATCTATCCATTCGATAGGTTGAATAACGTGAGGGTGGTTACCAATGATAATATCCACACCAAGATCTGCTAAAAACCTAGCAAATTCGCGTTGCTCATCACTTGGGCTAAACTCATACTCAATCCCCCAATGCATAGACACAATGAGCAAATCGACCTTGTCGCGCAGATTCTCTATATCAGTTTTTAGCATTTGCTTGGTATAGACATTGACAAGATAGTCTTTGCCTTCTGGAATCTTGATACCATTTGTTCCGTATGTGTAGGCAAGCATAGCATAGCTTATTCCGTTTTTCTCATAGATTCTTACTTTGGCACGATCATCAAAACTTGTGTAACTTCCAGCAATGCAGAGATCTGGCTTTTCTTGCTCTTTTGTATGCCAGAATCTAAGCATAGCCATAACACCACGCTCACCCTTATCAAGCGTATGGTTATTAGCTAAAGAGACCATATTAAACCCAAGCTTAAGCATTGTATCGCCAAATTCTTGTGGAGAATTAAAAGCAGGGTAACTACTAAGACCGAGCGCACTACCTCCAAGAATTGTTTCTTGGTTATAAAACGCCAAATCTGCTTGGGCAACAAAAGGTGCGATATATTCAAACATAGAATCAAACTTATACGTGGTGCTTTGCGTATCGCTTTCATCGTTTTGTACCACTTCAGCATCTTTAAAAACAGCAGTGTGCAATAGCGCATCACCTGCCATTAGTAATTGTAAAGAATGCGCACTTGCTGGAATCTTGTGCCAGAATTTCTTTTTGTTAGACTTTTTTTGTTTTGGTGCGCTTTCTTGCACAGCAGAATCTATGGATTCTGGACTAACTTCTGTAGCACCACCACATAGCAAAACCACACACCATAAAGCAAATAATAAACGCATTAGTATCCTTGATTGTAAGCACTAAATTATATAATATTTTATGAAAAATGCCTGATAGATACCTCTATAAAATTATAATTTTGCACGCTTTATTACAAAAAATCAAGAAAATTCAAAATGTGGTATTGTTTTTGCTAATAGATTGCCAATAACTTCTACAAAGGAATGGTAATGAAGCTAAGGAAGCTATTGCTTGTTGGCTTAATAATGGGTTTGCTACAGGGTGCAGATAAGCTAAATGACGCGCCAGCGAGCTCGTTTGCAGATGCGTTTTCGCGTGGGCTCATCTATGGGCACGCAGGATTGCTTTTTCAGCAATCTATCAACAACGCCCCAACTTATGGAGACATTAATCTTAGTCTTGGGTATGAATCGCGCCGTTTTTTGGGCTACAAATTTGGTGGAGAGATGTGGATTATCCCAAAGCTTTATGAGGGCAGGGCAAATGATTTTCGAACAAGCCAGACATATTTTGAAGTGCCGCAACTCTATGCAGACTATTATAATCAATACGAGCGTTTTGGTGGTACAATAGGTCGTTTCAAAATGGACGAGGAGTGGATCACGCATTTTAACGAGGGGTTGAGCGTAAGTTATGATCAAATTTCTAATCTTTCTCTTGCTTTTACTTGGTCATTACGCAATGCCTATATCACCAACTACTATACGCAAAACTATAAGGTATTTGGCGAATACCAAAGCGGTAAGGTGGGTAGCTGGAGGGGTGGAGCATTTTATCTGCGAGCAACACTCCAAATCCCACAAGCTCCAATCAAGCTTATGCCCTATATTTATCTTGTGCCAGATTTTTTTGTAGCTCCCGGGCTAAAGGGTGAGCTAAATCTGCCAATTACAAAATCACTTATTTTTAATGGGATTATTCACCTTACTTCTTATGTTGAGCTAAATGACGCACGCAAAATAACTAATAATTCTGGTGGTGGTATTATTTGGGCAGAGGGTGGGATTGATTGGTCTGGATTTAGGGCAGGGGTAGGGATTATCAATACACCTCAAGGTGGCGCTATTTTTATCGATGGTTTTGGTCAGCATACGCCATTTGAGCGGACAGACGGAATTTTTTATTATAATGCGATCACACCTTATGCGTTTATTTCCACTAATTTTTGGAATTATCTCAATGTTTATGGTGCTTTTAGGACAAGTATTATTGATGCACAAAGCGTTATTAATTGGGAAGCAAAAATGGATATTACTCCCATACAGAACGTGCGTATGGGGATAATGGCATTAGGAATGAACAATCCAACTCCAGCTCCAGCGCGCTTTGGTAGCAATCTAGGCAGCTATATGATTTTTCGAGGATATATAGAGTATCGATTCTAAGGCTTGCGCTTTATATTTATCTTTTGGCAGATTCTATGGTTTTTTCGTAATTTTAGTCATAGATTTTATGCTGTTTTCCTTAGCAGAATCCTAATACGCTTGTGCTACAATTATGCATTTTACTACAAAGGCATACTATGGATATGAGTGCTGGCACACAAGCGATAATCGAGCTTTTCAAGCAACACGATGAGTTAGAAATTATAAATACCCCATTAGATATTTATTTGGAAATCCCACATTTAGCATACCTTGAGGTTAAAAAGCCAAATGGCGGCAAAGCCTTGCTTTTTACAAACCCTATAGATTCTAGGAATAAAAAACACTTTGACATACCAGTATTTATGAATATTTTTGGGTCATTTAAGCGTCTAGAGCTTATTACCAAATGCAACATAGAATCTATTGCTATACAGATTAAAGACTTGCTTAACCTCGCACCCCCTAGAGGATTACTTGGGTTTTTTGAGGCATTTAGGCGTTATAGCGCGTTGCGCTTTAGTTTTCCTAAATTAGTACGCAAAGCAAGCGCACAAACAATAGTGCAACAAGGGAGTGCTATCAATTTGTATGATTTTCCTATCTTGACGACTTGGGAGGGAGATGGCGCGCCTTTTATCACAATGGGGCAAGTTTATACACAAAGTCTTGATGGCAAGAAAAAAAATCTCGGAATGTATCGCCTACAAGTGCATTCACGCAATACTCTAGGCTTACATTGGCAGATTCACAAAGATTCTACGCATTTTTTTGATGCATACAAAAAAGCAGGGCAAAAAATGCCAGTAAGTATAGCGATAGGGGGTGATCCACTTTATACTTGGTGTGGGCAAGCGCCTTTGCCAAATGGGATTTATGAGCTAATGCTGTATGGGCTTATTAAAAAGCAGCGCCCAAAGGTTGTGCGTTGTTTGAGCAATCCGCTAAGTGTTCCTTCTGATGCGGATATTGTGATTGAAGGTTGGGTTGATACAAATTATATGCAAGATGAAGGACCATTTGGCGATCATACTGGATTCTACACGCACATAGAATCTTATCCTGTGCTAGAGGTAAGTGCTATCACTCATCAAAGATCCCCTATCTATCACGCCACTGTTGTGGGGAAACCACCCCTTGAAGACAAATATATGGGCTACTTAACAGAGCGTGTGTTTTTGCCATTGTTGCAGACAAGTGCGCATGGGCTTATTGATTATAATATGCCAGAAAATGGGGTGTTTCATAATCTTATTTTTGCCAAAATAGCTCCCCAATATCCCGGACACGCTAAGCAGATTATGCACGCATTTTGGGGAGTTGGGCAGATGAGTTTTGTAAAACACGCAATTTTCGTTGGCGAAGAAGCCCCAAAGCTTAATGATTATGAGGCGCTGCTTACACATATTTTGGATCGTTTTAGCACGAGATGTCTTGTGATTAGTGAGGGGGTTTGCGATGCGCTCGATCATTCAAGCCCAGAATATGCCTATGGCGGTAAGTTAGGGCTTGATGTAAGTATGCCATTGAAAAAAAAGCGCGCGCACAAGCCACACACAGACAAAGAGCTTTGCGTATTGCTTAGCACGTTGTTTGCGCCACCAATTACTATCACTATCGTGCGCCAATATGGGCTTCATACACAAGCACCAATTGCTATCATCGGCGTAGAAGGGGCGCAGAATCTTGACACAGAATCTAGTCTAGAATCTACTACAAAACCCACATTAGAATCTAATCAAGTAGATTCTGCCTCAGAATCTAGCATAGATTTGGCATCGCTTAAAAGTCCGCTATTAAAGTGTATTGACACAAAAGCATTAGGCGCGCTTGCGCAAGAGCTTGTGATTGGGATTTTGGTTGATGCGCACAAAAATGACCTAGAAAATCCTTATATGCTTGTGTGGCGTATTGTTAATAACATAGATTCTAAGCGTGATGTGCTAATTTGTGATACCCAAGTATTGATTGATGCGACTGATAAACCCTATTCAAGTGCAGATCCAAGTGATTCTAAGCCGCGCAAATGGCCTAAAGAAACAGACTGCTCGCCCTCTGTCATTCAGAGCCTTATACAAAAGGGTTTTGCAATAGATTCTACCTTATTGCATCGTTATCATATATGCACCTCACCAAGTACAAATGCTAACCCTTAATCCTGCATACATAAGTGCGCAAAGCCAAGAAAACTCCTCTAAGGTTGCGCCAAGCCCAAATGGTAGTTTTGAAGCAAAAGGATCAAGATTTTTGGGATTTTTAGTGTTGGTTAGGGAGTTTGAGTCGGTGCTTAAAACGCTTAGGGCGACACATCTAAAGGCAGTACATTTTGTCTATGCGTATCGCGAGCTTTTGCCAAATGGGCAGATTCTGGAGCGAAGCAGCGATGATGGTGAGCCAAAGGGTAGTTCTGGCATAAGTGTGCTTAATGTATTGCGCGGGTGGGAAATGATAGATTGTGGCGTGATTGTAGTGCGCTACTTTGGAGGAACGCTACTTGGCATTGGTGGGCTTGTGCGTGCTTATACCAATGCTACAAAAAACTCCCTTATTGCAGCGCAAAATGATCATCTACTTATTACATACGAGCCACAAGAAATGCTCACCATTCATAGCTCTTATGCAAATTTGCGCGCACTCCACTACAAACTAAAGCTGCTTAATATTATTATAGACAAAGAGGAGTTTTTGGGCGATGAAGTCATAGTGCATATTAGGGGCGCTAAAGACAAGCTAGAGAAAATAAGCGGCTTGACTTTTCGTGGTTAAGCTTTTCTATGGTAAAGCGAGATTCTGCAAAGATATTTCGTCTAAAGGTTCAATATGGCGAGGATTCTAGGCAGAGAATCTAGCTTGGATTTTATACTGTAGATATTTTGGCTTGTGCCTCAATGTGATGAAAAATCTAGATTCTCAAAATGTCATTCTGAACCCTGCTTGCAAGGCGAAGAATTTAAGAATCTAAAATCCTAGATTCTAAAACCCGCTTAAAAGTCCATTCGGAGTGCCAACCAATAGTTTCTGCTTGGTAGGTAGCGTTGGTAAAGGTTTTGATAGCTTTGTGCATTACCATTGGTGTAGATTCTGTAATCGATAAAATTGACATCAAAAAGATTGTTGATACTAAAGGTAAGCGTTAAATGCTGCTTCAAGAAGCGGTAGCTTGCGGCAATATCAACGACTTGATAATCCTTATACCAGTCTCCCACTACAGGTCGCACATTTGTTCTAGAGTTTGCTCCAGCTGCTGGGGTTGGTGTCTGAAATCGCCCTTGCCAGCGAATATAGGCATCAAAGTTTTTGTAGCGATAGTTTGGCTTGATTGTAAAAGAATTGCGTGGAATAGAATTTACTGGTTCGCCTATTAGACTTACTGCATTTCCAGTTCCATCAAGTGTTTGGGCATCTGCTAGGATTTGTGTGTGCGTGAAAGCATACGTTGCATCAAGTGAGAATCCATAAAGCTCTTTAGTTTTAAGCCCAAGCTCAAAACCAGCCATAAGCGATTTTCCGATATTGCGATAACCAGCACAAGTAGTATATCCAAGCTGAGAATTATACGCATCGCAAACAGAATTATTGAGGGCTACTTGTTCGATTTGGTTGGTAAAATCTGTATAGTAGCCAGTGAGGATTAATGACCCCATATTTGTATCAAAAATCGTGCTAAGCTCATAGTTCCAGCTAGTTTCTGGGAGTAAATCTTCATTGCCAATTACCCCAGTAGAATCTGAAAGCAAAATACCAGGATACAAATAACTAAGATTTGGTACCCTAACACCACTAGAGATCCCGCCCTTAAAAGTGAGCCAACGTGTGGGGTTTATATTGACAAAAAAGCGCGGGTTTGGAATGGATCTGAAAATATTAGAATAGTTGTAGCGAAGTCCAAGCGTGGTGGAGATGTAGTCGTTTATAATATATTGCCCTTCAGCAAAGATTGCAAACTGATTCATATCGCGCTCAAACCTTGAATTTCGGTTGAATAGATTCTGCCATTGGTTATAGATTCCACCATTAAAAACAATTGCGCCAAAGTTTTTTAGATTAAAGTTTTTTGTATAAGTGGTTTGATAGACGATGTCTTTGTTTTCACGCATAGAGCTATAATTAATGCTTGATCCTTCCCAAGCACCGATAGGCAGACTACCACCATTAGCCCCTACGTGCGGAGCAATAATGGTTTGGGCGTATTGAATATAGCTTGAGAGTTTCCCCCAGCTATAATCAGCTTCATGTGAAAGGACATAATTCATACGCCATAGCTCTTGCACAGAGGTAATACTTCGGCCTGAGGTATTAAGCGAACCAAAATGCCCATTATAAACATCTGCATCAAGATAGATCCAATTGTGAGAATCTGGCTTATAGTTGATTCTTGTGCCAGCATTCCAGTTTTCAAAGCCTGTCGATGCATGGGAAGAGAAGGGGTTGTTATTGTTTGAGTTACTAGCTCCAAGGGGGTTTAATATGGCATTTTGCCCACCATAGTTATACGCCCCACGCAGATTAACAGAAAGCCTGTCTTTGATTATTGGCGTGTGCAAATAGGCATTTACTCCATAGATATTGCCAAAGACTTGATGATTTTCTGCGAGGCGTGTATTGACTTGCGCAGAAGTGGCAAATTGATTAATGTCTTTTTTGGTGATAATATTAATAACCCCCCCCATCGCATCACTACCATAAATAATAGAGGCAGGACCACGTATTACTTCAATGCGCTCAATCATTGAAACAGGAGGAATTGGCAGATATTGAGTTGCACCACCGAACCCATTTGCACTAAAGCCTTGTGCTACATTTTGCCTCTTTCCATCGATCAAAATAAGTGTATAACTAGAATCTAATCCGCGCATAGAAATGGTATTTTGACCTGTTTTATCAACTTCAGTATAAACACCGGGAACATCTTGTACAGCATCGCCAATATCTCGAATAGGGCGGGTTAGGATTTCTTCTTTTTCAATAACACTAATAGAGGCAGGCGCGTCTTTTATTTTCTGCCAATAGCCAGAAGCAGTAACAACTTGTTTTTCAAGCGTTCTAGATTCTATATCGGAGGTGCTAGTGTCTTTAGTAGTTTTAGATTCTTGGGCTAAATTTTGGTCTTGAGGGAGGGCGGCATCAGAATCTTGCTGGGTGTTGCTGGCTACATCTTGTGTTGCATTTGTTTGGTTTGATGTGGTTGGTTGTGCAGTAAGTGGTATTGTAGCTAGGGTAGTGACTAAGCCAAGTATAAAATATGTTGCTTTCATTGAGAGATCCTTATTATAAGGTTATTTGGTTGCGTTTCAGAAACTGAAACGCGTTATTATAATTTAATAATAATTAATCTTATTTTAAATATCGTAATTTTTATGCTTGGTTTGATGAAGGTTTATAAAGATATGCTTTAGGCTACAATGTTTGATATAATGGGATTTGCTTTGCCTGGAAAGACTAGAGAATTTGGATTTGATTTGTGTTTTGAGAATCTACACTCTCTGCTATTTTGAATTGCATTTAGTAAATGAGAATATAAAATCTACAAAATAGAATCTAAGCATAATTTATGGTGTGATGTATGTGAAGTGTTGCATAAGATAGTTGTGGAGCTGACTTTTGTTTGGTTTTGAAGCGATAAATAGGGCGAGATTTCTTAGGGCTTTTCCTCGGTAGAGCTTGGCTTGGTGGCTGGTTTGGCTTGGTAGGCTTAGGATATAGTGAGGCAAGTGTATGGGGCAGGCTTTAATATAGATTTGTGCGCGCAAATCAATTAAAGGACTAGAGTTTCGTGTTCTCTCTGTAAGCAGTGCTTGTATTTCTAGTTGTTGTGTGAGATAGAGGGTTTTTAGAGAAAGATTTGATGAACGGTAGTTTTGGTTTAGATGATAAAAAGGTAAATAATCAAAAGCGCGCACAAGCCCAAAGAGATTGCTAAAAATAAGCACGGATTCTAGTATGAACTCTTGCGCCCTAGAATCTAGTGAAGCAAAATCAAGAGCTTTAAACGCCACGCCATTATAAAGCTCAATAGCTCTTATGCGTGGTGTTTTAGTAAGCTCCGTACAAAGGCTTAGGGTTTGCAGACTAATACGCTTTGCACCAAAGATTTTGCACAATTGGGTCTCTGGAGCTAAAGTAAGCTCTTTAAGATAGTTGGTAATATGTACTTTACGCGCAGTGTGCCCGCCCCACATTGGGTCATCTAAAATCGAGGGGGCAGTGGCTGCAGCGCATTGTTTAAGCGGGATTTGTTTGCCTTCACTTGGGCTTAGTAGTATTGTCATTTAGAACTCTTTTTTGTATAATAGCCCCAAATTATACCAAAAGGATTTTATCTATGAAAATTTTTCTTTCTTGCATAACGAGTCTGTATCTTTTGGCTCTTGGAGCAGTTATAGGGGGTATTTTGGCGTGTGGTGTATTAAGTGCGCCGGTGATTTTTAGTGCTTCGCAGTATTTGGCTACACTTGGAATTACAGATATGACAAGATACGCTTCTGGAATCCTTATGACTGAAATTTTTGTTAGATTTGGATATGTGCTTAATGCAATGGCAATTTTTATCCTTATTTATGAGCTTTTGGTGTTTAATATTTCTTCAAAAAAATCACTTTTTTTACTTGGAGTTGGGATTTTGAGTGTTGTACTTATTTTTCTTTTTACAATGTATTATATGCCGCTTATTGTTAGCGCACAACAAGAAGGCGCCGCCTCTACAGCTACCGAAGAGTTTGAGAGCATTCACACTCAGAGTGAAATTGTTTTTAAGATTTTATTACTTACGTTGAGTGCGTCTTTTTTATGGCGAGTCTATGTTTTGCGATTTTCTCTACCAACAACAAAAGGGCGCAGACGCTAGGAGCTTTAGCTGTGATCCTAGCCCCTCTCCCAAACTTTCAGCAATATTCCATAAATATTCAGTAACATTTAAGTATTAGATTTGTAGAATTCAACTTCCCAAA
>CALUTE010000009.1 GCA_944323645.1 uncultured Helicobacter sp. | reverse complement strand
GTGGTGATAATAAGAGAAGTGTCATTAGCTGATAGGGGGGGGGGTGTATAAATAGGGGTAGTGCTAGGCATAGTGATCCTTCGCAAATGACAAAACTTTTATTTAAACGTTGTACCTCCATCAATCACGATAGTTTGCCCTGTTAGCCAACCGCTTTGCTCCGAATCACAAAGAAAATAGGCAGCACCTGCCAAGTCTTCTGGAGCACCCATACGATTGAGAGGGGATTGTTCTTCGACTTTTTTGCGCACCTCTGCATAATCAGGAAACGCTCGCAAAGCGTCTGTATCGATAGGTCCTCCACTCACTGCATTTACGCGAATACCCCATTCGCCAAGCTCGGCTGCTGCGTATTTTACCATTGTTTCTACTGCGTTTTTACAATTTCCATGCCCCGCATAGTTTGGCATATACACGAGGTTACCAGTTGAACTAAGCGAGATGATAGAGCCGCCTCCCACTTCTTTCATACGTTTGGCTGCCTCTTGCGCACCTACCACAAAAGCAAGCACAGTAGCGGTATAGATATTGTTCAAGCCTCGTGGGCGAAGGCGCATAAACGGACCAAACCCACCAGCTATGCTTTTCCCATAAATAATTGCATTTGAAACAAAAAAATCAACCTGCTTAAAATCATTATCAATCTTGCTAAACAAATCAATATACTGCTCTGGCTCAAGTACATTTAAAGGATAATAGCGCGCCTTGATCCCATAAGTGGATTCTACATCTTTGGCTATTTTATCGGCTTCTTCTTCGTTTTTATTGTATGTAAAAGCCACATTTACACCATTTTGGGCAAATTTATACAAAATCGCCTTACCAATACCACGCGTTGCTCCGCTGATAACGAGTGTTTTGCCTTGCATAGTATTTGTTTTTTGTGTCATTGTTTCACCTCGTATTGTTGTAATGTCTGCTCAATGAGTTGCATATTTGCTCTACTTGGGGCAACCAAAGGAAGGCGGTACTCAAGGCTAGAAATCAGCCCAGCGAGATACATAGTCGCTTTGATAGGAATAGGGTTGCTCTCACAAAATAACACTGAATTTATAGCATAAAGTTCATTATTTATAGCTTTTGATTCTGACAATTTTCGCTCCATTGCTAAATGGGTAAGCGTAGCGATTTTATCTGGCAAGAGATTGCCTGTTACAGAAATAACGCCAGATCCACCATTTGCAAGGATAGGATAGTTTATTGCATCTTCACCACTAAAAATCGTTAAATCTGGTACTAATGTATTTAACTCAATAATGCGCTCCATAGAACCGCTTGCTTCTTTTATGGCAATGATATTTGGCACATCATTAAAAAGTCGTATCACAGTTGAGCTTTCAATATGCACACCTGTGCGCCCTGGTACATTATAAAGTACAAGCGGAATCTCCACTGATTCTGCCACAGCTTTATAGTGCTGATAAAGCCCTTCTTGTGAAGGTTTATTATAATACGGGCTTACGCACAAAATAGCATCAGCACCACATTTTTGCGCAAAAAGTGCAAGTTCGATAGCCTCGCTTGTAGAATTACTACCCGCACCGGCTAAAACCTTTGTCGCGCTACTTTTGCACACGCTTACTGCAATCTCTATACACTCCATATGCTCTTTGTGCGTAAGCGTAGCAGATTCTCCTGTTGTACCAACTGGAACACAAGCATCCATACCATAACGTATTTGACGCTGTATAAGACGAATAAAGCTCTCCTCATCAAGTTTATTATTTTTAAATGGTGTAATCAGTGCGCTCATCGCTCCATAGAGGCTAGAATCTTTTTGTCGTGCTTTATTTGCCGCTTGCTTTGCCATAATTGCTCCTTATGCAAAATCTAGATTCTAATCATTATTTCGTAAAATAGCTACACTTAGAGTATTCTGTTGAAAATACTTTTGTGCAACCTCTTGAATATCTTGGAGCGTAAGTTTATTGAATGCTTCTTCATAGCCAAGAAGTGGTGCGAGGTTATCACGCACAAGAAAACTTCCAAAAAGCCCAGCTACAGAGCTAGATTTTTCAAGCGAGTACACAAAATTCGCACGCATATTGTGTTTAACCTTATCAAGCTCTTCTTGCGTAAAATCACCTTTTTTCACGCGTTCCAAAACCGCCACAATCTCAGCTTGAATCTTTTTAGCTTGTACCCCTTTGTTACCCGCTGCTATAATCAAAAATACACCATTATCTTTAAGTGCCATAGATGAAGCTGAAATCTCGCTCACAAGATTCCTTTTTGCCACAAGCTCACTATCAAGCAATGACGACTTGCCACCACTCAAAATATCACTAAGTGCCGAAAGTGCCACTTGATCTTTGTGCTCAAAATTGGGGATTTTATAGCCCATTATGATCCACTCAATTTGTGTGGGTTTTTTGACAATCACTTCCCGATAGCCTTCTTGCTTTGGTTCCTTGGTGCTAACTTCTGGAATAGGTGCTGTATTTTTTATAGAGCTAAAATGTTTTTTTGCACTTATAAAAACTTTTTTAGGATCTATATCGCCTGCAACAACGACAATAGCATTGCTTGGTTGATAGTATGTATTATAAAATGTACGAATATCTTCTATTTTCCAGCTTAAAATATCTTCCATAAACCCTATAGGTGTCCAATGATATGGGTGCTGCAAAAATGCGGTATTAAAAAATCGAAAATACAAAAGTCCAAGTGGGGAATTGTCTGTACGCCACCGCCTCTCCTCTGCAACCACCTTGCGTTCTGGCTGAAACTCCTCATCTTTTAGCGAAAGTGAGTGCATAAGTTCAGCAAAAAGTTTCAAAGAAGTATCAATATTATCAGAGCTTGATCGGATAAAATAGCGCGTATAATCAAAGCTTGTCGAAGCATTATCTACACCGCCAAAACTTTTTACAATCGCATCAAACTCACCTGATTTAAGATTCTTAGTAGATTTAAAACTCAAATGTTCCAACATATGGGCTAATCCGCTTTTGCCGAGAATCTCATTGCGCGAACCAACCTTATAAAATATATCTGTTTCAATCACTCCACTGCCATTACGCATAGGAATTACCACAATACGAAGACCATTTTCTAACACTTGCTGCTCATATTTTGGCAACACACTTTTAGCAAACGCCACACTCATTAATACTCCTACTATTAAAAAAATTCGCACGAACTATCTCATCTCTTTCTTAAAATATATCAGTTAAGATCTACACCAACAGCTTCAGAGATATTCTCAAAGCCATCATTTTTTAGCAATACCTCAAGTTTGCTCGATATATCTGCACAAATACCTGGTCCCTGATATACAAGCCCAGTATAAATCTGAACAAGTGAAGCACCCATTTTGATTCTGCTATACACATCATCAGCACTAAAAATCCCACCAACACTGATGAGGGTTGTTTGTTTATGAAAAGCTTTTGCAAGCTCAAACAAGACTTCCTTGCTCTTATCGCGCAATGGTATGCCACTAATACCACCATCTTTTGGATTAGCAATCATAGAATTATCAGTAGTTGTGTTAGTAGCAATAATACCGCTTGCACCGGATTCAATAGCTTTCTGACACACCGCTAGCATTTCATCATATTCCATATCTGGCGCGATTTTAAGAAATACCGGTTTGTTTGTTTTTTCGCGCACCATTTTAAAAAGCGCTTCCATAAAAGCTTCATTTTGTAAATCTCGCAAGTTTGGCGTGTTTGGTGAAGAAACGTTAAATGTATAATAATCCCCCACATCTAACACATCTTCTAATGCTTTTTGGTAGTTTAACAAAGCATCTTCCTCAGTAATTTCTTTATTCTTACCGAGATTGATCCCTAGCGGAATACAAAAAGGATATTGGTATTTAAGCGTAGTAGCAAGCGCAGCACTGCCTAAATTATTAAACCCCATAGTATTTTGAATGGCTTGCTCCTCTATATGGCGGAAGAGTCTTGGCTTTGGATTCCCATTTTGGGGAATCTTAGTAACCGTTCCAAGTTCCAAAAATCCAAAGCCAAGCGCACACAAAGCTTTGATGTGCTGCCCATCTTTATCAAATCCAGCAGCAAGCCCAATGGGATTGTAAAAGTCCATACCACATATATTTTGCACAAGATGAGGGCTTTCATACCCACCACTTTTTAGCAAAATATCATCGCCAAAAGGCAAAGCGCGTGTATAGCTAAGTATTTTTTGGGCAAAATTATGTGATTTTTCAGCATCAAGTTTGAAAAGCAATGTTCGTAGTGTTTGATAAATTTCCAAATAGTACTCCTTAATTCTTCAGATCTTTTAGATTCTTATGATTCACCAATCATACGTTGCAAAAGCTTTTTGGCTTTGGTTTGCACTTCTTTTTTGGTGCTTGCAGTGTGGATCTCATTGACATAGCGTTCATAAACGATTTGCGAGGAGATGGGATCATCTTTTGGCGTAGGTATTTTCTGATATTCTCCATCACTTCCTAACTGATGACTTTGTACGTTATCGCTTAATTGGATTGTAAGAATCTCTATTAACCTATCAGCAATAAGCTTGTTTGTCGCTGGAGTGAGAAGTTCAACGCGGCGTTCAAGGTTGCGTGGCATAATATCTGCGCTCGAGAAAAATACTCTTTCTTTTGAGTGAGCAAAATAATAGATTCTAGCATGTTCTAGATACTTGCCAATGATAGAAACAACACGAATATTTTCACTCATTCCCTTCACACCCGGACGCAAACAGCAAATACCACGCACAATAAGATCAATCTGAACACCCACCTTGGAAGCTTCATAAAGAGCCTTGATCACGTCTTGATCAACAAGCGCATTTGTCTTTAGAATGATACGCCCTTCTTTACCAAAACTAGATTCTATCCTTATAAGCTCAAGAAGTTTTTGTTTGATTTGTGTAGGTGCAACACAAAGAGTCTGAAGTTCTGTTTTATGTGAGCTACCAGTAGAGAGCGAGTGAAACAACTTAATAACATCGTTGCCGATGTTTTTGTTAATCGTAAAAAGGCTAATATCAGTATAAATCTTTGCCGAAGCAGTATTATAGTTGCCACTACTTAAATGCACATATTCCGTGAGTTTGTCACCAACCTTCTTAATCACCAATGCAACTTTTGCATGAACCTTTAGCCCCGGAACGCCATAAATCACATGAGCACCTGCAGATTCTAGAGCTCGTGCCCAATGGAGATTGTTTTCTTCATCAAAACGTGCTTTCAGCTCAACAAGTACGGTTACTTGCTTATCCTCTGCAGCTTGTATCAAGGCTTTAACAATAGGTGAGTTTTTGCCAACACGATAGAGTGTCATACGGATAGAAAGCACATCAGGATCTTTTGCTGCTGTTTTGATAAAATCTACAACTGGATCAAAACTTTCATAAGGGTGAAACATCACCACATCACCAGATTCTATGGTTGTAAGGATATTGCTCTCTGGATCAATTGGTGGCAGGGTTTTGGGGACAAAGGGTGGCGAGCCTAAATGTGCAAAGCTCTTTGTGCCTACAATCTCCCACAATGCGCCAAGATTGAGCAAAATATCATAGGTATAGACGTCTTCTGGGACGACACCTACTTGCTTTTGTACAAACTCTTTGAGTTCGTTTTTCCCATCGCCCACTTCTAAGCGTGTAATCTCGCCCCTTTTTCGTGCTCTAAGCCCCTCACTCATAAGCTGCATAAAGTCATCAGCCTCATCTTCTTCAATCTCAAAATCTGCATTACGCGTAACACGAAATGGTACATAATGTTCCACTCGATATCCTAAAAATAATTCCGATGCAAATTCGCCCACAATTGTCTCCACCGGCACAAACAATCCCTTATCTATTTCGACAAAACGCTTAAGCACTCGCGGAATTCTGACTATACCAAACTTAACATCTTTGGTTTCATCATTTTTAAGCTCAATCACAATGCCAAAGCTGAGATTGTTTAAATGCGGAAAAGGGTGTGTAGAATCTACAACAATAGGCACAATCACCGGATATAAATACTGCAGAAAATATGCGCGCAGGCTAGATTTTTGGGTTTTGTTTAGTTCCTCAAAAGACTTGATATGCAAGCCTTCTTTGTCAAATCCGGCTTTGATTGTGCGAAATAGATTCTGCACTTCTTGTTTTTCGTTGTGCAAATATTCTCGTATGCTACTTAACTGTTGTATAGTAGTAAGCTTGTCTGCACCAATCTCGCTAATACCACTAGCATAGAGCTTTTTCAATCCAGCAACGCGAATCATATAAAATTCATCGAGATTTGTCCCATAAATAGCTAAAAACTTCAGTCTGTCTAAAAGCGGAATCTGCGTATTTCTCGCTTCATTTAGAACGCGCGTATTAAAACGTAGCCACGACAATTCCCGATTAAAAAACATTGTATCGACAATCTCCATTGCAGCTCCTTGTAAAAGTCTTGCTTACTCAAGTTCTAAAGATTCCAGAACAACCTCATAACGCCACGACAACCAAATAAATTATCTATTGTATCTTAAAAAGCCTAAAATCAGAATCTAAATCGAAAAATCATAAAACGTAAAACTCACTACAAAAGAGTATCCAGAAAATCTAGGATTCCCATACAAATCTGCATTGCTTTTGCGCAGAATTCCCATAGGATAAAAATAGCTCCCCTCAAACTTCAAACCAAAGCCGCGCGCAACATTCACAAACAATCCCGCATTAAAACCAGCAGTGTGCGTATTATACTGCTGGCTATCATTTGGTAAGCGAAGATTCTGCAAGCCATAGCTTATACCAACACTTGGGATCACATATCCAAATGCCAAATACGAAAGCCTAAACCCTAAATGTAGCGAATAATCCTGCCCAGCCACCCCATTCAAATACCCACCAAGCATAACATTATGCGTATGCCACCCGCGCTCTAGTCCGAAAAATGCGCCGTGTGCCACGCGCGAAAAGGCGCTGTTTTGCTTGGTTTCAGAATCTGGGGCAACTCGCAGCGCGATACTTTGGGTTGCGATATGATTGTATGAATAACCAATCGAAAATGCGGCATAAGTGTTTTTGCGCACAACAATTGGCTGGTAGAGCGAAAAAGATTTGTTTGAATTTTGCAGATTTTGCGTAGATTTTGATGCAGATGTGCTGGTAGTGTCGCTAGAAATAATAAAAGTATCATCAAGATCTCTGCTAGATTCCTGATTTATACTACGCACACTCTCTTGAAAAGAATCCGCTCTGCTAACCCCTATGAACAAACAAACTACACCACATAGAATCAATCCATTAAATATTCGCATTATTAAGCCTTTTTATAATGTCTGATAGCACCTCTACAAACTCCTCAAAACTCCCTATATCCATACGTTCTTTGGTAGAATGTGGGTATAAAATCGTAGGACCTATAGAAGCCATAAGAACAGGCGGTAGCCCCATTTTTTCGAAGCGCTGTTGCAATATACCACACTCTAGCCCTGCGTGGATTTCGCCAACCTCTACATTGCGCCATTTAAAAGCATCGCTAATGAGCTGCAAAATCGGGTGGTGCTCTTGGAGTTGTCTTTGCCACGGTGCGTAGAAATTATATATTCGTATTTTAGAAATTTTCTCCAAAAAATACTCGATTGTTTGGGTGATTCTCTGCTCTAAAGTGCTTAAAAGTTCTTTGGTATTAGCGCGGGCTTTTAGTGTGCATAGTAGCCCTTCATCACTTGACTTAATCATCGCAATATTTAACGAACTAAGTACGATATGTGGGTGTTCTGGCAGCGCATACGCAATGCCGTGTTGTAATGCCTTGATAAGCCTAAAAAAGCTTGTCCCATCATAACTAGATTCTACTGTATATATAAACTCTTCAGAATTCATAGCAGAAGGTTCTACTCTATTAAGCAGAGCGCACCTATCCGTGATAAAAAACCCATATTCTCCATACTCACCACGCATAGCAATACACAATCTTTGCTTAGATTCTAGCTTGACTTCATATCCGTGCGTGCGCAAGTGTATAGCTATGGATTCTAGGGTGCAATCCCTTTTGAAACTCTCTACACCTACAAGCGCCCTAAGCCCTGTAGGAATCGAGTTTGCCTTCTCACCTGCTTGTAGCGCGTAGAGCACTGTATCAAACCCGCTGCTAAGATTTTTTGTTGTATTTGGTATAGATTCTGTAGAACTAAATGCTTCTAAAACTTCTAGCAGATGCGCAAACTCCACAATACTTGAAGGAATATCTTTATGAATATCAACCCCGCTATGCCCACCCACAAAACCAAATGCACAGATTTCATAAATTGCCTCACCACAAGGTATAGAATCTGCATTGGATTCTGTCTTTGTGGTGGTTGGTACTTGGCAAGACTGTGTGGATACATTTGCTTTGGTACTATTTTTATAGTTTTTTGTTTTATTTTCCTTATTTTTTGGGGTATTAAATATAAAATCTATATCAAATCCACCAGCACACCCCACAATAATTTCTCCAAAAAACTCGCTATCAAGATTGAGCAAAAATGGTGCTTGTATTGGGATCGTAAGTGTATTTGCACCACATAATCCCACTTCTTCATCATTAGTAAAAAGCACTTCAATCACATCTCTATATTTCTCTTGTTCCATAAGCCATAATATCGCCGCGATTGCCGCCCCGTTGTCTGCCCCAAGCGAGCTTTCTTGTGCGCGCAAATATTGCCCATCTCTAAAAAGCTCTAGTGGCTCTCCTGCTTGTGCACGCCCCACACCAACCATATCATAGTGTGCTTGCAAACAAACCTTTGGGCGTCCTGCCGATACCAATTTGCTAGCTTTGTTAAACCTTGTGGCATAGATGTTTTTACCCGCATCAGTTGCTACCACAAATCCAAGTCGCTCACACTCTGCACATAAAAATGCAAACATCTCTTGCGTATGATAAGAGCGATGGGGAATTGCACAAAGTCGTGCAAAAATATCAAGAGCACTCATTGTTTATCCTTGGTTATTATTTAAGTTAGCAGTATTTGTGGTGCATATTTTGTCTTAGAAAACTCTACAATCTTGCCATGATAGCGTGCAAAAATCTGGGAAAGTGGCATATCGGGATAGAGTATAGTAAGCTTTTTGTGTGGCAAGTCCATACACCACTGCTGTATATCTTCATACACAGTCATTTCATATCCAAGCGCATTAAGAAGCTTTGCAGTGTAAGAATCCACCACCATAATCTCACGCCCACACGCATAGTTTAAGATTGCATCAGCACTCTCATTGCCAATGCCTTTTTGCTGTAGCAGCCATTCTCTACTTACCTCATCAACAAAACAAGTAAAGCTCCCAAAATCTCGTACTATAGCACGCGCAAGAGAAATAATGCACACAGATTTTTTTCGATAAAGCCCACTTGGTGCGATATAAGATTCTAAAGAGCTTGCTTTATGGATATTATACAGGCTCTCTTCAGAATCTTGTGTTAGCAGATGTGTGCGCTTGAGATTCTCAAGTGAGGTCTGCACACCTTTCCATTTTGTGTTTTGTGTCAAAATCGCACTAACAACCACTTCAAAGCTTAATACATTAGGCCACCACCACTGTGGAGAATCTTTGAGCAAATCAAGTGCTTTTAGGCGTGTAAGCAGATATAAACTATCAATATCTTTGGTCGCTATCATACTGCCTCATCATCTAAAATAAACACTAATTGTAGCATATTCTTGGAGGCTTTCTAAACTAAGGCGTATCGCTAAAATCTAAATTTGTTTGATATTGTGTCTTTTGTGCTTAGTTTATACTTTGATTATGCTAGAATCCCCTTATTAATCTGCATTATCTGATGTCCCCAAACGAAAGGATATAATGTCACATCTTTATGAAATACTTTTGGAAAAATGCATTAATAAAGCTTGGGAGTTCCAAACCCTAACACTTCCAAACCCATCAGTAGGTGCTATGGTAGTACTTGATAGCACAGGGGAAATTCTAAGCCTAGAGGCACACCAAAAATCTGGTACGCCACATGCTGAAGTACTCGCACTATTGTCAGCATTTAAAGCGCTACTAGCACGCGGTATAATACCAAAATCTAATTCTATACAAGATGCACTTTCAGCCCTAGAACAAAACCCATTAGATTCTGCTGCTATTCATAAGTTTCTAAGCACATATCATAGCGGTGCTTTCTATGATACAACCCTACTGCTAACGCTTGAACCTTGCAACCATTTTGGAAAAACTCCTCCTTGCTCTGCCCTTGTTGCTACACTTAAGCCTAAGCGTGTTGTTATCGCTGCGCGTGATGTATGGGGGAATTCTGCAAACGGGAGTGATCGTCTCAAGGAAGCAGGTATTGAGGTGGTGTTTATAGATTCTATTCAAGGAGTGAATTCTATCAAAAAGAAGGCACAAGATTTACTCTACCCCTTTTTATGCTGGCAGAAAAAGGGAGGTTTTTGTCTTTTTAAACTTGCTATGCGCCTTGATGGTGACTATAAAAGTGGGCAAATATCATCGCCACAGGCGCGTATTTTTACGCACAATCAACGCTGTATTGCCAAAAACCTTGTCATCTCTGGAGCAAGTGTGCGCACCGATAAACCAACGCTTGACACACGCTATGCGCAAAACTTCTATGCACACAACACAAAAGCACCCGATATTTGTATCCTAACAACAAAAAGCGCACAAGACTTTGATAAAAATATTCCACTTTTTTCTGTACAATCACGTAATGTAAATATTATTAATGATAAAAATACGCTCTATCGCCATATCGATAGAGGTTTTTGCGTCATCGAAGGTGGGTTTCACTTCTACAAGGTGCTTTGTACGTGTGATACGCAAGAACAAGAATCTACGTTAATTTCTTACAGGCAGCCCGCCGATATGCTCCTAATACATATTGCGCCAAACTTATGTCTAAACCAAAAAAACTCAGATACATCAAGCCACCAAGCAACGATATCTAGGTCTCTTCAAGCAGTACACTATAATCTTGAAGAATTTGAGATTCTGCATACAATGTCCATACAACAGGATTTATTGTTATGGCTAAAAATATGCCCTTAAGGTTTTATCAACTTCAAGATGGCTACAGATACAATAGCGATAGCCTTCTTCTAGTAGATTTCGCCTCTAATATTATTGCACCAAAGTGTTCTAAAATAAAAAAGCCTAAAAAGATTTTAGATGTAGGAGCTGGGTGTGGGATCATAGGAATGTTATGTACGCAACATTTTGCCACAGAATCTAGCCTGATTGAGATAAACTCAACTATGGCAAAACTTGCGCGACATAATGTCCATACTAACTTTTATCACAAATCCCAATCTGCTATCAGTATCTCTCCTATGCCAAAAATCTACCAAGCAGATTTTTTAGACCCAAATATTGCACACATTCTTGAGCATAAAAAGTTTGATTTTCTCATAACCAATCCTCCATTCTATCGAGAAGGAGCACTTATTTCAGAAAATACCTTTTTGCGTGAAGCTCGCTATGCAAGTGTTCTGCCTCCTGATAGGTGGATCGTCCAGAGTAAAAAAATTCTTGCTCCTCGTGGAGGGCTTATTTTCTGCTACCACCCAGATGATCTAGCAACGATTTTGGCGTTGTTGCAAAAGGAGGGTTTTACCTGCGAAATGCTGCGCCTAGTGTATCCCTTGCTATCTCGCAAGGCTTGCCTTGCGCTGCTGTTTGCAAGGCTAAATTCTAAAACACCTCTTAGTATTTTGCCTCCGCTTATCACGCACAATTCCTCTTGTCAAAGCGATTTCACGCAAGAAGTTGCACACATCTATGCCACCTACAAAACCCATAGCATCAAGGTTTTTTCTAGCGATATTGTAGAAGCACACCTAGCACAGCCCACTTGAAATCGCTCAGCACCAGAATCTAGCCTTATAAATACCACGATAGCAAACCCTAAAGCACATTAAACGCACAAACCCCAATAATCCAATACAAGGCGTGAAAAGCCTCTAGTAGCTGATTTCTCCGTCAGATATTTTGACAAAAATAAGCGATGTTGGGCTTAAAAGGTATGCGCCATATTTATAGAGCATTAAGATTTCTTGGCTGATTTTGGGTGGATAGCTCAAACTACTCTCATCTGCTACATAAGAAAAAAGCTTAAGATCATTTGGATTCCCTGTTCGTGCTTTATCGCTTTCTTTAGATGGCACTTTTTCGTATAATTTTCCAAAAAATACGATATGAACAACGCGACTTTCTACGAATTTATCTGAATCATAGCGCACCTTTCTATCGCCTCCATAGATACCACCATAGCCACTATACTCGGATTTTTTATAGCGCTTGCGTTCGTGCTTTGTGGTCGCCATATTGGAAGTTTGTAAAAGCAGGCTGATATCATCTAGTCCGTAGTTTTCTGCTAGCGCTATGGCTTCCTCTAGATTCTTAAGATTCTTATGCCAATAGCCCACATTTTCGCCCTTATCGTTAAAAAGTGCTACTGTGCTGCTATCTAGCGGCTTTGATGTGAGCTTAGCGATAGCCTGCCTTATACTCTGCGCATAAACATAATGTGGTGTCTTGCTAATATCGTAATCCAAACAAGGCACTACATCACCCTTATGCACATAGCCTCGCAAGGGCTTACCCAAACTATTATCGCTATAAAAGATAGGGATCATATCGGCTTCTTTTTGGTGTGTAAAAGCTTTCATAAACGATGAATAGTCTGCAAACCCAGAATCTAAACGCGAAGTATCCAGTAGCAGCTCTCCTTGTGCCAACCGAGCTTTTGGCAAATGGTAGATATGTATCGGATTTTTAGAGCTTGGGGTCGCTACTCCTAGCACTTTGGCATAGGAAGGAGGATCGCTAAAGATTTCTAACGCACCTTTATAGAGCAAGTCGCCTCCTATACACAATTGTGGGCTAAAATCCTCTGCTACCTCTTGAGCATTGCTTTTTGATGTGTTAGATAGCGCGATAAATCCTTTTGCCTTTGGTGGCGACTTTGGCGTGTGTTCATAGAGTTTTAATGAAAGAAGTTTTATTTCGGGTTCTCGCTCGATAAAATCCAATGTCGCAGAATCTACAAACACCTCAAACCACGCTTCGAAAGTGGGCTTGCCCCTCTTATGGGCGATCTCCAAAACCTTCGCGCGATCTTGCTCGCTAATATAAGCATCAAACTCCTGGCTTATTGGTAAATATGGTAGTGCTGCAGCATCATTTGCCAAAGCAAAGCGCTGGGTTTGTGTATCAAAAATCGTCTTGATAAACACCCTTTTGTCGCTTGATTCTGCAGAAGAATTGACAGATTGGATTGGGATTATTCCGCCATATTGCTTATGCAAAGATTCTAGGCTGTATTGGGTTTTGAACCAATTTTGGATATAGTCAAACTTTTCTAATGCTTTTGGGGCTGTTAGTGTGGGATTATTGTTTAAGTTTTTTATATTTTTTTTCGTATTTATGGCTTTTTGTAGATCATTTTCATAGATATATCCCCAAAAATACATCGACTCATCACGCACCACAATCGCCTTATAAAACGGCGATTCATAGCCAACAAGAAATACCCTATCCCCCAAAAATGTAGCAAATATCTCGCTTGAAACGGGGGTAGTGCTTTTAACTTCTTTACGCACAACTGGTTGAGGGTTTATACGAGGGGCTTTGTGGATCATTGGTAGGATTATTTGGCTATTTAGGCTTGGGTCTTTGTAGAGTGGCATCGTATCACGCGCTAGCACAACCTCTTGGAAATTCTGATAGCTATTAGCGGTACCGCCAGTCTTCTGAAACCCTAAATACCCGCCATTGCGATCTGAGCGATTCATCTGAAACCCATAACGTTTATGTACAAGAGAAATCATATTATGCTTATCGCTCTGTATGCGTACGACATTTGCTATGATAGTATCTGGAAGATATAGGTTTGCATACGTATTCAGGCACTGCGCTGTTAGGGTTGGCTTAGAATTTTCAAAACAAAAAAACGATCGTGTTGTGTCTGGGTTGTTTTTTTCATCAAAATCGTGAAGTGTTAGCACTTGATTGGGCAAAATCCTGCTAGGTGGTGGGTCTGCTTTCTCATACGGACACACATCTACAAGAAAAAATACCTTATCACTACTTGTTATAACCTTGCCACAAAGTGCCAATGCCACATTTGGCACCGCCACAACAACAGCAAGCAGAATCTTGCAACACATCTTGCGCATACAAAATCTATTCATACACACACTTTGCTTGCTAGTTTTTGCTTCTCGTCAAAGGGGGTGTGAAAAATACCGGTATATCAGTGTAGTTTGGATCAAGGCGCATAGAGGGGTGTCCTTTGCTAAGTTGTCGTATCGCTGCCTTTTTGACAAATGCATTGATTGGAGGTTGCGCCTCTGACATATCAAGACTTTCTTCTGCGCTCTCTTGTTTAGAATGTTTTTCTTTTATCATCTCAATGGACTTGTGCATTGCAGGAAAAATAATCACTTGGTAAAAGTCTCCACCGCTTGTGAGGCTAAGGGGAAAGATAATGTCGCTTTTATCGAGCGTATGAAGCACTGCAGAAGCAGAATCTGGGCTTTCATAGGCTTTTTGTCCTGCTTTGAATTTTGGCGCATAAGGAATCATACACCCAAAAGTGGCTGCATAGCATAGGCTCTTTTCTTCCTCATCAAGTATTATTTTTGTTTCTGTGTCCCAAAATGTCCAAATCCAAAATGGTATAGTGTCATCAAAAGTCTCATCTGCCCACTGCATATCAAAAGCCGCATCGAGCACTTTAACACGATGTGTCAAAAAATTTGTCTGGAAAGGTGCAAGAACTGGATACATAAAGGGTGGGTATTCTCCGGTGTCTAGAGGGAGATTGTGCCCTACCCAAGCAAACTGTACAAGCAACCCTTCGTCTTTATCCTTTGGTGCATAGGAGGGTGCTTGAGGTGCTTCATAGGACAACGACAACACTGATTGTGGCACTACCAGTAATACGCACACAACAGCCACAGTAAATACAAACTTCGCTAAATATTCTCTATAACAAACGCTATGCATATATCCTCCTAAATAAAGTTGGCATTATAACACAGAATCTAAAAGCAACAATGTAGCCTTGCTACCCTTTAATAGCTCATACACTGCGTAATAGCTACACAAACACCATATCAAATGAGCGTTCAAAGCTCAAATTAGCACAAAGAATGCTCGTGTAAAAAGCGCAAAAAATATTGCACACCAAGTCGAGCTTTTATTGCATTATTCATAGAATGTATAGCGCTTTGTGTTTGTAAAAGTTGTGAGAATCCCTGCCCAGATTTTTTTACTTTAGATTCTTCATTTGTCTTTTTGAATGCTGTTTTGTCCATAAGAATAAGAGCTTTATCTTGGTATTCTTGCGCACTAAAGGCGCTTGTCTGCTCCATAAAACCAAGAAATAGTGCCTTATAGCTTGCAAAATCACAAAACAACCCAGAATCTAGCGCGCTAGCTACATCGCCTATATAGGATTCTCTGCTATGCCGCCCATCTTTTTCTTTGCTAGCAAAACGAGAATCTACAATGATTGCTTCAATAACATCTCGTATCGCGGTAAGCTGCTGCTCCAATCGCTCTTGCAATACATTTGCGCAAAAGGGGTAGTATCGCAAAGTAAGCCCACGTGATTTTGCTACATACTCTATGCGGCTCTCGCCCTGCTCCATAGGAAAGCTATCCACCCAAAAATCAAGCAAATGTCCATACAAAGCGCTATCCACATAACCACCAAAATAAAATCGATCCAGTACGTTGGGATTTATTGTGGTGATTTTACGCCGTATTTCTTGCTCATTCCCAAGACCACAAGCAAGAAACGCCCACTCTTTTCGCTTATCAAGCAATGCGCAAATAATGCGCAAATATTCTAGAGAATCTATCTTGGTTAAACGCCCAATAACCCCCATAAGAAAATACTCTTTAGCAAGCGTTGCGCCAAGGCTTGTATTAGATTTGCTAGTAGATTTTGGAATATATTTCATTTGTTCTTTTGCAACGAGTGTTTGATCTACTGGGGGATTATAAAACACATCATCCATTTTAACTGGAATCCCATAGAAGCTAAAGCTATGATGCGTAATATGGGCTTGATTGTCGCAAATATGTGTAAGACGCGCATCGATTCCGCAAATATCATACACAAAATTCCCATGTGTCCAAAAAACCTGCAGTGGGGCACTTCGTGTCGCTAGCAAAAAATCACTAATACCATAGCCATTATTAGGACTTATGAGTACCGCAACCCTGTCTTTTTGGATAATTGAGCGCAAAGCACAAGCTTTCTGCAAATGAGAATTATAGAATCCAGCCTTATTAAAGCCAAGCCCTATATCGATAGTTTCTATTCCCAAAGCAGCAAGTTTGCTGATAACTTCTGGATTGTTTTCAGATTTTTCTATCAAACTCATACAATACACTTTTATCACAAAACGATTGTTAAACTCTTTGTGTGTAAGGAGATTTTTTAGCAAACTGTATTCAACTTTAAAAGGAGAATTTTCTACAAGTCTATCGCGTAAAAAGCCGATTATTATGCGATCAGACTTATTGTGAAGCATACTAGATTCTGGCTCTGTTTTTATAGGAATACTTGATGCATTTTCTGATTTATCTAGAAAATGAATAGCAAAATCCCTGTATATAGGTGTTGTAGCTTTAGAAACTTCTGTATTAAACAATGCCCATTGTTCTTGAGTGCTAAAACTATTGCCGCACATATGGTAGAGAAAAAACTGCAAATACAAAGCCTCATCGATAGCGATTTCTGCTTGCATACGCGCATTTTGTGATTGCTTGGTTTCTTGAGTTTTGGGCATACTAGATTCTAAACTTTGCCCCACCTGATCTATCGCCATTTTTGCTCGTGACAATGCAGCATAAAGCCCATCTTTCCATAAGCCATAAAGACAAAGCCATTCTCGATTGTTAAACAGATGTGGTATATTCCACAAAATATGAAGCTGCCAATTGCATATATTGCGGCGCACAATGGGAGCTTTAGCTTTGGTAAATGCAAAAGAAAGAGCAGGGTACAACACATCAAAACGCACATCAAATATTGTAAAAGCTTCAAGCATAAACTCTGCACAGCGTCCGGAGCTTGGGCTGTCAATACCTACAAGCATAATATGTGTAAGAAAAAACATTAAGCCATCATCAATACTAGGATTAATGGATTCTAATGCAGCAAAGGACAAATCTCTTGTAGTAGAAAAAATGCTCATATTCTGGGCTTGTGGAGAGTATAAAATCCGCGATATTGCTCCAAGCTCAACAAGCATAATGTGCTCCTCTTGGCTTGGATTCTGGGCGAGCATTTTGTCTGCAAGCTGCACAAAGGATAAAAAGCGATCATCACAAGATAAATGTGTCGGTGCGATAAAACCCAAATATAAAAATGCAGAATCTATAATATCTCCGTGATCAAAAATTGTAAAAATCTTATCTCGAAATAAATTAAAAATTTTTTCATATATATTTATGTCTTGGCATAGTTGCTGATAAAAATTTGGGCTATAAAGAGGTGATAGGCAATGGCTTGGCGTAAGTAGAGGCTTGGTTAATTTGTTTGATTCTTGGACTTTAGCGGCTTTTAGTTTGCAAGGTACATGAGAGGCTCTATTAGATTCTGACATATCAGAGCTATTTGTGTCTGTTTTAGCCATTTTAGCATAGGCAACAAGAGTGTGAATGATAGAAAGAAGAATAGCGCGAAGCTCCTGCTTGCTTGTGGCAGCCTCTAAAAGCGCAAGATATTTGTGCATTTTATTAGGGCATAACCCCCATGCCCTCTTTTGTGCTTGTTTGAATAGGAATCGCAGTGTCTATGAGCCACATATATCCAAGACCTGATTGCTGCGCATACGGCTTGACTTCTGCTGAAATATAGCCAAAGTCATAACTCACACTCACCACTTCACCAACCAAAATTCCTTCGATAAAAATCCCATCAAGTCCGCTTGTAAAGACCTGATCGCCAATATTGATCTTTTTCCATAAGGGAATAAAATCTGCTGTAATATTCTCTGGTGTAACATCACTATGGTGAATGATTGCTGGAATCTTTTCTTCGCCAACAAATACGCTATAACTAGACTTTCTATTGCCATTTAAAAGCCCTACAAGCTTTTCGTTTTGAATAACTGCTATTCCAAGTGCTTTATTGTCTTGTACTATTCCAAAAATTCTATCTTCCGGATAACCTTTAACATCAAAATTAAGCCATATGCGACTATAATCTCCCATACCCACATAAGAATATGCACGAGTTGGTAAAAATCGCGCATCATTATAGAACGCTTGTTGGGTGTCAAATACCGAAAGTGCTTCCATTTCGTTTTGGATATGGTGCAATTCAATTTCTAGTTTCTGGTAATTTTTGAGTTTTTCTTCATATTGTGCAATAGTTCTCGCCTGGTTGATGTATCTTTGATAAGAAGTGATGATGCCCTCTTTAGAATCTAAAACAAATACTTTTATCACATCTCCAACAGCCATAATATGCTTTTGTAAAAAATTGCTAGAATCTACCGCAATAAAAATAATTGCTAGAAATACAACAGCGATAGTTAGAGACTGATAGCGCATTCTTATTCGTAGCTACTAGCATTATGGAGCGTATCAAGCTCTTCTATTGCTTTTCCTGTGCCCTTAGCAACTGCTAACAATGGCTCATCACCAATAAATACAGGCAACTTAACAGTGTCAGAAAGGTATCTATCAAGCCCTCGAATGAGTGCTCCGCCACCCGTTAAGGTAAGTCCATTTTCAACCAAATCGCCTGCCAAATCTGCAGGTACTGCCTCTATGACACTTTTTACTGCGCTACTAATTTCACGTAATTGATCCTTGATAGCTTCGCGAATATCCTCGCTTGTGAGCTCAATTGTATTGAGCAGTCCGCTCACTTGATCGCGCCCTTTTATCTGCATAGAAAGCTGTGTTTCTAATGGAGCGGCTGCGCCTATTTGGATTTTTATCTCCTCACCTGCACGTTCGCCAATAAGTAAGTTGTGGTGTTTGCGTACATAATTTACAATCGCCAAATCAAGCTTGTCGCCTGCCACACGAATAGATTTTGAAATCACCAATCCTCCCAGTGAAATAACGCCAATCTCTGTTGTGCCTCCACCAATATCTACGATTAGGCTCCCTTGCGGCTCTTTGATAGGAAGTCCCGCACCAATTGCAGCCGCCATAGGCTCTTCAATAAGATACACCTCCCTAGCACCAGCACTCATCGCAGATTCTTTGACTGCTTTACGCTCAACACCTGTGAGTCCGTAGGGGACACACACCATAATACGAGGACGAATCAAAGATTTTCGATTATGCGCCTTTTCTATGAAGTAGCGGATCATCTTTTCTGTTACATCAAAATCCGCAATAACTCCATCTTTCATTGGACGAATAGCTTGAATGCCACTAGGCGTTTTTCCAACCATTTCTTTTGCTTCGTGTCCAACAGCCAAAATCTCTCCGTCCCTATCAAACCTATCTACACGCACAGCAACAATCGAAGGCTCATTAATGATGATGCCTTGCCCTTTTATCAAAACAATAGTGTTCGCTGTTCCCAAATCTATCGCAATATCGTGCGAAAACATACCAATAAACTTGTTGAAAATCACTGCTACGCTCCTTGTATTTTAGATGTTTTTTTATGCTTGATGATAAGTGGTTTGGTTTTTTGCTCAACACAATCTTTGGTAACAACAACTTTGCAATTGCGCATTGAAGGAAGTTCAAACATAATGTCTGTAGTAAATTCCTCGATGATAGCTCGCAAACCACGCGCGCCTGTTTTGCGTGCGATGGCGAGTTCAGCAATTTTCCTAATAGCGCCTTCTTCGAATTCAAGCTCCACATTATCAAGCTGAAACAATTTTTTGTATTGTTTTATCAACGCATTTTTAGGCTTAGTAAGAATGTCGATCATTGCTTCTTTTGTAATGGGTGTTAAGGTGGCAATAATATGCAAACGCCCTATGAGTTCTGGTATCAATCCATACCCTACCAAATCATCAGGCTCAACAAGTTCCAATACATTTTCTTGTTCTGCTTTTGTTTTTTGTGCTTGTCCAAACCCTAGCGTATTGTTTCCCATTCTGCGCTTAATGATTTCGCTTAGCCCATCAAAAGCCCCTCCGCAAATAAAAAGAATATTTGTTGTATCAATTTGAACAAATTCTTGGTTTGGGTGCTTTCTACCTCCTTTTGGAGGGATATTAACTACACTTCCTTCAATAATTTTTAATAGTGCTTGTTGTACCCCCTCTCCAGAAACATCACGTGTAATTGATCGATTTTCAGAAAGACGCGATATTTTGTCGATTTCATCGATAAAAACAATGCCCATCTGTGCTCTTTTTTCATCGTTTCCTGCCGCTTGATAAAGCCTTGTAAGGATATTTTCTACATCTTCTCCCACATAGCCCGCTTCTGTAAGGCTTGTAGCATCAGAAATGGCGATTGGCACATCTAGGAATCTTGCGAGCGTTTGTGCCATAAGAGTTTTTCCGCTTCCTGTTGGTCCTATGAGCAAAATGTTTGATTTGGCTATTTCAACATCATCTGTATTAGCAACGTTGCTCACAATACGTTTGTAGTGATTATAAACAGCAACAGAAAAAACCTTCTTAGCCTCCTCTTGTCCTATTACATATTCATCAAGCTTAGCTTTCATCTCTTTAGGTGTCGGAATATCTATCAAAGAAAACGCTTCATCTGCCAACAACTCTTTAGAAGTACTCGGGATAGCCTCTGCATCAATTCCCGATTGGCGCATTTTCTTGTACAATGCACCTATGCAAGAAATGCAAATGCAGCTACTGGGGCTACGAAAAAGAAAGTTTGACTCAATTCTTCTGCCACAAAAATCACATATCTGCTTCATTCTTTCACCTTGCGCAGTGGAATGCCTCGTTCTGATTCTAAGATAAAATGACAAATTTTGACAATAGATTCTGTGTCGGGCTTAGAATCTAGTACTTCTTGAGCAAAAGCACGCATAGAAACAGCCGCGAAAAGATCCTTATAAAAATGGCTAATTTTATCGATCTCTTCACTTGAGAAAAGTTTTCGCATTCTGTGCTTGTTTAACCCACGAATAGTAGCACGGTTTCCCTCTGCCAAGCAGAAAGGTGGAATATCCTGTGAAAGAGCGCTTGCACCAGCCACCATAGCGCCATCGCCTATCTTTACAAATTGATGTATGGGCGTCATTCCGCCGATATTCACATAATCACCCAGCACAATATGCCCACCAAGTGTAGCATTATTTGCAAGTATGCAATGGCTGCCTATCACACAATCATGAGCAATATGCACAAAAGCCATAAAAAGATTGTTGTTGCCAATAATTGTTTTACGTATGCCACCTTCTGTACCGGGATTAAACATACAATGTTCTCGGATTAGATTGTTATCGCCAATGATAAGCTCAACTTTTTCGCCTGCATATTTGAGATCTTGTGGGATTGTCCCAAGTACGGCATATGGAAAAATCGTATTATTCTTACCAATAGTAGTATCGCCAAGAATTGTCACACCATTATAAAGCTTGCATCCTTTATCTATTTTGACACCCTCACCAATCACACAAAAATCGCCAATCTCAACATCTTTAGCTATTTGTGCTCCATCGTGAATTATGGCTGTTTTTGCAATGCTCATTGACTATGCCCTTGTTTCTTTATCATTTTCTGCAACCATTGCTTTCAATTCTGCTTCGCAAACAAGCTTCCCATCTACAAACGTTTTTCCATCAAGAGACCAAATATCTCCCCTGTGCTTTAACACCTCCAAGCGATACTCCAACCTGTCTCCGGGCACGACTGGCACGCGGAATTTCACCCTATCAATTGTCATAAAATACACAATCTTATTTTCTGCCGCCTCGATATTATCGCCCCAAGAGCTTACAAAAGCAAGGACACCGCCTGCTTGTGCCATTCCCTCAATAATCATTACACCTGGATAAATAGGCTTATTGGGAAAATGCCCTAAAAAAATCTCTTCATTTGCAGTAACATTTTTAAACCCTTCAATAAAAACATTGGGCTCAAGTTTTGTAATCCTATCAACAAGAAGCAAGGGGTAACGGTGGGGAAGAATTTTTTTTATTTGGTTAATATCCAACATAAATCGCCTCTCAAATACAAAAAAATATGTAATTATACATTATTTTTTAGTTTTTTATCTTTAAATTATTGTAAGTTCTTAAGGCATATTTTATGCTTTGGGCAATGCAAAACCAGAATCTCAAAAATTTAACGATTACATTATTTTGATATTTTAAAAATACAAAGGTTTAAAATTGAGGTAAAAAATCTAAAATAGATTATGGATTATACATCTATATAATTCTATTTAATGATGTTTTAAAGCATTTGTAACACAGCATATATTTTACACAATCAAATAAACTCCATAATTCCTTAAAGTCTTGTAATCTAACGTTGTTCTAGACATAGACCACCTGTAATTTAATCTTCTTTTTTTCTAAAATCCTGATGACCTCAACTTATAAAGAAATATTTAAGAAGTGATATGATCAAAAAGCTGGTTTTATTTTACTATTGTTTTTTGATAAAATATAGTTTCTGCAGATACTTAAGTAAGTATGTAAATAAATTATAACCAAAACAAAATATTATTGTTCTGATATGGGTGCGACTTGTGGTTTCTAAAGCATAGCAAGTATTACGCCTAATGGTATTTGGAGTACAGATATTCTGAGCCCAAGTATAAAAACGTATGAAAACTCTCATTGAAGTTAATCTATTAGATGGCTATCGATTTTGCTGCCTAAACAAATACATTGCAAATATCTTAGGGTTTATATTCGGGCTGATTTACAAACTATACGAATAACTGCCAAGCAATGATTTCTAGGGGTAGCAACAATTGTATAGATTCCAATATTATTTTGCTTCAAGGGCATATACTATTCATTTACTCAAATTTTGCACTACTTTCAAGGGTGGTGCTAACTATAGCTTGAAATGCGCCAGATACCAAAATATGAATAAACAATCTCATAAGCTTATAATATCAAGAGAATCGATTTCAATAGCACTGGTACCTTGACACGTTAATTACACGTATAAGGTTTTGCTGGGAGTAGAGGAGTACTATAAAGGAATTTATATCGGGGTTTTTGTATGGTCATCATTTTGTCTCTTGACTTAACTAAGATGTAGAGAAAAACACTCCATTTCTTAAATTTTTGATATATCAATGAACAAGGTATGCTAATATAATTTACAAAATATTGTAAGTACAAATCTGGCTTTCATACACCACCCCTTTTTATACCAATACACTTAGTGTGGCATTCTAAAATTTCAGGTTCAATGTAAGATTTTGTTAGCCTATGCTAAAGCTATTGTTTGAAACACCTTTTCATCTTGAAAAATTGATGATATTTCTATTTTTAGATTCTCTTCTATTGGTTTATCGATGATAATAATTGGATTTGTTGTTTCACTGCCACAAAGTTGTGTTCGCAACAACAATTCTTTTTCATAGTCTATCGGATGATAAACCAACTCAAGTACGCTTTTGTATTCCGTACCCACTAACATATTGAAATCTTTTAAACAAATAAAAAGAGTGTCGTCCTTTTTACTAAATCCAAGCCATACTTTAAAAGCTACTGCCAAATTCTTGATATTTGTAAGATTGCTTTCCTGCAACACAAGCGATCGAAGCATTACTTGTCCCCAAACAATCGCGCCAACCTTTGCGGTTTTGGATTCTGAATGTGCTAAAATATAGCTATGGATTATACTATCATTATAAGATACCTTTCCTTGTAGCAATCTCCATACGCGCTTTTTTCTTTGTGTTAGTATAAAATTTTCATTGCTAGCTTCAAGTGCATTTCTACTTGCAAAAGTTTCCATACGCTCCTCAATGCTACCTGGCAAACTTCTGCGCCCAAGTTCACTCATCATCTCTAAACTGATACGATTTTGCTTGTGACGCTGCTGTTGTAGGGCAAATTGGCAACCACAATAATTTTGCCTATATAAAAGATCTTTTTTGGCGAGCTCATTTTGCTTTTGTACACCACCATTTTTTCGTACATCAATTTTTATAAAGTCAAGGTTATATTTCTCAGAAATAATATCTCCCTGCTCATAAAGTATTTTTTGTTCTTTGATGGGACTAGAAAGAAGTGTAGTCGTAAATCTTCGCTCACCCATAGCATACGCTACTTCTGCACTTTTTTCCAAACGCATATCAAAACACTGTATACAACGCTTTCCCTTTTCTGGTTCATGTTCTAAGCCTCGCACACTATTGAACCATTTTTTTTGCTCATAATCCTCCTCTATTAATTGTATGCCCAACATCGTACAACTTCTACGCACATCATTCAATCGAAGAATATATTCTGATTCAGGATGAATATTTGGATTGTAAAAAAATCCAATTAGTTTTTCTTCAGGATATTGCTTTTGAAGCTCACTTAAAAAATAGTGACTATCAACAGAACAACAAATATGTACTAACATCAAAAATCCTTTTTCTTTTTTTGCTCATCATCTTTGATGAAATAAATATACCCACATATACCGCCCACTGATACCAATGCTAAAAAAATCAGTAAAATAATGTCAATTGCTTCCATAATCTTCCTTGCTATGTTTCATATGAAACATTTTTTAGTTTTTTCTCTCGCAACTGCCCACAAGCCGCAGAAATATCAAGCCCCTTAGATTCTCTAATAGTAGCAAGCACTCCCTTACCAATCAAAAAATCTGCAAACTTTTTTACTTTTTCTATATCAGGACGTTCAAACTCTGAACCACTATGAGGATTAAACAAAATAAGGTTAACTTTTATTTTGATACCATTCAAAAGTTTTATGAGTTTGTTGGCACTCTGAATATCATCATTAAGATCTTTGATGACAAGATATTCAAACATAATACGTTTTCTTGTACCAAGAGGAAAGGCACGAACAGCCTCTATAACACTTTGGATATTGTATGTTCTATTGATAGGCATAAGTTTTGTTCGAAGCACATCGCTTACTGCGTGAAGCGAAATCGCAAGCTGAACACCCAAATTCATAGTACCTAATTCTTGGATTTTTGGACTAATGCCACTGGTAGAGATAGTTTGTCGTCTAGGAGCTATAGATAACCCTGAAGGTTCTGCAAGAATCTTAATAGCACGAATAAGATTCTCAAAATTATTAAGCGGTTCTCCCATTCCCATATAGACAATATTTACTCTCTTTTCCGGAGCAATAGCATTATATTTTTTGAGATTAACAACTTGCTCAACAATCTCCCCACAACTTAGATCACGAATGAACCCACCCTTTGCCGTAAAGCAAAATGTACAGCCCACTTTACAACCTATTTGACTTGAAATACAAAAAGTATACTTTTCTCCTCTGATGATTTTACCATTTTCATTTATGCTTTTGTCTTTCATTTTCAATAAGACACTTTCAAACGTATGTCCATCTTTAGTTTTAAAAAGATATTTTTTTGTACCATCTTTGCTTTCCTCTTGCCCAACTAATTTTAGATTTTCTGTACTATAAGTCGATGCAAGTTGTGTACGAAAATCTTTAGACAAATTCTGCATTTTATGAAAATCTTTTTCATAAAATGCATAAAGCCAATTGTACAATTGTTTTGCTCGATACGTTGGTTGAAAAATATTTTCCAAATCTTTAAGAGAAAAATCGTAGATATTTTTTGTCTCGATTGTTGTCTTTGGAATATTTTTAGAATCTATTGTGTTGATATTTATAGAACTTTGCATTATAAAAACCTTTCTATAAAATCTTGAAGCTTGACTTTCGCGGAAGAGTGATTACATAAAAAATCTTGGTGTGCATTTGCATTACAATAATTTGTAATACAAAAAATTCCACAAGCAGGAATTTGGAATTCTTGTGCGACACGCAAAACAGAAAAAAACTCCATATTTTCTAGTAAAATGCCAGCGTGCCACATTTGCTCTGCTATGTTTGGATCTGTCGTAATATAGTTTGATGAATTAACCAATGCTTTTTCTAATGTTTCTCGTGAAACAATTTGGTGTTCTGCTATTATATAATTATCCAAAGGCGTATAACATGCCTCTGACAAAAATCCAGATTCTATCTGGGTAGCCTGTATGCTTACATATAAAGAAAGCATTGGAATATCACAAGAATAAGAGCCGGCTGTACCAACAAAAATAATATCCTCAATACGTTCTCGCAAACAAAGCTTAGTAAGTCCCATACTCGCTTCTATCAACCCAACGCCAATAGGAGTGGCATAAGAAATTATTTCCTCTCGTCCAGCACAAACTAACATCTGCTGTCTCCTAAAGACGCACGGCAATATTCTGTGTGGCTAAATAGTGCTTCAGTTCCATAATCGTAATTTCATTATTGTGAAATATACTTGCTGCAAGTGCGGCATCTGCAACATCTAAAGTAAAAATTTCGGCTATATCTTCCTTACAACCAGCTCCACCAGAAGCAATAATTGGAAGTTTCACTGCCTGACGCAATGATTTAAGCGCAACAATATCATAACCACTTTTTGTACCATCTGTATCCATACTTGTAAGCAAAAACTCTCCTGCTCCGTTATCTTCACAAATTTTTGCCCATTCACACATCTCTAGATTTGCAGATTCTCGTCCTCCCTTAATATAAACTTCTTTATATCCACTTATATTAGTGCGCACATCAATCGCAACTACCACACATTGCGAACCAAACCTTTTTGCTGCCTGATTTATAAGAGAAGGATTATTGATCGCAGCACTATTAAGACTGATTTTATCTGCACCAGAATCTAAAAGCATATAAATATCATCAAGTGTTCGTATGCCTCCACCAACCGTGAGAGGAATATATACTTCTTTTGCAATATGTTTAATAATATCACTGACAATTTGTCTATGCTCAAACGATGCAGTAATATCTAAGATCACCAATTCATCCGCACCAGCATTATTATAAAATACTGCAAACTCAATCGGATCACCAATATTTTGTAAGCCCACAAAGTGCACCCCCTTTACAACTTGTCCATTTTTTATATCTAAACAAGGAATGATTCTTTTTGCAAGGCGACTCATTTATACTCCTCTTTCTTGTTTAGATTCTACTTAGTAAAATATTTTAACAACAGAATCATAGCCAATTCTTTACAATAATTAATGAAAAACTTGATACAATTATGTCAAGAAATAAATTAAAGGATTTTTTTATTGCAAGCCAAAAAGCAATTTGGGCAAAATTTTTTGAAAGATCCTTACATTCTTGATCAGATCGTCCAAGTAAGCACCAAGATTCTAAAAGGACAAAAACTCATAGAAATTGGTGTTGGTTTGGGTGATTTATCAGAAAGGCTTTTAACAATCTCAAGTCTCACAGCTTATGAAATTGACGCTGATCTGTGTTCTTTTGTTTTGCAAAAATTCTCATCGTGCCCATATCAGAATCAATTCACATTGTTGCATTGCGATGTACTTTCTTTGCCTTTTTATGAGCAAACACAAGATTCTTGTATAGATTCTCATACAGAATCTATACAAATGCAATGCGACATAACAAGATCAAAGAAAGATAAGATAACTAATACAAGCAAAAGGGATATGCAAAAAGGATGGCTTGCTAATGAGCCTTACATTCTTGTTTCAAATCTCCCATATTACATCGCAACACGTATTGTTCTTAATCTCCTCAAAGATCCTATGTGTGAAGGGTTTGTTGTGATGACACAAAAAGAAGTCGCGTTGAAATTTTGTGCAGCTGTTAAAGAAAGTGGCTTTTGTGCTCTAAGTATTCTTGCTCAAAGTGTTGGCACAACTAGCCTACTTTTTGATGTTCCAAAAGAAGCATTTTATCCTATGCCCAAAGTTACCTCATCTGTTTTTGTACATCAAAAACAGCAAAAAAAAGCTTTAGGAATAACAAAAGGCTTTGAAGATATGCTAAAGATCGCTTTTTGTGCTCCGCGCAAAAAACTCTTTAATAATCTTGCGACACATTATTCTAGAACAAAACTAGAATCTATCTTTAAACAACAGCAAATCACACAGAACACACGACCACACGAAGTAAGCACACAAAAATATCACCAAATTTACAAACATTTGAAAGGAACAACCAATGAATGACCATAGCAATAGCTCTAACAACAATACTCAGCCTAGGCGCAGGTTTTTTCGCTCTCGTTTTAAAAAGCCTGACGAACAACACAACAATAAAACAAATGACGCGCAAAATGATGCTTTACAAAAATCTATACAAAGCCGTAGTAAATCTGCAGAAAATCCCCAAACCCAAAAACGTCAATGGCCAAATCGTAATAAGACAGAACAACAGACAAATGGTGGTGCCAGAGAAGTACAAGGTGCTAGCGAAAAGGGTAATCTTGCATTCCACAAAGATCTAAAAAAAGGTGTAGAAACCAATACTAGAATCCAAAAAAACAATCTCAACCCCCATAATAAACTCAATCTCAATACAAAAGCACACGTACGTATTACACCACTTGGAGGACTTGGTGAAATCGGTGGTAACATGATGGTTATGGAAACAGAAAAATCTGCGATCATTATTGACATTGGTATGAGCTTCCCAGAAGAAAATATGCATGGTGTCGATATTCTAATTCCAGATTTTAGCTATATCCACTCTATAAAAGATAAAATTGCCGGCATTGTTATAACTCACGCACACGAAGATCATATAGGCGCGGTACCATATCTTTTCAAAGAATTACAATTCCCTCTCTACGGTACACCACTTGCATTAGGTATGATAGGAGCAAAGTTTGATGAGCACGGATTAAAAAAATTTCGTCCTTTGCTCAAAGTCATTCAAAAACGCGAACCTGTACGAATAGGAGATTTTGAAATAGAATGGATTCACATCACGCACTCTATCATTGATTCTTCAGCTCTTGCTATCAAAACAGAAGCTGGACTCATCATTCACACTGGAGATTTTAAAATCGACCATACACCAATTGACAATCTTCCTACAGATCTCCATCGTCTAGCACATTATGGTGAGCAAGGTGTTATGTTGCTTTTAAGTGATTCTACCAACTCTCACAAAAGTGGCTGTACACAAAGCGAAGCTGTTGTTGGTCCAACATTTGATACATTGTTTAAAAACGCACAAGGACGTGTGATAATGAGCACTTTCAGTTCTAATATTCATCGTGTTTATCAAGCAATTACGTATGGCATAAAATATGGACGAAAGGTTTGTGTAATAGGACGCTCTATGGAAAAAAATATTGACATAGCACGTGAGCTTGGATATGTCATTTTGCCAAATAATATTTTTATCGAAGCACACGAAATCGAAAAATATCCAGAAAGCGAGATTCTCATCATCACAACAGGTTCGCAAGGAGAAACAATGAGTGCGCTTTATCGTATGGCAACCGATGAGCATCGTCACGTAAAAATTAAGCCAACAGATCTTATCATTCTTTCAGCAAAAGCGATTCCGGGCAATGAAGGTTCTGTTTCAGCAGTGCTTAATTTTCTTATGAAAGCCGGAGCAAGTGTAGCTTATCAAGATTTCAGTGAAATCCACGTAAGTGGTCATGCTGCACAAGAAGAGCAAAAGCTTATGCTCAGACTTATTAATCCCAAATTCTTCCTTCCTGTACACGGAGAATACAATCACGTTGCAAAACACAAAGATACAGCAATAAAATGTGGTGTATTAGAAAAAAACATCTTACTTATGGAAGATGGTGATCAAATCGAAGTCAATCCAAGCTACATAAAAAAAGTCGGCAATGTTAAATCCGGTAAAGTTTTTATCGATAACCAAGCCTGCAGGGAAGTTGATAGTTCTACCGTACAAGATCGCCAAGATCTCGCTGATGCTGGGCTTATTAGTATGGTATTATTTATCGCCCAAAAGGATCAAAGAATGCGATCTTTTGAGATAGAAATGGTGGGTGTAGTCAGTCAAAAAGAGGAAAAAGAACTACAAAAAGAATTACAAGGTGCTATTGAAATGGCAATACGTACAATGAAACCAGAAATTATCAATAACAAAAAGCTTTTAGAGGGTGAATTACGTAATCTCTCGAGAAAACTTTTGTTTAAAAAGCTTAAAAAATATCCAGCAGTTCTTTTGCATATCTTTGTCGCATAATAAAGGGATAAATATGGCAAAATCCCAAAGCATTACAGAATCTAGTGATAACTCACAAAATGCTAAAACACATAATTTCGGCACAATTGCCCGCAATACACTTGAATCAGAAGCCACAGAGCTATTGCGCACAGCAAAACAATGTGAGCAAATACAATGGCACACAATGATTGCAGCTATTATAGATTCTACGGCTAATGGAGGACGACTTATCGTCTGTGGAGTAGGAAAAAGCGGGCACATTGGAGCAAAAATTGCTGCTACGCTTGCTTCTACTGGCACACCTAGCTTTTTTCTCCACCCTACTGAAGCACTTCACGGGGATCTAGGTATGGTACAAACACAAGATATAATGCTTGTTATCAGTTATAGTGGAGAAAGTGTGGAGATCTTAAGCATTATGCCTCACTTAAAACACAGAAGTCGTGCTATTATCACTATGAGTAAAGCAGAGCATTCACCACTAAGCAAACTTGGTGATTTCTTTTTGCCTATTAGTGTGTGTAAAGAAGCGTGTACCATAGACGCCGTACCAATGAGTTCAACAACTCTAACACTTGCTATGGGAGATGCATTAGCAGCTTGTCTCATAGAAGCAAGGAAATTTAATAAATATGATTTTGGTAAATTACACCCGGGCGGTAGCCTTGGAAAACAGCTTTTTGTAAAAATCTCTGATCTTATGCAAACAGAGAATCTACCCATTATCTCATCAAATACACCACTTAAAGAAGCTATTATCGTAATGAGTGAAAAACGACTAGGTAATGCTCTTATCACAGAAAATAACAAGCTTATAGCGGTTCTAAGCGATGGTGATTTACGCAGGGCTATGATGTCTGCACATTTTGATCTTAATGCTAAAGCACTAATTTATGCAAATAAAAATCCAAAAACCTATGAGAATCCAAATCTTCTTGCAAGTGAAGCATTAGCATTTATTGAGCACAATAAAATTCAACTTCTTATCATCACAGATAAACAAAAACATATTCTTGGGGTATTACACATTCACACATTAATTAGTGCAGGCATTAAATCTTGAATCTTTCAACAACAAAGGAGTAGAAATGTTTGAAAAAATCGATGAAATCATTGCAAGAATAGAAGAAATACGAGATGAAATCCAGATTCTACTAAGTATGGGTAAAATCAGCTTTGTGGATTATATTATGATAAAACGAGGTTCTATGGATATGCCAGAACACCTACAAATGGCGGTATTAGGGCAGATCAATGATCAAGTCGATTTATTAAAAGAACAAATTGATAAACTTAATAAAATCAAGCGTGAAATGCTGGTGTTTTAATGTATTTAGAAAACAAGTTAATCTTGAATAGCTTCATATACAACAAATAAACTATTATCTAGCTCCATAAACTTTGGGTTTCTGCTGTATGTTTATCTTCTTGTAGGATAAAAGCAATAATCTTTCCTGGATATTGTAGGTCCTTGCGCTAGTAAGAACATTTCTTGAAATTTTTTAAGACTCACCTTTATATTGCCAAAACTTGGATCAGCAGGATAAGCGAAATGTTCATCTATCTCTTTGAACACACTAAAATGTTCTATATCGCGCATATTCACATACACTATAACAGGGATTTGTAACTTTGCTCTCCATATAAAGTGCCAATCCTATTAGCTTTAAACCAGGTGCTTTAGCATACTCTCCTAAATCATAAAACGATATGCTAGGTTTTTTCCACAGATTCTCATCTATTTCTATATTTTCTTTCTAACTACTATCAATCCCTTTGTTTGATAATATCGCCTCCAAAATTTCTCGTTCGCCTGCATTTTCTAATCCATAATAATACATCAAAATACTAGAAAGTGATGCTGCACCACAGCTATAATCATAACGTTGTCTTGCAAGATTTTCATCGCGCAATTCTATCCAAGAACGCATAGGATTCATAATTTATATGGGCTCGTTATAAATCTATGCGCTAAAACCAATGATACATATAAAAATGATAAAATAATACGCGCATTGTATTTCTTAGATTCTATAAGAGAGCATTAAAGAAAAAGAGTTGTTTGTGTATTGACTTGTAGGAAAAATCTCTGTATTAGCGAAAAATATGAGCTTTGGCTTTATTTCATACCCGATTCCAAACGTATAGCCTAGCGATGATCCAAGTGGTGCCAAAAGAGTGTCATCAATACTATCTCTACTTTTGTATTTATATTCTACCCCTACATTTAACGATACATAAGGATTTACAGCAAAATACACCATTGATTGCTTTCACACCGAGCCAAGAACAGAAAAAAACAAAAGGGAAATTAAAGAGAGTGCTTTTATTATCAAATAAATGGTGCATTAAGCCCTATACCAAATTCAAGCATAAACACAAAATTATCAGTTGTGGGATAGCGCAGAGTTTGTGTCTCTAAATAGGGAACATTAAGCCCTTTTGTGTGGTAGTAGATTCCCTTGATTTTTGCGTAAAGATCTGGAATCTCAAATCTCCTTGCACTTGTGAGTACTTTTCCTACATCTTCTACGCCATTATAGGCATTACCTCGATAGACTATTCCTAGTGCAAGCTCCACTTTATAGCTTCCATCAAATGCACCAACTACTTGATCTGATCGTACATTATACCCATAGCCAACAAGCCTACGCGTAACATCCCAAGCAACATTCGCCCTAGATTCTAGCCCAATTTTGTCCGTAAGCATTGTACGATTAAATGTGCCAAGCCCAAACAATAACATTCCGTTTATAAATCTACCTCTATCCTTTTCAAATCCAATGTCATACCACTCTGGAGAAAGTGTCAGATACAAAAAGGTAGGCTTTTCTAACGAGCCAAAATTCATACCAATATTCGTTACAAAAGTAAAAAACCAATTTCTATCTGATACTTTCTCATACATACCACTACCACTTGCTACACCACTCAAAGAAGAGCCACCAATGCCACTATATGCATCTATACCAAGATAAAACCATTTCCAATGCATATGCTCTTGTAGCGTAAGAAAGCCTCCTCCATTATGTGTGCTAACAGAAGGAGAAGTGAAGTGTGCATAGTAACCTCCAAGCCCTATGCGCGCATCTTGGCAGTAAAAGTCATAATGGCATTTCCAAGCCCATGCGCTAGTACATAAACTAACGTATAATAAAATAACTTGTACAAACCATTTGCTTACCATTTCCATAAACCACCTGTTTCGAATTCACAATTCCCTGTAAAACAATTATAAGCAAGCGATCTTAATCCTATCAAAGCTGCTATTCCAAATGATAACAAAAACCCTTCCACCTGTGTTTCTTTCACCTCTTCTTCAGAGAGCATAGCTATCTGTGTATATTTTTGCATACCAAAGATATCTTCTTTATCTTTTGTGTCTAATTCTGCAGTCTGTACAGATAAAGAGCCAAAGCCAAACATTACCAACGCTAAAAAATACAAACCAACCTTTTCATAAATAGCTCTTTAATATTATTTTGTATAGATCTAAAATCTACGCAAGAATTATAGTAACAATAAAACACAAAAAAATCAAGCTGTACTATATGGCTCAATTTATAGCATAACGTTTAGGGACAAAAAGAAAAACAACGAGACAGAAGCATTGTAGTTTAATTTATAAAAACAAAATGAAAGAAACAGTCGTGGTGGCTCGAGGCGGAATCGAACCACCGACACGGAGATTTTCAGTCTCCTGCTCTACCGACTGAGCTATCGAGCCTTAATGACTAAAACAAAGACAATCTAGCCATAAGTCAAACCTGAATTTTGCCCTATTTTGCTTAAAAATTCGCTTAAAAATTTAATAAACAAAGCATTTTTACTATATAATTGCGCTTTGCTTATAGATTCTATTTAAAGGAATTAGTATGAAGCTTATCTCTTGGAATGTTAATGGTCTGCGTGCCTGTATGAATAAAGGATTTATGGATTTTTTTAATACTATAGATGCGGATATATTTTGCATTCAAGAATCCAAAATGCAACGTGAACAAGCTACTTTTGATTTTCCAAATTATGAGGAATATTGGAATAGTGCTGAAAAAAAAGGCTACTCTGGCGTAGCAGTATTCACTAAACAAAAACCTCTAAATGTAACCTATGATATGGGGATAGCCCACCACGATAAAGAGGGGCGCATAATTACTGCCGAATATAATAACTTTTATCTTGTAAATGTCTATACACCAAATTCCAAACGTGAACTTGAACGACTAGAATACCGAATGGAATGGGAAGATGATTTTCGTACTTATCTCAAAACACTAGAACAAACCAAGCCTTTGATTGTATGTGGCGATCTCAATGTTGCTCACCAAGAAATAGATCTCAAAAACCCAAAAACAAATCGCAGAAACGCTGGTTTTACAGATGAAGAACGCGAAAAAATGACAAAACTCTTAGATTCTGGATTTACTGATACTTTTCGACATTTTTACCCTACATTAGAAGGAGCCTATAGTTGGTGGAGTTATATGGGCAAAGCACGAGAAAACAATACAGGATGGAGGATTGATTATTTTCTCTGTTCTAAAGTACTTGATTCAAAACTCAAAAATGCAAGTATATATCCAGAGGTTTTTGGTAGTGATCATTGTCCTGTAGGACTAGAAATAGAAATATGACAACTCTTATCAATCTTTTTTTGTAAAACTCCAACCAAGTGCAATAAACCACCCAACTATACTCCAACCAAAAAACACATCAATTAGAAGAATTATGATTTTATCTCTATGGTTTCTACCAAAAGCAATCAAGCTTGGTAGAAAATAAATACCAAAAGCAACAACGCAGCTTATAATAAAAATAGTCATAAATTCATAATCAATACCATATGAAAGGATTTCCACCCCATCAACAACGATAATTTTTTCTCTTTCAAACAACAACATAAATCCTTATAAAAAATAATAATTACACATCAAGATTCTTGACATCTTTAGCATGAAGCTGAATATATTCACGTCTTGGTTCTACCTCGTCTCCCATAAAAAGCGTAAAAATTCTATCTGCTTCTTCATCATCTGGAAGAGTAACACGCAGTAATGTACGGCTACTTGGTGTCATTGTAGTTTCCCAAAGTTGATCAGGATTCATCTCACCTAAACCCTTGTATCTTTGCATATCATAGCTTTTCTTAGTAGAATCCTCAATATCTTCTAAAACCTTTATAATATCTTTGTTTTCTAAAAATGCTAACTCACGTTGTTGGATTTTTTCATAAATATCGCACGCCTCTTTAAAGAAATTATTCTCAAAAAGTGTTCTATCAATAGTTATTTCCACAAGACCCGTAGTAGTTTGAACAAAAAGCGTTAAAGAATCCTCACCAATAGTTTTATTTAGAATATTACACGCAATACTCGATAAAAACTTTTCAATTTTTTCTAGCATTTGTTTAAAATCTAACTCACGTGAAGAAGAATTTTCAATCAAAAATCGCACAACTTCTATCATAGCATAACGTTTTTCTAATTCTTTTAAAATAAAACGATAATGTGAAATACGTTTTAACACCTCGATCAATTCATTCTCACCAATTCCATCAAATCTAAAATTTTCGATGCCATTTTGGATAAGAAAATCACTTAATGCTTTATCATCCTTAAGATAAAGCTCTTTTTTCTTATTTTTTTTGAGTTGTAGTCGATAGAGAGGTGGTTGGGCAATATAAATATACCCATTTTGGATAAGAGGCTTTAAATAACGGTAAAAAAATGTCATAAGCAAAGTCTGAATATGACTACCATCAACATCTGCATCTGTCATAATAATAATCTTATGATAACGTAATCGCTCAAGATTGAAATCCTCGCCAATTCCACAGCCAAAAGCAGTTATCATATTTTTTATTTCTTCACTTTTAAGAATCTTATCTAAGCGAGATTTTTCAACATTTAAAATTTTTCCGCGCAATGGTAAAATTGCCTGATACACTCTATCGCGCCCTTGCTTGGCAGACCCCCCAGCAGAATCTCCTTCCACAAGGTATATTTCAGATTCTGTGGGATCTTTACTTTGACAATCAGCTAGCTTACCCGGCAATGTACCTACAGAAAAATTTTCTTTTTTACGTGTAAGTTCTCGTGCTTTTTTAGCTGCTTCACGACCTCTAGCAGCGAGCAATGCCTTTTGCATAATAGCTTTCGCATCGTTTGGATTTTCTTCAAAATATTTACTTAAACGTTCAAAAGTAAGCTTTTGAACAATCGGTTTAACAAAGGAACTGCCAAGTTTTCCTTTTGTCTGCCCTTCAAATTGTGGATCAATAATTCTCGTCGATACAATTGCTATAAGCCCTTCACGCACATCATCACCTGTGACTTTTATATCTTTTTCACGTGCATTTGCATTTGCTTCAATATAATTCATTATCACACGACTAAGTCCGGCTCTGAAACCTGCTTCGTGTGTTCCACCATCAGGTGTACGAATGTTATTTACAAAGCTCAAAAGATGTTCATCAAAACCTTCATTATAAGTAAGTGCTATTTCAACTTCTGTATCTTGTTCATTTCCTTGAAAGTAAATTACAGAGGCAATAGAAGGGCGTTTATTAATATCTTGAATAAATTGCATAAGACCATTTTCAAAATGATAAGATTCTTTAAAGTCACTACGCTCATCGATAAAATTAATTGTTAAATTCTGATTGAGATATGCCATTTCTTTAAAACGGTGCGAAAGCACTTCTTTATCAAAATTTATGATCTCCATAATTTCATCATCTGGAAAAAATTCAATAGTTGTACCATTTTTATCACTTTTTCCAATGATCTCTAAATCTGATGTTGGAATACCTTTTTCAAATTCTTGACGATAAATATTACCATGCTTATAAATTGTCATAATTAAGCGTTTTGAGAGAGCATTTACGACAGAGACACCAACACCGTGCAAACCTCCTGAAGCTTTATATACTTCGCTGTCAAACTTTCCTCCAGCATGCAAAATTGTAAGAACTACAGTGGCAGTGGGAATATTTTCTGTAGGATGTATATCTACAGGAATTCCACGTCCATCATCTTCTATGATTGCACTACCTTCTTTTGTAAGTGTAATTGTAATATTATTACAAAATCCAGCCATAGCTTCATCTACAGAGTTATCCACTACTTCATAAACCATATGATGTAAGCCATTGATATTTGTACTACCAATGTACATTCCAGGTCGCTTTCGAACTGCTTCTAAGCCTTTTAAAACTTTTATATTATGACCGGTATATGTTTTTTCTTTGTTTTGATTTTGTTCTTGCATTGTTATCCTTTAGCAAAGCACAGGCATAATAATTGTTGAATAGTTTTCATCTTTTAGCATAAATGGCATATTTGCTTCATTGATAAGAATCTCAAACTCTGTACTATGAATTAAAGCTAAAAAATCAAGAATATATCGAGAATTTGTACCAAGTGTGATAGATTCTGTTATGTTTAAAGGAATTTCTACCTGTGTACTAGCAGATTCTAACTCTTCAGAACTCATTGCTTCAAACAATAAACCATTAGAATCAAACGTTATTTTAACATTCGTAGAAAGTGGATTCATAAGTTTAATAGCTTCGATAATTTCATTTTTAGGAAGTTTCAGCTGTGTTTTAAATTCTTTTGGGATAATTTTTTCATAATCTGGATATTTACCATTGATAAGTTTAGTAGAGAAGGTATAGTTTTGTGATTTGATAAAGAGCATTGTTGATGAAAAATATATTTCAAATTCATCATAAAAAAGTTTAGCTATCTCCATAATAGCACGTTTTGGTATGATGATAGAGATTTGTGTACCAATAGATTGTGTATTTTGGCGTATGATAGCAAGTCTTTTTGTATCAGAGCCAACAAAATTGCAGTGATAATCTTTTACATCAAGTAGTGTTCCTGTTAGTTCGATTCGATGATTATTTGAATCAGCAGCAATCGCGGCTTTCTTTATGGATTCTATAAAATCTGTAGCTTGTAAATTGATTTTTATGTCTGAATCACTTATTTCTGGGAATCTTGTAGCATCGTTGAATTCTGCTGCATTAAAAGAAGAAAGCTTAAATTTTGTTTTACCTTGTTTTACGAAGATTTGCCCATCTTTTGTTTCAAGTGTTACTTCGCCATCTTTTAATTGTTTAATGATGGGGAGGATTTTTTTTCCTTCGATGGTAGCTATACCATTCTCTAGATTTTGGAGAATATCTATTTTTGATTGAATAGCAATTTCGTAATCGGTTGCTTTGAGGAGTAGTTTATTTTCTATAGTTTCTAAGTAAATATGAGATGTGATTTGTGAGGAATCTTTTTTGTCTAAAAAAGACTGGAAATTATTAAGAATAATTTCAAAGTTGTTTTTGTTGAGTGTGATTTTCATTGCTTACTCCTTTATAAGTTTAAAGTACTAGTAGTAGTAGTAGGGGTTGTGAAAAAGTGAAAATCTTTTGTTTTTCCATTGTTTTGGGACTTTTTCCATTGCTACACTTTTCTTTATTTTTCACGTATTTTCACTGCTATTTTATCAGAAACTAGATAAATTAGGGATTTTTTTCTTTCTGTATTTTGTTTTTTAGGTCTTTAGTAAGTTGTTTTAGATTTTCGTCTTGTTCTATTTTTTTGGTTATTTGTTTGAAAGCTTTTGAAATGGCACTATGATCTTTCATATTGAGCTTTTGTGCGAGTATGCCCATAGAATCTATCGTAGAGAGAGTGCGAGTGAGGTAGATGACAAGATGTCTTGCTTGTACTATTTTTGAAATGCGTGATTTTGAAATGATTTCACTTGGTTTGATATTGCATTCGCGTGCTACGGTGTTAATGATTTTTTCTAGGTTGATTTCACCAGAAGTCTCTTTTTGGGTTTCTTTAAGGACGTTTTTTGCCATTGTGATATTGAATGGTTGATTTGTCATAGAGTGATGAAAATTAAGTTTAAGAATGGTACTTTCGATTTGTCTAATATTTTCATTAATATTTTCTGCCAAGAAAATTATAATTTCTTTGTCCATATTGATTTGGTTGTCACGACATTTTTGTTCGATAATACGGATTTTTGTCTCGATTTCTGGAGTTTGAATTTCCATCATCATACCACCCTCAAATCGCGAACGTAAGCGTTCTTCAAGACCTTGTATTTGCTTAGGAAGTTTGTCAGAGGTCATAACAATTTGTTTTTTGTTTTTATAAAGTGCTTCAAAAGTATTAAAAAATTCTTCTTGTAGGTTGCTTTTTCCCTTTAAGAATTGTACGTCATCAATTAAGAAATAATCGCAATTGCGGTAATTATCTCGAAAAGTGTCCATTGTATGCTGTTTTAGGTGTTTATGATATTCATTCATAAATTCTTCTGTAGTTATGTAGATTATTTTTTTGTTTTTTTCAAGAACAAAGTTGCCAATTGCATAAAGTAAATGTGTCTTTCCAAGTCCTGTTTGACCATAAATTAATACTGGATTATAAAACTTTGCTTGATGTTCGGCTACACTCTTTGCGATAGTAAAAGCGGATTTATTGCTATTTCCTACGACAAAGTTATCAAAAGACTGTTGTGAATTGAAAAAATTTTGGTTTTGAACCCTTGAATTTTTCATATGGGACTTTTTCACATTTTGTTTGTCTTTAGCAACGATGATCTTTATTTCTGGCTTGGTTTTTGAGATAATCTCAAAGTTATGTGCAATAGTTTCTGCATACTTAGTTTTAACCCATTTTTCGATATAAACGTTCTGAACAACAAGAACTGCTAAATTACTCTTGGAAGCGTTTTCATCGTATTTAATTGGTGAAATGTAGGTTTCAAATTCATAAGGAGAGATTTCTTGTTTGAGGTTATGGAGCACTTCATCCCAAATCATCATATACCTTCGTATTTTATGATAATTATTCACATTTCTTTAAAATAATATGTGAAAAAGATGTGAATAATTGAGAACATTTATTTTATAATTTTGCTTTTTTCGTATTTACTTAACAATGTAAAAGCAGACTTCAGGTATTGTAACAAAATCAAATTGTGAAAAAAATAAAATGAGCAGGAATGATAATTTTAGGAATAGATCCTGGAAGTAGAAATTGTGGATATGCAGTTCTTGAATCCACCCCAAGGCTTAGGCTTCTTGAAGCGGGTTTTATCAAAATTATGGAGCGGAACTTGCAAAGTCAGATTTTAGAGTTTGTTGAAGGGATTGATCTTGTATTTAACACATATACAATAGATTCTGTGGCAATGGAGGACATTTTTTACGCTTATAATCCAAAAAGTGTTCTAAAGCTCGCACAAATGCGCGGTGCAATAGGTTTAAAGATTCTTCAAGAAGTAGGTAATTTTGCTGAATATACGCCTTTGCAAATAAAAAAAACAATCACGGGTAAAGCAAAAGCTGATAAGACACAAGTTGCTTTTATGGTTAAGCAGATTTTAGGCATAAAAGCCGAGATAAAACCTCTTGATATAACAGATGCAATCGCTGTGGCTATTACCCACGCGAGGAATCTTTAGTTTAAGCTTAGAATAAACTAATATTTATACTTTGATATTGAGTAGATGCCCATCACCAGAAGATTTTGGGATAGTCTTTTCATCATTTTCTTCTGTATTTTCTTCACTTCCCGCTTGTTTTTGTTCTTCTTTCTCTTGGTTATGCTTATTTTTAGAATCTTTATTAATTTTCATATCTGTTTCTGTTGGGCGAACTTCTTGGATTTCTTTGAGTTTATCCTCAAATTCTTGAGGGATAATATCCCCTCTTTGCGCAGCATTAGCATATGCAGCAGATGTTGTTTGCATATTTTGATTGATATAAGTGATGTTACCAATTGTTGAAATAGCCATTATAAATCCTTTTAATCATTTGCAATAATGTAAGCTTTGGTGTTTTGCATACACTACATTCGCACCTTGTACTATTTTAACAAATTTTCTTTTCGTATAATCGACACAAAAGTTGCCTCTTTGAGTTGTGCTAACACCTACGAGGATTTCTCCTGCTTTTTCTAAAATTTGCGGATAGATCTTGTGTTTTCCGCAGTGAATAATCATATGTGAAGAAGGAACATCACGAATATGTAGCCATATATCATCAGCTTTTGCATTTTCGAGAAGAGTTTTGTTTTCTCTTTCATTGCGCCCTATAGAAATTTTAAATCCTTCTATGAAAAATATCATTCCATACGTGGTGGTTTTGGATTTTGCTTTGTTTATTTGCCTTGGCTTAAGAATTTTTAGCATATCAAGATCTTTACATTGTGTGATAAACTCTATCTCACGCTCAAGAAAATTTATTTTGCTTTGGAGATTTTTCACTTCTTTGTGAATATTTTTTGCTTTTTTAGCATATTTTTTTGATAATTTGAACATTTGATTAATACTTTCTTGTGGGCTTGATGCTGGTAATAGGGCAATATTGTGCACTTGGTTATTTTCATCATACAGACGAACATTCTGTTGGTATGGCTTTAGCTCATAGATATGCGTGAGTAATAAGGTTGCGTTTTTGTGCAAAATCTGGCTTTGCTGAAACAAAGTGTCAGATTCTGGAAGTGCAATAAGTAAAGCATTAAATTTATTTTTTGTACGTGTAAGTGTTGTAATGATGGTTTGCTTTTGTGCTTGCATTCTTTGTGCTTGGTTTTTTGTATATGTGTTAGTAAGCAGTTTTATAATATTTTGATTAGATTCTGGATTTTCAGAACTTAAACTTTTATGTGTGTTTGGGTTTTGGGGCATTGGTGCAAGGGAAGAGCCTATTTTTATTGGGCGTGATGATTGTGATGATGAAATATAGCGCAACGCATCAAGAATAATTTCTTGCGTACTTAGAATGATAACATTAGTATGTTTGCCGCTAAATTCGAATTGTAAGTATATTTCTTGTTGTTTATAGCTGGATCTTTGCAAAAGTCTTAGACGTAGGATTCTGTCGTTGTTATGTAAAACGCACGAGAGAATTTGCGTTTGAGTAAGTTTTTCTAAGGTTTTATCAAAGGGTGCACTATAATGTTTTGCACTTGTGAGAGGAGCTGGTGCGATGAATATAGAACTATTTCCACGTTCCATATCAATATATAAAATATTGCTCATACTGGTGCTAGAATCTTGCCCTCCACCGCGCAGCTCAAGTTTAAAAAGCATATCATTTATGCGCTTGATATAATGAAGTTTTTTGAAACTTTGTATATACTGTGCAATACAAGATAATTCAAATAATGTCATTTCCTCTCCAAATCCTTAAATAGTATATTGTAACGCAATAGAGAAATAATGTATAGAATATGCTATGATATAACAAAACTCAAGGATAAGTTTATGCGACAAACAAAAATATCTCGCAAGGTTCTAGCACTATCGTTATTATTTGCTGCTAGTATAATGTTTGGTGATGTGGAGTTTCGGTCATCTTGGCAGGGGCGTTGGGTAGCTTTTGGCGACTATTATATTGATATTGCACAATGTAGGGACAATCTATGTACTTTTCGTATATTTATTTTTGAAGAAAGCAAACCTCGCTTTAATGCCAAAATTCGCCTACTGAGTTATGACAAAGCAGAAGTTATTAACAAAGGATGCACGCTACAACTTCAAGTAAGCTCCCAAAGAGCACCGCTAAAAGAAGCTTCTTCAAGCAGTGATTCGCCTTATTTGCTAGCGACAAAAAATACGTGTTTTTCACCATTAGAAGTAGGAGTAAGCTATCAACAAAACAAAGTTCATCCTGCCTTTGATTGTACCAAAGCTCGCACAAGCAACGAAAAAACAATTTGCCATTCAAGTGAAATACTACTTGGTTACTATGATATTTTGCTTAATGATTTTTATGCAGAATTGTTAAAAAATCACGATACAAAAAAGGCTACAACCCTAAAAGAAAGCCAAAAACTCTGGCTTGAAAATGTAAAAGAATGCGATGGTGATGTGGAGTGTCTTTTGAAATCATACAGAAAACGGTTAGAAGAGCTTGATGGACAATATTGCGTAGAATGTTCCTAAAATTTATGGTTTGGATTTGGCTCACATCAGAATCTAAGATATATTAAGCATATTTACGCAGGGAATTCCCCACAACAATAAGTGATGAAAGACTCATACTAAGAGCTGCAACAAGTGGTATAACAAGCCCAGCAAGTGCAAGTGGGATAAGCAAAGCATTATACGCAATACTTAGCATAAGATTCTGCTTAATCCTCTGATAGGTTCGTGTGGCGATAACAAAGGCACTTTGAACGCCTTTTAGCGTATCATTAAGAATAACAATATCGCTTTGTGCGATTGCCACATCGCTTCCAGCACCCATAGAAATGCCTACTTGCGCACTTTGTAAAGCAAGAATGTCGTTTAATCCATCGCCTATCATCACTACACTGCCGCTTTCGTATATATCAGCATATTTAGATTCTGTATCGTTGGATTTGTTTGCACGCATTTGAATAATTTTTTCTTGAATATAATACGCTTTATCTGTGGGTAGTAGGTTTGCTTGCCACTCTTGTATATGAAGCTTTTGTGCTACATCTTGTACAACACCTTCTCTATCCCCACTTAAAAGTACTATTTGTTTGCCTTGCTTTTTAAGATAAGAAATAAGCTCCAAAGCTCCATTTTTTAAGGTATCTTGTAGATAAAACACCCCAACAAGCTGCTTATTAACACTATATCCAAAGACACTCATTTTATTAAGATCGCTTGCTAACTCTTGTTGCGTGGTGATTATCACACCAGAATCTGCCAAAAACTTTAGATTCCCGCCAAGTAGCTCTAAGCCCTCATATTCTGCGTAGATTCCGCGGGAATCTTTTTGGGTAATGTTTGTCAGAGCAAGTTTTTGTGTGATAGGAACTGCTTTGGATAAAGCGCGCGAAATAGGGTGAGCAGACAAGCTAGTAAAATTTGCAAAGAGATTTTCATCAAAAGGCATAAATTTTTTTGTTGCATACAAAATCGGCGTACCATTTGTAAGAGTGCCTGTTTTATCAAATACAACAACTTTAGCACGCGCCAAAGTTTCTAAAAATCGTGCTTCTTTAAAAATCAAGCCATTTTTGTAGGCATTACTTATGCCAACAACACTAGCAATAGGCGTAGCTAACGCAAGTGCACAAGGGCAGGAAATAACAATTACAGAAATAGTAACAATAAGAGCGTGTTGCATATCATTATCCCACCACCACCAACCACAGAATCCACACAAAGCGATGAGTAGCACTATACGCGAGAAATATTTTGAGAGTGAGTTGGCAAGATTTTGGATTTTTGGACGATGTGCAATACTTTCCTCAAGAAGATTGATAATCTTATACATTGCTGATGTTTTATAACTTTTGCATACCTCGTAGGTAAAAGAATGTTCCAGCGCAATACTACCAGAGAGCACTTCATCGCCCCTTTTCTTGGCTATTGGCATACTCTCACCACTAAGAGATTGCATATCAAGCAACGCATCTTGAAGCACAATACCATCACAAGGGAGCATTTCTCCTGGCTTTATGCGAACAATATCGCCAATTTTTAGAGATTCTTTTGTTTTTTGTTGTATGCCTGTTTCGGATTCTACATCTACAACACTTGGCAAAATAGAATGCAGTCTATCAAGGCTGTCTCCCGCAGCACTTTTTGCACGTGTTTCTAAAAATTTTCCGCTAAAAACAAACAAAATAATCATCGCTACAGACTCAAAATATGTCTCTCCATTGCGCGTAATGCTTGCATAAATCGAATAGACAAAAGTAAGACTTGCTCCAAAAGCGACCAAAAAATCCATACCAACGTAGCCATTTTTTAGTCCATAATATGCTCCGCTAAAAAAGACTCTTCCTGTGTAGAGTAGTACTGGTGTAGCAAGCAGGCAAGAAACGAGGTTTAAAACATCTTTCATATCTTGGCTCATACCCACGAAATACCCTGCATATTGCGCTATGGCAACCATCATAATGCTCATTGTACAAAACACTCCTACAACAAATGCGACAAAAAACGAGCGTTGCGTATTTTGGAGTTGTTTTTCTTGAGTGCTTGGGTCATAAATATGAGCACGGTAGCCTATAGATTCTATAAGAGCAAAAATGCGAGAAAGCCCAATAATACTTGGATCAAATAGAATCTTGGCTTTATTGTTGGTGTAGTTTATATGCGTTTTGTAGATACCGCGCTCAAGTCCTAGCATATTTTCATTGAGCCATACACACGCAGCACAATGAATGCCTTCAATAATAATACTAACCTCACGCAAATTGTCTTTTTTGGTGGTGTTATTTGTAATAAAATGAGGTTCATCAAGATAAACATATTGCTGATTGTTTTTGAGTGTTTGTTGTGTTATGGGTGTAAGAACATTTGATCCCAAACGCTCATAAAAACCACCAAAACCCGCATTTTGGAGGAGAAAATATACATTTTCGCAGCCATTGCAGCAGAAATAAAGCTCTTTACCTTGAGAATCTTGTGTGCGCTTTAGTTTTTGTAAGGGGTAGGTAAGTTGGCAGTGCGCGCATTTGTGGGTTGTTTGCATATCATCTCTTGCGCTATAAAAACATCAGTGAAATAAGCCCAAGCTCACATACCAGGGTTTTGTTGTTTATGGGTTTTGATGCGGTATTTTTCTTTCTCGCTCTTGTTAGAAAAAAGCTAATAAAAAACCCAAGCATTCCACCACAAATTACCTGTAAAACAGTATGTCTTTGTGAATGGATACGCGAAATACCAACCGCAGTGGCAACAATAGCAGCAGGTAAGCCAAGACGTACTCCATAACGCTTTTGCAAAAATCCTACGGCACTAAAAGCTGATGAGGTATGCCCACTTGGAAATCCCTCGTATGCATTGTGTACAGGACGTTTAGCAAGTTGTGCAATTTGAGGATTTGTATCCGCAAAAAATTTAAAAGAATATTTGATTGCATAGGTGCTTGCTATAACTGCTATAAAACCAATAACCTGATCCCTTGCGCCGATAAAATCACGAAGTATAAGCGCGTACCCTAAACTTGTAGCTGGCAAAAATTGAGCAATATCACCAAACTTTTGAAAAGTACTTTTTTGATTTGTAGAATCTTTTTCTTGTGATTGTAGGTTTATGTAGTGTTTTTGGTCATATTCTTGAGGCAGGCTAGTTACTTTAGATTCTGCGAATGCTTGATGCAAAAGCCCAAGTAAGAGCACCAAGATAATGTGCAGTGTTTTTGGTTTGGTCATACTTATTCCTTGTGCTAGAAGATTCCATAATTATAGTAGATTCTGTACAAATTAGATGCTTTATTTGTCTGAAATCATTTCAAGTGTCCGTACCACGCGCAGTGTATGAGCTATAAGCTCGTTGCGCATCGTGTTATGCAGGATTTGTAAGCCAAAATCTGCTATGGAGCTTTGTAATGGCAATACACTTCCTAATGTGGGATATGTAACAGCACCAAGATGGTATTGCACCATCTTTTGGTACAAGCAATCTTTTGCGAGGCTATCAGAAGCCATTATCCCACAATCAAAAAGTGCGATTTTATCTTTTTTGGTTTCGTCATAAATAGCAGTGCATTTAGCGCCACCTATCATCATTTCGCGCACTTTTATAGGAGAGAGCCAAGAAACACTTATGTTTGCCCCAAAATGTTCTAGCTGAAGATGAATATCTGCTAGTGCGCTAAAGCCTTGGTATTGCTGGCGCAATGTATGATGTGATCGTATATCTAATGTAAATAAATAATCTAATATAGACAGATCGTGAAGAGCTAAATCCCAAATCACATCGACATTGCTTTGAAATAGCCCAAGATTAATTCGCCGCGCTTGTACATACAAAATCTCGCCAAATTGCGCAAGATTTTGCTTAAGCCAACTAACTGCTGGCGAATAGAGAAAAATATGATCACAGTGCAAAATACAATTATATCGTTGGGCGAGTTCGTAGAGGCTCTCGCACTCTTTGAGGCTTGTGGCAAGAGGTTTTTCGACAAATATATGTTTGCGCGCCTCTAAAGCGGCTTTAGCAAGCTCAAAATGTGTGTGTGGTGGTGTGATAATAAAAAGCGCTTCAATGTTTTCATCAGCTAGCAGTGCTTCAAAACTTGCGTAGGTTTTTAGTGTGCGATGCTTGAGGGCTTGGTCATTTTGGCTAATTAGTGTTTCGTAGGCAACTTTGGCGTTGTTTTGTTGCGAAATATCAATGTCATAAACACCTTCTATTTCAAAGTGTATTTTATGCGCACCTTGTGTTTTGGATTCTATTAAATTCTTTTGTAGTGGATTTGTATGTGCCAAAAAAGGATAGGGCACAATATATTCTCGCGAAGCTGGCTGAACAAGCGTAGCAAGCACATTTCGTCCCCAATATCCATATCCAACAAGTGCGACTTTCATCGTCAATATCCTTGTTGCACATTAGATTCTGGTTGTTTTTTAGCGTTGGATTTTTTTGTATGCAAAAACAACAAAAATTGCTCTATCTCACAATATCCGTAGGCATAGTGCGCTCTAGAGCGCACGTGTAAGCTTGCCAAAGAGCAGTCCATATTTATACTCGCTAATATATGCTTCATAGAGCCCAGCCTTTGGATATTCTATGTCGCTTTCGTTGATTAAAATCTCACCATCAATCTCTAGCCCCCAACGTTTATCGCGCGCACTATAAAAATACTCACTTATACTGCTTTTTCCTTCAAGCAATACTTCAAGTGTGGTGTTTTTTAGTGTTTGATAGCGATGTTTATCTTGTGTGCGCAAGATTTTATTGAGCGCATTGAGGCGGGCGTTAATGGTCTTTGTTTGGATTTTTTCTGCCATCGTATGGGCAAGCGTACCTTCCTCGCTTGAAAAGGCAAACAAATTAAGTCTATCAAAGATCCCTTCCTCCACAAACTCGTACAATTCATCAAACTCTTCTTGGCTTTCTCCCGGATGACCTACAATAAGAGTGCTACGCAAAAATGCATTTGGTGTTTGGCGCATTAAAGAAAGCAGTTCTTTTAAGCGTTTTTTACGAATATTGCGTCGCATACGTGCAAGCATAGAATCTGCGATGTGTTGTATGGGTATGTCAAAATAATTTTGTATGATGTTAGATGCAGCGATTGCTTCTATGAGTTTTTCGCTCGTGCTTGTGGGGTAGAGGTAGTGGATTCTGGCATTACGCGCAATGGCTTGTGCATCAAGTGCCTTTATGAGCGCTACCAATCCATCTTTTTGTCCAAAATCTTGCAAATATGAGCTAGAATCTTGCGCAATAAAGCTAAAATCCATAAAACCCTCTTTGGCAAGAGATTCTACTTCATTTAGTATAGATTGTATGCTACGAGACTGGAGCTTGCCCTTGAAGCTTGGGATAGAGCAGAAAGAGCATTGTTGATTGCAGCCTTCAGAGAGCTTGATGTAGGCGTGGATTCTAGAACCGGTTATAATGCGCTTGTGATGTTCGTTGGCTAAAAATACCTTTTGGTTGCTTGCAAGGTTTTGTGGGTGATTTCTGTATCCTATAGAATTTAAAGAACTAGAATCTGTGCTGCCTTTATCTGCGTTGTTTCTAGTGGAAGAATCTAGAGGTTTTGGTGCGCTTATTGCATTGTTTTTTGTTTTAGTGGGGACAAAATTTGGAAGTACAATACCTTTTTGTGTTAAAAGACTATCAATTGTTGCATAATCGCGCACACCAATAATAATATCTATTTCCTTTATTTCCTCTTCAAGCTCTTTTGCATAGCGCTCGCTTAGGCAGCCACTCACAACAAGAATCGCTCCATTTTTGCGCATATTTGAAGCTTCTAGGATTGTTCTTATACTTTCTTGTTTGGCAGACTGAATAAAGCCACAGGTATTGATAATGATCACATCTGCTTCGCTGATATTGTCAGTTAGGCTGCAGCACTGCAATCGCCCAAGCATTACTTCACTATCGACAAGATTTTTACTGCAACCTAGAGAAATAAGGTGGAGCTTAGGGGCATTAATTTGGCTAATTTTGTGCATACTTGGTTTGTTAGAGCGCATAGAATGTTCGCAAAAATGTGGCACCACCCCTACCATCAAAAGCCCTAATTCCAAGCGCATTGAGACTTAGCTCGAGCGCATTGACAACAAAACTTGCCTCATAAACGCGCACAAGCCCCATATGGTTTATACGAAAAATTTGCTCTTTGATATGATCTTGCCCCGCAGCGACATTCACACCATAGGTTTTCATACACTGGCGAATTTTTGCTGCTTGCTCTTTATGCTCTATTGTGCTCATAGCAAGAGCTGGAGTTTTAGGATAAACCTTGAGATCAAGCTCTCTTATCGCTTCACGAGTGGCTAAAGCAAGTTTAGCAGTATGGTTATAAGCATATGCAAATCCAGATTCTAGCCTATTTTTTTCTAGTGAGTTTGGTAGGTTTTGGCAAATAAGCGCAGAATCTAGCTCCATTCCTTCACCAAGTGCTTGGATAATCTCAAAGTATTTGACAAGTCCGCTAATAATTGTCGTAGGCGCTGTCCAAGCAGTAGTATTTTTGCGTTGATTATTTAGCTCGATAGCAAGATTGAAATATAGTCCATTCCGATATTTTTTATGAGACTTTGAATCTTGTATGATTGTGAGGGCATATTCAGAAAGTCCTAAAATACTCATTCCTGGAGGCAACATAAATGCTTTCTGGCTTCCACCAATAAGTACATCAATATTGGTTGTATCAAGAGGTTCAACTCCCATAGCCGTTATTGCATCGGCGATAACAACGATATTTTTATTGTATGCTTTGATACTTTTTGCGATTTCTTCTGCTTTAAGGCGCATTCCGCCAGCAGATTCGCAAACTTGTAAGGCTACTACATCAATACTTGTATCATTTTTTAGCTCTTGAAGGACATCTTCGACTTCTACAGGCGTATTCCACTCGCGAGCGATTTCAACATAAGGGATACTATTTGCTGCAGCAATCTTTCCCCAGCGCTCGCCGAATTTGCCGCAATTTATACTCAAAAGCTTTGCAGAACAAAATTGCAATATACTCGCCTCCATAGCGCCTGTACCGCTGCTTGCTAGCATAAGCACTTCAGGCATTTTTAACATTGTTTTTAGCCCCCACCGTGCTTTGGCAAAAATCTCCTCAAATTCTTTAGTGCGATGGTGAAGGGTTGGGGTTGCCATAGCTTGGCGGATAGATTCTGGAATAGGTGTAGGACCGGGCGTAAAAAGCAACATAACATTCCTTTTATTCAGAGTTTGATTGCGCAATTATACCACTAGATTCTGGCTTTTAGATTTTGCATTGTGTTTTGTTGATTTTGATTATAATATCGCCTAGTTTTTATCTTAGCAAGTAAGGAAACAAAATGAGAGCACTATTGAGCGTGAGCGATAAGCGAGGAATTGTAGAGTTTGCACGCGATCTTGTTACATTGGGGTATGAAATTATCTCCACGGGTGGCACACTAAAAGCCTTGCAAGAAGCTTCTATCCCTGCCCTAGAAGTTAGTTCTTATACCCAAAGTCCAGAGCTTTTTGGTGGGCGCGTAAAAACTCTACATCCAAAGATTCACGGTGGGATTTTGTATCGCCGCGAATGCGCACAAGATGTTCAAGAAGCTGAAGATTTTGGTATCAAGCCAATCACTTTGGTGTGTGTGAATCTCTATCCTTTTTATGAGACAACCAAGCGTACACAAAATTTTGATGAGATTATAGAAAATATTGATATTGGAGGTCCTAGTATGGTGCGTGCAGCAGCAAAGGCTTATAAAGACGTGCTTGTCATAACTACGCCAGATGATTATGCATCCACCATAGAAGTGCTAAAAACCAAACAAAACACTCTAGCATTTCGCCAAGAAATGATGATAAAAGCCTTTAGTCATACAGCGCAGTATGATGCAATGATTGCAAATTATATGAATGCACGTTTTTGTGATGGCTTTGGCAAGCAAATGTTTATCACAGCAAACAAGGTGTTTCAAACTCGCTATGGCGAGAATCCACATCAAAAAGGCGCACTTTATGCATTTGATGATTTTTGGAACAACCAGTTTGTTATTATAAAGGGTGAGCCAAGCTTTAATAATCTTACTGATATTAATAGCGCCGTGCGTTTGGCAACAAGTTTTGGCAGTGCTTGTGCGGTTAGTATTGTCAAGCACGGGAATCCTTGTGGGTTTGCTATGAAAGAAAGCTTATTGGAATCTTATTGTGCTGCACTTGCGTGCGATCGCGTAAGTGCTTATGGCGGTGTTGTAGCTGTTAATGGGCAAGTTGATAAGACACTAGCTCTTGAGATTAACAAGACTTTTATTGAGGTGCTTGTGGCAGGAGATATTACGCAAGAGGCACTAGAGGTGTTTGCACCAAAAAAACGGCTCAAAATTTTTCTTACCAAGCAAAAAAATACTTCAGAACTCTTTCTCCCCAATGATTGTTTCGATTTCAAGCATATTAGCGGAGGCTTTGTTTATCAGCAGAGCGATAGTGTGGGTGATGATGAGGTACAAAAGGCAGTGTGCAAAAGCACAAAGACTGCTACATTAAGCCAAAAGATTGATCTAGAAATTGCTTATAAAATTGCTGCTTTAACTAAGTCAAATTGCGTGGCATATGTGAAAGATCGTGCGCTTGTAGCGATAGGAATGGGTATGACAAGTCGCGTAGATGCCTCTCGCGCCGCTTTAGCAAAGGCTAAAGATATGGGGCTTGATACGAAAGGATGTGTGCTTGCAAGCGAAGCATTTTTTCCATTTCGAGACAGCATTGATCTGGCGGCAGAATCTGGCGTGTGTGCAGTGATACAGCCGGGCGGCAGCCTGCGTGATGAGGAGGTTATACAGGCAGCGAATGAGCACAATATTGCGCTGTATTTTAGTGGCGTGCGTCATTTTTTGCATTAGCACTTGGAGCAATGAAGTAGCGACTTTATTCGACCTAGCAAAGCAGATGGGTATAATCAAAATAGGTTGTTAAAAACTTTAGGCTATAATCTAAGCCTATTTTATTTTCAATATAAAGGACTTCTATGAGAACAAAAGCATACAAAAATGTGCAAAATTTTCAAGCACCAACCTTTGGTAAAATGCTTAGTAGAGTGTTTGTGGTTGGGTTTATGTGTTTTGGATTAAGTGCGTGGCTTAATGCTAAGGGAATTGACACATCAAATGTTAAAGCGGGCTTTAATGCATTTAAAACAGCGAAAAAAGCTGCGGTAGGTGGAACATTCAATAATATTGTTTTTAAATTTAAGAAAGGTGATGATTTTTTGGCACAGCTTGAAGGTGCGACTGCCACAATGGATGCAATGGCTATAAATCTAGGAGATGCCGCTAAAGATGCAAGCCTTAAAGAAAACTTTTTCTCACTTTTCAAAAAAGATAAAAAGGGCAATCAACCCATAAAAGTTACTTTTCGTAATATAATAGCAGGAGAAAATACTGGTACGATTCTTGCAGGGGTAACAATGAATGGCAGAACCCAAAAAATTCCTATGCAGTACACTATTCAAAATGATACGCTTACAGCAAAAGGGGTTTTAGATGTTTTAGATTTTGGACTTGAAGATGCTTTTACTAAGCTTGCTAAAGCATGTAAAGATTTACACGAGGGTGTGAGTTGGACACAGGTAGAAATCCATTTCACTGCTCCTTTGAAATAACCCTTTGTTGGTTTATAAGGAATTGAGTACTTTGCTTTGCGGTTTTGTGTAAAGATCGCTCAAAGGCTCAACAACACAAGTATTTTCACAATCTAAAACACCAACGAAAATCTGTCAAAATTCCCACAACCTTTTCGCAGCGACTTTTAACTTGTTTGGCTTTCACACAATTTTATTGCTTACTAAAAATCTACAAAACAAATGCTTCTATTGGATACCCTTTGCCTGCTTTCTTTAGCTCAATATAAGCTCGCGCCCCAAGTGCTTCATTTTTGTCAAACCCCTTAAGCTCCTCGATTGCTTTATCTATCATTTCAAGATCAAGTAGCACAAATACATAAGCAATGTGTGCATCTTCATTGCTGCGAGCTAGCCTAAGAAAATATGTAAGCCATTCATCAGGCGGCAATTTTTCTTTGAAAGATTTTGCCAAGGCAATGTAGTCTTGCTTATTAAATGCTGCTACTGCACAAATTTTAGCTATGAGACTAGATTCTAGGGTTATCTTTAGATCTGCGCACGCTAGCAATATTTTTTGGGCACTTGGTGGATCGAAATAGTCGATTGTCTCAAGAGCTTTTTTGATATCCTTTTCTTTTTTAGAAGCACAAATTGTTTCGAGGGCAAAAATTCGTAAAGCGTTCTCTTGGGTACTATCGCGCACAATTTCAAGCGCATTTTTATTATTTTTTAGGATGTAATTTTGTAAATTCTTTATTACAAAGGGGTTGTGTGCTGGAAGATGATATTTACGCAAGTCTTCTAGTGTTCCTGCAGCGATATTTCTATAGACTTCAAACATTTTGTCTATACGTGCATTTCCAGAACTTTGGCTGGAAAGATTGGGGCTCAGATAATAGCGAGCAATGATTTTTGCCAACATATCAAGATGCGCATTAAAAAAGCGCTTTGCAGACATAGTGGATGTTGCTGGTAGCAAGGGATTTATTGTTTCGTCTTTTGGGTGATTTTGATTTGTGGTAAAGAATGTTTGGTTTTCTTGTGTGGCTTGATAGAGAATCTGCTCAACGATAGATTCTATGTCATTAATAATGCGCTTGTGTATAATAAAAGACCGCGCCCACCAAAACAGCAAAAAGCACAGTGTGCATAAAAAAAACACGACCACAATAAGTGTTGCCCATAGTGCAATGGGTAGGCTCACTCCCAGACCAATGTCATAGCGTTCTATTGTGATAGTATAAATGGAGAAAAAGACAACGACAAAAAATACCATCGAAAATAATATATAATATCCAAACTTCATCGATACTCCTTAGATTTTGTAGGACCCCAAGATTTATTTAGGTTGGTTTTTTTCGTAGAGTTCTCTACAATTCACGCAATAACGCGCGTGCGGCTTTGCCGATAAACGTTCTGGACTTATTTCACCATCACACATTTCGCAAATACCATAGATATTATCTTTGATTTTTTGCAAAGATGTCTCTATTTCTTGTAATTCTAGAGCGTATTTTTCAATGATTAACGAATCAAGATGTCCTTGCATATGTGCTGAAACAAGGTCGCTATCGTCTTTAAGAGCGACTTTTTGTAGGTCTTTAATGTTAGAATTTCGCACATCAAGAATCTCAAGCAGATTCTGTTTTCGTGCAAGAAGCAATGCTTCAAATGCTTGCAAATCTTTCAAATCAAACCTCCTTGACAGTGATATAGGCGTTATTTGTGATAGGGATGATGTGCTAAGATACTAAGCGATCGATAGATCTGCTCAAGCACAATAATCCCTACTATTGTATGACTAAATGTTAGAGGGCTTAAGCTTATGGGTGTTGTTTTTGCCAAAAATTTTTCTTCAAAGCCAAATGCCCCACCTATGAAAAATGCCACCTTGCTACGTTGTGCAAGGAGATTGGCAAAAGCTGCGCTATCAAGACTCCTGCCTTCTTTATGTAGGGCGATATTGTTTGCTTGGTGTTGCAAAAGTAATGGATTTAGGGCTTTGGTGTAAGATTCTTGTGCGCTTTTGGGATTGGTTTTTTGTGCGATAACAATCTCCCGATTAAATATGTTTTTGCACACAATCTCTGCTCCAAACCCCCGACAAAGCTTTTTATAGTGCGTATATATGGGCTCTAAGGGCAGAGATTTAGATATGGTGTAAAGCAGAATTTTCATAGCTATAAGGGTTAAGATACAAACTCAAATCACTCAATGTTTTTCGCAAGTCTCCCCTTGAAACAACCATATCAATAAGTCCGTGTTCAAGCAGGAATTCAGCTGTTTGGAAGCCTTCTGGGAGGTCTGTACCAATGGTTTGTTTGATAACACGCGCACCAGCAAACCCTATCATTGCGCCTGGTTCTGCTATGATTATATCTCCCAAGAATGCAAAACTCGCACTTACTCCGCCAAAGGTCGGATCTGTGAGAACAGAGAAAAAGGGTAGTGAATGTTCTGAAAGACGATTGAGCGCGGCGGAAGTTTTTGCCATTTGCATAAGAGAATAGGTAGATTCTTGCATTCTCGCACCACCACTTGTAGAGACAATGACTAGAGATTGCTGTTTATTGATAGCCCTATCAATTGCACGCACAATCTTTTCGCCCTCTACAGATCCCAAACTTCCTCCCATAAACGCAAAATCAAATACAACAATTTGCATAGGTACACGCTCTACAAGACCCTCTCCAGCAATGACAGAGCTAGGACGCCCAGTTTTTTGTTCGTATTTTTTTACACGCTGTTTATAGCTTGCTTTATCAACAAAGTTGAGCGGATCTATGGGCGCGAGTGCCTTGTCGTATTCGACAAAGCTACCCTCATCACAGAGAAATTTAATTCTATCATTTGCTGAAATGCGAAAATGGTAATTGCACTTTGGACAAACCTGCCCCATAGCTACCACTTCTTTGTAATACATTAAAGCACCACATTTTTGACATTTTACCCAATGACTTGAGGGATCTTTGTTGCTACGCTCTTCATCGCGCTTGAGGTTTTTCAAAAACTCTACAAAGCCCATTATTACTCCTTTGCGCGCTTACTTAATGTCTTAAATGGTTTTTATCCCAAAGAATCCGGGCAATCATACCAAAAACTTTCTTATTTTGACTTACAAGTAAAAAATCTTTTTTGTGTGCTATCTCAAGCCCACGGCACAAAAAAAGTCCGGCTTTTACATCGTATTTTCGAATATTGCCACCAAAGAGCAAGAAGTTATTTTCAAGTGCATATGCCAAAGATAAGGCACCAGCACCAAGAGATCGAAACTTGATATGATGCTTGTAGAGTTTTTTTGCTATTTTTGGATTACAATATGCTTTTTCAAAGACACCACACTTTGGTGTTGTAGCTCGTATTGGTAGTTGTGTATTGGTAAAAATATGGATTTTTTGGACATTGTTTTGTTTGATACCATCATAGAAAGCTTCACCAGTACAAAAATTGATAACTATTGCTTCTTTGATAGTGCCATTTTGATCGCACAATGCTAGAGAAGCACCAAAATATGGTATATTTGAGAGATAATTATCGCTCCCATCGAGGGGATCAAGAATAATAATGTCTTTATTCTTGTGTGCAGATTTTATAAAGCCGCTTTCTTCAGAATCTATATTTGCAACACTAAGTAAATGTTTGCAAAAAAGCTCTTCACACATAAGGTCCGCACCTATGCTTGTGTCTCCCCCAGCACCTTTGCTACCAAGCACCATAAGCTCTTTTGCGCGCGTATTAAGTAGGGGAATGATCTCACAAGCTGCGCTTATAGCACCTTGTAAAAATTGACTCATCATCTCTCCTTGCACTTTAGCAAATTGGACAAAATTGTAGTTAGTTTTAGATTAAGCAAACTTTAGAGACAATCCACATACTAATCAAGGAATCCATACATTGCTATGCAGGGCTACATTATCCACACACAGAACCAAAAAAATGAAGATCTCATTGTGCGCATTTTGACCAAAAATGAGATAAAAACACTCTATCGTTTTTATGGCGCACGTCATTCTATTGTGCATATTGGGCGCAAGATAGATTTTATCCAAGAAAATAATGGCATATTTATGCCAAAACTACGCAATGTCTTTCATATAGGCTTTAACTGGGAAAGAGAAGAAGAGCGCCTATATATATGGCAGCGCTTTATAGGACTTTTACATCAACACCTAAAAGATATTTATACAATTGATCAGGCATATTTTGAAATTTTAGATTTTGGCGCACAAAAGCTTTGTGCCCAGAACCCCAAGCGTGTTGTTTTAGAAATGTATGCGCAAATTCTCCGTTATGAGGGGCGCAAGCCGACTAATATGCATTGCATCTTGTGCGCACAACTTTTAACAAATCCTCCACCATTAGATTTTGCGCCAGAGGAACTGTTGCTAGGACGATACAACAAGCCATTTTCGGAAAAATTCAATCCATCAAGTGATAACCCAGCAAATAATGTACAAATTAATGTAACGCGCGGGTTTTTAGGCGCACATACAGAATGTGTGTATGGCGAGATGTTTGATTATGATAAATTGCAATCTTTCTTAGAGAGCGCAAGCACGATAGAGCTTGATGATGAAGAAGTGCAAAGGGCATATCAGGTACTCCTGCTTGGACTCTAGGTATATTAACTAAGAAGAGGCTATGTTTTCATACTGATTTTGGCTATAATGTGAAAAATAGCCCTAGCATATTAGCCTCAAAGGATCCAGATGTTTATTTTGCGCCCGCTAATCGTATACACGATATTTAGTAGATTCTGGAGAGTGTGCTACCCTTTTGCCTTACGTCTTATGGCTTGGTGTGGTTGTTGCACCGCGGTTTTTATGATTTTATCTTGTGCGAGAATCCCAAAGCCACTTACCGCAAATCCAGCCACAATCACTGCAAATTTTGCAGGGTTTTTCTACGATACAAAATCAGATCGCACCACCATAAAATCCGCGCTCACCTATTGGCGCAAGATAAACCCAGATGGAAGTAAGGGCGATCGATTTGCCATAGGCGGAGCCAATGCTTTTAATCGAGCTATAAATACCACAAGATTCCGCAAAGTACGCGATGAGGTTATTACTCTTGATGCGGGAACGTATTATTTGGATTCTTTTGAGATTGAAGCGCCCAAAGCGATCGCTATTTCACAAAAAGGTGATTACACTAAGCGTGAAGGGTGGGATATGCTAAACAACAAGCCGCGCTTTTTGGGGTTTGTCGTCAAGGAAGATGAGCACCTTGTATTGCCCCAAATCGTTTTTAAAATTCATCAAAGTGGCGAGCCAAAGCACTATACGCAGACCATAGAGATTCTTGTATGTACTAACGAGCAATTACCACCTTATATTATACAGGGCAAACAATTACCTATTGTTGTCACAAAAGATTCTGTATGCGATCAAGTTGCACAAAACACTAAAATTAAATAAGGTTAAGGAAGCTTTAGGAATATGAATTGCTTTATTCACAAAATGCACCTATCTAGCAAAACAAGTGCTACAATAGTGAAAAATTTATTTTTGTAATTTATGTAGGAGACAATAATGGCAGAAGTTATTACCATTACATCAGGAAAGGGTGGTGTAGGCAAATCTACTGCTACTGCAAATATAGCTGTTGGACTGGGGCTTGTAGGGCAAAAGGTTGTGGCAGTAGATTTTGATATTGGCTTGCGCAATCTTGATATGATTTTGGGTCTAGAAAATCGCATTGTATATGATGTGGTTGATGTTATGGAGGGAAAGTGTGTGCTTTCTCAGGCATTGATTCAGGATAAGCAAATTCCTAATCTCTCGTTTTTGCCAGCAAGCCAGAGTAAAGATAAGACTATTTTAGACAAAAACAAAGTCAAGACTCTTATTGAGGAGTTAAAAAAAGAGTTTGATTATATTTTGTTAGATTCTCCAGCGGGCATTGAAGGAGGATTTGAGCATACTATTTTTTGGGCAGATCGTGCATTGATTGTTGTTACTCCAGAGGTGAGCTCCGTGCGCGATAGTGATAGAGTGATAGGGATTATTGATGCAAAATCTGATAGGGCTGTACAGGGTAAGAAGGTTCAAAAACATCTTATTATCAATCGTATTAAGCCAGAGCTTGTAGAGAGCGGGTCAATGCTTAGTAGTGATGATGTGCTGAAGATTTTAGCTATACCGCTTATTGGACTTATACCTGAAGATGAGAAGGTTGTTTCTGCAACAAACTGCGGTATGCCAGTGGTTTATGACAAAAACAGCATAAGCGGTGAGTGTTACAAGCGTATTGTCGCACGGATATTGGGCGATGAGGTGCCTTTTGTAGATTTTAAATCACAGGGCGGCATTTTAAAATCTTTTAAGAGGTTGTTTCGATGAGACTATTTGGATTTGGTAAAGAATCTGCTAGCGCGCAGACTGCATACAACAGGCTGACATTGGTTCTCTCTCATGAGCGTAGTGCGCAGATTCCACATATCGAAGAAATGCAACAAGAGCTTTTGCAAGTCGTGCGCAAATACACACACACTGATAAAATCTCTGTTCGTGCGGATTCTAACCAAAATATTAGCACACTTGAGATAGAAATCATACTCGATCATACTTAGGTTGTAGCAATGAGAAACACAAGAGTTTTTAGAATTCTAAAAAACATTAGTACCCTTGTCATTATTGCATTGCTTGGAACAGGGGGATATTTTGGTTACAAGGCGTATCAAGATAGTTTGTCTAGCAACATTGATACTAAGGGTATAGAATCTAGCACCAAAAATACTAAAGATATTGATTGGGGCGGCATTTTTGCATCGGTGCAAGATTCTCCCAAGAAACCTTCCGAACACTCACACTCAAAACCTTTGCTTGCCATTATTATGGATGATATGGCGTATCCTAGCCAGCTAAAAAATCTGCAAAAATTAGGACTTATTATAACCCCCTCATTTTTTCCTGTTAGTAAAGATTCTCCTGATACTGCCAAAATGGCTGCCTCTGTACCGTTTTATATGGTGCATTTGCCAATGGAGGCAACTACGCAACAAAAATCACGACACCAATGGATGCGAACAGGTATGACAAAGGAAGAAATCAATCAACACATTGTTGCTATTAAACGTGATTTTCCTCGATTAATGTTTTTAAACAATCATACAGGCAGTAAATTTACAGCGAGTATGCCTGATATGCAGAATCTGCTTGCAGTTTTGGGAGAGAATGGTATAGAATTTGTAGATTCTCGTACAACACAAGATAGTGTTGTTGCAGCAATCTATAAGCAGCAGGGGCGCAAACTTCTTGAGCGTGATGTGTTTTTGGACAATACACTTGAAGTGGGGTATATCCTCAAACAAATTGAGTCTGCAGTTTCACTTGCTAAAAAAAAGGGATATGCAATAGCGATTTGTCATCCGCACACTGCAACATTTAAAGCATTGGGTCAGGCTAAGAAAAGCGTGCTTCAAGAAGTTGAACTTGTTTATATTAAAGACATTCCCATTTCGCGCGCACTTATGGCAGATAATATTGCTACAGAAAAGCGTACAAAATCCTCTCTAACCAATAATGTTGCCGCCAAGCAGGGTGTCAATACTGCCCAGCATACCAAGCCCCAAAAACCAGATGCTAGTATAAAAACCCAAGCAGCTAAAGACACATTATCTAATGAATCATCTATGCACCCAACCACGCAAACCACCTCAAGTATGCCAGCTGCACAAGAGAATCCTTTTATCAAGGAGTCTTTGCCAAGCAATGTTTATCTTGAAGGTAATGAGCAAGCAGAATCTGGCACAAAAGCTTTGGATCAAGATTCTAGCGCACAGGGCTTGGGCACAAAAGATACGGGTGTGATTGCTCAAACTGCTGTTCCTACTGATAATAAAGCAGATGTGGTATCCAATGAGTCAAATAAGCCTATCGCTACTGTGGATTCAAAACAAGATAACAGCACACAAGGTCCCGTATCGCCCAGTCAGGCTGCGCACCAAAGCTCTCAAGATGCCAAGGCTCAAGTAGTTGGTACATCAAAGCCCATTGAACCAAAACCATCAAAAATAGATAAAACAATGTTTGATGAAGCCAAACGTCAAAGCAAACAAAAATCAGCCACCAAACCCAAACAACCTCCCCAAAAGCAAAAACAACCTACATTTGATACAATTAAAGATTGTGAGCAAAGCGATGTGGAGGCGTTTGTTTCTGGTTGTCCAAGCGATAGGAAAAGCAAAAATAAGCAGCAGGGGTTTATTAACTTAGAATGGAATAATAAGCAAGGCTCTAGCTCACAAAGCACAGGCGCAAAGCCAAGAGACTTTTTAGATTCTGATGATATTGTTCAATAGTGAATGCAAAGTGGTTTTGAGATTCTGACACTTGGGCGCGTGCCAGATGTTTTGCTGGAGTTATCAACACCGCCAAAAACACTTTTTTATGTGGGCGATACAGGGCTTTTAAATGCACCACTTAAGGTTGCTATCATAGGTACGCGCAAACCAAATACATATGCACAACTACAAACTTCTCTTCTTGCAAAGGCTCTTGTTCAAGCAGGTGCGATTATTGTCAGTGGTGGCGCGCTTGGGACAGATATTATTGCCCATAAAGCAGCTATGCCACATACTATTTGTGTCTCTCCAACAAGTCTTGATAAGCTTTATCCCGCAAGCAATTCTGCAATTATTCGTGCAATCGCTACCCAAGGAGGACTTATTATTAGCGAGTATGAACATAATCCAAACCCAAAAGCCTATGATTTTCTTCATCGTAACCGCATAGTGGTAGGCTTGAGTGATATTGTTATTATTCCACAAGCAGATATGCAGAGTGGATCCTTATATAGTGCTAATATCTGTCGCAAGCTCAATAAGCCACTTTTTGTACTGGTGCACCGCATAGGAGAATCTTTGGGCACACAAGAGTTGCTTATTAGCAATGTTGCCAAACCAATTTTTAGTATAGAATCTTTCTTGCAAGAAATTAATATTACTACGTCAGAATCTAGGAGGGATTCTAAGACTGATACATTCCTTGATTTTTGTCGTACAAATCCTTCTTTTGAGGAGGCGTATTTGCGCTATGGCGATGTATTATTAGAATATGAGATTGAGGGCAAAATCGAGCGCATTAATGGGCGCGTGGTACTCAAGGAATTATGAAAAATGCTAGGTACTATGTCGGTGGCAGAACACCAGATTCTAGCTTGCGATATTGGGCTAAAGCGCATAGGCTGCGCACATAGGTTGCAGGGGATTATTTTGCCTCTTTCACCTATCATACGCCATAATCGTAATCAGGCAGCAAGTGCGCTCACAAATCTTTTAAATACTCGTGATATACGCATACTTGTCGTTGGGATTCCAAGAGATAATGCCATAACCACAGAGCGTATAAAGCATTTTGTTGGGTTGCTTGATTTCTGCGGCGAAGTTGTGTATATAGATGAGGATTTTACAAGCATTAATGCCTTAGAATCATTGCAGCACGTGCGCAAAAAAGCCAAAAAAACTTACATAAAAAACGGCACATTGGACTCTTTGGCGGCTTGTGAAATTTTAGAACGCTATTTTGCGTTGGTATCTAGCACCACTAATCGTATTGAAGTTGATTAGATATTGCAAGAAGTACCAGAAGATAAAATTAGAGATACAGAATCAAGAGCGAGTTTGAATTAGCAGATTCAGTTTTTTCCAAAATCTTCAACACTTTGTATCATAAAACAACTAACATTATCGCGTCCGTATTGCCCATAGAAATATTCAACAATCTCAACCGCCCTATCATAATCGATGAAGATTTCAAATCGTCCATATTGTTTTCGCCCACTTACTTGTTCGCGACTACTTATGAGTAGATTTCGTGCGGCATATTTATCACAATGTGTGTAGTAAAAGTCATTGAGTCTTCGTTCAAGTAGAGAATCCACGATATGATCTTTGAGCTTGATGTCTGCATAGATTTGTAGATAGCTACACATTATGTTTCTCCTTAAATGTGTATGCGTTTAGCAATGATGCGAAACATAGCAGGCAGTAGCAAAAGTGTCAGTGAGCTAGATGTTACAAGCCCGCCTAGCACAACCACCGCAAGCGGCTTTTGCACCTCACTTCCTACGCCACTAGAAAGCAACATTGGCACAAGTCCAAAAGCTGCGATAAAAGCAGTCATAAGAATAGGGCGCAAGCGTCTTTTTGCACCCATTATAACTGCTTCATCAACACTTTTGCCCTGTTTTATTAGCTCTTTGAAATAGCCTATCATAACCACCCCATTTAGCACAGCAATGCCAAAAAGCGTGATAAATCCGATACTTGCTGGTACTGAAATATATTCCCCAGACAAGAAGAGTGAGATGAGCCCACCTGTTACCGCAAAAGGAATATTAAGCAGAATCAAAAGCGCCAAGGGAATGCTTTTGAATGTGAAATACAAAATAAAAAATATGACCACAATACTTATAGGAATTACCACAGCAAACCGAGCATTTGCGCGCTGCTGATTTTCAAATTGTCCGCCATAAGTAATAAAATAATTAGGTGGTAGCTTTACTTGTGCGCTGATTTTTTCTTTCGCTTCATTTACAAATCCACCAAGATCGCGGTTTTCGACATTACTACGCACAACGCTCATTCGGCGATTGTTTTCGCGTACGATTGTTACAGGACCATCAACTTCTTTTATTTCAGCTATGGAACTAATAGGTACAACATAGCCACGAGATGAGAAAATTTCTAATGCCTCAAGTTTTGTGATGTCTGTAGAAATCTCTGGGTCTTGGCGTATGATAACTGGTATGCGTGCTACGCCTAGAGGAATATAGGAAACAATAATGCCCTCCAAAGAAGATTTCATAAATTTAGCAAATTCATCTATGCTTACTCCAACATTGCTCATAATATGCTTTTCAGGCGTGATATAAAGGTAATTTACACCTTCATTTAGGGTAGTAAATACTTCAGAGCTTCCTCGAACACCCTCAAGAATCTCTTTTACTTGTTTGCTAAGTGCATTAAGCGTTGGAATATCATCACCAAAAATCTTTATTGCCAAATCCCCGCGTACTCCTGTGAGCATTTCGGAAATTCTCATATCAATAGGCTGCGTAAAAGTGAAGCTAATTCCTACAAAATCTCTAAGTGCATACGAAATTTTTTCAAGAACTTGTTGTTTAGTTTTTACCTGCCACTGTTCTTTGGGAACAAAAGAAATAAACATATCGCTTTGATTAAGCCCATCAAGACTAAGTCCTAGCTCATCTGTCCCAGTGCGTGCGACAATTTCTTTGACTTCAGGAACTGATTCTTTTATGGCTCTTTGAATGCGCAAAATAAGATCGCGTGATTGAGTTAGTGAAATAGATGGGGTTGTCTCAACCATAAGCACTACATCGCCCTCATCAAGTGTTGGCATAAAAGATTTTCCTACAAATGGAAAAAGCGAAAGACTTGCTACCAAAAATACAAGGGCAAATATGATTACCTTTTTGCTGTGTGTGAGACAGAAATTTAGCGTTGGTGTATAGATTCTGTAAAAGAAACGCGTGATTAGTGTTTCTTTGTGTTCTTTTGTTTTTAGAACAAGCGAGGCAATAACTGGAATCACTGTTATAGAGAGTACTAAAGAGCCAAGCAGTGCAAACACTATGCTTTTGGCAAGAGGCGCAAACATTTTACCTTCTAAACCTTCAAGCGTAAGGATTGGGACGAAAAATACAATTATGATGATAATTCCGCTTACCACAGAAACAGAAATCTCTTTACAAGCGCGATAGAGCGCATGAAGCTTTGTGGTTGTGGTGTTGGAACTTAGCTTTTCAAAGGCATTTTCTACCATAACCACCGCGGAATCTACCAGAATCCCTATGGCAATTGCAAGTCCTCCAAGACTCATAAGGTTTGCTGTCATTCCATTAAGACTCATACAGATAAATGCCACCGATAAAGCACAGGGCAAAATTACGCTCACCGCTATCGCAGCGCGCAGATCACCTAAAAATAAAAATAGTAGCACAATAATTAGTACAATGGCTTCAATAAGGACTTTGGTTACATTATCTACTGCTTTTTTGGTTAAAACTGATCGATCGTAAAAAACATTGATTTGTACATTTTCTGGCATTTGGGGTTTGATTTCTTCGAGTTTTGCATAAATGTTGCTAATGGTTTCTTTGGAGTTGGCACCCTTGAGAGAGAAAACAATTCCTTGCGTTGTCTCGCCCATACCATTTCGAGTGGTAAAACCAAGCCTTGTTATATAGCTTGTGCTTACGTTTGCAAAATCACCGATTTTTACAAAGCCTACTCGTGTTTGTATTGCAAGGGCAGCAATTTCTTGGGGCGTGAGGGCTGCGTTTTGTATTTTTACAAGAAAGTTTTCGCCATCTCTATCCACACGTCCGGCACCATCGTTTTTGAGACTTGCCTCAAGCACTTCTTCTAGCTGGGTGATTGTAACCCCTAGTCGCGCCATATCATTAAAATCTGGTACAACAACAAAGGCTTCCGCAAATCCTCCAAGCGAACTCACATCAGCCACACCTTTAATTTTTCGAATCTCTGGGCGAATGACAAAATCAAGCAAATGACGTTTTTCTAGGTTGGATATATCCCCCTCGATAGTAAACATAAACATATCAGAAAGTGGAGTAACAATAGGCTGTAAGCGCACATCTACACCACTTGGAAGATCATTTAACACATTTGCAAGCCTTTCATTGACCATTTGGCGCGCAAGATAAATATCAACATTATCTTCAAAATCAAGAACAATATCAGCAATTGCATATTTTGAGGTAGAGCGCAGGAGTTTTTGTCCAGGAAGCCCTTGAAGCTCTAGCTCAAGCGGACGCACAACACGATTTTCCACTTCCTCTGGTGCCATACCTGCTGCTTTTACTGCGACACGAACTTGTGTGGAAGAAACATCAGGAAATGCATCAATAGGAATGCTCAAAAAGCTATATCCACCAAAAAGAAGCAATGCACACGCGCAAATTACTATGATAATGCGCTGTATCAGAGAAAATTCAATAATCTTGGCTAGCATTTAATTTCCTCCCTTGTTGCCAAGATTGTTGATAAGCCCTTTGAGTGTGATAAGTGCGCCTGAAGCGATTTTTTCATTACCTTTGAATCCTTTAGAATCTATTACAAAGGATTTGCTTCGTTTTTCGATTATGCGCACAACTTTTGGTAAATAGCCGTTTTTGGTTTTGATAAATATAAGATTGTCTTTACCATTTTTTATTACCGCATTAGAAGGTAGAGCAAAGGTGCCTTCTGGCTGCTTACCTTCAATATAAATATCTACCACTTCTCCGACATGAAAAATATTTTGTTTCAAATCTGCAGTTGCCATAATAGAGTTATTGTTTTTATCGACAACAACTGAAACAGTGGTGATATCTCCTACATACTGCCCATTTTCGCTATATACCTTTGAGCCCGGTAGCACATAGTCTGAAACAGAAAGCGGAATCTTTATGCGCGCAAGTAGGTTGTTGTTTTTTGAGATTCTAACATAGGGTGTAAATGCCAAGATTTTTTCACCAGTATTTTTTGGAGCGACAGAAAGGATTCCACTTGCACTCGCAATGACACGGAATCCATAAGATCCTCTAGGGCGCTCTGGATCGATACCAAAAAGCTTGAATGTGTTTTTGAGTTGGGAAAGCTTTAAAAATAGCTCACGACTTGTAAGATAGCTTGTTTGATATTCACGCTGGGAAATTACACCCGCTTCAAACAACTCTTTGTCTTTTTTGGTGATTTGATCGGCGACTCGGTATTTGTTTTGGGTATTTTCTATTTCAAAATAAAGATTGTTTAGTTCATTGGAGCTAATCTCGCAAATTTCATCATTTTGTTGAATTTGCTCTCCTTCACGCCTATAAATAGCTACAACAACCACATCAAATGTTGAGCTTTGCGTTGTGGAATCTTTATTATCAAAATCAATAAAAGCATTAAAAGGCACACCGCGCGAAATACTTGGATTTTGGATAGGAATATCTTGGATTCCCATACTCTGTGCTTGCATAGGTGCAATGCGCACTTCAGAGTAGCCATAAAGCATATAAAACATACAAGTCAGACTAAGCAACACTTTTTTCATTGTTTATCTCCTAGCATTTCGCCTAAAGTTTCCTCAAGAAGAGATTGGATACCCACATATTCGAGTTTGGCTTCTGCGAGCATAATGAGACTATCCATATATGAGTTTTGATAGGATAGATACTCAAAAAGGCTGATTTTTTGGGCTTCATAAGCAATTTTACCCATCTCTACAAGATCTTTCTTATTTTGGATATTTTCTTGTTGGAGCTCAATAAAATTTTTTTTGCTCTGAAGCTGGTCAAGATAAGAATCCATGCTTACAAGTAAGTTGTTTTTAGTAATTTCGCCTTCACGTACACTACCACTATGTAGTGCAAGCCATTTTCGCTTAAGATGGGTATTTTTGGGTGTTACAGGAAGAGGAATCGAGAATCTAAGTTGCGCGCCATCATTGCTTTCGGAATGAATCATTCCTCCTCCAAGTTCAAGGGTATCAAATCTATCGCGATTTGCTAACTTAGCGTTATTTTGATAGTTTTTCGCTTGAAGTGCGAGAATCTCTGTGTAGGGAGAGGATTCTAGGGATTGGTGCATTGTTTGTGGATCAATCTGTGCGTATCCAAAAGCCACACCATCGACTACGACATCGTTTGCCGGACTTAGAATTTCCTCATCAATATCATCAGCATTAAGATATTTGTGTGGTTCGATAAATCCAAGTAGTTGGTGGAGTGTGCGTTGAAAATCAAGCAGTTGTGTTTGGGTTTGCATTTTGAGAAGCTTTGCATCAAGATAAGAGTTGTTAAAACTGATATAATCTTTTTTTGACATACTGCCAGCGTTAAGCTTTGCTTTGGCAATTTGTAGCTGAGAAAAGAAATTGTTTTCACGAGCAATAGCAATATTGTATTTTTCCTTAGTGATCATATAATTTAAATAAAGTCGTTTAGCAGAGATGAAAGCCAGATTTTTATAAAGCTCGTAGGTCTTTTGGTATTGTTCTGTTTGTAGGCGCAAACTTTTGCTAAGAAGAGTTTGTACCCAAGGCAGTTTTGGGCGCAGCATCACAATAGCTGTGGTTTGGATTTCTTTTATACCATAGGTGTTTTTAGTAAAATCTGTTTCGATTTCAGCATATGGCGACTCCCAAGAGTTTGCAGCACGTTGTGTTTCTAGCAAGCTTTGAAACTGTGCCTTATCGCGCACAAGGGTTATAGTATTTTTTTCCACAGCCTCAAAAAATGCTTGCTTACTAATGTACTGCTTGTTTTGAGCGTATATACTTACACAAAAAACCAAGCCTAAAGCACCCACTCTGCTTATAATTCTCACGCAGGCTCCCAAGAAAGAAATAAACTCGTTTATTCTACACGCATTTCATAACGATTCATTAAACATATTAAAATTTATAACCTATTAATAATTTTGTAATGAGAGTTTTAGAGTATCGCACCTCATCTAGATAGACTATAGTTAAATGCCATTTTATGCGTTTAAAGTCTAGCTCAATCTCGCCCACCGCTTGGTTGGAAAAATGTTTATCTGGAGCAAAAAACATTGTCCGACCATACCCTATAAATCCTCCAAGTTCGGCAATTTTCCCAAGCTTAATGCCCCGATAATCGATTTTGATATAACCACTCTGTCCTCCCTCGCCATAAATGTAGGTGTTGTATTCGAGAGGATTATTATCAGAATAGATGGGCAAAAGATCTGTGGCGCGGTTTTTATCATTGCCTACAAACCCAGCAAATAAGCGAAACAATCCATAACCAACTCTGCCCTCAAGGTGCAATACACCGCCATTGCGCTTGCCAAAACTCCCTTGTTGATAGCAGGAAAGCCCCACTGCCTCTGCTATATTTGGATTTGTACAAAATGCTGCTTCTTGTGTGCCAGCACTCACAAAAGTAAGATGACCTAACGCCCCAAAATACATTTTATTCCATTGTTTGTCATAGCGATAAGAGATCCCAGTAGCAGCATAAAGGCTTGCAAAATAGTTTGCATAAATACGCATACCCCAAGATTCTGCTTGGTAGTTTGCATCAGCATAAAAGTTCATAGTGATATGATACCCCTCGTAGCGTTCATAGAGCTGTTTAAGATAACCATAGCGTGTGTTTTCAGAAGGATTGGCATATGATTGGCGATAAAATCCCCCAAACGCTAAGCGCATATCGCGATACACACCATAGACTTCCGCACCCTCCAAATAATCTCCTATCCACTCATAATCTCCCTCGTAGCGCCCGATTTTAGCACCAAAGTTTCCTTGTTCATTCTCATATCCCAAAAACAGCGCGCTCAAGTGCGCATACTCACTTACAAAAAACGTGTCTTTTGCCTCATCATTGTTGATAAGTAGTGAATAAATACGGGGGTCTTCAAACGAAAATCTTTGAGAGGAGAAGTCTGCAATTCTAGCAAGTGCTGAAAATGTGGTTCCCATATAGAATCCATAGACTGCCGGTGTGTTTAAAGAGATTTTGGTAAAAAGCGCACTATAGCCACTATCAAATGGTGAGTCAAAAAGCGATGATTGCGTGTGGGCGACAGTGCTGAAAGAAGCCAGGTCTATGTCATTTAGCTGCAATATAGGGTGTGCAGAAGCAAGCAGAGTATGGGGCTTTTGTGTCAGCCAAACATCAAAATATTTCTCATCATTTTGTACTTCTTTGGGGCTAGAATCTTTATCAAAAGATATATTTGTAGGTTTTTCTTGGGGTTGGTTAGATTCTGTGATGCTATTTTGTGTAGGTGTATTTTGCATAGGCAGCATAACAGAGCCATACATAGCCTGTGCAAAAAGTATGCTAGCTAGCGCAAATGGTGTCAAAATCTTGCTAAAGATTTCGCCCATTTAATATCCTAAATCGCAAGTTCTTTTAAATCGCCTATTTTGCGAAACTCTGCATAGATTGCATAAATAAGAAGTTTTCTGTTATAACACAAAATGGGGTCATCAACATTGACCATAACATTTTCAAAGAACTTCTCAAGTACCTCGCGCAGGGAGAATAGAGCCTCAAGCAGCACTTTTGGATCTTGTAGATGTTTAGATTCTAGTGTGCGCAATGCATCATAAAGATCGCGCTCTTGTGGTGTGTGTAACAGATCTGTAGCAATCTGCGCTAAAATCTCTGCAAGCTTTTGTGTGGCTAATACACCAGAATCTATGTCTTTTGTGATATTGGCGACACGTTTGAAAACACTTACAATTTGGTCTTTATCATCTCGTAAAAGTAAGCCCGCAAGTGCTTGAGCGTTGTGTTTTATTTGCAGGATCTCTGCGCTAGCCCCCTTAGAAACACTACGAAATATTAGGGAATCTAGTCCCAAAATAGATTCTAGCCGATCTAGCAAAAAGTTTCGCAAACTAGTAAGTTTTGCAGAATCTATCTGATATCCTCCCACACTTACCAAATCTTTCAGGGTAGAATCCAAATCAAATGCCAGATTATAGGCAAGTAGGATTCTAAGCACACCATTTGCTGCGCGCCTCAATGCGAAAGGATCTTTTGAGCCACTTGGAATCTTTCCAATACTAAAGAGTGCAAGCAAATTATCAAGCTTGATACTCATTGCCACGATTGCATTAAGCGCGTTGTTGGGCAAGGGAGAATCTTCGCCATTTGGCAGATATTGTTCTTTGATAGCGCTTGCTATTTGCTCACCAAAACGTGGAAGCGCATAATAGTACCCCATAATTCCTTGAAGTTCCGGAAATTCTCCAACCATTTCACTTAGCAAATCTACCTTTGCATAGCGCAATGATGTTGTAATTATATCGTGCGCTTGGTTGTAGCATTTGGCTAGATAAGAACCAATTTGTACTTCGCGCTGTGTTTTGTCAAACATACTGCCAAGCCCCTCAACAAACGCGATTTGCGCTAAGGATTCTGGTTCGAGTTTTGTTTTTAGATCGTTTTGGTAGAAAAACTCTGCATCACTTAAACGAGCTTTTAGCACCTTTTGATTGCCATTAATGATGAAGGCAGTGTCTTTGCAAAGTGAGTTTGCTACGACAATGAAACCATTATAGAGCTTGCCATTTTTGTAGATTCCAAAATATCGTTGGTTTTCTTTCATCGAGGTGAGGATAACCTCACTAGGCAGTGCCAAAAAGCGCTTATCAAAATGCCCTAAAAGTGCGCTTGGATATTCCGTGATTGCCACAACTTCATCTAGCAGTGCTTCATCAAGCTCGACTTGAATCTGGTGGTGTGTTTCTATGGTGCGGATTTGCTCTATGATAGTAGCTCTACGTTGTGCTTCATCAAGCAATACGCCACCACTTGCAAGCATATCTAGGTAGTTTTGCACACTTTTTATCTCTACCCATTGGTTTCCCTTGGGGCTATCTCTGTGCAGTAGTGTAGCACCCTTGCCCTCTTGATCAAAGTCTGTTATGGATATTGTCGTATCGCCAAAGAGGATTGCGATATTGCGAATAGGACGTATAAACCCTTCTTTTACGGTACCCCAGTGCATTGTTTTACCAAAATTGAGTGTTTTTAAAAAGGAGCGCACAATCTTGCCTAGCACCTCTTGTGTCGCGATACCATCTATGGTTTTTTGGACAAAGAGCACTTCTTTGCCGTCTTTTATGGTGGTTTGCAGGGGTGAATTTTGCGCTAGGTTTTTTAACACATCAGATTCCAGCCCCACCTTTTTTAAAAAGCTCTCCCCTGCCTTGCTAAAACCTTTGTTTTTGTCGCCATCTACATAGGCAATAGCAATGGGGGGTCCAAAAAACTCTTGATGTATTGGTGCTGTTTTAATCGGAACATCTCGCGCGATGATAGCGATGCGACGAGGTGTGAAGTGGATTTGTGATGTGGCGCTAAGATTGTGCGTTTTGAGTGCTTGCTCCCATTTGGCAGGGATATTGCGCCATTCTTTTAAAAATGGTAGAGCTGGCAACTCTTCTGTTAAAATTTCGATAAGCAGTTCTTTATGAGTTGGCACACAACATTCCTTTTTCTGGCAGCTTTTAGGTATAATATTCTAGCAATTTGACACTTAAAAGACCCTGTATGGCACTCTATGAAAAACAACCCCTTGGCGTTACAAAGGCTTTTATACCTTTTATGTCTGTTTTGTTGGCGGTTATTACAAAATCTTGTTTAAGTAGGCATAGGTATTGTGTGAAGTTTGTAGTACTTTTGTTGGTGTTGGTATTTGTTGGGTTTCATAGTAGTGCTTATGCAGATACTGCTACTAAGGCTGTTTTTCCACAAAATGAATGCGACAATCCAAAGCACTTTTCCAAAACACAGCGCGAAAATATCATCTATGCATATAATTTTGGTGCCCCGCGCGGTATGGGTTATACGATGGCTGCGATTGCTTGGCAGGAATCTTGCGCAGGTGTGTATATGGTGAATTTCTCTGATCCTTCAGCTGGGCTTTATCACGCGCATATTCCAGTGGTTTTGAAATACTACTCAAACTACAAAGACACCCCCTTTACACGTAATATTATGGGGCAATTACTTATTGATGATAAAAAGTTTGCAAGCAAAGTAGCGCTAGATTCTTTGCTGTATTGGCACACATACCACAAAGGCAATTACAAGAATATTATTAAATCTTACAACAAGGGTTTCAAATGGGAAAAAGATAGCAAAAGCAATGCGCTCGCAGAATCCTACTATATAAGCATTACCAAAAAGATTCGCACACTAGAATCCTACATTCCGCGCTATAGTCGCATAAAAAACCAAAGTATTTTTGTTGAAATGGGCGATAAAAACAAACAAATACAACACACGCTAGAGCAGCTAAAGGGAGCGAAAGAACAAAAATCTAAAACTACTCCAAAGACCCAACAAAAGCCCACACCCTCTAAACAAAAACCCCAAGCAAAACCCACTCCAAACAAGATTCTGCCTAATGATTTTGTCGATCTACCACTAGAGGGTGGCACGCAAAGAAATGACAATTTTGATGAAAATTTTGAGGATTTTAATCTCATTTTTGAAGGCTAGGTGCAAAAACTTTAGGTTCCAAGCAACAAGCTTATTGGGAGAGTATAAGCCAAAAACCAGCGCCTTAATGTGGATTTTGAGAATCTTTAAAATCTACATTCAAAGATTCTCAAAATATTTTCAATTCACAAAGCAATACAGAATCTTTAAACACTCACGATTCACAAAATAACAGAGCTTCATAAGCAAATACAGATTCGCAAACCCCTTGTAACCTTGAAGCAAAAAGAATCTAGATTCTGTGCTATAAGTTTTTATTGTAGGCTTTGTCTTGCTATGGTTTTGGCAAGTGTAAGTGCGCTTTGGATCTTGCTTATATCGCGCCCACCTGCAGTGGCGAAGTCATCGCGCCCACCACCATTGCCGCCTAGCTCTTTGGCGACTTGCTTGACCCATTCGCCTGCTTTTAGTGGTGCGTTTTTCACACCTGCTGCGATTGCTATTTTGCCGCTAGATTCTGTGATAAGCAGAATCGCTATGCGATCATATTCGTTTTTTGCTCTATCAATAGCGTTTTTTGCTTCGCTAGATTCTGTAGAATCTAGTTTTAGTACGATGAGCTTCACCCCGCCTATCTCTTCGTATTCAAAGCTTTTTATGTTTTGTCGTGCTTTGTTGGCTTTTTCTTTGTATTCATTAAGTTGGGCTTTTATTTTAGCGATACCTTGCAAGACATCTTGGGATTTGAGAGCTTCTTTTGCTTGGCTTAGTGTTTCTATGGCTGTTTTTGCGTAGGCATACGCTGCCTTGCCACACACTGCTTCAATACGTCGCACACCACTACTCACACCGCTTTCTTTGATGATATAAAAGCTCCCAATCTCGGCAGTGTTTTTAGTATGGATTCCGCCACATAGCTCAATAGAGTCTCCAAAGCCTATCACGCGCACTTTATTAGTATATTTCTCACCAAAAAGTGCTATCGCGCCCTTTGCCTTTGCTGCATCAAAGCTCATAATCTCGCACACTTGCGGGCTTGCACGTAGAATCTGCTCATTGACCAAGTCTTGAATGCGCACTATCTCATCGCTGCTTAGGGCGTTTGGGTGGGAGAAATCAAAGCGCAAGCGATGAGGTTCTACCAAGCTTCCTGCTTGCGCGATATGCTCGCCAAGAATCTTGCGCAAGGCAAAGTGTAGAAGGTGCGTAGCGGAGTGGTGCTTGCTTATCTCAAAGCGCGCTTCACTAACCTGCGCTAATACTTCATCACCCGCTTTTATAGATTCTAGGGCTTTGATGTGTGAGAGATTAAGCTCAAAATATTTTTGTGTATCAAGCACTTCAGCTAGTGGGGTGTTTGTATGCGCGGCATTTAATGTGCCTTTATCGCCGATAGGACCGCCAGATTCTGGATAAAACGGCGTAGAATCTAAAAGCACATAGCCTTCTTCGCTAGGTGCTAGCTTGGTGGTGCGTTTGAAGCTAGAATCTAGCAAGGCAAGGATACGCGCTGTTGTGTGCATTTCTTCATAGCCCACAAAAGCATTGTGCCCAAACTCATTCAAAAGCTCTTTAAAATCCCCAACCTTAAGCGCATCACCGCTCCCTTTCCAGCTGGCTTTTGCTTTGGTTTTTTGCTCATTCATACAACGTTCAAACTCCGCCAAATCCACCTCGATAGCGTGCTCACGCAACATATCTTGCGTAAGATCAAGCGGAAAACCATAGGTGTCATAGAGTTTAAACGCCACTTGTCCGCTAAAGTGTTTTGGGGTGGTGTGCGATGAGGTGCTTAGGAGGGTATCTAGCTCTTTGCCAAAAAGATTCATACCATTTTCGATTGTTTCAAAGAACCGCTCTTCTTCGTTTTTGCACTGCTGTTCTATCGCGGATTTTCGCTCTTTGAGATAGGTATAGTGTGCGCCCATACTCTCGCACACCTCGCCCACCACTTCATACAAAAAAGCCCTTTTTAGCCCCAATAAATATCCGTGTCGCACCGCTCGGCGCAAGATTCTGCGCAAAACATAACCGCGCCCCTCTTTGTCAAAATGCACGCCTTGTGCTAGCAAAAACGCCACGCTTCGTGCGTGATCTGCGATGACACGGAAGCTTGCTTGGGTGGATTTTATGGCAAGAAGTGTTGCAGAATCTGCCTGCATTGTGTTATCAAGCACATCATTGTCGTGGTAGTATGTCTTACCACTGATTCGCTCGATACACTGCATAAGAGGGGCAAATAGCGAAGTATCGAAGTTGTTTATTTTGCCCTCAAGTAGAGCTATGACACGTTCAAGCCCCATACCTGTGTCGATACTTGGCTTTGGTAGTGGGATACGTTTGCCCTCTGTTTGTTCATATTGCATAAACACTAGATTCCAGATTTCTAAGAACCTATCGCCCTCTCCACCGAAATAATCCTCGCTTGAGTGAAAATACCGCTCTCCTTGATCGACATAAATCTCACTACAAGGTCCGCAAGGTCCGCTGTCTCCCATTTGCCAGAAGTTGTCTTTATCGCCCATTCTCTTGATACGATCTTTATCAATGTGTTTGCACCACAACATATAGGCTTCGTCATCGCTTTCGTGAATAGTTACATACAAGAGTGATTTATCAAATTTCAAAACCTGCGTAACAAACTCCCACGCATAGGCAATCGCTTCTTCTTTGGAATAATCCCCAAAACTAAAATTCCCAAGCATTTCAAAAAGCGTGTGGTGTCGCGCGGTGTAGCCGACATTTTCTAAGTCATTATGCTTGCCTCCAGCGCGAATGCATAGCTGTGAGCTTGTGGCTCTAGGAGGTGTGGGGATAGGGACTTTTCCTGTAAAAATGTCTTTAAACTGCACCATACCAGCATTGGTAAAAAGCAAGCTCGCATCATTTGGTACAAGAGGCATAGAATCATAGATTTTATGCCCATTTTTAGCAAAAAACTCAAGATATTTGGCACGAACCATATATAACCTTTTAAAAATTTTTAGTGTGTAAAAGCAAAAAATAGTCCAAATTTTTTGCTTGCCACAAAGTGCTTTATAGCAAGTCTTGTATGAATCGCATTGTGTTTATTTGCAGAATCTAGCACGGGTAGTGCTAAGACAGCTAGTGTAGTGCTAGCAGCGCGGCTTAGGTTGTTTGATTATTCGCTTGGATTGTAGTCTCGTATCTGAATGCGCAAGGTGTTAAGATATGTATCGATATTGTCTTTTGTGAGCTCTACGCCAAAATCTTTGGGCACTTCTATGCTATCATCTTTAAAGATTCTAGCCAAAATAAGATTACCTATTTTGGGCTTAAAATGCCACGCATTGTCATCGAAATTGTCTTTATTAAGTGTGATAGAGTTGATACCATAAAAACTAAACACGTGCGCATTCGTGTTTTCTACAAGAAGTTTGATAGCTTGGAAATACGGTTCTTGCACGCCATATTTTGCAAAAAGTTTGTAATAATATGCGTATTTTGGGAAAATAATAACGATGTCCTTAGAATCTGCCAAACGTGCAAGCTCTAGGATTTTTTGTATATCAACAGCATAAGATCTATAGAGAATATAAAAATGAAAGTTTTGCTTGCCATTAATAAAGTAGTTAGATTCAATCTCCTGATAGGAATTGTTTTTGCCCACTTCAGAATCATAGACGTTAAAGACTTTGTTATGTGGTTGTGAAAAAAACTTGTTTCTAAGATAACGCAAGCTTGCCTGTGTGGTGCGAGGGTGCATATAAAGCATCAAAAGGTTTTCATTAGTGGTGACAGTAAAGGCGTTTTGTAACCTGTCTGATGAGGAATAATGTGTGTTGAGAGAAAATGTGTCAAATCCGCTGATGAAACATCCGCCATTTGCTTTAATATGTTTTATCAAAAAAAGGCTCTCTTGCAGGGTTTGTCCGCCACTACCCACTCGCATAATATGTGCCTGCAAGTATCTAGCGGCAATAGATAAATTTATGCGTCCAGTGCGAGAAGTGCCTACAAGGTAGTATGGGGCTTTTTGGGCGATTTTGACAGGGTAGAGATACGAAATATCAGTCCTTGAGATATTGTAAAAGTCTTTGTCCTCCACGCTTCTAAGCCCAAATGGATCTAGCAGATAGTTGCTCACACCAAGCCCCGCGCTACAAAGAAATGTGAGCATGACAAATGTTATCACCCAGTATTTATAACGCATACAATTTCCTTAGAAGTTAAAATATAAAAATTCGGTGGCAGCGTGCTCACCGAGCATAAATAGTGCGGCATAAAAGAGAAGTGTGCCAAAGGCTAGATTGCGTATTTTAGGCGTGAAACAACGCAACATCTCCACACTATTCCTAAACCACAAACATAATAACAACACCCCAAATATCCACAACAATACCAT
>CALUTE010000008.1 GCA_944323645.1 uncultured Helicobacter sp. | reverse complement strand
ACATAAAACATTTAAAAGTTTTACAAATTTTTTGAAAAGTAGAAAAATTGAATGTAAATAAGGTATAATAATCGTTCCTTTAAAGTTCCATTTTTCATTTGTGATTTTTCGTTAGAATAGCACAATTCACTTTAATATAAGGAGCAATAATGAAAAAAGCGTTGCTTGCTAGTGCTGTGGTGGTAGCAATATTAGGGATTAGTGGTTGTGGTGATTCTCCAAGAAGCACAGAAGATCTACAAAAACTCTCAAAAGCAGAGTTAGATTCAATGGGTGAAGAGTGTGTTGGTTTTATATATGGAACTGCTTTTAAATCAAAAGAGGAAGCAGACAAACAATGGGGTGAGCTAGAAAAAATAGTTGCAAACATCAATAAATCTCGCGGGAAAGAAGTTAATTTTAAGGACTTTCCATATTCTAGTGTAACCAATGATGAATTTTCTAAATTTGGCAATGGCAATGAGTTTTTTAAAAAGATGATAGAATGCGATAGAATACTGAAGTAGGTAGTTTAAAATTCTATATTTAAAATCAATTAGAAATTATCAACATAAAAGAGGAATAATGATGAAAAAGATGTTGCTTGCTAGTGCTATGGTAGTAGCAATGTTAGGAATTAGTGGTTGTAGTGATTCACCAAGAAGCATAGAAGATCTACAAAAACTCTCAAAAGAAGAGCTAGATTCTATGTATAAAGAGTGCAAGACTAAATTAGACGAAGAAGCAGCTATGCTTATGACGACTGAAAAGGGCTTAAAACAATTAGAAGAGATGGAAGATAAGAGAAAAGAGATAGAAAAAGCAATAAATAAAGCTCGTGGCAAAGATACTAGTCCATTTGACTTATTTAGCGATGTTTGGTATGGGAAAATTACAGATGATGAGCTTGCCAAATTTGGTGATGGCAATGAGGATTTTAAAAAGATGGTTGAATGTGGGAGAATATATATTGCAAGTAAAGGAGGTCTTGAGGAATTTAATAAGCCTAGACCATCAGCAGCAGAACGATACAAGAATGTAGGTAAAGAATAAGAATCAAAAAGTATTTAAAATCAAATACAATAAAATATAAGTAAAACATTATATTTACTTATAAATGCAATGTTTTGCAATAAACCTTTCTAGCGGAATCATAACGCTCTAGAAACTCCTTTGTATTTTCTATCACTTCACACAAAGCCACATCATCGCTCGCTAAAGTATCTTTAACCACTTTTTCACAATCCCCCCACTGCTTAAAGAAAAATGGCGTGTTAGATTCTTTGCATTGTGTATAAATGCTTTTTACCCAATCAAATTGCATATAACGACTTTTTTTGTTTGTCCTCTCTCCACCTACTATAACCCAATCTAAACACTTAATGTATTTGCTTAAGTCGATAGATTCTAGCAAAGGTTCACAGCTTACAAAGATTGTAATATCCTTGTTTGCAAATCTTTTTATCGCTTTTTTTGTATAGACTAGCCGATACAACCTCTCTATTAGGAGTTAGTAGATCGGGGAATTCAGTCAAAAAGCTATACATTCTCATATGCCTTTTAGTTAGCACTTGAAAAGTTATATCACTCCTAGCTCCCATTAGGTTAAAAAGCATTTTTAGGTGGCTATCGCTAACATCGTGATGGAATATATCGCTCATTGAATTAACAAATACTTTGCACCCGCTAGGGTATTTGCTAAAATCAAAAATATGCCCTAGCATATCGGTATGAAACTCCGCACTATCCCAACCTTTTATGTATTTTTCAGCCCCCTTGCAACCTTTTTTAGCCATTCCTTGCAAGCGTTTTGTCATAGCTTTTGCATAGCAATTTTGACACGCTTCGCTTATTTGTGTGCAAGCCGTGATAACATTCCACGTTTTATCTGTCCATTCTATCTTACTCATTTACACTCTTTTTTCTATCTAACACACTATTATCTCACGATATTCACTCTTATCGGAATCTAACAGAGGTAAATACATCTTTGTAATACCATAGCCACTCTGCCTTTGCGTCCTTTCTGCTCTATACAGCACGCCATTATATTCATCTAGTAACTTCCATAATGTATTTTTGCCTACAATCTCTAATTGTCTTTTCTCAGCTTGTTTGCAAAGCAAATCTGCTAAATCTTTTTGTGCGATACCTTGTTTAGAATCTGCAATGATTGCTTGGATAAGCTTTAATGTGTTAGAAGTTTTAGTTTTGCTTTTCTTTGGAGGTTTAGAATCTTTTGTGGTAGAAGCAGCCCCATTGCGCAATGGCTTATAGAGCTTTCTTATGCCGCCTCCTTTTGGTGTGAAAGTTTCGATAGAAAAGAGTTTGTCGTTAAATTCAGCCAACAAAGCCCAAAGAGAGTTTTTGCCCACAATCTCGTAGTAATTTGCATTTGCAAGCTTTACAATTTGCTTTGCTAACTCACTTTGGATAATGCCATTTGGATTGGCATTAATAATCTCTTTGGCAAGCTCCAATGTGATATATTGCTTTTGAGTAAGCCCTATCGTCATATCATCACGGAAAAATATAGTGTGTGCTTTAGTGTCTATGGCTACCTTTTGTGGCTTTGTATCAAGCCTATATTTTTGTGGTTCTAAATCTAGGTTTAATGTTTTAGAATTGCCTCTTTGGGTAAAGGATTTTGAGAGATACCACGCTTCATCTACACTATCCATAAAGGCTGTAGCCCCTTTATACATTTTATTATTTTCCTCGCCATATTGCTTTGGCTGATGATGTAAAAAGATAATTGTTGCACCTTTATTGCGTAACAGCTGCAATTTATTCAAAAAGCGCGTTACTTTAACATCATCTTTCATATCAAAATTAATGAAATTACGGATACTATCAATAATAAGCACAATGCCATCCAAATCTTTACCTTTGAGCCTATGAGATATACTATAATTTTTTTCCGTGCAGGCATCATAATATTCTAGCTTTTTTTTCTTATTATTTTTCTTATGAAATTTCATAATACTCCCTAATCCACGCCTATGCAAAGCAGCTCTGCTATTATCAGCGTCTAAATAAATAACTTTTGATATATCAGTCCGCTTGGCTAGAAAATGCGCTAACTCTAGCGATAAAAGCGATTTGCCAGCACCAGCAGAGGCATAAATCATATTTAAGCTACCGCTCATTAAAAAATTATCGATAAGCCATCTTGATTTCTCTGCAGCTTCTTGCAAGCTTTCTTCAGTTAGCAATTCAAAACAATCGCTAAATACTCCGTCGGGTAAAGGTTCTAAGTTTTTTGTTTTCATTGTAGTTCCTTACATTAGATTTAAATTTTGTAAAAGTGTAGTGATTACTACCGATTCGCGAAAAATTGTGATAATGCTTACCATAATGTGATACAACGCTAATTCCATCATTGCTCCTTATCTCTGATTGGCTTCTTTCTCTTGCAGTTTTGAAAACCACTCCATTACTGCTTCTCTTTGGTAGCGGATTCTCTTGCCTATTCTAAAAAATGGCAACGCATAGATTCCATCACCCTCTTTGTTTTTACGCATTCTGAGTTTTTCTTGCTTGCTGATACTAATGCCAAATTCCGCTTCTAGCTGCTTTGGACTTAGCACAGATGGATTGCTAGGTTCTATTTTTTGCATTGCGTATGACCTTTTGTCTCTTTATCCATTCCAAAATCTCACTAGGTTTGTATCTAACCCCTAAGCCAGTAATCTTATAAAATGGGATAGGATTTTCAGAATCTCTATAAAATGGAATATTTCTCAAATGATTTTGTCGTTGCACGGTGATCCCGAGCCACTGCTCTAGTTCTTTTGGTGATAAAAGATCTAATTTCTTTTTCTTCATAGTTACCTCTCTTACTATATAAAGTAATATTTATCATATTATATAGTAAAAGTTAATGAGCAAAATAAATTTTGTAAATTTTGCTAAAATTCTTTCTAGAAAACACCAAAAGGAACATTATATGCGAACAAAACAGATAGATAAATACAATAAGGCTGAAAAGCTACGCAATCTTAGACTCTCTTATGGACTTTCCCAAAAAGATTTTGGGCAAAAGCTTGGATTAACAAGAGAGGCTGTTGCCTCTTATGAGCAAGGATACAATCCTGTATCGACCAGTGTTATTTTAAAAATCAGTCAAATTACGGGCATAGGCAGAGAATACTTTGAATCCGAAATGAGTTTGCAAGAAGCCCTCAAAAAATACGAAATAACACCCCTTGATATGTTGCAAACAGGGGATTTTGATGATATAGGATTCTTTGTGTATGAGGATATAATGAGTTATATCAACAATGAGCCTATAAAGCAAAAGATGACACTAAAACTTCGCTTCCTTACTCTGCTTTTTGGGCTAGATATAAAAACGGATTATCACTTTATAAAGCTTACTGATTCTACGAATGAACCTTATGCAAAAAAAGGGGATATTCTCATTGTGCTAAAAAATGATAAGGCAGTTAATGGGGATTTTGTCATTACGAGATTCCAACAAAGCTATATTATCTTCCAATACTTCATCGCTGGGCTTGATGAAGTGCTTTTTAAAGGTAGCAATGATATAGAAATTAGACTCAAAGGCAAAGAAAGAGAACAAATAGAAATTTTGGGCGCAATCAAGCAAAAAATCTCTATTTCAATGTAAAAAGCGTTAAGATCTGCACACAGAGCCTATATCCACTCTATATACCCCCTATTTTTCGCCCATTTGCCTCTAAAAGCAAACTAAATAAAATGCACAAAAATAAAAAATGTAGAAATATCGATAAATAGGAACTTTCAAGAGATGAAAAAGGATATTTATACCCCTTTTTTGACCACAAAAAAACTAATTAAATTTCATTATTTTACACACTTAAAACTACGCTATATAGGCGCTTTTAAGGCACTAATTTGATACAAAATATACCATTTTTGTAAAAAGTGATATATTTTATACCTAGAAAATGTCGCTATACACGCATATTCTACGATTTTTACATTATATAATTAGTGCTTGCAAGGTGTGCTGTATGCGTCAATAGAATTTAAAACAGGAAATTAGATTTTAAAACTACATAAACTATTCAAATAATCCCCATACCATTGCATTAAGACTTCTTGCTGCTTTAATGTGCTTTTCTCTCGTTCATAGGCATATTGTATGGCATTATTTGTTTTATGGGCAAGAGCAGATTCAATGACATTATTGCCAATACCAAGTTGCAGCAATTCTGGTTCATTGATAGAGCATATTGTCCTAAATGTCGCTCTAAAGCCGTGTGTGGTTACTCTGCCATTCCATTTGCCTTTATTGAGTCGTCTTAGTGCTTTGCTTAATGTGTCTCTATGGATATGCCCCTCTTTGCTAATAGTAGGGAATACAAAAGGGCTTTCTAATATACCAAACTCTGCTTGTTGTGCTTTTAGGATTTTTACAGCATAAGAGCTAAGGGCAATATGTAGTGGTTCTCGCATTTTCATTTCTTTTGCAGGTATGCTCCATAGCCTAGATTCCAAATCAATATGCTGCCATTTAGCAGAAGCGGTGTTTGCAGGGCGATTAATGCAAAGAATCTGTAAATATAACGCTCTTTTGACTTGCGTGTCCATATCTGCTTCTTGTAAATCGCATAAAAGCTCTTGTATATCGCTTTCTTTGGTTAGGGCTGCAAGCCTAGAATCTACATCGTGTTCTATATGAAAGCGTTTGAGATTTGGGAATTCTTTTTCTAGTCCTATGGTTGGGTCATATTCTATATATCTATCTTTGAGTGCAGGAGCTAGGATAGCGCGTAAAGCAATCTTGGCACGCTTGATGGTCTCTAACTTTGGAGTTTTTGGATTGTCTTTATCAAATATTTTATTAAAGACAGAGAGAATATTTGAATATTTTATCTCTCTTGCATCAAGATTGCCAAAATATGGTAATAAATGTTTTTCACACAAAGATCGCGCCGATGCAATTGTGCTTGTTGCTTGTCCTTTCTTATGCTTTTGTGTAATAAAAGATTCATAGAGATTCTTAAATACATACTTCTGTGTATCTAGCTCACCACCACTTGCAATCACTTTTAGCTTATCTATGGCTTCTTTTCTAGCCTCGCTCACGCTATAAATACCCTGTCTAAATCGTTTTAAGGGTATATTCTTTTCTCTCTTGCCATTTCTTACACGCAATGCAAAGCTTTTAATACCACTTGGATACACAAACACAATAAGTTCGCTAGGATTGCCTACAACTACACGATACCTCTTTTCTTTTGGTTTTAATGCTCGTATATCTTTATCAAAAAGGATTTTTCTAGCTACTCGACTCATTCTTGCCTCTTAATTAAATAGATTCTATTAGATTCTATGTAAGTATAGAAGAGTTCCCTTAAAAGTTCCATAATCAAAAGAAAACAAGTGAAAACAAATGATAGCTAAATGAAAATAAAAAGGCTTAAAATAGCGTTATTTATGTGGTATTTGAAAATGAAAGGAAATAAAAGGAAAGTAGTTATGGTGGAGTCGTGGGGAGTTGAACCCCAGTCCAAAATATATTGCCAATCAAGAGAATCTACATGCTTATAATTAGGGTAGGATTCTCACACAAAAGACCCTAAAACTTTTTGTGCAAAAAGCTCTCATCTTTCTCTAGGGCTGAGCAAATCCTAGAGGCAACTAGCAAAACAACGATCGTAAAAATACGCTAGTAATATCTTTATGATCGGCTCCAAAGAAAAAAGTTAGGCTTATGCTGCTTTTGCGTAAGCTGGAGCGAAAGATGCATTGTCTGCGTTTATTTAATTTGGCAGTTTTACGGCGTACCAATGCCGACATGCACTCAAGGGAAACATATCCTGTCGAAACCAATATCGACCCCATAAGCGGATTCTAGCAAGCAGAATCTGAAAAAATACTTAATTATTTATGCTTAACCTTTAGATGACTTTAGACAGCTTACCGGCTTACCAATCAAAAGATTGTATGTTGGCTTTGCTGAGAGGAAATAAATAGCTTTTATTATAATCAAGTCGAACAACACCAAGAGCAGTCTGCCCAGAAGTATGCTTCAAAAACATTACACTGCCTCCGTCTTTTGAAAATCTTGGCATTTGGTTGTTGCCTATTGCAGTAAGGCGGCGAATGTAGTCTGTTTTGGTTGAAATAAGATAGATATTAAATGTATTTGCTCCAAATTCATTATCACTTTCGCGACTCGAATATGCAACATAATCACCAAAAGCAGTAATAGAGCTATTATTGCGTCCGTGATAGACAATCTGTTCTGCTGGCGCATCAATATCTAGCTTTTTAGAATAGATATTGGCATACCCTGATCGATCTGAAACAAATACCATAGCCTTTTCATCTTCAATGAAATATCCAGAAACATCAATTCCAGAATATTTTGTAATTTGTGTAATCTGCTTGCTTACAGTATCGTAAAGATAAATATCAGATTGTTGCTTAGGTGCCAAGGTTACAAGAAACTTTTTACCATCCTTACTTACATCAGAAACAGCAGCCATACCATCGCTCTCTAGAATCTTTTCTATTTTTTTGGTAGTGATATTATATTTAAGGATTGTTGGACGCTCAAGATACTTAGTGAAATAAATTTCTCTTTGTGTAGAATCCACCCATTTGGGAAAGATATTTAGCCCACCTGTAATAATTGGATGCCTATAAGTAAGCGTATAATCACTGAGCACAATGTCAGAGCGCCCAGAAGTGGTATATTGAGCATACACAATATAACGACTCATCCAGTCAATTGAAGGCGCCTTGATATGGCGATTCATATCTATTGCCATTTTATGTGCTACAAATGGATAAGTGGCAGGATCGTTAATTTGGTATGTTTTGTTAATTTGTAAGGATGAAGAATTGATATCATAGACTATCAAGGAAGCTTTTAATATGCCATCTTCCTTGAAAACCTGTATGATACCAACCATATCAATTTTTTTGCTCTGATATGCACTAAAATCTATAGTATTTTTAGCATAAACATTTCCATCAAGAGGATCAAAATGTCCAGAGACATTTAAATCTCCAAGCAAAATCTTATAAGTTTTTTTTGCCACCAAAGATTCTCCACTTGAGATATAGCCAATCTCTATTTTAGGTACTCTTTGTGCGCTTTTTATAATATCAATTGTTGCATCCGCACCAAACAATCCACTCAAAATAAATATCATACAGAAAATATTTTTCATTTCGTTCCTTTATTTCAGACTGAAATTAACCTTTATCTCCACAACCCTGCCCTTTGGATAAGGGGGAAACTTCTCATCTTTAAGGGATTCCAAAAAATTAATGACATTTTGATTGTATTCCTCAAATTCCGACAAATAAGCAACACGATATCGAAGCTCGCCAGTATTTGTAATTTGCAATAGAACTGTTACCCTCGCATTTTGATAATAAACCGGACGCCACTTTCGGTAGATTATATCATAAATTTTGCCAAACCATTCGTCATACTCACCATCGGCAAGTTCTGGAGAAATTGATTGTGATTGAACATCAAGTGTTTTATTTCCAAGAGTATCAAGATTAGATTTTATGCTCTCAAGTTTTCTTTGCAGAGATTCGATCTTGCTGCTATTATCTCTATCTTTTGTATTCTTTGCATTTTCACTACGATCATCTCCGCTTTGTTTTGGGGCTGCTGCCATATCAGGAATACTTGAAAACATATCTCGTATTCCAGAACCCTCCAATGGTGTTCCAGAATCCCTTTGCTCTTGCTTCTCAGCTACAATCTCACCCACATCAATAGATATCGCTTTCTCAAGTGAGGTTTCTGCGCGTGGAATGTATTTTATCTGCAACCCCGGAAATATCCCAAAAACAAGAAAAAACACTATAGAGCAATAGAGTAAAAATGCTCCAATACCACTACCAATCAATAAAGTACGACTGCAATCACCCATTTGTCACCAAGGAGATTTTACTAAATCCTGCCTCTTTCACACTTTTTAAGATATAAATCACAGCTTCATAACTTAGGTCTTTGTCCGCTCGTATAAAAATAGAGGTATCTCTTTTACTATATTGCTTAGAAAGAAGATTAAAGCTATCAGGAAAAGAATTATACGCATATGTATTGCTTTTTATATAAATCTTTTTGCTTTTATCAATACGAATTTCCAACATATTGTCTTGCACTTTTTTTAATGTTTTACTACCTTTTGGCAGAGTAATATCCTCTTGATAAACAATTGTTGGTGTTGTAACCATAAGAATAGCAAGCAAAACAAGCATAATATCCACCAAAGGTGTTATATTTAATTCAGGTTTATCATCCCATAAATAATTTTCGTCCATAATTTATCTCATTTAGCCGAAGATAGATAATCAATTTGCATCTGAATGTAAATACCTAAATCATATACCTTCCGCTTAAGTATTAAAAAAAAAGTGTAAGCAGGAATGGCTGTCAAAATCCCAGCCGCTGTAGCAATAAGTGCTTTGGAAATAATGGGTGCGATCACATCAAACGAAACTTGCCCACTTTGTCCAAGCCGACCAAATGCATCAAGAATTTCTACCACCGTACCAAATAGCCCTATAAAAGGCGATGTAGAAGCAATAATACTAAGAAATGAAAGCCCTATTGTTGCTTGCCTTATTATTTTATTTTTCCAAATAGAAAAAATACCATCAGATACCCCATAATCTGCACTAAAAAATATTGCATCACGGGGCAACTTCTGATCGCCCTGAATAATTGCTTCTAAGGATTTTTTTTCATCTATAGACATTCTTGTGATAGAAAAATACTTATACAAAAAGATCCATAAAGTAATAAAACAATACAAGGAAAGCCAACAAAGCGTGATAACAGTAATAAGATTTGATTCTCCAAAAAAAATAAATAATGAACTCATCACTTTTATAAACGACTTTTTGCGGCGTGTTCTATTCTTGCTACAACAGATGAAATAGCAACCCTATCATTAGAAGCATCTTCAAGAAGCTTTCTAGCATTGCTAATAGCGTCAGAAATACTACTTTCATTCTGTCCCCCAATAGCTATAGCACCATTTGCAATAATATCAACCCTTGTTGGTGTTACCTCTGCATATCCCCAATCTATTGCTACTAAATCATTTGATAAATCATTGGAAATCTCAATAACCCCTGCCTTTAACAAAGAAAGGATATTAGTATGCCCATACAATACCCCAAACTCTCCCTCAACTCCAGGGAGAGTAATGCTATCTACATCTCCAGAAAATATCTCGCCATAAGGAGTAACAATGCTTACTGTTATTTTATCCATACGCTACCCTTTTAATACTAAGCTTTTTTCATTTTTTCTGCTTTTTCAATTGCTTCTTGAATATTACCAACCATATAAAATGCATTTTCTGGAATATGATCATACTTTCCTTCCAGAATCCCCTTAAAGCCTTCTAAAGTTTCCTCTAAAGTTACATACTTTCCTGGACTTCCTGTAAATACCTCGGCAACAAAGAATGGTTGTGAAAGAAACTTCTCAATTTTACGGGCACGCTCAACAATTTTCTTATCTTCTTCTGAGAGTTCATCCATACCTAAAATTGCAATAATATCCTGTAAATCTTTGTATTTTTGTAGAATCTGTTGAATACCGGTAGCTACCTTATAATGCTCTTCACCAACAATCTGTGGATCAAGAATTCTTGATGTAGAATCTAGTGGATCAACTGCCGGATAAATACCTTTTTCTGCAATTTTTCTGTTCAAAACTGTTGTTGCATCAAGGTGTGAAAACACTGAAGCTGGAGCTGGATCTGTCAAATCATCAGCAGGTACATAAACCGCTTGTACAGAAGTAATTGAACCTTTCTTAGTCGATGTGATGCGCTCTTGTAGCTTTCCCATTTCACTAGCAAGAGTTGGTTGGTAACCAACAGCAGAAGGAATTCTACCCAAAAGAGCAGACATCTCCGCACCAGACTGAGCATAGCGGAAAATATTATCAATAAACATCAATACATCAAGCCCTTTTTCATCTCGAAAGTATTCAGCCATAGTAAGCCCCGTAAAAGCAATTCTATTTCGCGCACCTGGTGGCTCATTCATTTGACCATAACATAGAGCAACTTTATCTAAAACACCACCTTCTTTCATTTCATAATATAGATCATTTCCTTCACGTGTGCGCTCACCAACTCCAGCAAATACGGAATATCCACTGTGTTTATAAGCAACGTTATGAATAAGCTCCATAATAACAACTGTCTTACCCACACCAGCACCACCAAACAAACCAACCTTTCCACCTTTGGAATATGGAGCAATCAAATCAACTACTTTAATACCAGTTTCAAACATTTCTGTTTTGGTACTTTGGCTCTCAAATTTAGGAGCCTCTCTGTGAATTGGCCACTTCAAGTCGGTTACTACAGGATCTCCTTCATCAACAACCTCACCAACAACATTAAAAATCCTGCCGAGTACTGCCTCTCCAACAGGAACCTCAATCATCTTTCCTCTCGCACTAACAGCCTGACCTCTTGTAAGTCCTTCAGTCATATCCATAGCAACAGCACGAACACGATTATCTCCCAAGTGTGCTACTACCTCCAATACCAATTTTTTCTTTTCACCATCAAAATCATAAACAACATCTAGTGCCTCATTAATCGATGGAAGATAAGAATCAAAATCCACATCCACCACTGGTCCTGTTACCTGAACAATTTTTCCTTCCATTCTTTGCTCCTTCATAAATTTACTTCATCGCTTCAACGCCAGCGTTAATCTCTACAAGCTCTGTTGTAATAGATTCTTGCCGCGCTTTATTATAAGAAATAGTTAAGTCTCTCACGAGCTCGCCCGCATTCTTTGTAGCCGCATCCATTGCTTGCATTCTCGCACTATGTTCTGCCGCTAAAGAATCTATCAAAGCATAATACATATTATACTCAATATAACGTTGTGCTAACTGATCAAGAACCATATCTTCTTCATCGTCTGGTTCAATACTAACAACCTCTCCTGAAACTTTTGCTTCACTTTTAGTGCCATTAATATCTAAACCAAGTGGTAAAATACTTTTAACCTTGAGCTCCTGAGAGATTTTATTCTTAAAACCATTATGTACTAATATCACCTCATCTGTTAAGCCCTCTAAATAATCTTTTGCTACACGCGCAATAAATTCACTCGATTTTTCGTAATCAGGACTTGAACTAAGTCCTGCTACTTTATCTAAAATCTCGATTTCATTAAACGTGAAATATGCTATACCCTTTTTACCAATCCCTCGAAGCCTTACTTTAATACCTTTTGTCTTAAAGTCAGCGACAAGCCTCAATACCTCTTTTATGGTAATAGCATTAAAACCGCCACACAAACCCTTATCAGCTGTTACAAAAACAATATCAACTTTTTTAATCTCTTTATTTTTAAGATTTTCAAAAAACTTGCTGTTGATATTTTCAAGTCCTCGCACCTCAATCTTAGATAAAATATCCTCAAAGATATCATTAAGCTTATTGGCATAAATACGCGATCGCTTTGCCATTTCCTCTGCTCTTTTAAGCTTTGATGTGGATACAAGTTTCATAGCACGCGTAGTCTTTTGTGTATTCTTCACGCTACCTATTTTTTTCTTGATCTCTTTTAGATTGTTTCCCATTATACACGCCCTAACTAGCTAAAACTAAGCTTATATTCTTCAAGTGCTTTTATTAGAATAGCTTCCAAATCTTTATCAAGCGCCTTTTTAGTACGTATTTCTTCAAAAATCTTAGGATATTTTGCTTCCATAAAAGGATATAGATCATTTTCAAAATCTACAACTCTACCCACAGGAATATCATCTAAAAAGCCTTTTGCTCCAGCAAAAATAATGACAACTTGCTTTTCAATAGCTAAAGGAGAATAAGGTGGTTGCTTTAATACTTCAACCATTCTTTGCCCTCTTTCAAGCTGCTTTCGACTTGTCTCATCAAGGTCAGAAGCGAATTGAGAGAAAGCCTGTAATTCCCTATATTGCGCCAAATCAAGACGCAATGTCCCAGCAACCTGCTTAGTTGCTTTAATTTGCGCTGCACCACCTACGCGAGAAACAGACAAACCAACATTAATCGCAGGACGCACACCTGAGTTGAATAAATCAGATTCCAAGAATATTTGCCCATCAGTAATAGAGATAACATTTGTAGGAATATATGCTGAAATATCGCCGGCTTGTGTTTCAATGATAGGGAGAGCTGTCAATGAACCAGCACCTTTTTCATCAGAAAGTTTTGCTGCCCTTTCAAGTAAGCGAGAATGGATATAAAAAACATCTCCGGGAAAAGCTTCCCTACCAGGAGGACGGCGCAAAATCAAGCTCATTTCACGATAAGCTACTGCATGTTTGCTTAAGTCATCATAAATAATAAGCGCGTGGCGCGCATTATCTCTAAAATACTCACCAATTGTAACACCAGTATAAGGAGCAAAATATTGCATAGCCGCTGAAGAAGAAGCCGGAGCATTCACAATCACAGTATATTCCATAGCACCATGTTCTTCAAGTCGCCTGACAACTTGAGCAACAGTGGATTCTTTCTGTCCAATAGCCACATAAATACAAATAACGTCCTGCCCTTTTTGGTTAATAATGGTATCAATTGCAACAGTTGTTTTACCAGTTTGTCTATCTCCAATGATAAGCTCTCTTTGTCCACGACCAATCGGTACTAATGCATCAATTGCCTTGATTCCTGTTTGAAGAGGTTCGTGAACAGACTTTCTATCCATAATACCTGGAGCCTTTTGCTCCACAAAACGATACTCGCTTGCCTCTATACTACCCTTACCATCAATTGGTTCGCCAATCGTATTAATAACACGACCAACAACACCATCCCCTACAGGAACTTTCATAAGCTTCTTAAGTCGCTTGACTGATATACCCTCTCGAATCTTGCTCCCATCTCCTAGGATAACAACACCAACATTACCCTCCTCTAAATTTGAAGCTAAACCTACATCGCCGGTCTCAAACTCTACCATTTCATAAGACATCACATTTTTAAGTCCATATACCCGCGCTACACCATCAGCATAGCCTATAACCCTACCTGTTTCTGATATATCAATATTGATATCAAAACTACTAATCTTATCTTTTATAATTGAGCTAATTTCTTCAGCTTTTAACTTTTGTACCACTTTTGTGCTCCTTGTTTTGAATTTATATCACTCTTAGTATATGTGACCTAAGATCCTCAAAAAATCTCTTTTTCAAGAAAGAAATTTCTACACCCAAATCTTCGACACTCAACCGAATACCATCAATTTTGCTAGAAGATTGTTCGATACTAAGATGTATGCCAAGCTTCTTGGAGAGATTCTGCGCAATATTTGCAATCGTACTAGAATCTAAATTTCGAGGTGCATAAAGAATAGCCTTATAGTTATTCTCCACACTACGCACATATTTTTCCAAAATATGTGCGACAAAAGGTAGAATCTCAACACGATTATTTTGAATTAGCAATTCTATAAAACCTTTTAAATCCTGCTGATCGTTAAATAATGAAAGTAAAAACTCTCTTTTTTTTGCCTTTGGTATGTAGGGAGAATGGATAATATCCTGAAATCTTTCTATGCAAAAAGCTTGCGAAACTTCAGATAATAGCCTTGTGATTTCCTGAATCTTAGCTTTATCCTTATTATAAATCCCAATCAAAGCATATGCATATTTTTTGGCAATAATCTCTTCCATAATTATGCTACCTTCCTAGTAAGAATTTTAACATATTCATCTGTATCAATGTTCGCCACACCACTGTTAAAAAGCTCTTTTAATACTAGCTCCACAATCTCAACCTGCACTTTTCTCTGCTCAAACTGCATAAGCGATTCATTTGTTCGTATAAGATTCTCAATGTCGGCACTACACTGATCCTCATACTTCTGCGCAATAAGAACCGCTTCTTTTTTTGCTGTAGCAATAATATCATTTGCTTTTTTCTTTGCTTCTTCAAGCTGCTTTTGCGCTTGCTCTCTCACTTGCTTAGCGGCTTTCATCTTTTTCTGTACTTCCTCAAAACGATCGGCTATTTCCTGCCTACGATTTGCAAGCAATACTCTAAGCTTATCTGCCAATAAATACCATAAAATTGCTACAAAAATAACAAAGTTGATTGCGCGCTCACTAAAATCTGTCTGTGCTATATCAGAACCAGAAGCATAAAGAGCTCCACCAAAAAACGCTACTATCAATATGTATTTCATCATCTCACAACTCCAACCTAAATTTGCTGCACCTTTGCTCTCAACACAGACTCAAATGTGCCCAAATCTGCTATAAGCTCATCTTTTACCTGAACTTTTTGCTGTTCCAGTGCCACGCGAAACTCTTCCATTTTTGCCATAAGCTCCTCTTGTTTTTTAGCTATTTTTGTATCATACTCAGCCTTTGCTTCAAGCGTCGCTTGTTCAATAATCTCGCCCGCTTGTGCTTTTGCATCAGTAAAAATAGCCTGTATTTTTCTCTGAATCTCTTGTGCTTCCGAATCATCACTTGCAACAGATTCCAAATCTTTGCGCAATGAAGCTTCACGCTCATCCATAAAGCCAATAAGCGGCTTAAAAAGCCAAGTATTAAGTAAAAACATTGTAGTGAGAAACACAACAAACACCAAAAGCATAAGCCATGGTTCAGGAATAGTAATACTCATCTATTCTTCCTTTTATAATTTAACTCTTTCAATTCTAACAATCCAAACCTTAAATCAAGATTTTAATTTCTCAATTAGGTAAAGAATTTTTTCCTCTTTGGGTTGAATAGTAATACCTTGCGGTGATATCTTTGTACTAATACCAATTTGTAAAAACACCTCTTGAAGCTTTTGTAACTCTGGACTTATTTTATTTATGTTGCTAACAGCACGTTTTTTTTGAGATGACTGTGATTGTTTAAGATTTTTTATTAGATTTTCCGTCTCACGTACAGAGAGCTTTTGCCCCACAATAGAATCTGCAAGCACTTCTTGGTCTTTTTCAGTGAGCCCAACCATAACCTTTGCATGCCCTTGTGTGATTTTGTTTTTTGAAATTAAATCTTGCACATAAGAACATAACTCCAAAATACGCAAACTATTTGTAATCTGCGTACGAGACTTCTTGAGACGCTTAGCAAGATCCTCGTGTGTAATTTTATAATCATCAATCAATTCTTGATATGAATGCGCCAATTCCAGTGGATTCAAATTCTCGCGCTGAATATTCTCGATAAGAGCAACTTCTCTAAGCCGACTCTTATCAATAAAATCATTTGCAACAATAGCTTTAATCGTAGATTTTTTTGCAATTTTGCTTGCACGAAGTCTGCGCTCTCCTGCAATAAGAAAAAAATCTCCAGCATCATCATAAACAAGTATGGGCTGCAAAAGCCCATGATCAAGAATAGATTGTGCCAAATCATTTAAAGAATCTTGCTCAAAAGTTTTCCGTGGTTGGAAAGGGTTTGGTTTGATGATATCCACATTAAGTTCAATAACAGATTCTGTATATTCGTTAAGATTTTTTTCATATGCGCTTTGTACTTCCCCTAGTAGTTCGCCAAGACCACTACCGAGCGCTTGTTTTTTTGCCAAACTATGCTCCTTGCAAGATTGCTTGAGCAAGATCTTGGTATGCTACACTACCACTTGACTTAATATCATAAAGCAAAACAGGTTTTCCAAAACTCGGAGATTCAGCAAGCTTGACACTACGAGGAATAATAATATAAGAATCTTCTTGTTTTTCTTGATTGTTAGATCCACTTGATTTTTTGAAAAGTTGGGAATCAAAATGCCGTGAAAGTTCTACAAGAACCTGCTTAGACAAGTTGTTTTGTGCAGAGAACATTGTCGGTAAAAGTCCTCTAACCTTAAGCCCAGGATTAATACCATTATCTTTAAGCAGACGAATTGTATTAATCAGCTGCGCAAGTCCTTGCAAAGCATAATACTCGCACTGTATTGGGATAATGACCGAGTCAGCCGCAGCAAGAGCATTAATAGTTAAAGGACCAAGTGCTGGTGGAGAATCTATAATAATAAAATCATAGCGATCACCTATCTCTACAATTTTTTTCTTCAAAATCAATTCTCTTCCATTTTTGTTGCTATAAAAATTTTTTTCGATTCCAACAAGTCCTATATCAGAAGGCACAAGATCCATAAAGGGAACATTCGTTTTCTTGATAACTTCAGAAATTTTCTTACTCCCCATAAGAACGTGATATATATTAAATTCTATATCTGAACGTCGAAACCCAAGACTTGTTGTCGCATTTGATTGTGCATCAAAGTCTATTAGTAAAACACGCTTCTCTGCAATCGCTAAAGATGCTGCCAAGTTTACAGAGGTAGTTGTTTTGCCCACTCCACCTTTTTGGTTAGCCACAGTAATTACTTCATACATTATCTACGCTCCATAACTTCTTAAATTATAAATTATTCTTCCGTCTACATCAAGCCCACCATCTTCAAGTAAAAGAGCATTCTCAAGAGATATGCATTCTGTGCCTAAATGAAACGAGAAAGAAGAATTCTTGTGAAATTCTAACTTATATTTTCTGAAAGTCTGCTTCCAACTCGGAGGATTTTGCAAAACTTTGAAAATATCCTTCAAAAATACTGATTTATCAAGGACTATATCGAGCGCACCGAATTTTGTACTTATAAGATTTATACCAACACCACACAATAAAACATCTCGCCATTTTTCCACAAGAATTCCGCCAACTTTCTGTTTTGCAATATAAAGATCATTAGGATATTTTAGCCATATTTTTGAGCCAGACATTGCAAGATATTCCTTAATGACAAATCCCAAAAAAATTGCTATGCTTTGTGGTGGTATATCATCAGGTAGGCACAAAGGCTTATTGTAAGCAAACGAAAACATAAGTGCCTCTATCTCATTTTCCCAAACATTTCCACGAGACCCGCGTCCATTTGTCTGATGTTTTGCAACAATACACAAGGGTGCTTTCATATCCTTGATCAATCTGCGACGCAATTCCTCTTGGGTAGAATCTAGGGTTTCTTCACATTCTATGCGCATAGTCTTATACATTGAGCCAATCCCTATTGTAGTATATCCCCTATTTTTAGAGAACGTGAGCGCAAGAACACATCAGCCTGCATACGTTTTCTGCTTGGGGACTGCATTGCACCAATAAGCAAAGCCCCTTTCTTGCAAGCAATAATACAAGGTTTTATATTAAGAATCTCGCCACTTTTTGCAGAATCTAATGTATCTGTTATTAGATTAGATTCTGCTACACTGATTTCAAAAAGTTTAATGCCACTTGCCAAGTATAAACCGGGCCACTCCTTAAAGGCGAGCCATTTTTTGTAGATATATTGTGCATCATCAAAATCAATAAGTCCATCAGCCTTGGTGATTTTTTTACAGTAACTTGCTTGCGCTTCGTCTTGAGGATATGGCTGGATCGTATCAAATTTTTCTAAAACCTCACAAATTGCTTGAGCACCAAGTTTAGCAAGTCTTTGTGCAAGTGTGGGATAGTCTTCATTGCTACGCGCAAACTTTTTAATACACAAAATATCGCCACTATCAACCCCATCGCTCATTTGCATAATACTTATACCAAAATCACTATCATCACTTAATATCATCTGCTGAATTGGGCTTGCTCCACGATATTTTGGCAGAATCGAAGCGTGCAAATTAATACAAGGCGCAATATCGAGCACAAAACGCGGAAGAATCTTGCCATATGCTACAACGATAATCACATCAGGGCACAATATCTTAATTGCTTCACCAAATGCAGAATCTAAAACTTGAGGTTGCATAACTGTTATATTATTTTTAACCGCTGCCAGTTTTACAGGTGGGGGGGTAATAATATTTTTGCGCCCCACTGGCTTATCTGGCTGCGTAACAACAGCTAAAATATTATGCTTATCACACAATACTTCAAAGACGATCTGAGCAAAGACTGGTGTTCCCATAAATACGATATTCATCTACTTACTCACTCTAGTGTAATTTAAGATACTACGCGCTACTTACATTATGCATAAAACACAAAGGTGTTTTGCTAAAAAGGCTTGATGAGCGTATTGTGCATTTTTTTCTTAAAGCAGAATCTGCAAGAATCGAATTATTACTTCTTGACATTTCTGTACTATCCGCAAAAGATAGTCGTTTCTCTTGTAGTGCCGATATAAACCCTGAAGGCATCTGGTCTTTAAGTATATCTTCTAGCAATGCCTTCAAATGCCGCAACTGCATAGAATCTACCCTATAACGATATGTCAAAAACCCGACATCTTGTACAATCTCAATAAGGTTTTTTTTCGTTGCGTATGTCGTAATAAGACAAGAGCTTTTTGTGATGCGGAATAGCAAATCAAAATATTCTCTATCCCAAAGGCTTGGATTCTTGCTGGAACTAAATGGGTCGTGATAAACAATGTCAAATCCATAAAAATCAGAAGTCATACAATCCAGATTCTGCTCATAATGATGTGCTAATATGGCAAGCTGATCTTTTGCATCGCCCCAAATAATCTGCAAACTCACAGAGGAGTTTTTTGTCGGGTTTGCTAAAATCTGAACACACTCTCCTAGCCTCAAATGCTCTATAATATGGGAATCTAACATGTGGATTGCTTTGGCAAGCATAAGCGTATGTCTATCCTGCTCAAGCGAAACAATATGAATATGCACATTATCATATGAAGCAAAAATACGTGAGAGTAATGCGTTGTACCCAAGCCCAAAACATATATCTAAAATCCATATATGACGCATATTTTTCTTCTGTGTTATGCTAGAATCTGAATTGCTAGATTCTGTATCTATATAAAAATCTAATTTGGATACATTATATGTTGTATGCCATAAATCAAGATGTTTCTGTAAAAAAATCCTTGCTGGCATAATATGCTTTGCAAGTTTTTCACTTAACGCTCCCTCACGTAAGCTTGAATAGTGCTCTCCAAATTCTTCATTAAACGCACTCTGTGAAGTATCACCGCTCACAATAAGTGTTGCCACGCATTATCCCTTGGTTTTTAGCAGTTATTCAGATCACTAAGAGCACGCAAAATTTATCCGTGATAATTTGGTGCTTCTTTTGTAATATCTACATCATGCACATGCGACTCGCGTAATCCAGCGGAAGTAATCTCTACAAATTCTGCTCTATCCCATAAATTTGCAATATTCGCTGCACCCAAATACCCCATAGAACTACGCAACCCCCCCACAAGCTGATGTAATACATCGCCAATTTTACCACGATATGGTACGCGCCCTTCAATACCTTCTGGTACAAGCTTGTCTTGTGCAGTGCCCTCTTGAAAGTATCGATCAGAGCTTCCTTTTGTCATAGCACCTATACTGCCCATTCCTCGATAACTCTTGTATTGTCTCCCTTGGTAGAGTACCAAATCACCCGGGCTCTCCTCTGTTCCTGCAAGCAAGCTACCAATCATAACGCTAGAAGCCCCAGCAGCAATCGCTTTTGCAACATCGCCCGAATATTTTATGCCACCATCGGCAATAATTGGCACACCCATTTTGGTTGCTACTTCAGCACATCCAGCAATAGCCGAAATTTGAGGCATTCCAACACCTGCAACAATACGCGTGGTACAAATACTGCCTGGTCCTATACCTACTTTTACGGCATCTGCACCCGCATTGATAAGATCTTGTGTGGCTTGTGGTGTTACAACATTGCCTACAATCATTTCAACAGCATATCTTGCCTTGATAGTCTCAAGAGTTGCTATAACATTTTTAGAATGCCCATGCGCAGAATCTAACACCAGCACATCAACTCCAGCCTCAATCAAAGCTTCTGCTCTATCAAACTGCCCAACTCCAATAGCCGCTCCTACACACAAACGACCCATAGCATCTTTATTAGCATTTGGATAATCAATACGTTTTTGAATGTCTTTGATTGTAATAAGCCCGCGCAATACATTATCTTTATCTACGATAGGAAGCTTTTCAATACGATGTTCGCGCATAATCTGCTGTGCCTCATCAAGACTTACACCAACATTGGCAGTTATAAGAGGCATTTTGGTCATTACATCACCAACTTTTGTACTCAAATCTTTTTCAAAACGCATATCGCGGTTTGTTAATATTCCAATTAACAAGCCTTTTTCATCAACCACTGGCACACCTGAGATTCTATAATTATCCGTGATGGCTTTAGCCTCTGCAAGCGAACGATTAGCTTGTATTAAAATTGGATCGCGAATAATACCACTCTCGCTTTTCTTTACTTTGTTAATCTGTTCTGCTTGTAGTTGGAGAGGCATATTTTTATGAATAATTCCTACGCCCCCATAGCGAGCCATTGCAATAGCCGTCTTATATTCTGTAACCGTATCCATAGCAGCAGAAACAAAAGGTATATTAAGAGAAATATTACGTGTAAGCTTAGAACTAATATCTACTTCTTTTGGTAATACTTCAGAATAGGCAGGTATAAGTAAAACATCTTCAAAAGTAAGGGCTTTTTGGGCAATTTTCATAGAATATCCTTCGCTTATTTTATCTGATTTTCTAACCCATAGGCACAATCAAGCACATTCTGTTCTTCGAATGCTCTGCCAATAAGTTGCATACCAATAGGGAGTCCATCGCTTTCACCAACAGGCAAACAAATAGCTGGTAATCCTGCAAGATTAGCGCCAATCGTATAAATATCTCCAAGATACATTTCTAAAGAACTTTGGATTGATCGAAATTCGGGCGCAACATTTGGCGCAACAGGAGAAAGAATCAAGTCTGCATCTTGAAAAATCTCTGCATACTGCTTCTGGATAAGCGCACGCATTTTTTGTGCTTTAAGGTAATATGCATCATAATAGCCACTGCTTAAAACAAAGCTGCCAAGCAAAATTCTATTTTTAACCTCCGTACCAAATCCATTCGAGCGCGTTTTAAGATATAAATCTTTTAGCCCATTGCCTTCAAATCTTTTTCCATAACGTACACCATCAAAACGCGAAAGATTACTGCTTGCTTCAGCCGTACAGAGGATATAGTATGTAGAGATATGAAAGCTTGTATCAAGCATTTTTTTTGGGATAATAGTGTGCCCGTTAGATTCTAGTAGTTTGATTGTCTCTTCGTATGTCTTAGCAACGCTTGGATCCGCATCTTTGAGGAAGTCTCGTAAAACAGCAATTTTAAATCCCCTTTGTCCATCAAGCTTAGAAAATGTTTCAAGTGGTTTAAGATCAGCGCAAGTAGAATCCAAAGGATCGCCACCACTAATTGCATCCAACAATATCGCGCAATCTTCGACATTTTGCGTGATGGGTCCAATTTGATCAAGACTTGAGCTATAGGCTATAAGCCCATATCGGCTGACTCTACCATAGGTCGGCTTCAATCCTACGCAACCACAATACCCAGCTGGCTGACGTATCGAACCTCCTGTATCACTTCCAAGTGCAGCGATAGCTATCCCACCAGCTACTGCTGCAGCACTGCCTCCAGAACTTCCACCAGGAACACGTGTAGCATCTTTAGGGTTTTTAGTGCGACCATAGCAACTGGATTCTGTTGTGCTTCCCATAGCGAATTCGTCCATATTCGCCCGCCCAAATGCACTCATTCCATTACAACGTAGCTTTTGTATTACTGTAGCATCATAGGGTGCTTTATAGCCACGCAGAATTTTACTTGCACAAGTAATTTCCCAGTCTTTGACATTAATATTGTCTTTGATGAGAATAGGTACCCCTTCAAAGCCATCATCAGAAAAATCAATATATGCATTTAGCTCGATATTACTTTGTAACTTGGTAACTTTTTGTATTTCGGATTTTAAATTATTTTGTTCGGATTTGGAAAGCAACATTGCTTGTTTAAGCGTCATCATCAATATATCCTCTGTGAAATCTCTATGATTCAATAAGCAGCATTATAAGGCAAAATAACTTAAACCTTACTAGGTTTTAGGCATTATATTATTTCTGTATAACCAGATACAAAATAAATTCTGTGTATAAAATCTAAGAACTGGGTTTTAAAACTTTTAACTTCTTTTGAGATGGATTCTCTATAAACTCTTTGCGTTTTTTTGCACCAAACTTGCTACAATTCTAAAATCTAAAATATTTAAGAGAGTAAAAATTTATTTTGTCTCAAGGAGAGTATATGCAAACATCTTCGCAATATTCTGCCAACATCACAGCAGATAGTATGACTACAAAAATCAAAGGCAAAGCTTGGAAATTTGGTGCTAATATCGATACGGATGTCATTATTGCGGCACGATACCTCAACACAAGTGATGAGAATATTCTTGCTAAACATATTATGGAAGACGTACGTGCAGGGTTTGCTGATATAATTAATGTAGGTGATTTTATCATAGCTGATGAAAACTTTGGCTGTGGATCAAGCCGAGAACACGCTCCATTGGCACTAAAAGCGGCTGGGATTGCGTGTGTGATTGCGCCAAATTTTGCACGCATTTTCTATCGTAATGCCTTCAATACTGGACTCTTGATTCTTGAATGCAAGGAAATTACACAAGCTAATGAAGGTGATATCTTAGAAGTTAATCTTCAAAAAAATACCATACAAAACCTCACTACAAACAGTACCTATACTTTCAGTCCTATTCCTTCTTTTATGCTTGAACTCTTGCAAAGTGGCGGACTTATTGAATATGCAAAAACACAATTGCAGCAACAAACTTAGATTCTAAAGTCTTCTTAAGGAGAGAAAATGTCGCATAATTTAGCTATCATAAAAGGTGATGGAATCGGTCCTGAAGTGGTTGATGAGGCACTCAAGATTCTAGAATCAGTAGGAGAAAAATTCAATACTACTTTTACCTTTCATACATATCTTATGGGTGGGTGCGCATACGAAGCCTACGGTGATCCCTTACCCCAAGAAACCATAGATGGATGTCTTAGAGCAGAGGCGGTACTACTTGGAGCAATCGGTGGAACAAAGTGGGATAATCTCCCCAAGCAAAAACGTCCAGAAAGTGGGCTTTTACGCTTGCGCAAGGAGCTTGGGGTGTTTGCTAATCTCCGTCCCACCCTTGTATTTAATGAGCTATTAGAAGCAAGCACACTGAAGCCTGAGGTGATTTCTGGAGTAGATTTTGTAATTGTGCGCGAGCTCATTGGTGGTATTTATTTTGGCACACCACGCGCCAAAGAAACTACAAAAGCCTACAATACTATGGTTTATACTACACAAGAGATTGAACGAATTGCCCACAAAGCCTTTAGTATTGCTATGCATCGCTCCAAAAAGCTTTGTTCGGTTGATAAGGCAAATGTTTTGGAAGTCAGCGAATTATGGCGTGAAGTCGTTACTCGTGTCGGTAAAGACTATCCAGAAGTTACACTCTCTCATCAATATGTTGATAATGCAAGTATGCAAATTATCCGTGATCCTAGACAATTTGACGTAGTGCTTACGAGCAATCTTTTTGGTGATATCTTGAGCGATGAGGCAAGCCAAATCACTGGATCTATTGGTTTGCTTCCAAGTGCGAGCATAGGTGATAAAACGGCGCTTTATGAACCAATACATGGTTCTGCGCCTGATATTGCCGGAAAAGGTATTGCCAATCCGATTGCAACAATTTTAAGTGCAGCAATGTTGCTAGAAAATTCTTTGGGGCTTTATGATATGGCAAGTACCATACGTAAAGCAGTAGCAAATGTACTAAAAGATGGTGTGCGCACAAAAGATATAGCGCAATTTGGTTGCAAAACGCTCTGCAGTACACAAGAAATGGGTGCACTCATCGTGCAGGCTATAAAAAAACTTTAAGTACTTTGAAAATCTTTAGGGGGTACAATGTCGATTAACACGAATATGCTTGCAAGCATCTATGAAATGCAAGGACACAAGGAAGAGGCTATGGTGATTTATGAGGAGATTCTTCACAAAGACCCTAAAAACAAGCAAGCGCATACCGCCCTTATGCGCCTTAAAACACAAAAACATAATTTCTCTGTCTCCAATCACGATAAACTTGAGCTTTTTATCAATGCCACAACACAAAAAGAATATCAAAAACTTGAGCAATGGTTGCTAAGCTGGGAGTAATATATGGAACTGAAAGACCTTATCTTGCAAACTCTTGATGAAGTGGCACAAGACACCCCACTAGACATACAAGAAAGCAATCAAACAGACGTAGATTCTAACACTACTACACAACAAGATGTGCCAAAATCTTCAATACAAAACAATAAACCAGATGGCATAAAATTCAAAATGCCAAAAACAAGCATAGAATCTAGTCCAACAAAAGAAGGCAAGGTGATTTCGCCAAACCTTGTAGTAGCAAGGCAGGGTTTTACCGAAGATCAAATAAAATTCCTTGAAAATCTACGTGAAAAACTACTAATTCTTTTTGAAGGGCTTAAGATGCCACAACTACAGGATCAAGCGGCAAAATTGGATTTAGTGATTAATTTTTTGCAGTATGAATTGTGCCTAATTGATGAATTTTTACAAAAGAATTAATCTTATTTACCAAAAATCGATACAATCCGCTTGCCTTTAAGGCGGCGGTGGCTAGTCTACCCCTCCATACTAGTCGCCGTTAGGGCTGTTGCTCCCCCTCCAGCAATAGCCCTCTTAACCGGCTATTCTTACGAGATACATAAATTCCAGTTATAAAATCCTTTCATCTTCATAATTTTTGGTTTAATTTTGATACTTTATGCAAGATTAGCATATCTTGATACATAGTTTAATTCATTATTCAAACTATTTCTGCTAGGATTGTGCAAATTTGCTACACAAGAGGAATTTTCAATGTTAGAAGTCCTGATGATAGAAGATGATGTTGAGCTTGCTGAAATTTTGAGTGAATATCTCTCTCAACACAATATCAATGTAACAAGCTATGATGAGCCATATACAGGAATGAGCGCTATTAATGCTAAACATTTTGACCTACTGCTGCTTGATCTCACTTTGCCTAATCTCGATGGGCTCGAAGTCTGCAAACGAGTTGCTAAGCAAAAAAATATCCCTATCATCATTTCATCGGCACGAAGCGATGTAGATGATAAGGTAAAGGCGTTAGAGTATGGTGCTGATGATTATTTGCCAAAGCCCTACGACCCAAAAGAGCTGCTTGCCAGAATCCAGTCTCTTCTTCGTCGCTACAATCAAAAAGGTGCGCGAGACGATCAAAAAGAGGCAAACCCTGTTTTCCGTATCGACAAAAATAGTCGCGAAATCTATTACCACGATAAAAAGCTCAATCTCACACGTGCAGAATATGAGATTCTCACACTGCTTATCAGTAAGAAAGGCAATGTCTTTTCGCGCGAGGCAATCGCTATTGAATCAGAATCTATCAACCCAGAAAGCTCAAATAAAAGTATTGATGTTATTATTGGTCGCTTACGCGCAAAAATAGAAGATGATCCAAAAAAACCAAAACATATTATTTCTGTGCGAGGTGTAGGGTATAAACTAGAATTCTAAGAAATATTCCTAATGAAGCATTCAATATTTTTTAAAATCACTATTTTGTTTTTATTTGCTATGGGTAGCTTTTTTGCTTTTTCGTTTTATTTTTTGAAATTTCAGGCAGAGCGCTACGCTAACGATAACGAAAAACAAAAATATGAAAAAATAAGTCTTGTATTTAACCATATCATTTCGCAGCAAAATAGTTTAGAGACAATTCAAGACTATCTCAAGGAGATGGGCTTTATCCAGATTAACGATATGCGATTAAAAAAAATGATTTTAGAATCCAATAGCATTCCTTATGCTCCAAATGGTATTTTTTTACGCTCCATTGAAATTAACCAAGATATTTTTATTTTGCTTACCAACAACTATGAAGTTTTTCTCTATAAGGATTCTATGAGGGGGTTTTATGGCAATTATTATCTTATTATTCTGATAGGTTCTATTATTTTGATTCTGCTTTTTGTCCTTGTTATGCGATCACTTCTGCCAATGGTTTATTTGCGTAGACAAATCCGTAAATTTGCCAAAGGTGATTTGCAAGTAGAATGCAGAATCCCTCAAAAAGATGAAATAGGTGAACTCGCTAATGAATTTGATAAAGCTATTAAACGCATTGATGCTCTCAATAAATCACGCACACTCTTTTTGCGCTCTATTATGCATGAATTAAAGACTCCCATCACAAAAGGCAGAATCGCTGCAGAGATGGTGGAAGATGCAATCCAAAAACGGCGTCTTACTTCAGTATTTTATAGGCTTAATTATCTTATCGATGAATTTGCCAAAATCGAACAGCTCTCATCAAAAAGCTATAAAGTGCAAAAAAGTGAATTTCTTATCCAAGATCTAATAAATTATGTACAAAAAATGCTTCTTATTGATAAGCTCGAGCAAAACCCAATAATCAACAAAACACCAAATGATCTTATCAAAGCGGACTTTGAATTATTTGCAATGTCTGTCAAAAATCTTGTGGATAATGCTATTAAATATAGCTCTAATGGCAAGGTTTTTGTAGAATCTGATGGTCGTAATTTGATTATTTCCAATAAGGGAGAACCGCTAAAAATGCATTTTGAAGAATATTTTAAGCCGTATTTTAAGGATTCTATAAAACCCAATTCACAGGGGTTTGGGCTTGGAATGTATATTATCAAAAATACGCTTGATGCACAAAACTTTAACATTGCATATACCCACAAAGATGGAATAAACTATTTTACGATTGAACAGTGCATTATCGAAAGCTCATGCCAATTGCCTCTACTATCTTAACTCAAGGAGTTTTTATGCCTCATACAATATCATCACAAGATTCCACTTCTACAGATTCTGCCAATGCTACCGATGTTTCACATACATCTTCCTCTTGGAAAGATAAATGTGCTGTTGTAGGCGTGTATAACGCACCTAATGCTTCTGTTCTTGCATATTATAGTCTTTTTGCTATGCAGCATAGAGGGCAAGAGGCGAGTGGAATCGCTGTGAGCAATACCAAAAAAATAACAACATATAAAAAAAATGGTTTAGTAACCTCTGTGTTCCAATCAGATGTTCTTGCTAATCTTGTAGGATTTGCAGCAATCGGACATAATCGCTATTCTACTGCGGGAGAAGAGAGCCTCAATGAATGCCAGCCAATTTTTGCACGATACTCTCTTGGTGCCATAGCAATAGCACACAATGGAAATCTCACCAATGCTGATACGATCCGCGATGACCTCACCATTCAAGGATCAATTTTTCAGAGTCATCTCGACACTGAAGTACTTATCCACCTCATTGCAAAATCTGCACACCCAAACCTTAGTGATCGTATTACAGAATCTATCAGAAAAATTGATGGAGCTTTTGCCCTTGTTATTCTTTCGCGCACAAAAATGTTTGCTATCAGAGATCCTTACGGCTTGCGTCCATTAAGCCTTGGCAGAATCCAAAATGAAGATGGCACACAGGGCTATATTGTCGCAAGTGAAACGAGTGCTTTTGATCTTGTAGGAGCACAATTCATTCGAGATGTAGAGCCTGGAGAAATGATTGTTTTTGAAAATACTGCTACAGCATCTAGCTATACATCATATCACTACGCCAAGCCAAATCCCAAACCCTGCATTTTTGAATATATTTATTTTGCGCGTCCTGATAGTGTTATGTTTGGAAAAAATGTCTATGAAGTACGCAAAATGCTTGGCAAACAACTCGCTAAGGAGCATAAACTACAAGCTGATATGGTTATCCCTGTACCAGATTCTGGTGTCGCAGCAGCGCTTGGATATTCAAAAGAAAGTGGTATTGATTTTGAGCTTGGTATCATCAGAAATCATTATGTTGGGCGAACCTTTATTGAACCAACACAACAAGCACGTGAGCTTAAAGTCAAACTCAAACTAAACCCTATTACAAGCCTCATTTCTGGAAAAAATATTATTGTAATAGATGACTCCGTGGTGCGCGGTACAACAAGCAAGCAAATCATTAAGATTCTGCGTGCCGCAGGAGCAAAGAGAATCTATCTCCTTGTTTCGGCACCACCAACAATAGCTCCATGCTACTATGGTGTTGATACACCTGAAGTGCAACAGCTAATTTGTGCAAATAACTCCTTAGAAAAAGTGCGGGAATACATTGGAGCAGATTATTTGGGGTTTTTGTCCCTTAAAGGTCTGAAAGAGAGTATTGGTGATGAAGAATACTGTCAAGCGTGTTTTGATGGCTGCTACATAGATTCTGTACATAAAAAGCAATGAGAGATCTCCTCACCATCGGTCGATATTTTCAAGCACGTTTTGGTATGCGTGTACGCAAAATACCTATCACACTTCAAGGCTTTACTTGTCCAAATATCGATGGAAGTCTTGCAAGGGGCGGATGTATTTATTGTAACAATGAAAGTTTCTCGCCAAGTATGGTCAAGATCAAACACCTCACCACACCTCTCACAATGCGACCAGATCTTGCAAAAAATCCCCTTCTTGAGGCGCAACTTGCCCAGCTTGAAGATCAATTTTTGTGGCATACAGAATTTCATAAGCGTAAATTTGATGTTCAAAAATATATGGTGTATTTTCAATCCTATACCAACACATACGCACCCCTAGAAACTCTGCAAGCCATATATACAAAGGCATTAAGCTTTGATAATGTAGTTGGGCTTAGTATTGGCACACGTATAGATTGTGTAAATGATGATATTCTTGCGCTGCTTTCTGGTTTTGTCAAGCAAGGTGCAGAGATTTGGCTTGAATATGGTGTCCAATCAGTCTATGATACAACACTTGCAAAAATTAATCGAGCCCATACAAGTGCTGGAATCTATGAATTGTTTGTCAAAACACGCAAATATGGTATTAAAGTATGTGCTCATCTCATCTATGGACTACCTAACGAAAGCAACGAAATGATGCTTACCTCTCTACAAAAAGTATTACAATGGGGAGTTGATGGCTTAAAGATCCATCCGCTTTATGTGATAGAAAACACTCCGCTTGCTCGTATGTATTATGCAGGAAAATATATTCCAATCGATTTAGAATCCTACGCTGATCTTATTATAGAATCTATAAAACAAATCCCTTCGCATATTGTAATACAACGTATCAGTGCGGGAGCACACGAGGAAAATCTCATTGCACCACTTTGGTGCTTTGACAAAAATATACAAATGCGCTTACTACGTGAAAGACTGCTTGAAATAGGAATACGATACTAGCTATTCCAAAATTTTTTAAACAGATCAATGATTAAGAAGCAAAAATTACTAAACAAACACACTAAAAAGCCTACTAAACAATCCTATCTAGTAGGACCTATACCAGCAATAATCAATACTATGTTCTAGAATCAAAATAAAATTTGAAAGATTCTATCCATTACGTTTTTCGATAATATCCTTTGCCGTATTGCTAGGTACTTCGCCATAGTGATCAAATTCCATACTGTAAGTACCACGTCCTTGTGTAGCAGAGCGCAAGTCTGTAGAATAACCAAACATTTCAGCCAATGGCACAAATGCATTAACAATCTTGAGCCCCATTCTATCATCCATAGAATTAATTTGCCCTCGTCTGCGATTCAAGTCGCCAATAACATCACCCATATATTCCTCTGGCACTTCCACTTCTACTTTCATCAAGGGTTCTAAAAGTACCGGACTTGCCTTACGACAAGCATCTTTGAATGCCATAGAACCAGCAATCTTAAACGCCATTTCACTAGAATCCACCTCGTGATAGCTACCATCATAAAGCGTAACCTTGCAATCTACCACTGGGTAGCCAGCGAGCACACCATTTTGCATTGCTTCCTGAATCCCCTTATCGACAGCTGGGATATACTCTTTTGGTATAACACCACCACTAATTTCGTTGATGAATTCATATCCGCTACCTGCCTCTTTGGGTTCAAGCTTAATATGAACATGCCCATATTGTCCACGTCCCCCAGATTGCTTAGCATATTTGCACTCCTGTGTAACACTTCCTCTAATCGTCTCTCGATAAGCAACTTGTGGCTGCCCAATGGTTGCTTCCACTTTAAATTCACGCTTAAGTCTATCTACAATAATCTCCAGATGCAGCTCACCCATTCCACCAATCAATGTTTGTCCCGTTTCTTCTTGTGTGCTTACACGAAAACTTGGATCTTCCTCGGCTAGTTTTCCAAGCGCCACAGCCATTTTTTCTTGGTCTGCCTTAGTTTTTGGTTCAACAGCAATATGAATAACAGGCTCTGGAAATTCCATTCGTTCCAAGATAACAGGACACTTTTCATCACACAATGTATCGCCAGTAAGCGTATCTTTTAATCCTACAAACGCACAAATTTCACCCGCATAGACTTCTTTGATATCTTCTCGTTTATTAGAATGCATTTTAAGCAATCGTCCTACGCGCTCTTTTTTGCCCTTTGTAGAATTAAGAACATAACTTCCTGATTCCAACATTCCACGATAAACACGCACAAACGTAAGCTGTCCAACAAAAGGATCGGTCATAATTTTGAATGCAAGGCCTGCAAACTCACCATTATCGCTAGACTCTACAAAAACTTCTGAATCATTTTTAGGATCAATTCCCTTAATATTTGTAACCTCCGTTGGTGCCGGCAATAAATCAACTACGGCATCAAGTAACGTCTGTACGCCTTTATTCTTGAAACTTGAACCACACAACATAGGAATAATGCTCATACTGTGGCAACCAAGCTTAATACCAAGCCTAATTTCTTCTGCAGTAAGCTCTTCGCCTCCAAGATATTTTTCCATTAGAGCCTCATCTTGTTCTGCTGCTGCCTCAACAAGCTTTTCACGATATGCAGCTGCTTTTTCTTGCAAATCTGCTGGAATCTCTTCGACATCATATTGAGCACCCATTGTCTCATCATTCCACACAATTGCCTTCATCTGTATCAAATCTACAACACCCTTGAAATTATCTTCTGCGCCAATAGGAATATTGATAGGAATAGGATTTGCCTTAAGACGTTCTCGAATTTGATCCTCAACACTGTAGAAATTGGCTCCAATTCTATCCATTTTATTAACAAATACAAGACGTGGGACACCATATTTGTTTGCCTGTCTCCAAACAGTTTCACTTTGAGGTTGTACACCACCTACCGAACAAAAAACTGCCACTGCACCATCTAAAACACGCATGGAACGCTCTACTTCTATCGTAAAATCTACGTGCCCGGGAGTATCAATAAGATTAATCTGATGATCCCTCCAAAAGCAAGTTGTGGCTGCAGAAGTAATCGTTATTCCGCGTTCTTTTTCTTGCTCCATCCAATCCATAGTAGCAGCACCATCATGAACCTCGCCTATCTTATGACTTACACCAGTGTAAAATAAAATTCTTTCTGAAGTTGTTGTCTTACCTGCATCAATATGTGCAGCAATCCCAATATTTCTAATTTTTTCTAAAGGAGTTTTCCTTGCCATAACCATAATCCTTAATTATATTTACCAGCGATAATGTGCAAATGCCTTGTTTGCCTCTGCCATTTTGTGGACATCTTCTTTCTTTTTAAAAGCTGCACCTTTATCACTTGCCGCATCCATAAGCTCATTCGCTAAACGCTCTACCATTGTGCGCTCATTGCGTTTTCTTGTGGCTTCTAGAATCCAACGTATACAAAGTGATTGTTGGCGTACAGGCCGAACTTCGACAGGGACCTGATAGGTGGCGCCACCTACACGCCTACTGCGAACCTCAACCAATGGCTTAACACGCTCTAATGCTTTTTCAAAAACATCAATCCCTTTTTCACCACTCTTTTCCTCGATTTTGGCAAATGCAGCATAAATAATCTTTTCTGCCACACTTTTTTTACCATCATACATCATTTTGTTGATAAACTTTGTAACAACCTTGCTGTCATAAATAGGATCACCTAAAATCTCCCTAACAGGAGCCTTTCTTCGCCTCATTGACTCTCTCCTTGATTATTTTTTATCGCCACCAGCTTTTGCCTTTTTGGCGCCATACTTGCTTCGAGACACACTACGTTTAGCAACGCCTGCTGTATCAAGCGCACCTCTTATAATGTGATACTTTACTCCGGGCAAATCCTTCACACGTCCTCCACGCACAAGCACAATAGAGTGTTCTTGAAGATTGTGTCCCTCGCCAGGAATATAACTAATCACTTCAAACTTGCTTGTTAAACGGACCTTGGCAACCTTGCGCAAGGCAGAATTTGGTTTTTTTGGCGTAGTAGTATAAACGCGCGTACATACACCTCGCCTTTGCGGACATTCCACTAGGGCTGGAGACTTTGTTTTTTTGATGACCTTTTTTCGCTCTTTGCGAATAAGTTGATTAATGGTTGGCAATGTTATTCCTTCTTTCTAAAATTAATTAAGCCCGAAATTCTATACTATTTAATCTTTTATTTCTCTTAGATTCTGGGTTAAGAATCTGAATTTTTGGGTTTAACAATAAAATGTTTATCTTTATAAAGTCCTGTTCCTACCGGTATCATTCTTCCTAGCACAACATTTTCTTTGAGATCTTCAAGAAAATCTTTTTTCGCCGCAATACTTGCTTCTGTGAGAACTTTTGTTGTTTCTTGGAAAGAAGCTGCTGAAATAATAGAATCACTACTAATTGCTGCTCTTGTAATACCAAGCAATACTAGCTCTGCAATAGCTGGTTCCCCACCAAGTCGCAACACGCGCTCATTTTCTTCTTTAAAATGGCGCTTACTAACAAGATCATTCTCAATAAATCTCGTATTGCCAGGATCCACAATGCGCACCTGACGTAGCATCTGCGAAACAATAACTTCTATATGCTTATCGGCTATATTTACACCTTGTCCACGATAAACCTGTTGTACTTCATTTACAATAAAGCGTAAAAGCTCTTTCTCACCACCAATACGTAACACATCGTGACTAGAAGTTACCCCATCTGTGAGAGCTTCACCAGCATGAACAAACTCATCTTTATGTACCAAAATCCTCTTGCTCTTATCCACAAGATACTCATTCTCTCTACCATCTTGTGAAGTAACAATAATACGCTCTTTGTTCCGAATAGGTTTGCCAAAACTAACAATACCATCAATCTCTGATAGAATTGCGGAATCTTTCGGCTTGCGAGCTTCAAATAATTCTGATACACGAGGCAAACCACCTGTAATATCACGAGATTTTACGGTAGCTTTTGACGTTTTGGCAAGCTCATCAGCACGAGAAACTTTAGCTCCTTCAACAACTTCTGGGGATATGGTTGTGTTTGGCTCTAATGCATAGCGTCTTGTTTCTTTACTGTTTTTTACTACGATGCTCGGCTTATATCCAGCAGGAATATAGTCATTAATTTTTAAGGTTTTTGTCTTGTTAGATGCATCGTCTTGCTCTGAAGCAGTAATACCAAGCACAATATCCTCAAATGCAACTTCACCATCGATATCACTAATTGTTAGTGTGTTATAAGGGTCCCAAGTAGCAATACAATTATCTACTTGCTCCATGGGTTCAGCAATCAGCGTATCTGCCTCAACGTGGCTATTGTCATCAACCAAGATTCTAGAATTTCTTGTAATATAATGTCTTGTCGCCTCACGATCGTGCTGATCCGCAATAACAGCAAATATACCCTTTTCTTTAATAACATCACCCACTTTAAAATCATGTACTCGCTCAAGATGATCCCCTTCCAAAAGATAAAATTTCACAATACCTTTTTCTTTAGAGAAGATCTTTTGGCAGATAGGTGCATTGTCTTGTGCTTTTATTTCACTAGCATAGGGAATGCGATTTGGAATATTCCAGCCATCTTTTACAATATCCACGATACTACCACCCTTGGCTACTTTATAGCCACTTTCATGGGCAATATAAAGTTTCCCCTCCAATCGACCACTTACACCAGCAAGTTCATTTTGCTTAGCAACATCACTTCTTCTTACGGTATATTTTTTCTCCTGCTTGCCATTTTTGACCATAATAATAATCTCATCGTGAGCAGTTTCTATATGTAATGTACCATCAAATGGTGCTTTTATCTTTGGCTCCACAACAAGCACTGCAGCATTTCTACGATTAATTACAATATTTTTACCTTGTTTGTTTTTATAGGTTTTAATATTGTAATAACGTATAAACCCTTCTTTTTCAGCAAGAATCTTATTTTCCTCCTGTGTTCTACTTGCTGTACCACCAACGTGGAATGTTCGTAATGTAAGTTGCGTACCCGGCTCACCAATAGATTGGGCAGCTATAACGCCAACAGCTTCCCCTGGGCGTACCATTTTACCCTCACCAAGATTAATACCATAGCATTTTGCACAAACACCCTTTGGTGCCTTGCACGTTACAGAATTTCGGATTGTTACTGACTTGACGTTGGCTTCTACAATTCTTCTTGCAGCTTTTTCATCAATAAGAGTCTCTGCGCTAAATAGTACTTCATTTGTAATGGGGTCGATAACATCAGTAGCAAGCACGCGCCCAAAAACACGCTCTTCAAGTGATTCTAGTAGCTCCGAACCATCAATAATATCTGCAATTTCAAACCCTTCGTGTGTACCACAATCTTCCATAGAAATCTTGACATTTTGGCTCACATCGATAAGTTTTCTAGTCAAATACCCTGCGTTAGCTGTTTTAAGTGCTGTATCTGCAAGCCCTTTGCGCGCTCCATGTGTCGAGTTAAAATACTCAAGAACATTGAGTCCTTCCTTAAAGTTTGAAACAATAGGTGTCTCAATAATTGTCCCATCGGGTTTAGCCATAAGCCCGCGCATAGCAGAAAGCTGACGAATTTGAGCTGCACTACCACGCGCACCAGAATCCGCCATCATATAGATAGAATTAAAGCCGTCTTTATCTTGCGCAATAATAGCATTCATCTTTTCGCCTAGCTCTTTGTTTGCATTTGTCCAGCAGTCAATTGTTTTATTATAACGCTCCATTTCTGTTATCGAGCCTTTTTCAAAGCTATCTTGTATCTTAAGCAATTCTTTACGTGCTTTAGAGATAATTTTATCTTTATCCTCAGGAATAATGATATCTGCCGCAGAAATAGAAATACCAGCTTTAGTTGCATAAGTAAAACCAAGATTCTTAAGATTATCTAAAAATGTTGCTGTGGTACCAATACCAGCTTCTTTATATACATAATCAATCAATACACCAATATCTTTCTTTTTAAGGACCTTGTTCCAAAGATCTGTTGGTACAAAGTCAGGTAAAATTGAACGCAAAATCATTCTGCCAGCGGTTGTTGTAACTGGGTAACGATTAATGATAGTTTGGATTTTGGCATTAATATCAAGCTCGCCAGCATCAATAGCTATCATAATCTGATTAATATCACCAAAAAGCTTGTGCTCTCCCTTCACGCCCTTTTTCTCCAATGAAAGGTAGTAGAGTCCAAGAACCATATCCTGGCTTGGCACAGCAACAGCCTTGCCACTTGCTGGCAAAAGAATGTTCATTGAGCTTAGCATAAGCACTTTGCACTCTGTAATAGCTTCTTGACTTAGTGGAACATGCACAGCCATCTGGTCACCATCAAAGTCCGCATTGAATGCCGAACAAACTAATGGGTGTAGCTGGATCGCTTTACCATCAATAAGTTTTGGGTGAAATGCCTGGATTGATTGCTTATGAAGTGTTGGTGCGCGATTCAAAAGTACCGGATACCCTTCGACAATTTCTTGCAAACATTCCCATACTTCATTGGTCTTTTGTTCTATCATTTTTTTTGCTTGCTTGAGGGTACTTGCATAGCCTTTCTCCTCCAAACGAGCAAGCAAATGTGGTTTAAAAAGTTCAAGTGCCATATTTTTTGGAAGACCACATTGATCCATACGCAAATTAGGACCAACAACAATTACGCTACGTCCAGAGAAATCAACACGCTTTCCAAGAAGATTCTGCCTAAAGCGTCCTTGTTTTCCTTTGATAATTTCAGAAAGCGATTTGAGTGGTCGCTTATTCGCACCTTTGACAGCATTCGCATTGCGACCATTATCAAATAATGCATCTACTGCCTCTTGTAGCATTCTTTTTTCATTACGTACGATGATTTCTGGTGCATCAAGCTCCATAAGGCGCTTTAGGCGCTGGTTACGGTTAATAACACGACGATAAAGATCATTCACATCGCTCACTGCAAACTTACCGCCATCTAATGCAACCAAAGGACGTAAATCTGGTGGAAGAACAGGCAAAACGGTAAGCATCATCCACTCTGGACGATTTCCAGAATTAATAAAGCTTTCCACAACTTTTAAACGTTTGACAATAATCTTTTTCTTGGCTTCTGAACTTGTCGTTTTTACTTCTTCGCGCAAAGCTACAAGCAATGCCGTCAAATCAAGCTGTTCAAGCAATTCTTTTACTGCCTCTCCACCCATTTGTGCAATAAAACCCTTGTCCCCAAAACGTTGATAAAGATTTTGATATTGCTCTTCATTTAAAACATCATATTTCATAACAGGTTTTGTGGATTCATTATCATAAAATGCCTCACCTGGCTCCTTGACAATATATGCTTCATAGTACAACACGCGCTCTAGATCTTTTACTTTGACACCAAGCAATGTTCCAATTCGACTAGGAAGTGAACTTACATACCAAATATGCGCCACGGGTGTTACCAGCTCAATATGCCCCATTCTTGAGCGGCGCACCTTAGAGCTTGTAACTTCAACACCGCATTTTTCACACACCATACCTTTATAGCGTGGTTTTTTATATTTTCCGCAAAGACACTCATAATCTCGAACAGGACCAAAAATCTTTGTACAAAACAACCCATCACGCTCTGGTTTAAGTGTACGATAATTGATTGTTTCTGGCTTTTTAACCTCTCCACGACTCCAAGAACGAATTTTTTCTGGACTTGCAAGCACAAGCTGGAATGAACTAAAATCTTTAGGACGATTATCTTCTTTTATATCCAACGATTTTAGATTTCCATCTTCATCTAATGAACCATCAAAAACATTCACATCTAATGCGAGCGATTGCAATTCTTTGGTAAGAACATAAAAAGTCTCTGGGATTTCAGATTCCCCTACGGGCTCACTTTTTGTTATAGACCGATAGGCATTCTCTCTTCCTACAATGTCATCAGATTTTAAAGTAAGCATTTCTTTTAGCGTATGTGCTGCACCATATGCCTCAAGTGCCCACACTTCCATTTCACCAAACCTCTGCCCACCAAAAAGTGCCTTTCCACCAACAGGTTGCTGTGTTACAAGGCTATAAGGACCAGTACTGCGAGCATGCACTTTCTCATCAACAAGATGGTGTAGTTTAAGCATATACATATAACCTACATTTACTTTTTCACGAATTTTCTCACCAGTCTTGCCATCATAAAGCTCAACTTTGCCATCCATATCTATTTTAGCTTCTTTGAAAAGCTGATTAAACTTTTCTTGAGAAATACCTTCAAACACAGGGATAGCAAACTTAACACCCCTGCTCCAATCCCTAGCATACTCTAGCAAGTCCTCATCTTTACACTGCTTAATAAACTCTAGCATAGCAGAATCTTTTTGATTTGTAACCTCAACAATTTTGATCATTTTTTGCCGTAATGTCTTAAGAAAACCAGTCTTTTGATCTTGTAAAATCTCACAAAGTTGTTCTCCCAAGCGTTTTCCTACGAGACCTAAATGCACTTCCAGAATCTGTCCAATATTCATACGACTTGGAACACCAAGGGGATTTAACACAATATCTATAGGCTCTCCATCAGCCGTATAAGGCATATCTACTGCTGGGACAATCGTGCTCACAATTCCCTTATTTCCATGTCTCCCCGCCATTTTATCCCCAACTTTGAGCTTTCGTTTTGTGGCAATATAAATCTTGACTTGTTTGACTACGCCACTTGGCAAAATATCATCCTTTTCAAGGATAGAAAGTTTTTCCTCGTGCTCTTCCCCAAGTGTCTTCTTCTGTTCAAGAAAATTCGCTTTAATTTTTTCGTATTTACTCTGCACAGCTTTTGAATAGCTTTTTATAAGTGTATTAAGCGCAAAACGATTGATTTTAGCAATCTCATTTTTAGGTATTTTTTGTCCTTTCTTGTATTGTTTATTATTAACAACCGCATCTGCACTAAGCTCTTCTTTGGAAAGCATAAGCCCCACACGAAGAATCTCTTCTTTATTTAGCATTGTTAGGCGATCGTGGTGTTCTATATCAAGTACAGCCTTTTCTTGCTCATATGCGCTAATAGCGCGAGCATCTTTTTCGTAGCCTTTCTTGGTAAAGATCTTTACATCAACTACTGTTCCTTCCAATGAAGGAGGACATTGCAAAGATTTATTAACCACATGTCCTGCTTTTTCACCAAAAATTGCTCGTAAAAGACGCTCCTCTGGGCTTGGTTTCACTTCGCCTTTAGGTGAAACCTTTCCAACAAGAATCATTCCAGCCGTAACGTAAGTACCAATCTTAACAATTCCGCTTTCATCTAAATGTGCAATCTCTTCTTCGTGTACACCCGGAATATCTGCAGTAATTTCTTCTGTTCCATGCTTTAGCTCTCGTGCCTCTATCTCTTTTTCGTAGATATGCACTGAAGTAAAAGCATCTTCCTTAATAAGACGCTCACTTACCACAATGGCATCTTCAAAGTTATAACCATTCCAAGGCATAAATGCCACACGAATGTTTTTTCCAAGTGCCAATTCTCCCATATCCATACTTGCACCATCAGCGATAATCTGTCCTGCCTGTACTATATCACCTTGCTTAACAATAGGACGCTGTGCAAAACACGTATTTTGATTGGTACGCAAATTCTTCTGTAAGGAATAGCCATCAATATATGCACCACTCTCATCTTCACCTAAAATGTAAATATTTTTTGCATCGATTTTTTCCACGATACCACCGCGATGTGCTTTCACTGCTTCCCAAGAATCCCGAGCAATAATCTGCTCTATCCCTGTTCCAACAATTGGTGCATCCGGTTTAAGTAAAGGAACAGCTTGACGCTGCATATTTGAACCCATAAGGGCACGGTTTGCATCATCGTGCTCCAAAAATGGAATCAAACTTGCAGCTACACCAACCAACATACGAGGGCTTAGGTCAATAAGTTCAACTTCTTCAGATTTTTTTAGCATTATCTCTCCACCGCAACGTGTCTCAATTGTGCTTTCAACTATTTTATTATCAGAATCTAATTTTGTACTTGCTGGTGCGATAACTTTGCCATCTTCTTGTGTTGCTGTAAGATACACAACTTCATCAGTTACTTTTCCATCGACAACCTTGCGATATGGCGCCTCGATAAATCCCAAATCATTAACAAGCGTAAAAGTTGCAATCGTATTGATAAGCCCAATATTTTGCCCTTCTGGAGTTTCAATAGGGCAAATTCTACCATAGTGAGTGGGATGCACATCGCGTGCTTCAAATCCAACACGCTCTTTAACAAGTCCACCTTCACCAAGTGCCGACAAACGACGTTTATGTGTGATTTCAGAAAGTGGGTTTGTTTGATCCATAAATTGTGAAAGCTGCCCACCTGTAAAAAACTCCATAATGGTACTGGTAATAATTTTAGCATTGATAAGATCGTGAGGCATAATTGCATCAAAAGTTCCACTCATAGTAGTTAGTTTGTCTTTGATTGCCTTTTGCATCTTAATTAAGCCGGCGTGAAGCTCATTTGCTAAAAGCTCTCCTATTGCACGGATTCTACGATTACCAAGATTATCTCGATCATCGATTTTGCCCTTACCATTTTTTACTTTCATCAAATAGCGCGTGGTCTCTATAATATCCTCGTGTGTTAAGACAGTCACATAATTTGGAACAAGCAAACTTAATTTATGATTCATTTTCATACGCCCTACACGCGTGAGATCATAAGATTCTGCATCAAAAAATAAACGACGAACAAATTGCTTAGCCACTTCTTTTGTAACAGGCTCACCCGGACGCATAACCTTATAAATACGAATAGCTGCTAGGTCATTTTCATCGTCTATTTTTTCTGTTTGCCTAAGAATTCTCAAAGATTCTGTTTCAGCAATAAATGAATTGATAATAGAAGCATCTAAACCGCTTGCTAAATCATTTACAATAATAATTTCTTTTATCTTGAGCTCATCAATTTTTTTGATTTTTGTCTCATCAAGCTGAGTGAGTGTATCAAATATAACTTCACCACTTTTTTTATCAACAATAGGCTCAAATAAATAACGACTTGCAAGTATATCAATAGGATATTCTATCCAGTCAAGCCCATTTGCCTTAAGCTCTTCTGCTTTTCTTGCAGATAAGCGCTTGCCAGATTCTATAATTATTTCTCCCTTAGCATTTTTAATATCAAAATCCACTCGTCCTTCAAATGCTGAAGGTTCAAAATTGATAAAAAACTTTCCCTTTTCTATTTTTACTTTCAAAAGAGGATAAAACATCTTAAGAATATCAACTTTACTATATCCTAATGCGCGGAAAAATATAGTAGCTGGAACTTTTCTACGCTTATTGATTCTGACAAAAAGCGTATCTTTTGAATCATACTCAAAATAAAGCCAAGAACCTCTATCGGGGATAATTTGCCCCATATAAGTGAGTTTGTTAGCACTACTCGTTGATTCATCTTGCTTGAAAATAACACCCGGGCTACGATGAAGTTGATTAACCACAACGCGTTCTACACCATTAATAATAAATGATGTGCGATCTGTCATCAAGGGAATTTCGCGAATAAAAATAGTTTGTTCTTTGATGTCTTTGGGCGTGAGCTTATCTCCTTTTTCATCTTTTTCCCACTGGATTAGTTGGACCTTAATTTTCAGCGGTATAGCATAAGTTATGCCACGCTCCATTGCCTCACGAATTGTATATTTTGGCTTGCCATACTCACAACTCACATATTCAAGAGTTATGCGATTCTGTACATCTTGGATAGGAAAAATAGACTTAAAAACTTTTTCGATTCCGCTTTCTTTACCGTCTTTTGCATACAAAAAAGAATCATAGCTATCTCGTTGCAAAAGCAAAAGATTTGGTACTTCCAACCCTTGTTGTTGGGCAAAATCAATACGAAGTCTGCTTTTAATAATTTCTTTTTTTGACATTGTGTATCCTTAACAGAAATAGTTGGCTCAACACCTTATGAGATTCTAGAATTCAAACCCAAATATTCTATAATCTCATAAGGTGCTATAAATGCGAATAGCCCAAATATAGTAGCTATATTTGGGCAACTTAAAAGTGGCTAATAATCAAGAGTCGTACTATTTGATCTCGACTTTTGCGCCAGCTTCCTCAAGTTTCTTTTTGAATGCGGCAGCATCGTCTTTATTGACACCTTCTTTAAGGGTATGTGGGGTTTTTTCAGTCGCATCTTTTGCTTCTTTAAGTCCAAGACCAGTGATTTCTCGCACTACCTTAATAACATTGATCTTATTTGCACCAGCTTCCAATAAGATCACACTAAAGTCTGTTTTTTCTTCTGCGCCAACACCAGCAGCCGCAGCACCCGCGCCAGCTACAACAGTAGGAGCAGCACTCACCCCAAACTTCTCTTCAAAAGCTTTTACAAGCTCTGAAAGTTCTAGGACAGAAAGTCCGCCAATATACTCCAACACTTCTTCTTTTGTAATAGCCATTTTATGCTCCTTGAATTAATGTTAATTATGCTATGCATTCTGTTCTTTTTGCTTTTTCAAATTGTCTAGCCCAGTTACAAAATATCGCGCTGGTGCCATCCAAACAGACAAAAGCATCCCAATAAGTTCTTCTTTGCTTGGCAATTTTGATACAGAAATGATATGATTCCTGTCTACTTCTTGTCCATCAAAGCTACCAACTTTGATAACAAATTTCTCCGCATTTGCCTCAGCAAATTTAACAGCAACTTTTGCAAGAGAGATTTGATCTTCTCCCCAAATAAAAATATTTGTATCTTTAATATCCAAATCTGGCATATCAGAATTTTTGAGTGCGATACGTGCCAATGTATTTTTTATTACTTGAACACGCACTCCTACTGCTCTTGCATTATGTCTCAATTCCTCAAGAGATTTTACGCTTATCCCTTTATAATCACATACTAACAAAGCTTGAGCTTGCTTAAATTCTTGGGTCAGATTCTCTATTATCTGTTGCTTTTGAGTTTTTGTCATTTCTCCTCCTTTCCGACCGGACTTATACAAGGTTGGATATATTAAGCTTGCGCCCTTGTAGTCATGAGCCTAAGATAAACCTATTTCACATCCATAAGAATTTGAGTATCAAGTTTAACAGACGGAGACATAGTAAGAGAAAGAGCTCCACCACGAATAAATTTGCCCTTTGTACTTGCAGGCTTCAAACGATTAATGGTCTTAACCAGTTCAAGCATATTATCTTTGATCTTATCTTCAGAAAAACTTACTTTACCAATGGGTGCGTGAATATTGCCTTTTTTGTCAACACGAAAATTAATCTGACCACTTTTAGCATTTGCAACTGCTTTGCTTACTTCTGCGGTTACCGTGCCAGTTTTAGGATTTGGCATAAGCCCTTTTGGTCCCAAAATTCTCCCCACTTTTCCAACAAGTGCCATCATATCTGGAGTTGCTATTACCATATCAAAGTCGATATTGCCATTTTTAATTTCCTCTGCTAAATCCTCGTCTCCAACTACATCTGCACCGGCCTCTTTAGCTTCATCTGCCTTGATACCCTTAGCAAATACAGCAACACGTACCTTTTTGCCAGTTCCATGTGGAAGAACTACCGCTCCACGAATCATTTGATCCGCGTGTCGCGGATCAACTCCTAATCGCAAAGCTAGCTCAACCGTCTCATCAAATTTTGCCGAAGCAAGAGATTTGACAACATTAATTCCAGAATCTATATCATATAACTTGCCATCATCGATTTTTTTTAGTAAATTCTGAACTCTTTTTGCTACCTTACTTTTCATATATACCCTTTCTAATGCTAAATCACTAATCCACAATTTCAACACCCATACTTCGAGCAGAACCAATAACTATCTTCTTAGCTGCTTCTACATTGTGAGCATTTAGATCCTCCATTTTTGCATTAGCAATATCTTCAACTTGTTTAGAAGTAAGCTTGCCAATCTTATTTTTTAGAGGATTATCAGAGCCTTTTGATACACCTATAGCTTTCTTGATTAAATCAGTAACGGGTGGCTTCTTGGTAACAAATGTAAAGCTTTTATCTTGATATACAGTGATAATAACAGGAATATTAAAATCTCCCATATCCTTAGTTTTTTCGTTAAATGCCTTACAAAACTCCATAATATTAACACCACGTTGCCCAAGAGCTGGGCCAACAGGCGGTGAAGGATTCGCCTTGCCTGCTGGAATCTGAAGTTTAAGTTCACCTACTACTTTCTTTGCCATTCTTTAATCCTTTACTTGTGTTAAACTATTTTTTCCACTTGTGAATATAAAATCTCAATTGGTGTATTTCTACCAAAAATTGAAACATTAAGCTTAAGCTTTTTGTGTTCAATATCATACCCCTCAACTGTTGCAGTAAAATTAGCGAAAGGCCCTTCATTGATACGAACAACCTCCCCTGGATCAAACGATACTTTCGGCTTGGGTGCTGCACGATTTTTGACTTTCTCTAAAATATGCGTTATATCAGCTTCGCTTAAAGGCGTGGGTCTCTTACTTTCTCCAATAAAGCCGCTCACTTTAGGGAGAGACTGTATAGTGTGCCAAAGTGAAGTATCTAAATCCACTTTAATAAAAACATAGCCTGGATACAAGCTTCTCTCACTTATTTTCTTTGCTCCATTTTTCATTTCATAAACATCTTCTGTGGGAACAACGATTTCTTCGACCCTATCTTGAATCTTGTACTCCTGCACAAGATTCTCAATTGCTTTTTTTACAGATTGCTCACTTCCAGAATATGTTTGTATAGCATACCAACTCAGTGACATAATAATCTCCCAAATTTCTACAAAATTCTAGTTACAGAAGCAAACAAAATAAGATCAACCAATCCTAAAAACAAGGCAACAACAAAAACAACCACAACTACTGAAATCAAAGCATTGCGTATCTGTTCTTTTGTAGGAAAAACAACCTTAAATAATTCCTCTTTTGCCGCATGGTAATAAGCAATCATCTTTTTCATCACTATCGCCTTATTATTGTAACACTAATGGCAGGTCAGGAGGGACTCGAACCCCCAACAACCGGTTTTGGAGACCGACGCTCTACCATTGGAGCTACTGACCTAGCAAGCTAGAGTGAACTCTAGCTCTTAAGCTTAACTTCTTTATGCACGGTATGTTTATTAAGTCGAGGACAGAATTTCTTGAGCTCCAGTTTTTCTGTTTTTGTTTTGGCATTCTTTGTTGTGCTATAATTAATGTCCCCGCACTCCGAGCATTTTAAGCCAATCTTTATTACATTACCTTTAGCCATTTGCTAAACCTTATTTAATAATTTTACTTACAACACCTGCTCCAACGGTTCTACCACCTTCACGAATCGCAAATTTCGTTCCAACTTCAAGAGCAATCGGACTAATAAGATCAACTGTAATTTTAATATTATCTCCAGGCATAACCATTTCAACACCATCAGGAAGCTTGATAGAACCGGTAACATCAGTCGTGCGCACATAAAATTGAGGGCGATAATTGTTAAAAAACGGTGTATGTCGCCCACCTTCTTCTTTAGAGAGAACGTAGATTTCGCCTTCAAATACACTATGTGGCGTGATTGAACCCGGCTTACAAAGTACCATACCCCTTTCTACTTCTTCCTTTTTCGTACCGCGCAACAAGATACCAACATTATCTCCAGCTTCACCTTTATCAAGCTCTTTTCTAAACATCTCTACACCCGTGACAGTAGTCTTTTGTGTGTCGCGTATCCCAACGATTTCTACTTCATCACCTACTTTTACAACACCTCTTTCAATCCTGCCAGTTACAACTGTTCCACGACCAGCAATAGAAAAAACATCTTCTACTGGCATCAGGAAAGTTTTTTCTGTATCACGTTCTGGAGTAGGGATATAAGCATCAACTTCGGCCATAAGTTTTAAAACCTTCTCTCCCCACTCACCAACTGTGCCACTTTTTGCCTCTTCAAGTGCTTTAAGAGCAGATCCAGCAATAATAGGAGTTGTATCCCCAGGAAATTCATATGTACTCAAAAGCTCTCGCACTTCCATCTCTACAAGATCAAGCAACTCTTGGTCATCAACCATATCTTGTTTGTTCAAGAATACAACAATATAGGGAACACCAACTTGGCGTGATAGCAAAATATGCTCGCGTGTTTGCGGCATAGGTCCATCAGCAGCAGATACAACCAAAATAGCACCATCCATTTGTGCAGCACCCGTAATCATATTCTTTACATAATCAGCGTGTCCTGGACAATCCACATGTGCATAGTGACGATTCTCTGTCTCATATTCAATATGAGAAGTCGCAATTGTAATCCCTCTTTCTCTCTCCTCTGGAGCATTATCGATTTTATCATAATCCTTCATTTCTGCAAGACCTTTTGTGGATAAAACAGCGGAAATTGCAGCACTCAAAGTTGTTTTTCCGTGATCGACGTGCCCGATCGTCCCAATGTTAACATGGGGCTTGTTTTTGACAAATTTTTCTTTTGCCATAAAAATCTCCTACAAATAAATTTCAAAGCTCTATTTTAGCCCTAACTTCTTTATAAAAAAATAAAGGTCATAATAAAGCCAAGATAGAAAAACTGGAGCCCATAAGCGGGATTGAACCGCCGACCTCTTCCTTACCAAGGAAGTGCTCTGCCTCTGAGCTATATGGGCAACCACTATTAATCACTAAGGGTAGCCAAGAAAGTATTTCAGCTCCCAGTATGGAGCGGGAAACGGGGCTCGAACCCGCGACCCTCAGCTTGGAAGGCTGATGCTCTAGCCAACTGAGCTATTCCCGCAAAGCTTACTTTAAAACCAAACTAAGACAAAAACATCTTGTTATGGTGGTGAGTCGTGGATTCGAACCACGGAAGACAAAGTCAGCAGATTTACAGTCTGCCCTCGTTGGCCACTTGAGTAACTCACCAAAATAGCAAAAACTGGTCAAACACTGAATCAGAAAATCTGTTTAAGGTTTGAGTGAATGGAGCTGGTTAAGGGACTTGAACCCCCGACCCTCTGCTTACAAGGCAGATGCTCTACCAACTGAGCTAAACCAGCAAAATATAACTACAAGTTACTTGCAAAAATGAAATTCGTATTCTATAAAAAATACAGCCACTTTGTCAAGACCATTACAAAACTTCTAAAGCAATTTTCTAGAGCAGATAAGGTCGCTTCAAATAATCCTTATATAATATATGCCTTCGGTCCCCAAGCTCTACGAAAATCGTTTTACAAAATCTAAAAGTACTAGCAAAAACCACATAAACTGTCATGTCTAATAGCTATTATTGTTTAAAAACAAGCTAAATATCCTAAAGTTTAGGTTCTGTCTCCCAATGTAATCTATAATGCCATACGCACAGAATCAAACAAGGCATCCATATTTTGATCTGGTATAAAGTATTTTACACCAATTTTACGTGCTTCTTCGGCTGTTTCATAGTCTGGCATTTTTGCGACCACAAGACAAAATATTATTGGTTTTTGCACCTTATCTTTGGCAGGAAGTTGTTTTGTATTTTGGATAAAATCAAGCGCAGTCATCTCTCCGATTTTTTCATCAAGCACAACAATATCTTGATGTGTGGTTGCCATAAGTTTGAGAGCGCTAAGAGGGTTTTTATCCACACTTACAGTCAATGTGGAATCTATCTTTTCGATGATCTCCTTATACTTTAGCGCATTGACGGCAGAATCCCGTAAAACAAGGACATTTTTGTGGCAAACTTCCTCAAGATATTTAAGCAGACTAAAGAGCTCTTTTGTTTTTGAAGATGCCCTGCTTTTATCAATCCCCCGTAAAAAATAACGTAAAAATGTTTTGGACGAGAATCCACCCTCAATACGAGCATCTCGAAAAAACCTCCGCACACTTTGGCTTTTTTTTGCTCTCTCCCATAGAGCACTATCCAAATCATAAGCTTTAGAATCCAACAATCCCACGAAACGATTTTTAATATCCCGAAGCATAGGCGCATATACATCTACAAACTCTTGAAAATGCGTTTCTTTGAATTTTTTTAATCGCTCACGCTCTTTTACAAGAAATTCTTGACGTGTTGCTACAAATTGTATCAAATCAACATAAGTCTTACGCATCATTTTGACTTCTTTTTCAAATTGCAAATACTCTTGACTGCCCCGAGAACTACCTGATGCCATACGTTGCAATTTCTTTTCGCTCGCTTCAAGATTATTCCCTAGCACCTGACACTGTGCTTTAGCATTAGAGAGGGCAAGCTGTGTAGCCTCTATCTCTTTTTCTACTTTGATGTATTCAATCTGTTTAGACAAAAAAATCTTTTCAAACGCATATGCTGGTGTGTATTGTGCTTTCTTTACATAACTTTCAAATTCTCGGAATAGATAGTTGATCTCATTTTTGTCCTTACGAAGAGTATCATTTTCGATCAAATTATCCATTTCGCATAAGTCATTATAAGCCGTTAGCAAAAACCGTCTCATACGTAAAAAATCCAGACTTAAATGTCCCTCTACAAAATCCTTATATTCAAGTAAAATTTCATTCTCTCGTGCAAAAAATTCTTCAATACAAATATTCGGAAGTTTTGTCATAGGAATCTCATCTGGATCGACTGGTTTTGGCTTAACTCGGGCGCGCACAACAACACGCATCTCCACCTCAAACTCAACCTCTGCCTCCAACTCCATCTTTCCCGAATCGCTATCCCATACATTAAAATCAAATTCATATACACGTTGGTTTAAATCTTGTTCAATTTTGCCTTTTTGAGCACCTTCATCGACACCAATTAACTTTCCAGTCAGCATACGCTCTCCTACCTTGGGTATTACACAAATTTTTCAATATTCTTGCTTTAATTAACCTCACAGATGTGATTATAGCAAAAAATATATTGTACCTTATAATAATGCAGAAACAACATCATATCATCGTATTTTCACAACAAGAGGACCAACAAAAAAACAAAAACAACTAGATTTCAAAATTTTTCTTTAAACGTCAACGTAAAACACCAAAAATCAAAAGTTTAAGATTTTTATGGCTTTACAAGTCAAAAAACATTGTATACTTCAAATGGTAGTATTTTAAGTCTTAAAAAGGAATTGTGATGTTTTCTCGCGCATATACAAAAAACTTCGACGAACTAAAACAGATTCTAGCAAACCTCAAACCAGATATGCAAAATCTAGAATCATTCCAGCCATCTTCCGAAGAAATAAAAAGCTTGATTGCTCATTTAACACAAATAAAAATGTATTACGATCAAAAAGCACAAAAAGAATTGCTTGCGATAGAAACTGAACATAAAGAAGAAAAAGAAAAACTACAACATATCATAAACTATTCAGAACTAATGATGGAAACCTCACGTGATGGTTTATGGTATATGGAATATCCAAAAGATGGTAATCTTACTCCTGACACCCCTTTTATTTGGTCACAAAAATTTCGCCATATGCTTGGCTATAGTGATACTACAGATTTTCCTGACACACTTGGCAGTTGGTCTTCGCTTCTGCACCCAGAAGATTCTACCCCAACACTCGATGCGTTTGCCAAATCTCTCGCTGATACATCAGGGCAAACTCCATATGATGTCATCTATCGCCTAAAGCTCAAAAGTGGAGAATATCGATGGTTCAAAGCTGCTGGAGCAATTAGACGAGATTCTAAGGGTATAGCAGAACTCATTGCGGGCTCCTTAACAGATATACACGAAGAAACATTAAATAAGGATAAGCTTCAAAATATCACTTTACGCTTTACGCTCTCTCAAAATATGCTTAATGATTGGTTATGGGATCTTGTTCTAGTGGATAAAACAAACTTAGAATCCTCACAAAATCCAGTATGGTACTCTCCATACATGGAAAAAATTTTTGATCAAAAAAATCAGGCACAAAGTGTTCAACAGCTTCTACAAAAAATCCATAAAGACGACATAGATACTTTCAAGCATACTCTCCAAAGTTGTACAAACATAGAGTATAAAAACAAGTATAGTGCGTGTGAGTTTAGGATCAAAATGCCAAGTGGTGAATATGAATGGATGAGTGGTCGATTTCAAGCATATTTTGATGACAATAATGTAGCCTTAAGAATTGTGAGTGTTATTAGCAATATAGATTCTATCAAGAAAAACCAAGTAGCAAGAGAAATAGAGTTGCAACAAAATGAAAAAATAAAACACACGATGGAAAATATAAAAACGCTTGTAAGTACTATCGGTGAGATATCCGACCAAACAAACCTGCTAGCACTCAATGCTGCTATTGAAGCTGCGCGTGCTGGGGAACATGGGCGAGGCTTTGCTGTAGTAGCTGATGAAGTGCGCAAACTTGCTGAACGCACACAAGAATCTATCAAACAAATCACAGCTATGGTTATTGCTGATGCATAACGATTCTCAAACCCCAGTTGTGCTAGAACAATACGATAGTGTTAAATTGTATCATCCTTAAATAATGCCGATCCAATACGCACCATATTTGACCCACAAGCAATCGCCTCTACAAAATCCTCACTCATTCCCATAGATAATGTATCTACATCTGGAATTTTATCGTATAGTTCTTTTGTTCGCGCAAAACTATCATACACTACCGCCTTATCTTCGCTATGAGCACCGATGCTCATAATGCCGCGCAGCCTAAGATTTGTTACTTTGTGGCGAATCTCCAAAAACGCATCATAAGCAGATTCCAGTGAGAATCCGTGTTTTGTAGCTTCATTCGCCGCATTCACTTGTAGTAGTACATCTTGTATGCGATCGATCCGCTTGCATCGCTCATCAAGCGTTAATGCTAAGGCAAAAGAATCAACAGAATGGATTAAAATAGGCTGAAGCGCCAAAAGAGCATTAATTTTGTTTGTCTGCAATGTACCAATAAAATGCCAAAAAAAAGGCACCTCAAGATGTTGTTTCGTGGTTTTTACCAACTTGTTAGAATCTAAATTTTCTTTTATAGCATTGATGGCTTGAATCTTGGCTTTTAGATCTTGCACTTTGTTTTCTCCAAAAACGCAATGTCCAAGGTTGTGCAATGCAATGATACTATCAACACTCTGATATTTTGTAACAGCTACAAGCGTAACCTTATGCGCTACTAAATGATTGTGCTTTGCATATTCTTTAGCGCAGTGTTCAATGCTTGATTGGATTCTAGCAAGATTATCTACAATCACTATGGTCCCCAGAATCCATAATACTTAGTTTCAATAAAAATTCTAGTCGCCACCAAAGTAGACAAGTGCCGAACCCCATGTAAATCCACCACCAAAGGCATCAAGAAGCATTAGGTTTCCTTTTTGAAGCTTACCAGCTTGATAGGCTTCATCTATTGCCATAGGAATACTCGCCGCAGAAGTATTACCATATTTCTGCACTGTTAAGATAATTTGATCCTCTCGCAAATCAAGCTGTTCCCCAACCGCAGAGATAATGCGCAAATTCGCCTGATGAGGAATAAAAAAATCTATATCCTTTGCATTAATATTGTTGCGAGATAAAATATAATGCACATCGGCTATAAGCGTACGCACTGCGTGCTTAAAAACCTCATTGCCTTTCATTTGTAGCTTGCCACTTGCTGGATCCTCTAGTTTTTTTTGTGGTGTCATAAGCAAATCACCGTATTGCCCATCCGCACTAATATGTACATCAAGAATAGATTCTGTACGCTCTTTTGTGCGAGAGATTACAGCCGCCCCAGCCCCATCACCAAATAATACGCAAGTCCCTCTATCTTTAAAATTTAAAACATTGCTTACTTTTTCTGCACCAACGATAAGTACGTTTCTATAAGTACCTGACTCTACAAAGCTCTTTGCAACTGCTAGTAAATACACAAACCCTGTACAAGCAGCTGTTATATCAAATGCTGGTGTGTCCTTTATACCAAGCTTTGCACTAATAAGACAAGCATTGCTGGGCATAGCCATAAAATCTGGACTTAAGGTTGCACAAATTACCAAATCAATATCGCTTAGTTCAAGATTTGCACGCTGTATGGCAAGACGTGCTGCTTTCACACCCAAATCACTGCTACCTTCGCTATCAAGCGCAAAGTAACGCATTTTAATACCTGTTCGTTTTGTGATCCACTCATCACTCGTATCAAGTGTCTTCTCAAATTCAGAGTTTGGTACACATTGTTGTGGCACAAACGAAGCAATAGAACGCATACAGGCATAATGCATTAATGATCCTTATTTGCCGTAAAAGCATTAGCGATGCAATCACACACATTTGTATCACAAGCACGCAATGCCTGATATATGGCATTTTCTATTGCGCGCATATTGGATTTTCCGTGACTAATAATAACTACTTTATTGACCCCAAGCAATGGCGCACCGCCATATTCTGCATAATCAATCTTCTTCTTAAGGCTTGCAAACACACCCTTAAGCAACACGCCGCCAAGCATTCTTGGCAAGGAAGCCTTAATTTCTTGCTTTAAAATATGACTGATTGAGTTTGCAACACCCTCACTTGCTTTAAGCACAAGATTACCACTAAATCCATCACAAACTACCACATCTACGCTGCCATTAAAAATATCATTTCCTTCAACATTACCCTTAAAAAAAGCATAAGGTTTTAAAAGCTTAAAAGCAGCTTTTCCAGTCTCATTACCTTTAGATTCCTCTTCGCCATTAGCAAGCAAGCCTACGCGCACATTATCATAACCCATGACATTACGTGCATATTCATAGCCCATAATCGCAAATTCAACAAGATACTCTGGTTTGCAATCTGTATTTGCACCCGCATCAAGAATCATACTAGGCTTTGGCGTAACAGTAGGCATAAGCGTGCAGATAGCTGGACGCGTCACGCCATCTATTCTGCCTAAACGCAAAGTGGCTAAACTCATTGTTGAACCACTATGCCCTGGAGAAACTAACGCATCAGCTCTTCCTTCTCTCACAAGTTCTGTTGCAACATAAATAGAAGCATTTCTACGTTTAAGTGCGTCTGTAGCGCTCTCCTCCATACGAATATAATCACTACAATGCACAACTTCTACGCGCTCACCCATACCAAATTGTATATTTTGTGCAGTCAATATAGGAACAATCTGTGATTCATCGCCAACGAGCAGCACCCTGCATTCTGATGTTCTTATCGCTTGAAGTGCACCAAGAACGATGGGCTCTACACCATTGTCTGCGCCCATAACATCAACCGCTATGCTCCACATATCAACTCCTTATCTTTGGATACAGATGAAAGCTTGCACAAATCTATTTATAGGTGCCGCTAAATTTATTAATATGATGTGGCAACTTCCAGCTCCCATCTTTGTCTTTGATAGGCTTTGCCAATGTAATTTTATAATGCGTTCGGCGCTTTGCTGCACGCGTTTTGCTCACTCTTCTTTTAGGTACTGCCATAATCTTTTTCTCCTTCTTTTGTATGATAACCAAGCCTTATGGACTCTATTTCACTACGCAAAATATAATCCAAATCAATAAAGCCATCAAAAAACTCAATAATATCAAGACTTTCAAAGCGTTGGCTTTGAGTATCCCAGAATCCATCTGAAATATACAAAACCAAATCTTCATCTACTTTATGTAAAAACTCCTCACCACTCCTATCACAGATTAATAGGATCTCACCTACAAGCCTACCTTCTAGACAGAAAAGCCCACCTTGCTTATGAATAATATGCCCGCTAAGACACAACCCTTCTGAAGAAACCTCAAATACCTTTGGGGTTCTAAATATCTTACGCGCCTCTATGCGCATAGTAAAACCCCTTGCTCATTAAGCGCTAGCAAATCTCGCGTTGCGCGAAGAAAAAAGCAATCTCATTCGCTGCATTTTCTAAACTGTCACTCCCATGTACCGCGTTCGCATCAATGCTTTCAGCAAAATCTGATCGGATTGTTCCCGGCTCGGCTTCTTTAGGATTTGTTGCACCCATTAAATCACGATTTTTTAGTACTGCACCCTCTCCTTCTAGTACAATAACAACAACCGGACCACTTATCATAAACTCCACCAAATCACCAAAAAAAGGGCGTTCTTTATGAACAGCATAAAACTGTTGTGCATCGCATTTGGAAAGCTGCAGCTTTTTCATTGCTGCTATACGCAAGCCACTGCTTTCAAAGCGATCAATAATCTTGCCAATCACACCCTTTTTTGTTGCGTCTGGCTTGATAATGGATAATGTCTGTTCAACCATAAATTCTCCTTAAGAATTTGTAATTTGTGATTATAATTTGGCAATGCTTAAATAACAATGAATGCACAAGCAACATCCCTCTCAATTGGACATTTCTTCTATATACTGCTATGGTTTTCTAATTCTAGAGTTTTCTTCATTTATCCGAAAACAAAAGCAGCCCAAACTCAACTAATTCCACAAGCCCCATACTCACCGCTGTGCCAAATAGCACACAAAGACTAAGGCGACGCGGGTAAAAATAAGGATCTAGAATCTTTCTTGCAGTTCTATATCCAGCAAGGATTGCTCCTGTGAATCCGCTCCCCGGGAATCCAAACACAGAAGCAAAATAGAGATTTTTAATACTCTTAGACTTGAATCTCTCTCTGCTAAAAAATCCCTCATTGCTTTGGTCATAGCCATAGGGAGTGCCTTTGCGTGTGCGGACATAGCGTTCTATTGTCTTTGGTGTGGCAAGCTCGGAGTGGATACAAGATTCCATAATACCCGGGAAAAACTCCTCCAATCGCTTCTCAAATGCCTCTTTGACTTCTTGCTTTTTATTTTTATAAGCTTCTTTATCAAGATTATCCCACTCTGCATAGCTGCTCACAGTGGTTATCACACCTAGGAATCTATCATCTCTTTGAGAAAGTCCGCTATCAATCTTAGAATAATTCACAAAGACGAAATCTCGCTGCGTGATTGGAATCTCAAGCTGCTTGGTATTTTGTCTATTAAAAGGCTTCTCAAATTCTGTGGAATCCACAAAAAAAGTCGAATAATCCATATCAGGAAACTTCTTGCTCAAATCCGTATCAAATACCATATATACCGATAAGAGTGAGGTTTGTATCTCAAATTTTTGTGTGAGTTTAGAATCTGCCTCATATATATGGGGTGGCACATTGCTCAAGAGCTTAGTATAGGCACTATGGGGGTCGCAGTTGGCGATGATTTTGTCTCCATATACATTGTGTTGTTCTTTATTTTTTGTGTCTTGATAGCATACGCCTACTGCTTTTGTTGTGTCTTTTTCATCAAGCAAGATTTGCGTAACATCGGCATTTGCCCTTACTTCTCCACCATTTTCTGTGATGATAGCTGCAAGAGCATTTGAGAGATTCTGTGAGCCACCTTTGATATACATACCTTGATGATAGTAGTTTGTTTGGGCTATGGCGTGATAATTCCAATCAAACTTATAAGGATCATTGTGATAATAAGCAAGATTGATATTTAAGATTCTCTTTAACTTAGAATCTTGTATCATAGAATCAAGCATATCGCCTACATTGCGATTTCGTATTGCACTGATAGTAAGGAAGCTAAGCGTAGTAAGCGGTGCGAAGAAAAAATCAAGAAAGCTCATCATAAAGGGAAACTTCCGATTGAGACGGGCTTGAAAGGCGATTTTTTTAAAGTATTTTTCTATGCCTCTTTTTTCATGCGGGAAAATCTGACTAAGGGCAGAGAGTGTAGCATGAGATTGTGCATTGGATTGTGTCTTTGTGTGGTTGTCGTGTGGGATAGTGATTTGAGAATCTTTCTTGTTAGATTCTCTAATGCTCCACGCAGTTGGTAGTGGCACAAGTGTGATTTTGTCAAATAAGCCGATTTCTCGAAAGATGATGTGTTTCATATCAGTCCTTGGGCTTCCCCAATCTAGCTCGTGCAACCCAGCATCTACCAACATTCCCTTGCGTTTAAAGCAAGTAGCACACCCACCAATGAGATTGTGTTGCTCTAGCACTAGCACCTTTTTACCAGCTTTTGCCAAAGTCGCTCCACAAGTAAGCCCACCCAATCCAGAGCCGATTATCACCGCATCGTATTGTTGTAAATCCATCATTATTCCTTGACTATTTATGTTGCTACAATGTCTTATGACTGCGTTTAAAAGCACTCATTATAATAATATAATATTAACAATCTAATATTAAATGCTTGGATTATTCGCCACTTTCTCAGATACATAAAGGCATAATTGCTTAGGTTGGTAAAAATTACTTTTTCTTCCCAAATAAAACTAAAGACACTCACCAAAGCGATGTAACAATGCGTGCTCTAACAAAAAATTCAAACTGCAACACGCATAAGCGTCTAAGTTAGCATAACAGAAAAACAAAAATATTAAGCTAGTTTTATGCTATTTAGAGAATATCTTTAGCCCAACAGCCAAATAATATTTCAGACAATATGAACTCACATAACACCAATTTCACTGCCCTTTCTTTGCTAAAAATAAGCTTAGGCTTTTTGCGCACTATTTTTCAAAAGCTCAAAATCAATTTGCCGCGTACAAAAATGCTTTTGCTTTTTAGAATCCACCATACACTAACTAAATTAGGTTTCAGAAACACTAAAATGAAAAATCGCCAGCTTGCCCTTTGTTCATACTCTTATATACTGCACTTACATATTCACTACGCACTTCACATACAAATACCTTTTCGCACCCATAGCAACCAACCTTGCTTATTTCTGGATTTTGTGCAGCCTGTAGTTTTTGGCACTCTTGGATTTTAGCCAATGTCCTATCAAGTTCTCTTTCAAACACGTCATCTGCTGGATTCTCGCTCATTGTCTGCTCCTAATGTAGTATATGTATTGCGAACTTGCTCTATTTCTTCCTTGCTTCCTAAAAAGCAGGGGGTACTTTCATGGAAAGCTAGACAAGGAAGTTCTAAAAGGTTTTTAACACCATCAATTGCTAAGCCACCAGCTTTTTGATAAATGAAAGCAAAAGGAAATACCTCAAACAGTTTGCGCAACTTGCCATTTGGTGCATCGCTTGTTGCCGGATAACTAAAAATGCCGCCTCCCTTACATAAAATCTGATGCAAATCAGGTACCATACCGCCGGAGTATCGCAGACGATAACCTTGTGCAAAAAAACCTTCTATAAGCGCCCTATGTATGGGGCTAAAATGCTTTTGTGTACCACCAGGTGCATTAAGCTTGCCTTGCTGTTTAAGTGTGAGATTGGGCTTTGTTATCCATTCCTTGCCATTATAAAAACTATGGGATACTTCATTGTGCGCAAATACCACCTCTAGTCGAGGGCCATAAACCACATAGCCAGCTGCTATGATATGTTTTGCGCTAAAACAACCATCATAGATACCAAAAATACTCCCCACACTCAAATTTGAATCAAACAAACTTGATCCATCAAGAGGATCATAGGCGACCAAAAGTCCTCCATTTGGTGCTTGCAATGATTGGCTAAGACTATTAGAATCTAGTTTAACTTTTAAGCTATCGTTTGTATTATCACATAAAGGATTAGATTCTGTCGTACAATCCTTATAGAGTGCGCCTGATTTCTCCTCTGAGCACACACCACGCACACAAGATAATTTGAGTAAATGCTGTTCTATCAGCGTATCAGCAAGCACATCAATTCCAAGCTGCGTATCACCACTTGCATTATGTGTTGTAAGATAACTTGTGTCATCGGTTTGTAAGGCAGCTTGAAGTGCTAACGCACAGGTTTTTATACACTCATAAATCTGCTTCAAAGCATACGGCATAACAAATCCTTCTTGCAAAAGTTTGCTTAATTATATTCTAACGCAAATTATGATACGCTTTAATTTTAGTCCCTTAATCTTAACTACAATATTGAAGGTTATTTATGCTTGTTGCTCCAAGTATTTTGTCAGCAAATTTTCTGGAATTAGGCAAAGAGATAGAATCTGTTTGCAAAAGTGGTGCAGATTTTTTACACATTGATGTTATGGATGGGCATTTTGTACCAAATCTCACATTTGGTATGCCTATACTCTCACAAATAGCTCAAGTCTCTAGCATTCCACTTGATGTGCATCTTATGGTCCGTGATGTGCCAAGTTTTGTTGCATATTTTTTACCCCTCAAGCCTTTATTTATGAGTGTGCATATTGAGGAAGTTACGCATTTACATCGGCTAATATGCCTTATCCGTGATAATGGCATACGCCCGGCTGTAGTGCTAAACCCACACACAAGTGAGGAAACACTTCGCTACATTTTGCCCGATGTTGATATGGTGTTGCTTATGAGTGTGAATCCAGGTTTTGGCGGGCAGCAATTTATTCCAAGCACTCTTACAAAGATAAGACGCCTAAAAGAACTTATTAGCGTGCTAAATCCTCAATGCCTAATTGAAGTTGATGGCGGGATCAATACACAAAATATAGTAAGCCTTCAAGAAGCAGGTGCAGATATCGTTGTGGCTGGAAGCTATATTTTTGGCAGTGGCGATTATGCCAAAGCCATAGCCACCCTAAAAAATCCACAAGATATGGTATGAGCAATATAGATTCTGTATCAAGGCTTGCATACACACTAGATGCGAGGCTAAATGAAAGCCCTCTGCACGCAGATGAAATCCATAAAATACTGCAATATCTTGGCGCACAAGAACTAGATTTAGAACTACTAAAGGCACAAGGGTATCCACTAGAATCAGAAGATAATGCTTATTTTCTTACCACTAAAAGCACACCTTATACGCAGCAACGCTTCTGTTTTGTTGATATTGAAACAACTGGCGCTAAACCCAAAGAAGCGCAAATTATAGAAATCGGGGCAGTCGCTTACCAAAATGGCAAAATCACTGGCAAATTTGAAGAGTTTATATATGCTCCCTTTGTGCCAGATGTCATCAGTGAAATTACCAACATTACAAGCGATATGCTAAAAGATAGTCGTAAAATCAAGCCTGTTTTGCAGGATTTTAAGGAGTTTTTGGGGCAAAGTGTTTTTGTTGCTCATAATGTCGGATTTGACTATGGCTTTTTAAGCCATAGTCTTAAAGAAAATGGTTTTGGAGCACTGTTTAACCCTAAGCTTTGCACAATTAACCTCGCCAAGCAAACTATCTTATCAGTACGATATTCACTCCAACATCTAAATACATTTTTAGGGATCAATACGCCAGTAGCACATCGTGCCTATGCAGACGCCCTCACATCGCTAAAAATCTTCGAAATAGCCCTTATGTGCCTACCCAAACACATACATACCACACAAGACCTTATTGATTTTTCACGCAAAAAGCTCTAGAGTTGTACTATAGTTAGGAGTTATAATATGAAAATCCTTGTAAGCGCATTAGAATCTAGCTCTAATCTCCACCTAAAAGAAGTGCTTCTCCACCTCGCACAAGAAACAGACCATTCAAACACCCATAAGACACTTGAGATTATTGGTATATTTGATAAACAAATCACACAAGATTTTATAAATAAGAAAACCTGCAGTGAATATACACAACAAAATAGGGTAAGCACCATAAATATCATTGCTAATCCAAGTTTTGATCCCAAAGATTTTTCAGTTATGGGGTTTAGTGATGTTGTGCGCAAGCTACCTTTCATACTATATGCCCAAAAAACGCTCATAAAACTTGCGCAAGATGCAGACAAGATTCTGCTTATGGATTCTTCTTCTTTTCATATCCCTCTTGCACGCAAGATAAAACAAGCAGCAAAACATACAGGCACAAAAAGCCCTCCAATTTTTTATTATATCCTACCGCAACTTTGGGCTTGGAAAGCTTGGCGTGCTAAAGAGTTGGAACGCTATTGCGATAAATTGCTTGGAATCCTACCTTTTGAGCTTACCTATTATAGTGAGCAAGCTAGAAAGAGTGGGCAGATATGTTATGTCGGACACCCTTTACTTGATGAGATTGAAGAAGATCTTTTAGAACATCGAGCGCGCAAACTCTCAAGCCAGCAAGATAATAAGCCTTGCCTTGTTTTTATGCCGGGCAGCAGAAAAGGTGAGATTGAACGCATTTTTCCGATTTTTTATGAAGTTGCACGTGCGCTACCAAACACACATAAAATCCTTGTTGTACCAACGATTTTTGCACGCGAGAATCTAGAATCTATCTATGAAACTAGTTTGGCAACAAAGGGAGCATTGCGCGATTTTGAAGTGTGCTTTAATACAAAAAAAGCACTCAAGATGGCAGATTTTGGTTTTATTTGCTCTGGAACAGCAACTCTAGAAGCCGCCCTACTTGGCGTGCCTTTCGTACTAGGATACAAGAGTGCTATGTTTGATTATTACATCGCTAAAATGTTTGTAAAAATCCGATATATTGGGCTTGCTAATATTTTTTATAATGCGCTTAATAACGAACCAGAAGGAAGAGGCGATTCAAATATGCATATAGAGCTACTTCAGCAAAATCTAACAAAAGACAAATTACTTGCAGCATATCATAATGCAAATGCACAAAGCTTCCTCGATAATGCTTACAAACTACGTGCTTACCTTAAAAATGGTAGTGCGCTAAATGTTGCAAATATAGTGAGGCTTTAAGAGATTTTTGGTATTATGTTAAGAATTTTATTTAGGAGCAACATAAATGGAACTACTTAGTCAATATGGCTATGATAAATTAAGTGCGGAACTAAAAAACCTTAAAGAAGTTGAACGACCAAATATCGTAAAAGAAATTGATATTGCGCGTTCTCACGGAGATTTAAAAGAAAATGCCGAGTACCACGCCGCTAAAGAGCGCCAACTATTTATTGATGCGCGTATAAAAGACGTCAGCCAAATGCTTGCAAATTCCCAAGTGATTGATCCTTCAACATTTCCTCACGATAAAGTGAGTTTTGGCAGTACGGTTGAAATTATGGATCTGGATTCTGAAAAAAAATATACCTATACAATTGTAGGAAGCATTGAAAGCGATATAGACAAAGGGTTTATCTCATATGGCTCACCGATTGGACAAGCACTTATGGGGAAAAGCGAAGGTGATGAAGTAAGCATTACGCTTCCACGTGGGGAGTGTGAATTTGAGATTTTAAAAGTCTATTATAAACCCATAAATTTTGAATAAAACTCAAGGAGAACCTATGTCCGATGTTGTACTCAAAATCAAAAAGTTGCATCAAGAGGCAATTATTCCAGAATATCAGAGTAAAGGTGCGGCTGGATTTGATTTTTGTGCTTTAGAATCTTGTGTGATAAAAGCTGGCAAATATTTTGCTGTGAGCACTGGGATCGCTTTAGAAATACAAGAAGGGTTTGAAGTGCAAGTGCGCCCGCGCAGTGGGCTCGCGCTCAAAAATGGTATTTCTGTACTAAATACACCCGGCACTATTGATAATGACTATCGTGGCGAAATCAAAGTGCTTCTTGTCAATCATTCTGACAATGATTTTTCTGTTCAAAAGGGTGATAGAATCGCACAAGGTGTGCTTAACAAAGTGTATAAAGCAAGCTTTCAAGAAGTTAGCACACTTAGTCAAACACAGCGCGCAGAGAGAGGGTTTGGCTCAAGCGGTATGCAAGAAAATACACATTAGATTTTATATCAAGGAAGAGTATGAGTACGGAGAAAATCAGCAACCTTTCGGCTATCAAGCAAGAGTTTGAACGCGATGAAAAGATTTTAGAAAACGCTTTTCGGCTTGAGCGATTGTTTAAAAAATACAAATATTGGATTCTTGGCATTGGGCTTATACTTATTGCGTGGATTGCCTATATTAGTATTTATAATATTTTACAAGAACATAACGCTGAGAAAACAAGCGCACTTTATAATGAGCTTTTAGAGAATCCAAATAATGAACTACTACGCAAGTCTCTTCAGGAGCAAGCACCAGAACTCTATGATCTCTATATTCTTAATGATGCACTGGGGGGACAGGAAGAAGCATCTCTAGATACATTAAAAGCGCTTGCGAACTCAACGAATGTACTTGTTAAACAAATTGCTTTGTATGAGCTTGCAAGTCTGCAAAGAGAAAATCTAAACACAATTCATGGGGCTTTTCAAGATTTTGCAAAAATCCAAGAATCCTATCTCTTGCTTGTAGAAAACAATATCGAAAAGGCTAGAAAGATACTTGATACTATCCCCCAAGAATCTCCTTTGTTTGGGATTGCTACGCAGATGAAACATTACGGAATAAAAGATTTCCCTTTGCAAGATCTAAAAGATATGCGCATACAAGAGGTGGAAAAGATGGATTCTGCAACAAAGGTACAAGATTCTCCCAAACAACAATAAGACAAAGGGTAGAAAGTGAGAATGTATGCACACTTTTTTAGTATTTGGCTTATAGTAGTGATTACGTTGTTTTTGGCGGGTTGCAACGCCAAAAAATACTACACGCCAGGAAAAATTGATGGACAAATTGTCTTGCACCAATCATTTGGCTCCCCTATAGAATCTAGCAATCGTTATGGAGCCACCTTGAAAAATGGGACAATCCTTACTCAATCAGGTTTTTTACCACCAAACAAAACAATTACAAAAGATGTTCGTTTTTTAAATGAATCTGGAGGATATTACATCTTTGCAAAAGGTTGCGAGAGTGTCCAGCTCATTAAAACAAGCGTACTTGATGAACGTGTCTTTGAAAATGGTGTCTGTACGATAAAGGAGCAAAACACTGCTTGCACTGATGAGGAAATTGAGATTCCAACAAATTTTTGTGCCATAACAGCAAGTCTCAAGAATAATCTCTTAGCACTCATTGGTAGAGATAACTCAATGTATATCTTTGATCTTAGCAAAAATCGCCTAGAACCTAAATTTTCGCAAAAGGGCTCATCAGTCATTGCGGTCAATGAACTCATAGCTGCACCACTTTTTCTTGAATCAATCGTAGTGTTCCCCACACTTGATGGACGATTGCTTGTTGTAAGCACAAAAAAGTTTGAAACTGAACGCAATATTATTGTTTCAACTGATAAATTTTTTAACAATATCATCTATCTTGAAGGTGACGATTTACGTATTTTTGCTGCCACACCAAAAAAGCTTATTAGTATTTTATCCGGACAGGAGTTTAGCTACAACACACAAATCAAAGATGTCCTGTTTCATAAGGGGTATCTCTATGTGCTAACTCTTGATGGTAAAATCGCCCAGCTTGATCAAACATTACGCGAGATAAACACACAAAAGTTTGCTTACGCAAGCCTTGAGGGTATGGCGTTTGCAGACAATATGCTTTTTACACTTGAAAAAAATGGTGGCTTTTTTATAGCAGTTGATCTTGCGAATTTTAACTATAAGGTGTATCAAGCTCAAGATACTTTTGGCAAAATACCACCGAACAAAAATATTTTTTATAGTAAAAATATGTTGTATTATGATGCCTATTATTTTGACTGTACTGGGCTGAAATAATGCTGTTGTGTGATATTGGTAATACACACTTTCACTTCTGGGAAAACGGCAAAATCTCACATATTCTCCCAAAATCCTTACATAAAAAAATGTTTGATCAAGAGGTATATTATATTAGTGTTAGCCCCACAAATGAGAAAATTCTAAATAAAATCTTTAAAACTTCATATGATTTAGAGCCTATCATTCATCTTTCTAGTGATTATGTCGGACTTGGGGTGGATAGGCGCGCAGCGTGTCTTTGCGTAGAAGATGGCGTAGTAGTAGATGTTGGAAGTGCTATTACGGTTGATGTAATGCGTCAAGGAAAACATCAAGGAGGTTATATCCTACCGGGTTTTAATGAGATTCTCAACGCCTATGCTAGAATCTCCCCAGCCCTACAAGGCAATATTAATTTTACCCTTGAACCAAATACCCTACCATTAAATACTAAAGACGCAATAACATATGGTATTTTAAAAAGCACAATCCTAACAATTCAAAACACCATAGGGAGTAAGAAAGCATATTTCACCGGTGGTGATGGAAAATATTTAGCAAAATTTTTCGCACAAGCTATTTATGATGAAACACTTGTTTTTCGAGGTATGCGTATTTCTATCGAACGAGCATTACAACAGCATCGCAAACAAAAAGGCATACAAGGAGCATAGTCGTGATAAAAATTGCACTACCAAAGGGACGAATAGCCAAAGATACATTATCTGTATTTTCGCAAGTGTTTGGGGAGGAGTTCGTTTTTAGTGATCGGAAGCTCATCTTGCAAAAGGGCGATTTTTGCTTTATGCTTGTGCGATCTCAAGATGTCGCTACGTATGTTTATCATCAAGCTGCAGATATTGGAGTGGTGGGACTTGATGTATTGGAAGAGCAGCCCTGCAATGTCGTGCGCCTACTTGATTTGGGATTTGGCAAGTGTCGTGTGATCGTTGGAGAGCATAAAGACAATCCTATCGACTATCTCAAACCTCAAATAAAAATCGCCACCAAAATGCCAAATATCACACTGAAACATTTCTCACAAAAGGCTATTCCAATTGATATTGTCAAGCTTTATGGATCAATTGAGCTAGCACCTTTAGTTGGGCTATCAGATGGGATTGTAGATATTGTAGAAACAGGAGATACAATGCGCCAAAACAATCTCATCGAGGTCGAGACAATCTTGCATTCTAGCGCATATCTTATTTGTAATACAAATAGTTTTTATATCAAAAAAGCAAAAACTCTAGACCTCTGCACAAAAATACAGCAATACCTTGGAATCTAAACTTGCACAAATACAATCTGCATATCTTTACAATAAGTGGAATTTATGATTGTACATACATCGTTATTGCACGAGACCTAGATTGCCACAAATAAGAGAAAGCAAAAAGCTTGAGTATAGTAACATCAAACAATCTAAACTTGTAAAATAGAGAACTCTTATATTACAGAATTTAACAAAATTAGAAAATCTTAGGCTTTCATTATTTAAAGCCCGGATTCTAGCAGTATAAATCCAGGGTTATCGCTAAGATGTGCTTAGAAATATTATTTGACCTTTTCGACATACTCGCCGGTTTCTGTATTGACACGTATTACCTCTCCCTCCAAAATATGAAAAGGAATCTGCACAACAGCACCTGTTTCAAGTGTAGCAGGCTTTTTGCCAGCACTTGAGGTATCGCCTTTGAAATTTGGGGGGGTTTGTGTGATTTTTAGCTCCACAATCTGTGGCACGCTCACAGAGATAGCTTTATTGTTGTGTAATAGTACCTGCACACTCCCACCATCAAGCAACCATTTCGCCGCATCACCCACTTGATCATCGCTTAGTGCAATTTGCTCATAACTCTCTGTATCCATAAATTGATAGTTTTCTCCATCGTGGTATAGATACTGCATAGGCTTTTCGATGATGTTTGGCTCCTCACACTTATCGCCTGCGTGGAAAGTCTTCTCAATCACTTTACCATCAAGAAATGACTTGATTTTTGCACGCACAAATGCCGCACCTTTTCCCGGCTTCACGTGTTGATACTCAACAATCCTATAAGGAATCCCCTCAATTTCGATTTTAAGCCCTTTTTTGAGCTCGCCCATACTAATCGCCATTATTGCTCCTTACTAATAGTTTTGCGCACATTATACCTAAAATCTCTCCAAACTTTTAGCAAGTCTCCCCTTTTTAAGGATATTTATAGAGTAGCACTTCGTAACACTGTACAAAAAATACGACAGATTCTTGAGAATTTCAGCTTGTTTTTTTTGAAACAATCAAAGCAAATCTCACAGCAAAGGAAACACAATAAAAACTTGTCTTCGCAGTATGATTATGCTAATAGCTCTATTTGGTATTGCTCATAGCGATATTGAGGAGTCCTCATATACCAAACCACATAATTTTGGCATGGGTATTGGGTATGGATTCTCCCCTGTTATACTTTCTTACGAATACCCCTATTCCTACATTGAGCGACAAACATCAGCCACAGATATAAACCACTCTGTTTCAATTCTAGGAACTTATCAGTTTCGGTTTGGAGAAGATAGTCGCTATTTTAGTGCTATTGAAGTGCTTGTTGGGCTTGGGGCAAACTTCCTAAACCCTAATGGCGGAGGTGTGTATCCGGGTGTGGCGTTTGATATGGCACTTCTTTATGGTAGCTATTATATGTTAAATGGTGTTAATATTGGGCTTAAAAGCGGGGGTGGTTATGCTCTTAACACCGCATATAACTCTCAAGAACTACAAAGAGGACTCACAATGAAACAAGATATTCTATACCATTCCTATGGAGCCCTTTTTAATCTGGAAGCAGAAATAGCGCACCATTTCGCACTAGGGATAATGTATGGCTACTATTTTGGCGTGCATATATCTGATTCTATTGAATTAAGATCTGGTGGAGAATCTATACCCTATTTAGATTCTTCGGTTTCTACTTGGTCATTGCTTGGTAGTGGCACAATGCTCACATCGCATAAACTTGTGGTCTATGCAATGTATCGTTTTTAGATTTTTATAACACACTGCAAACTGCAAGTTGGGGCTAAGCCACTTTGGTTGCCCCCTAATATATGTCATAAGCTTTATACATTCATACACCTCATCAAGCCCAAAACCCCTGTTTTGTATAATCTCCTCATAGCTTTTTGTATGCAAATCCTCAAAGCCTTGTGAAAAATCAAAATATATCTCACCACTGCCATCACTAGAATCTAGAATCTAACCCAGATTGCCACGACTTGCCTAAGGTAAATCTCGCAATGACGTGGCAAAAAGTACAGCAAGTCTCGCAATGACGATTCTTCTTTGTCATTGCGAGGCGAAGCCGAAGCAATCCATAAATCTAGATTCTAAGTGCTTTGTGAGATCCTTATAGCCCTTAGCCAGTCCAGCTCCAATACCGAAGATACTTTGATGACAACAAATCTCTTTTGTATTTTGGTTTTTGCACTTTATTCTACACGCCTTATACACGCTTATTACAAAAAACGTTTTAAAAATATGCAATGAGCCTAAGTATTGAAATTATCCATATTCTTGTCTTTTTGTAAAAACTCCACAAAGATTCTGCACCAAATTTTATGTATTAATCTTAAAAAAATTTTAATAAGTTACTTTTATACACATACTTAATATATGCTTAAAATATTTATTTTATCATTATTTAAAGCCATAATAATTTTTTAAATTTCAAAAAAATCAAAAAAAAAAAAAACAATTTTAATATTAATTTAAGACTAATTAATTGTTGTGCAAAATTTACGCTGAGTCATCAATGACCAAAAATAACTTCTTAAGGAGAATTGTATGAACAAATTGTACAAAATAGGTGCTAGTGGGATTTTAGCAAGCCTACTTGCTAGTGCAACGCTTAGTGTGGTTGCAGCAGGAGAAAGCGGTGTGTTTGTTGGTCTTGAAGCTGGTACAGCGATCGCAACTTCAACTGATAGAACCAGCCTTTCTGGAACAGTTGATACAGGAACTGCTCAAGTGTCAGGCGATGCAAGAGCATATACTAGCGGTGCTAATATCGGCTTTGATTGGGGCGTACGCCTTGGGTATCAACTCTATATGACACCAGTGCATGGGCTTAGATTCTATGCAGATTATGGTATGGGACATATCTATGCTTCAAAAAATGTTCTATCATCAGGCAGTGATTATACAGGAGCCTATGCAGATATAACTGCACAAAGAATCAACTTTAACATTGATTATCTACTAGACTTTGTACAAGGCGAAAATAGTAGTGCTGGTCTTTATGGAGGGCTTTTTGTGGGGTATTCCGAACTTGGTTTTACGCAAAGAAGTGAATCTTCTGGCGGTGGTCAATCTCTTAGAGATACAGCTACACAATTTTATGGTGGCGTAGGCTTTGGATTCAATGTTGGTGTACAAACAACAGTTGCAAAACATCATCGAATTGAACTTGGAGCAAAAATTCCAGTTCTTGGACCAAATATTGTTCAATATAGTGGTAACGAGGGCTACATATCAACAAATCTTCGCTACACAAGTATTAATATGAGCTATAGCTTTGTATTCTAAGATTGCGACAATAATCTAGTGATCCAAACCCTCAAAGAGTACTCTTTGAGGGTTATAGCTTTTGAATTTATTAATCATTAACCAAAGCAAACTGGTGTATCGTAAAAATATCTTAAAACCTCTAAAGCGATATAAGCAATCATCAGAACAATAACGACAATATACTCTTTACGCCTTTTCTTAAGATTATGTTTGATAGCAAAATTACAATGCGTACAAGAAAGAATGAATAAAATAATATTATAAATACCAAGAATCGCCAATACCAGATACAAACAAGCAAAACCCAACCACGAATACATTACTCCAAAAAAACTTTTCTACTAAAATAACTTGCAATAAAAACCATAAATAAGCAATCGGCAAAATAGAAGCATAAGCAATGCCCTTGATTAAGATTCTCTTTCTTTCTTGAAGTTGCTCTTTGAGGGCAGAGGGATTGTTTTTAGATTCTTGTTTTAGCTCCCATAGTAAGCCTAGATTCCATACAGCAAGACATAAAGACAAAAAAGGAATCACTGGAATCCACCAAAATAACCATAAGATACTTCGAGCCTCGCTTGCTATCTCACATATAAAAGATGCTTCAGTCATTGTCTAGCTTTCTAAAATTACTTGTTTATTGTGATTATATAGCAATTATTCTTTGTCGTATTCTTGAGTCTATGATTGGAGGCTTTTGTTTGCCGCTGTGGCAAAATAAGGAAACCTAGGGTTTAGATTCTAAATGTCTTCCAAGTGCCAATAAAACAAAGAATTCAAAAAAGATCTGAAAAAGGCGATTGGACTTATGGAATCTCATCATTTTAAGTTGAAAGCTTTAGCCAGAATCTAAAAGATTTTTCGCTTTGCTCAATATGACAAAAGTTTTAGATTCTAGGCTTAGCTTAGAAGTTTTTTTACCATAGTAGAGATTCTGCGCCCATCGGCGACTTCATTAAGCACCCTACTTGCTTGCATTACTTTACCCATATCTTTTTGACTTGTAGCTTGCACTTGGACAATGATTTCTCTGATTTTAGCCTCAAGCTGTGTGTCATCAAGTTGAGCAGGCAGATAGCGCGTGATAATTTCCATTTCTTTGCTTTCTTTTTCGTATAAATCATCGCGCCCTGCTTCCTTGTAGGCATTTGCAGCATCTTCTCGTTGTTTGTAGGCTGTCTTTAAAATCTTGATAATAGCGCTATCATCAAGACTCTTTCGTGTATCAACCTCTACTTGTTTAATAGCACTATTGAGCATACGAATCGTATCGCGCAATAGTGTGTCATTGCTCTTCATTGCTTCTTTGATGTCTGCATTAAGACGATCTTTTATGCTGGATTCTACCATTATGATTCCTTTGTTAAATTTGTGCGATTATAGCAAAGCATTGCCAATTTTCTGTTATATACCTTAAAAAGAAATGTGTGTTGCCAAAATTTAAAAACACAATATGTGTTTAAAAGTAACATAGATCCAGAAATTTGTCATTTTATATAAAACACATATTGTGTTTTATATAAAATCTGCTACAATCAGCTGAAAATATACCACTCAAATTAAAGGAGATCAGTATGAGTAAGCGCGATAAAATCATCTCATTTAATGCTTTTGAAATGAATTGCATCTCGCATCTTAGTCCGGGGCTTTGGCGTTACCCAAATGACCAGGCATTGCACTATAAAGATATAGAATATTGGCAACATATTGCAAAAGTTGCCGAAGAAGGGTTGTTTGATGCGATTTTTATTGCTGATGTACTTGGTGTATATGATGTGTATGGTGGCAATGATTTAGGAGCGCTTAGAACTGCCTTGCAAGTACCCGTTAATGATCCTTTGTCGCTTGCTGTTGTTGGTGCTGCTGTTACAAAACATCTAGGCTTTGGCATAACAGCTGGCATACCCTTTGAGCACCCCTTTCCTTTTGCTAGACGACTAAGCACTCTAGATCATTTGACCAAAGGACGCGTGGGCTGGAATATCGTTACAGGCTATCTTCCAAGTGCCAATAAAAATATGGGCTCTAGCGAATTACCCCACGATGATCGCTATGAGGTGGCAGATGAATATATGGAAGTAATCTATAAGCTATTAGAGGGTAGCTGGGAAGATGATGCTATGGTGCTTGATAAACAAACAGGTGATGTTGCAAATCCCGATAAAATCCACCACATCGCACACCACGGCAAATACTTTGATGTACCTGGAATACACGTATGTGAGCCAAGTATCCAAAGAACCCCAGTGCTATTTCAAGCGGGTAACTCACCGCGAGGGCGTAAATTTGCCGCCACACATGCTGAAGCGATTTTCATCGCTCCACCCACAAAAGAATATGCAAAAGTAGCAGTCAAGCAAGTGCGAGACGCGCTCGTTGCTGCTGGGCGCGACCCTTATAGTGCTAAAATCTATTTGCTTGCCACAATCATTACTGATGAAAATGAGAATCTAGCACAGGCAAAATACAAAGACTTACTCTCCTATGCAAGCACAGAAGGTGCGCTAGTGTTAAATTCCGGGTGGCTTGGTGCGGATTTAAGCCGCTACAATCTTGATGATGAATTAAGCAATATCAAATCTAATGCTATGGTTGCACAAGCAGAAGCCCTAAGCAATTCCACCACAAGCGAGGGCAAAGTATGGACCTTGCGTGATTTGATAAAACTTACAGGCATAGGTGCGCAAGGACCAAAAATTGTAGGCTCTCCAAGCCAAGTAGCTGATATATTACAAGATTGTATAGCCTATTCGGATGCAGATGGCTTTAATCTTGCATACGCCACTACTCCTGGAACATTTGAAGATGTGGTGCGCTTCATTGTCCCAGAACTACAAAAGCGAGGTGTTTATAAACAAGCCTATACCGAAGGAAGCTTGCGCCACAAACTCTTTGGTAAGGGTGATCGACTAGGAAGTGAGCATATTGGTGCGCGCTATCGGGTCGGAGGATCAAAATCAAGCATTAATGACTACGCAAGTACCGGTAGAATCAAACAAAGAAAGGAGAATGAATATGCTATATAACACATTGCAACCAAAAATCTACATTATCCACGAAAATAACGAATGGATTCCGCCTTTTGCTGCAGCATTTAAGCGTGCAGGGGTAGAATTTGACGAAATTTATTTGGTAGATGGTGCTATCGCACTTGATACGCCACCACCAAATGGCGTATTTTGGAGTAGGCTTTCTGCTTCAAGCCACACAAGAAATCATACATTTTCCAAAGAGTATGGTCGATCATTGCTGCGATGGCTAGAATCTTATGGGCGTTGTGTTATCAATGGTAGCAATGTGCTTGAGTTTGAGGTAAGCAAGGTTGCTCAGTATTTGGCTTTAAATAAAGCAGGGTTTAAAGTACCAAAAACAATTGCAACATTTAGCAAGCAAGACCTCCTGCAAAGAGCCAAAGAGTTGCCAACACCCTTTATCACTAAGCACAACCAAGGCGGTAAAGGACTTGGTGTGAGACTCTTTGAAAATGTAGGAAGCTTGCAAGAGTTTGTAGAATCTAGCGAGTTTGAGTCTTCTTGTGATGGTATAGTGCTGCTGCAAGAGTATATAGAATCCAAAGAGCCCTTTATTACACGTCTTGAGTTTATTGATGGTGCTTTTGTATATGCGGTGCGGGTAGATACGAGCAATGGAGCTTTTGAGCTTTGTCCAGCAGATGCGTGCGCACTCGAACAAGCACGTCCAAGTTTTGCAGGAGCAGCGTGCGATGTTGGGAGTGCACAAAAATTTCGTTTGCAAGAAGATATAGATTCTACGCACCCACTCGTTGCGGCATTAGAGCAGTTTTTGCAGCAACATAACATTCAGATAGCAGGTATTGAGTTTATGCGAAATAAACAAGATGAGCTAGTAGTATATGATATTAACACCAACACAAACTACAATAGCTTGGTAGAATCTGCACTTGTTGCGCAAGGTAAGCTAAGTGCAGCCGATAGAGTTGTGCAGTTTTTGCATAATCGATTACAACACATCAAAGGATAACCCTATGGAATTTGCATATTGGAGCCCTGTTTGGGGGAGTTGGTTACGAAATGTTGATGATGATAGCACACAAGGTACTTGGGAATATATCAAAGACCTAACCCTAAGCGCAGAAGAGTTAGGCTATGTACTTACGCTTGTACCAGAGCTATATTTAAACGATATCAAAGGACACAAAGCACCAGCACTTGATGCGTGGAGTATCGCTAATGGCTTAGCAGCGATTACCAAGCGCATAGAGATTCTCGCTGCCATTCGCCCACAATACCACCAAGTAGCCCTCACTGCAAAGAGAGTGGCAACTATTAATGAGATTTGCCAAAATCGCTTTAGTCTTAATCTTGTTTCTGCTTGGTGGGAGGAAGAAGCAAGGCAATATGGCATAGCTTTTGATGGACATGATGATCGCTATGTACTTACGCGCGAGTATGCGGAAGTTTTACGAGGATTCTGGAAAGAAAGTCCTTTAGACTATGAAGGTAAGTATTTTTCTTTTAAAGGTTCTTATAATGAGCCAAAGCCAGAAAAAATGCCACTTCTTTATGCGGGTGGCGAAAGTGAAAAAGGACGCGAGGCAATCGTGCAGTTTGCAGATAAATATCTTATGCACGGTGGCACACTTGAAGAGATAGAATCTAAAATAAAAGATATGCAAAGGCGCAGAGAACAAGTGGGGAAAAGTCCATTTTTGGGCTTTGGTATGGCGTGCTATATTATCGTGCGAGAGAGCGAAAAAGAAGCAAATGATGAGCTAAAACGCATAACAACAATCAAAAACTATGAAGATTATGCAAATTCCTACAAAGATTTCACGAGCAATTCTGATCTGAATGTAGAAGTGAGCAAGGAAGAATACAGCGTTTCAAATCGAGGCTTGCGACCGCGATTTGTAGGCACACCCGAGCAAGTAGCAGAAAAAATACGCGCCTATGAAAAAGTTGGCTTAAACCTACTTATTGTGCAGTGTGCGAATATGAAAGAAGAGCTTGAGCTTATCGCAAAGAAAGTATTTCCGTTACTATAAGACCTAGGTGGAATATGTTTTGCTTCTTTGTTAGAGAATCTCAAAGCTCTATCAAAGGACGGACTTATGAAGTATCCCATCATATTGCTTGCTTTTTTCGTTGTAGGCGCTTATGCTCTTGATCCGCAGATTGATTTCAATCCCCCTGATTATGTCGAAGAAATGCCAAGTAAAGAATTCCTTCCTGCTCCAGCCCAAGCGGGATCACTTTTTGGTCAAGGGGAGCGACCGCTTTTTGCTGACAGACGCGCTATGCGCCCAAATGATCTTATTACTATAAATATTGATGAAAGCTCAAATGCTTCGCTTTCTAGTTCCAAAGACTACACCTCTACAAGCAATGGTGCGACAAATGCACCCGTGCTTGCCTACAATGGTGCTGATCCAGAAGCAGCGCGCAATACACAAGACCTCAATGATCAAACAAACTATACCTTAACCAAAACAAATGATAATTCTACATTCAAAGGCAGTGGGCAACAAAGTCGTAATGATACGCTCAAGTTTTCTATCACCGCAAGAATTCTTAAGGTTCTTGAAAATGGCAATTATTTTGTTTATGGGCATAATGAGATTCTAATCGATGGCGAAAAGCGCCTTGTAACAATTAGCGGTGTAATTCGCCCTTATGATATTGAGCGTAACAATACTATTTCATCTAAATATATTTCTGATTCTAAGATTGCTTATACGAGTATAGGCTCTATTGGGCAAACCAATCATAAAAAAGAAGGCACTAAAGCGATAGAAGATGAGTATCCATTCTAGTGCCAAAGATACACCTTCATACGCAGATGTAGAATCTAGTGTAGAATCTAAACCCATAAAAGAATCTAGTAGTATTTCTTGGGCACAGAATCTAAATAGTTTAAACACATCGCATTCCTCAACACTAAGCCAACGCAAGCTTGCTTTGATCCCAGCACGTTCTGGAAGCAAGAGAATTCCACATAAAAACATTAAAGATTTTTGTGGCAAACCCATTATTTCCTATTCGATCTGCACGGCTTTAGAATCCAAGCTATTTAATGAAGTAATCGTAAGCACAGATAGCGAACAAATAGCAGATATCGCACGCTCTTACGGAGCAAATGTGCCATTTTTGCGCCCCAAGGCATTAAGTGATGATTTCACATCTACTGCCAAGGTCGCTAAACACGCCATAACCAAACTTAACCTAGATGATAATGATTTGCTTTGTGTTATCTATCCAACTGCTCCTTTGCTTAAAACAGAATCCATTGCGCGCACATTGGATATCTTACTTGCAGATTCCAATAAACTTTTTGCATTTTGTGCAGTAGCTTATGATTACAATCCTTACCGAAGTTTTTTGCTCTCTAGTGGTAGCCCAGAGATGTTGTTTCCTGCACACTATACCATGCGTTCTCAAGATCTTTGTCCTGTTTTTCACGATGCAGGGCAATTGTATTGGGGGAGAGCATATGCTTGGCGCAAAGAATTACCAATATTTGCGAGACATTCCGGGGCTATCATTTTAAACGAGCACGAGGTGCAAGATATTGACACACCAGAAGATTGGCTTATGGCAGAGATGAAATATACCTTGCAGAGTGCGCATAAAACAATATAGCTATGAGAACAAACACCATACATATTGGAATTTGCACACAGTGGGGAGAAAATATTGGTAGTGGGCATATTATGCGAAGTGCCAATCTTGCGCTTTTGCTCATAGATGCTTTACAACAACATCATACTCACAAACTTTTTGCTAAAAAAACCCGCACAACCACAACATATCCCATAAGTTTTTTTCAAGAATCTGACACATTAGATTCTGCATACAAAAAAATTACACGCAAAAATATTATCAGCAAAAAAGCCTCAAATAATGCACATAAAAATATCACAATTACCTTTTATGGTCTTTTTGCTACACCTTCAGATTCTAAGCCTATCGCAAAAATTAGCCCTGTACAAAATTCTGCACAAACACTACGTCCCATATCGCTTCCAAAAGAGATTAGTGCAAGTTTCTCACACTTAAATAATGTACGCATAATGTGTTTTTTTGTGCAGAATGTTAAATATGATATGCAAAAAATTATCGCTCGATCCACGCATATTATCTTTGATAGCTATCTTTTTAGCCAAGCTTTGATTGCTAAAGCTTTATGTGCATATGTTAAATGTCTGATTTTTGATGATTCAACAAAGTTGCCCGCTTGGTTTTTACGCTTTTCGCGTATGCCCTATGGTAGGTATCTCTCACTAGTAAATGCAGCATTATATGCACAGAATCTACTAGATTCTACCACGACCTTACAAGAACCTTCACGCCGATTTCGTATTGGTACTTCTTGCGCATATCTTGGCGCTTCTTTTAGTCTTGCTCCTTTTGTATTTGCAAATACAGCAAAAAGCACGACCAAAGCACCTATACGACATATCCTTATCACACTTGGTGCAAGCAATACACAAAACCCCCTTGTTTTCTTACAAGCTTTAGAATCTCTGCGTAGCGACATTGCACGAAACACCGAATCTAGCAGTGATAGTGTGTATATAAAAGAATCTATCTTGGCACGCGATTTTCATATACATATTGTGGGAACAATGCATAATCCAAAAGAGCTTGCTTCGGCATATCACCACTTTTATGGACTACTGTCTCAAAGTGCATTTGCGGAGCTTATGGGACAATGCGATCTCGCTCTTAGCGCTGGGGGGCAAACCCTTTATGAACTCGCGCTAAATACTTTACCAACCATTATTTTCCCAATAGCTAGCAACCAACTAGCCCAATCTAAAGCTTTTGCAAAAAGTGGTGCAATGATGTTGTGTGAGACCCATCAATTGGAGCTAGATTCCAACACTTTCGTATTTAATGATCCTGCCGTTTTATATACCACACTAAAGCATACACTTCTTTGCCTAACTCCCAAGCAGCGCGCAAAGATGAAAAGGCGGGCATTACAGCTTGCTATCGGAAAGAGAAAGTATGAGATTGCGCATTTTTTCTTATAATTTACAAAAAATCGCTAAAATGCATTCAAAATTCAACATCTGGAGCGATTATGAAAGAACATTTGACAAAAAACAATGTAGTGGGTGGTAGCAAATTTTTTGTACTAATAGTATCGGCTTTGGTATTTAGTATTGGCATTGTATCAGCAAAGGTACTTGCCACCGTAGATGGCGTGCAAATCACTGAATCTGTGTTTGATGAACTCAAAGCGCAAAATCCCGGATTTGACTTCAATAAACTTCCTAAAAAAGATCAACAAGATCTGCTTAATCAGGCAATAGATAATATCCTTATTTCTAAGGAAGCGCAAAAGAATAAACTTGATACAACGCCAGAATTTACACAAACATTCAACAAGATCACACAAAGCATTAAAGATAGGTTGCTTGTACAGATTTGGGTACAGCAAGAAGCACGTAATATTGCAAGCAAAACACAAGTAACCGAACAAGAAGCACTCAAATACTACAATGATCATAAGTCTGATTTTTCGCAACCCAATGTGCATGCGCGCCATATTGTAGTCAAGACAGAATCTGAAGCAAAAAAGATTATCGATGAGCTTAACCGCGTGCCAAAGAGCAAAATAGAAGAAAAGTTTATTGAGATCGCCAACAAACAAACAATGGATCCGGGCAATAAACAAGCTCAAAATGGTGGGGATCTAGGTTCTTTTACAAAAGAGCAAATGGTAAAACCCTTTTCTGATGCAGCATTTGGGATGAATGTAGGTGCATTTTCAAAAGCTCCAGTAAAGACTGAATTTGGCTATCACGTCATTTATGTAGTAGATAAGGCAAACGAATACTCATTTGATAAAATTAAGCCAGCACTTATGAATATGTTAGGAGAACAAAAAGTTGGTCAAGAGCTGAAAAAGAAAGTCGATGGCTTCCGCTCAAAAGCAAATGTGAAGATCACACTCTAAATTAAAGAGATTGAAGTACGGGTGTGTACTGTAAGCGTACAAGATATGCATAAAATCAAGTTGTATAAAATTATTGGCAAGGAGAAACAATGCTAGTTAGTGGCAATGAGATTCTACAAAAGGCTCATAAAGAGGGATATGGCGTAGGGGCATTTAATTTTGTTGATTTTGAAATGCTAAATGCAATTTTTTGCGCAGCAAATGAAGCACGCTCACCACTTATCATACAGGCAAGTGAGGGGGCTATCAAGTATCTTGGAATTGATATGGTGGTAGGAATGGCTCGTATTATGGCGGAGCGTCATAGTGATATTCCAGTGGCACTCCATCTTGATCATGGTACAAGCTTTGAATCTTGCAAAAAAGCAATTGATGCGGGCTTTACTTCAGTAATGATCGATGCTTCTCATCATCCCTTTGCTGAGAATCTAGCACTAACAAGTCAGGTCGTAGAGTATGCACATTCAAAGGGTGTAAGCGTAGAAGCAGAGCTTGGGCGACTTATGGGGATTGAGGATAATATTTCAGTCTCTGAAAAAGACGCTGTGCTTGTGAATCCTGCTGAAGCGCAAGAATTTGTAGAAAAAAGCAAGGTTGATTTTCTAGCCCCAGCCATTGGAACAAGCCACGGAGCATTTAAGTTCAAGGGCGAGCCAAAGCTTGATTTTGAACGCTTGCAAGAAGTGAAACGTTTGACTAATATTCCACTTGTGTTGCACGGAGCAAGTGCTATCCCTGATAATGTGCGAGAATCTTTTCTTGCTACTGGTGGCGATCTTAAAGGGAGTAAAGGTGTTCCTTTTGCATTTTTACAAGAAGCAGTACGCGGAGGTATCAACAAGGTCAATACTGACACAGACTTGCGCATAGCCTTTATGGCACAGGTGCGCAAAGTTGCCAATGAAGACCCAACACAATTTGATTTGCGCAAATTTTTCACACCCGCTATGGAGGCGATGAAGCAAGTTATTATAGAGCGTATGAAGATACTTGGTTCAGCGGACAAAGCCTAACGCATCATCAAACCCAAATACCGAGCCAAGTCCATGAAAGACCAAAAAGTCATTCGCTTTTCGGTTTCACTAGAGCCATCTTTACTGGAAGCACTTGATACGAGATTTATCAAACAAGGCTACGCCTCGCGATCTGAACTTGTGCGTGATCTTATCCGCCAAAAACTTGTGCAAGAACAGTGGGAAGATGAAAAGAGCATACAAAATGGCGTACTTGTGATTGTTTATGATCATCACCAACGAGAGCTCAACCAAAAAATCATTGATATACAACACCAAGCCAAAGGTGTAGAGATTCTATGTACTACCCATGTCCATATTGATTCACATAATTGCCTAGAAACGATTATTGTGCGCGGAGTATCGCATAAGATAGCGCAGTTTGAACTTGAACTATCAGGGCTTAGGGGTGTAAAATTTAGCAAGCTTACACGCACCACAACCTTTGAAAACACATACTAGATTCTACAGCCCAATGCCGACTCCTAGCCAAAAATCTAAAAAAAGAACTCCAAGCGTGCTTTTTGGTGGAAGTTTTGACCCACCACATTTGGGGCATTTAGAAATTATTACAGCCCTATGTGCTTTGTCTGATGAAGTTATTGTGATCCCAGCATATCAAAACCCTTTCAAACAAATGCCTAAGGCGAGCCTACTACAACGTATCAAATGGCTAGAAGCGATGTGTGCTTCACTTAAAAATGTATGTATAAGCGACATCGAAGCCCGATTTAACCGTCCTATGTATGCGATTGAATGGGTGGAAGCCTTTGCTAAGGATAAGGCTTTAATACTTGCACTAGGAAGTGATACGCTATCTTCTCTACCCAAATGGAAACGCGCAAATGATTTAGCAAGTTTGGTGCAAATTCTTCCTATTGCGCGCGTTGTAGATTCTAGCAAGAGGTACACCCCCAAATCCATATCACAGAATCTAAATTCTATCATTGCACGAAATAATGATTTATATTGTAAAAATCCAGAAT
>CALUTE010000007.1 GCA_944323645.1 uncultured Helicobacter sp. | reverse complement strand
CTCATTTGGCAATTCCAAAACAAAAAGCTTTATAGCTCACTTATTGGCGGGATTAAAGAAACCCAAGAAATGCTGGACTTTTCGGTAAAACATAGCATTTATCCAAAAGTAGAGCTTATTAAAATCACAGAGCTAGATTCTGCTTACCAAAGAGTGGCACAGGGAAAGGCGGATTTTAGGTTTGTGATTGATATGAAAAGTTTGGCATAAAAATTTGAAATACTAAAGGAGCAACACATGAGCATTTTTGAAAAAGATAAAAGCGGGGCATTAGTAGATATGAATGACTTAAGAGTTTAGTAAGATTTTTGCGATAAAAGCAAGGTTTTAAGTGAATTGTATGATTATGAGAGAGTTTAGGGAGATTCTATGCAATTAGTTTTTTGGAAATTTTTACAATTATTTTGTATGAGTGTGAGTCTTTTAGGAGGTATGACAATGGCAGAGACTATACAAATACTACTAGAGTTTGAAGATAAGCAAGTTAGAGTAGAGCTAGAAGATAACAAAGCAAGTAGGGAGTTTATGGCACAGCTACCATTAAACCTAGAATTTAGCGATTATGCAGGTAAAGAAAAGGTAGCACACTTACAACAATCCCTAAGTGTGAGAAACACATCAGGTTATGACCCACAAATTGGAGATTTCTTTTACTTCGCTCCTTGGGGCAATATAGGGATTTTTTATGCTAAACAGCCACCATATAATGGACTAGTCTATCTTGGCAAACTTAGTAATGCTAAGGATCTACAATCTCTACAATCTCTTAAGGCAAATTTTAGAGTGAAAATCACACGACAGGAGGCACAATGAAACGAAGAGAATTTTTGGGATATTCAAGTGCATTTTTAGGTGCTACTCTCGCCTTTGGCACATTTGGCACACAGATATTGGCAGCAGATTCTAAAGATTTTTTCACAAACACACAAGGAGCAAATATGCAATATGTAACTTTAAATAATGGGCTAAAAATGCCGCTTTTAGGCTTTGGGACATATGATATTAAGAGTATCGATACATTTTTGGCGGCAGTGGATTGTGGTTATCGCCTCTTTGATAGCGCACAAATGTATGGTAACCAAAAAGAAGTAGGGGCTGCGATAAGGGAAGCGATACGCTCAAGAGGTCTCAAAAGAGAGGAGTTTTTTATCACGACAAAACTCTCTAGTGATATGGATTTTGAAAGTGCAAAAAAGAGTATAGAATCTAGCCTCAAAGCCCTAGATATAGGATATATCGATTTGCTTTTAATCCACGCACCCTACACACAGGCAAAAGAAATGTATAAAGCAATGGAGCTAGCCTATAAGGAGGGTATAATCAAAGCACTTGGAATCTCTAGCTTTACCCCAAAAGTCTATCTTGAGTTTATCAAAACTTGTGAGATTATGCCTGCTATCAACCAATGCGAGACACATATCTACTATCAGCAAAGAGCGTTATTGGAGGCGATGAAGCCTTATGGGACGATTTTAGAATCTTGGAGCCCCTTTATCGCTGGTAAAAGCGGATTTTTTGATAATCCTACTTTGACACAAATCGCTGCTAGATATAATAAAAGCGTGGCACAAATTGCCCTAAGATTCTTAGTGCAGCAAGGTATCATCGCTATCCCCAAAGCCTCAAAGCTCAAGCATATGCAAGAAAATATCAATGTCTTTGATTTCTCTTTGAGTGCGGCGGATATGGAATCTATTAGGGCATTAGATAAAAACAAAACGCAGTTTAGTTGGGGGTATTAACAATAAGGCAGCGAGTGGCTTAAATGATATATTGCACTACAAAAGGAAAGATTATGATACAAATTCCACTATGGTATTAAGTAAAATTTGATCTTTAGAAGATTGTTCTAATGGAATCCAAAAAGAGATTCCCTACAAAAATGTCCGGGTCAATAGCATTATGAAAACATTATGATGACACAAGGCTTTGATAACGTTTCACCACAAAGGCGATACTATCATAAGCGGCAAATGTAGCATATGATAGATTGACAAGATTGTATGCAGGGTGTGCTGGCATTATGTGGTGTATGTATTTTTGTGTTTAGGAAGTCTCAGAGAATTGCCAGAATGTGAGACAGATAAGCAAAAGGACTACAAAACTATCGCTAACACCATACAAACATTTGCTATAATTGGAATGACACAATCATACGAAAGAGAGATTATGGCAAAAGACACAAAAGAGAGGATTCTAAAGGTCGCTACCGAGCTTTTTGCCAAGAAAGGCTATGCAGGGACTTCCATACGCGACATAGCTAAATGTGCTAATGTGAATCTCTCAATGATTTCGTATTATTTTAATAATAAAGAGGGCTTGTATCAAGCGGTACTCACACAGCATATCCACAATCCAAAATCCGTTATACAGACACTTAAGGACGCAAAGAATCCAAAAGAAGCATTTGAACAAATACTAACCAAGATTCCCTCACTACACGATAATAACCCCTATCTTGCCAAACTCATCATATCAGAATTTATCAATCCCACACCGATTGGGCAAAATATCTTGCAAGAGACTTTTCAATCCATATATGAGGTACTCACACATATAATGCAGCAAGGTATAGAAAGCGGAGAATTTCGCGATGATCTTGACACACATTCTATGATATTTTCGCTAGGTGGAATCTTGCATTTTTATCTCCTAACCAAATATGTGTATAAAACAAATCTCCCGCTTACCATTCATAATGCCAACAATACAACGCTCTTGCAGCATATCTTTGAGATTTTTTTGTATGGTGTCAAAGCCCCAAATGACCCAAAATAAGCATAGTTACACTCTCTTTTTATAGCTTACAATCGCCCAAAGATTAAAGCCTATGCCAAAGCCACAGAGTATGAGGAGATTCTCCCATAATGTGCTAAAATCACTGCCCTTAAGATAGATAGCACGCACAGATTCTATAAAATACTTTAACGGATTGGCATAAGTGAGGTATTCCGCCCATTGTGGCATAGACTTTACAGAAGTAAAGAGCCCACTTAGCAAAATCAAAATAAGCACGAAAAAATATACCACAAACATAGCTTGCTGCATTGTATTAGAATAATTTGAAATGATTAAGCCCATACCTGTAACGACCACAATATATACTACCGCAAAAAGATACAGATACAAAAAGCCCCCTTGAGGCTTTAGCCCATAGACCAAAAACGCTAGAAAAAAACACAAACTTAGCACCACAAGCCCAATAATCCAATATGGAATAATCTTTGCCATAATAAAAGTCGTCTTAGATAAAGGCGTTACATTGATTTGCTCGATATTGCCCCGCTCCTTTTCACTCACGATATTTAAGGCAGGTAAAAAGCCACAGAGCATTGTAAGCACCATGACCATAAGGGCTGGAATCATAAAGATTTTATAATCCAAATTAGGATTAAAGCGATAGATACTAAGAATTTGTGGATTGTAAGTTGGCATAAGAGTTCCTAGTGGGGTGCTATGAGATTCACTACTTGCAAATTGTGCAATAACTTGAGCTAGATACCCACTGCCCAATACTCCCTTAGTGCTATTAATCGCATTGGCATAGATTCCCACATTTGCCTTATGTTCTGCCACGAGATACTCTTCAAAGCCATTTGGAAACTCTAGGATAATATCGCATTGATTAGTATAAAGGCATTCTCTTGCCTCATAAATATTTTTAGAATCTAATACCATATTAAAGTAGCTTGTGGCAGATATTTTGGCTACTATTTTTTTAGAAGTTTGGCTAGAGTCAAAGTCTAGTATAGCAAGATTGACATCTTTTATTTCCATATTTGCCACCCACGGGATAACCAAAATCGCCATAATCGGAAAGGCTATGATAATGCGTGGCAAAAACGTATTACGCATAATCTGCTTGAATTCCTTTTGTATCAGATACAGCATATTTCACAGCCTTATCTTAAAAGTTTTGAGTGAGAGGGCAAGTATCACACACAGCATACCGCTCAAAATCGCTACTTCTTGCAGGAGATACGAGAGAGTAAGCCCCTCTATCATTATCTTTTTTACCCCGATGATAAACCACTTGGTTGGAATGATATGCGAGAGATATTGCAAGATAGCTGGCATAGATTCTATGGGGAACATCATGCCTGATAGCATCATTATTGGCATAAGGAAAAGCATCGCACACACAAGCATAGCGACAACTTGCGTCTTAGCGAGATTTGAGACTAAAAGCCCAATGCTTAGAGCAAAGCCAAAAAGGATAAGTTGCACGATAGGCATACACACGAGGATTAAAATCGTACGAATATCGCGAAAGATATGATAAAACTCCTTTTTCACAAAGGCTTTAAAGGGTTTATAAAATAAGGTATTGTTATGAGGAGTAGGATTTTTGGATTTATGATGCAAGGCTTTAGATTTTATAGCTTTATGGTTTATAGAATCTAGACTAGATTCTATAATGTGCGATAGAGAATCTTTATGCAAGGGAAAGTCTTGATATTGTGGAGAATTTTTAGAATCTTGGCTAGCTAGAATGTGTGGCATGAAGTCTTTGCTTAGTGAAGCTTGATTCTCTACATCTAAAAAATCGTGATGTAGAGAATCTAAATTTGTAGAATCTTGCTGCCTAGCTCGATTTATAGAATCTAATCTTTTAGGATTTGTATCGCTACAAGCAATGCCTTTTTTAAACCTCCCCATTTGCCAAAAAAATGCTATTTGCTTAAAAAATCTTAATTGAAGTTTCACCACTCACCCCTTGTAGCTTGACTTGCTAGAGTGAAAAATACACTTTCCATATCCTGCACACTATATTGCTTTTTAAGATTCTTTGGTGTGTCAAGTGCCTTGATTTTGCCATCAACCATAATGCTAATACGATGGCAGTATTCCACCTCGTCCATATAGTGTGTAGTTACAAAAATACTTGTGCCTTTGCTTGCTACCTCGTGTATCAGCTCCCAAAACTTTCGCCTTGTTATAGGATCAACCCCACCTGTTGGCTCGTCTAAAAAAATGACTTTAGGAGAATGAAAATTCGCCACACAAAAGGCAAGTTTTTGCTTCCACCCAAGCGGGAGTTTCTCTGTGAGCCAGTCTTTTTTATCCAAAAAGTCAAGGTTCTCTAGCACTCTATCCATTTTGTCAAAAATTTCAGTGCGACTCATACCATAGATTCTGCCAAAGAGATAGATATTTTCCCATACTTTGAGGTCATCATACAGGGCGAATTTTTGACTCATATAGCCGATGTTGCGTTTAATCTGCTCACTTTGCGTATAAAGGTCAAAGCCCGCTACACTTCCACTACTTGGTAGGCTTAAGCCACATAAAATCTTCATAGCCGTAGTCTTGCCCGCACCATTTGCCCCCAAAAAGCCAAAAATCTCACCCTTTTTAACCTCTAGGCTAATGCTATCCACTGCCTTAAAATCCCCAAAGACTTTAGTAAGATTGTGGATTTGTATGACAGATTCTCCTTGATGAGATTGTGTGGTATTCATAGTAAAAACTCCATAAAGCAGTCTTCGATACTTGGGGCGATACGGCGATACTCTAGGGTTTGTGATTTTCTAGGGTGGTTTAGGTTTGTAGATTTGAGAATCTTTGTAGATTCTGTATGTGGCGATTTTGCATCTTTGGATTCTTCGCTAAAGTCTAAGTAATGATGAAATGAAGTGCCATTTTGAAGTCCTTGTGCTGCGAAGGCTTTAGATTCTAAAGCTTCTTTAGAATCTAAAATCTGCACAGAATCTTTTGTATGTGTAGAATCTGTGGCAGGGCTAGATTCTCTTACTAATGATTCTATCTCCTTGATACAATCCGTAATATGAGCAGTATCCTTAAAAGTAATGTGGCAGCTATTGCCAAACAAAAAGCAGCTTTGCACCCACTCCTTCTTACGCAAAATAGGTAAGATATGTGTAGGGATAGACTTAAACTCATAGAGCGGACGCGGGAAACTCGCACAAAGAGAATCTGGGTTATCAAGAGCTAGGATTTTGCCTTGGTGTAAGAGAGCTACCCTATCACAGCGACTCGCTTCGTCCATATAAGGTGTGGAAGCAATGATAGTCATTTGGGATTTGAGATTCTCTAAAATATCCCAAAATTCTTTCCTACTCACTGTATCCACGCCGGTGGTTGGCTCATCAAGAAATAAAATTTTGGGCTTATGGATAAGTGCACAGCATAGAGCAAGCTTTTGTTTCATACCACCAGAGAGATCCTTTGCTGCTCGTTGTTTAAAGGGGGCTAGGGCTTTATAGATAGATTCTATAAGACTAAAATTTTCTTGTATGCTCACACCAAAGAGAGTCGCGAAAAACTCTAAATTTTCCTCTATGCTTAAATCCATATAGAGACTAAAATTACCCGGCATATAGCCTAGAATCTGTCGGATTTTCGCATAATCTTTGTATATATCAAGTCCATCTATGCAGCATTCCCCACTATCTGGGAGCAAGAGTGTAGTTAAGATTCTAAAAAGTGTGCTTTTACCAGCCCCATCTGCTCCGATAACGCCAAAAATTTCGTTTTCTCTAACTTCTAGGCTGATATTTTCTAAGGCTTGCAATGCACCATATGCTTTAGAAATATTGTGAGCTGATAGGATAGGAGGGGTAGATTCTGATATATGTATTTCATTCATTGTATTCCCCTTGTGGCAATATCACCTCGCCATAAGAGCCGATTTTTAGGAATCCATCATTTGCCACATCGATTTTAACCGCATAGACAAGATTTTCACGTTCATCTTTAGTCATAATGGTTTTGGGTGTAAATTCTGCCTTAGCGGCAATAAAACTTACTACGCCTTCATATTGTTTATGGCTTGTATTATAATCTACCAAGACTTGCACTCTATCACCTAGCTTTATGCGAGTTATATCGCTCTTTGTAAAATACGCCTTAAGTCGCAAGGTGCGTATATCAGCGATTTTGCAAAGTGGCTTTGTGGGGCTTGCTAACTCTCCGATATGGGCGTATTTTTCTAGCAGCACACCATCTATTGGGGCAAGAAGAGTTTTTCTAGCGATTTCTTCATCAAGTAGGGCTAATTCTTTTTCCAAAAGCTCACACGCATATATCGCATCATCGAGATTCTTTTTGGTCGTTGCGTTGGCTTTATGCAGTCGCATAAGACGTGCTTTTTCATTTTTGGCATTTTGTATTTGTACTTTTAGCTTTTCTCTTTGTAGTTCTAATGGCTTAGAATCTAATCGTGCTATGACATCGCCCTTTTGCACACTTTGCCCCTCTTTTGGCACAAACTCGATAATGCGTCCGCTAGATTCTGCACTTAGTAGCACCTCATCACTCTCAAACATACCCATCGCATCAAAGCTATTTTTGCTATCACACGCTATATACAAAAGGCTTAAAACCGCTAATACACATATTTTTAAAACTTTCATCATAAATCCTTGTTTCCCATTTCAAAAGTCTCCCATTCATTGAGATGGTATCGTATCTCAAAAATCTGCATTAAGCCTTCAATTTCTTGATAATTATACTCTAGGCGTAAGGCATTGAGTTTTAGCACATCAGAGATAAAGTCATTCACACTTAAGACACCATTTTTTAGCTGGGCTTTGGAAGTGCTTACAATGCGTTCTTGTAAAGTGATAATGCGTGCACTCTCTTTGAGCTGGGCTAGGATACTTTGGGCATTTTGTGTGCTTTGGATAAGGGTGAGTTTGTTTTGGAGCAAAAACTCTTGTTTTTGGGAATCTATTTGTAGCTTGGTCTTAGCGATGATTTGGTCTTGCTGGTGCTTAGAGTAGAGGTTGCTTATATCCCAATTCAGTCGCAAACCCACGATATAATAGCCTTGAAACCCGCTACGCAAGATATTAAGCCCCGGATTAGCATAGCCCCCTTGGAAAAAGGCATCGATGTAGGGCAGGGATTTGGTAAGTTCTGTGCGTGTTTTTAGCCCTGCCTCCTCTTCTTTGAGTTTAAAGAGTGTAAGCTCGGGGCGACTTTGGAAGAGGTTTTGTGTGCTTTGTATCGAATAAAAAAAAGTTTGTTTTGCGTTGGCTTTGCTTACTCTCTTTTGCTAGAAAATCTTTTGTTGTGGAATCTTGTGCGTTTAGATTCTGTGGTATAGCATTATAAGAATCTTGTGCTATGGAATCTTTATTGTGAGGATTTTGGTTTGTGGAATCTTTATTTATAGAATCTACATTTGTAGAATCTTGATTGGCAGCATCTCGCCATTCATTCTCTATCTCATAAAGCTTTGCTTGTATGCGTTGCAAATATGCTAGAGCGTCCTCTTTGTCTGGGATTTGCAGAGCATAATGTGTCATATCAAGCTGCGTAAGCTCACCTAAGAGGGGTAAGTGCAGTTGTTTTTTGGGCATTGAGGTGTTGCAATGTCTTATCTGTATTGAGGATTTCGATATGCAGCTTATCTACATCACTCGCTTTAGCTACGCCATTTTTGTGCAATGTCTGCAAGGTGGCATAGTTTTTTAGCAATTCTTGTTTATACACAAGCATTTGCTCGATATGCTTTTGGAGTAGCAAAGATGAAAAGTAGGCATTCATCACAGATTTTTGCACCTTATAGAGTTCGACATCGATACTTGCTTTTTGTATCGCATAGTGTTGCTTTATCGCTGCTTTATTCGCCCATAGATTCAGAGAATCTAGCAGTGGCTGAGAAATCTCGGCATTGATGTTGTATTGGTCTCTTGTCAAAGGGCGATAGTCTGCAAGAGCATTGGCAAGCGGCGGAATGCTACCTAGAGTTTGGCTATTAAAGGGTAGGGTTGTTACATCACTTTGGTAGCTTACTCTACCATTGAAGCGTATGTGTGGGATATAAGAGAAATGCACTCTTGTGAGTTCAAGCTTTAAGCTCTCATCAAGCAGACGCTTATTTTTTTGCAGTGGATAGACTGCCCTTGCTTTTGTGATACAAGATTCTAAAGAAAGGCTTTGTGGAGAGCTATGTAAATCTTGTGAATCTTGCAAATTTTTTAAAGTATTCAAGTCTTGTGAATCTTGCGTGGCTATCGTGCTTTGTCTTGCTAGGGTTGTTGTGGCAAAGATATGTGCTGGTGTAGCATTGGACACCAAAGAGTTATGTGGAAGTATTGAAGTATGCGATGTGGCTTTTCCTTGCACGCACAATGCACACAGAAAAACATAAAACATCGGTTTAGTAGAGGCGGCATAATAATCCCTTTCTTGCTTTGTGAGAAATTATAAGACTTTAAAGCTTCGTATGTTCGTAATAGTAGCAGAGTTTTATACAAAAATCAATCGTTCGTTTAATTTTTATATGTTTTTTGGCATTATTGAAAATGCTTGGCAGATCTGACTTTATGTGATAATCGCACAATACGCAAAATATAGTATAATTACCTTTGTGAGTCTTACGACAATAATAGATTCCATACAAATAAAGATGTAAAAAGGATTTAAAATGGCAGATTTTGGAGATTCTACTTACAAACCAAGTCAAGAAGAGATTATTTATGAATTTAGGTATGCCTTTCCTAAAGGGACTTTGAATCGGGGTTTAGAGATTGTAGGCATACTCATTAATGTAGTGGTACTTTTGCTTGCTCCGATTCTATATGTTCTTTTGCTTGCGCTGGATCAAAGCCCTATTACACCTGTGCTATATGGTTTTATATGTGCTTTAATAGTTTGTGTTGCCTTACGCAATCTCTTTGTTGCTCCTCGTGGCGAAATATTCCTAACCAACAAGGGTATGTATATCAAAGGCGCACATCAAATTTTCCCATGGCATAAACAAAGATTCTATAAATATGGAGATTTTGGAGTAAGGATAAAATTACGGAGAGTGGGGCTGACAAATAAGATCTTGCTCTTTACTATCTATGATATACATACAGAATACAGCTTTTTTGCAGGAGGTGCAAGCTCATTTGCTATCACCCAAAACGATGAGATTCAAAATATGCGTGAGTTTCTAGCACTCTTGCGAGAAAAAACACAAGAAGTACTAGAAGCACAAGGCAAAGCAGAATCTTACAATCTCAAAGAAAAGATACAATACAAACACAGAAAGGATTTTTAATGGCAGATTTGGGTAATTTTCCATTTGATTCCAGAGGATATATGCGATTCATCTGGTCGTATCAACACAGGCTATAAAGCTATGATAGAGGAAGACTTTTTGCGTAGTGTTGCGTTTAATAAACAAAAACACACCTTAGCATACAATGCGAGTAAACCTAAATTGTCTTAATCTTTATGCTTTTTACACAATGCCTCCCCTTTTTTTGCAGGAAATACAAGATTAACAAAGAATACAAGCTTACATTGCAAGAAAAGCAATGAGATTCACAAACCCTAAGAGAATGGATAAAATCTTGCTGCGATAAACTTGCTTTTTTAATCCACTTCTAGCTTCATACCGCACAGTTGTGCTATTCTTTCTTGTGGCAAGGGATAATAATTAGCAATGCTTTGTAATTGCTCATCACTTAGGGCTTTGTCATTGCCACATATTCCGCTTAGGGCTTTGCCTTCTTGATAAGTGATGGCGATGAGTAATTTTCCATTAAACATATAAACTTTCGTAATGCCATCTCTTGCGCCATTTTTATACGAAAACTCTGTCTCAAGCCCACCATTTTCATAGTAATACTCCTTGCTAATACCCTCTGCTTTATCATTTTTGTATGGAGTTTCAGACTTAAGCCCACCATAATCAAAGTAATATTTCTCAACACCCTCTTTTTTGCCATTTGTGTATGGAAACTCATACATAATATTCCCCTCTGTGTAATACCACTTCTCAACACCCTCTTGCACACCATTTTTAAATGGAATCTCATATTGAAGATTCCCATTATCATAATACATTCTCTCCACACAGCCCTTTATTTTATCTTGCTCATTTTTGCATTCAAAATCTTTTACTAAGGCTACCTTTAAGCCACACATTTGTGCCATATCCTCATAGCTTATAGCATCCTTTTCTAAGCCTTGTAAGCTTTTTTTTAAACGCTGTAATTGCTCATCATTTAAAGCTTTATCGTTACTACATTTACCACTTAATATTTTATGATCTTCAAATACAAGGCTCATGAGTAGCCTAGTATCTGGCATATACATTTTCACGATGCCTTGCATATTGTAATTTTTATATGGAATTTCTGCCTCAAGATTCCCATTTTCATAATACCATTTCTCAACGCTCTCTACTTTGCCCCTTTCATACTCTTTTTTAAGTTTTCCATTCTTGTGATAAAATTTCACAACGCCATAGCTTTCACCATTTTTATGCGGAATCTCTCGCTCAATACTCCCGTGTTCGTAATACCACTTCTCAACACCCTCTTGCACACCATCTATATATGGAGTGTCAAATTCAAGATTCCCATTTTCGTAGTATCCTCTCTCACCTTGTTTTTTGCCATTTGTATAGAGTGTCTCATACCAAGGTCGCCCATTTTCGTGATATGACCTCTTGACACAACCCTCTATTTTATCTTGCTCACTTGTGCATTCAGGCAAATCCCATTCGATAAAAAAATCGCCCTCCATAGGCTCATCAGACAACTCCTCTGCCATAAGCATAAAAGGCAAGACACACAAAATCATAATCTTTATACTCTTTGGTAGCATATATACTCCTTGCAAGTTTTGTTTTAAAAAATTAAAGCTTAGATTCTAGACTCAAATAATGTTATGGATTGCCACGACTTGCCTTGCAAGTCTCGCAATGACGATTCTTCTTTGTCATTGCGAACTTCAGTAAGGAAGTTACGCGATTGCATTACATATTAAGTAACATTGAGTGTCAATAAGCAAAGATTAAATGACAAACTTAGAAGATTCCAAACAGTTGGGGTTTGCACAGCAGCTAGGGTCATAGGCAAAACACGACAATACTATGTTAAATCTAAACAAATACAGAAAATTTATCTTCTGTATTTGATGGTATAAAATCTAAAAAATCTTATTTATTTAAAATTGTGGATCTTCTTAACTTCTTAAAAAATGGAGGTATCACGATAACCAATATCGCTCCTACCAATAAAACAGGGGCTATATAGCCACTATAAAGTATGGAAAAATCTCCATTGCTTACCGACAAAGCTCGTCTCAAATTTACCTCTAGCATTTCTCCCAATACAAAGCCCAATATTAAAGGAGCCATAGGAAACTCAAGTTTTCTTAGAATGTAACCGATTATGCCTATTATTAGGATTAAGAGCAAATCGAAATTGGTACTATTTATGGAATAAACACCTATTGATGAAACTATTAAAATAATAGGTGCTAGTGTCCAAGTAGGTATGCTTAAAATTTTGACAAAAACACCAATTAGCGGTAAATTCATCAAAAGAAGCACGCAGTTTGCTATAAGCAAAGAGGCAACAAGTCCCCAAACTATATCTGCTTGCTCTGCAAACATTGTGGGACCTGGGTTAATATTATAAAGAGTCAAAGCTCCAAGCATAACAGCAGTTGTACCAGAACCCGGTAAGCCCAAGGTTAGCAAGGGTATGAAAGAACCACAAGCTGATGCATTGTTTGCTGCTTCTGGTGCAGCAACACCCCTTAAATCTCCTTTTCCAAATTCTCCCTTGTCACCAGCCATTTTTTTCTCACTCATATAGCTAATAGCACTTGCTATGGTAGCACCAGCGCCCGGCAAAACCCCCACAAAAAAGCCTGTAAAACTAGAACGTACAATAGAAGCTATACAAAATACAAATTCTTTTATGCTGATTAGTAGTTTTCCTGTTTTTTTAATAACAATCTGTGAAGTATGGGTTTGTTCTAGCATTAAAAAGATTTCACTTACTGAAAAAAGCCCAATGACAAGTATAACAAAAGGTACCCCATCAAAAAGATGTGGTATATCAAAGGTGTAGCGATATATGCCAGTATTGCCATCAATGCCAATGGTGGTTAGAAATAACCCAATTAAAGCAGCAAGCAAAGATCGTATAGGCTTTTGTGCAAGCATTGAACCAAGCGTTGCTAAAGCAAAGATTATGAGGGCAAAATACTCTGATGGTCCAAATTTTAAAGCCCAAGAAGCAATAAGTGGTGCAAAAAATATAATACCACAAATTGCTATAAAAGAACCTATAAAAGAGCTAAGAGCTGAAATACAAAGAGCCTTACCTCCTTGCCCATTTTTAGCTAGAGGGTGTCCATCTAGGGTGGTCATTATAGCTGCGGCTTCTCCTGGGATTCCAAGTAAGATAGATGAGATTCTGCCACCATATTCGCAGCCAATATAAACCGTTGCAAGAAGTATAAGGGCTGATTCTGGAGGTAGTTTCATGGTATAGGCTAATGGTAGTAATATTGCCACACCATTTATGGGACCAAGACCAGGAAGCATACCAACTATCGTCCCTATAAAGCAACCTATTAAAGCTATAATTAAATTCGATGGTTCTAGCGCTACACTAAATCCTTGTAATAAATATGCCCAAGTATCCATATGTTTTACCTTTCATTCAAATATAAAGCCAAGAGGTAAAGTAATTTGTAGTAGGGTATCAAAACAGTAATACAAAACAACACTGCAAAGTGCAGAAAATATCAGAGCTTTTATAAAACTTGCTCCAAACAATAAAGCTACTATTAGCATAAAAAGCCCACTACTAAGCATAAAACCTAAGTATTCAAAAAGCAAGAAAAAAGCAAAAAAGCTTATAGCTAATATTACAAGTCTAAGTACCACCTTAAATTTAGGCCACTCTACATCGGTATCTTCTGCAAAAAAGTAGAGCAAGACAGAACAAAACGCTATCAAAACTAGAGCGCCTACAGGAAAGGGTCTAGGACCTAATGGTTCATACTGAAATTCAGTAGTAATGCCCCAGCCCACATAAATTCCAAGCAAAGATAAAACTAGTAGTAATACTGAAAAAATTTTAGTACTTATCATAATTTACTACTTTATCAAGCCGTATTCTTTTGCCAAAGCTCGATATCGCTTTGTTTGCTCTTTTACAAAGGTATCAAATTCGGCTCCATTTTTGTCGAATTCAAACAAACCCCTTTGGGCTAGCTGTTCTTTAAACTCTTTAGTTTGCTTAAGTTTTTTAAACGCATCTAGCCACCAATTATAGTCTTCATCACTCACCTTGGGTCCCATATAATAGCCTCTAACAGTTATCCATTCTACATCATAACCTAGCTCTTTGGCAGTAGGGACATTTGATAGGGCGCCACTTAATCTATTGGGAGCAAATACTGCCAAAACCCTCAGCTGACCAGATTGTATTTGAGGCAAAAGCTCTGCTACACCAGAAGATCCAATATCTATATGCCCTCCTAAAAGTGAGGTAAGCATTTCTCCACCTCCCTCGAAAGCCACATATCTAACCTTTTTTACATCAATACCAGCTGCTTTTGCAAGCATAGCTGTTTGCATCCAATCTTGTCCGCCTATAGACCCGCCTGCTCCGATACTAACAGAAGTCGGATCTTTTTTTAAGGCTTTTATCAAGTCATCTAAAGTTTTATAGGGGCTATCAGCTTTGACAACAACAGATCCATAATCAACACCTGCACTGGCGAGCCATTTAGCATCATTTTCGTTATATTTTCCGTGTTTTCCCACAGCTATGTTCAAAAGGGTCCCACTTGAAAATGCCACAATAATATCTGGATTTTTAGCACGGTTTGTGTTCATAGAATTGTATGCCACAACTCCTAAGCCACCAGGCATATAGGTAACCCTCATTGGACTTTTTAGGATTTTAGTATCAGCCATACCAACTTGAGCTAACTTGCAAGTTAAGTCAAAGCCACCTCCGGGTTGAGCTGGTGCTATACATTCTGGACGTGATGGTTCTTTAGCAAACATCAGACTAAAAACACAACAAACTACGGGTACAACAAACTTTTTCATGGTGCTTCCTTTTTTGTATATTTTTGTATTCTCAATTATACAAAATTTGACCCATTTTATATTTTTTAATAAAAAATATTTTTTTTGAGGTTACAATAAGTTACAAAGCCAAAGTGATAAGTACCTTAAGTTGCAAATCCATATTGCGATAGATTAAGTGCAAAATATATTTCTTTACATTATGATATTTTAAGCACATCTTGTATTGTGTCCAAAATAGGCATACCAAGAAGTAAGGGTTTTAGAAAATAGGTTTTTGGAGTTGCAACTACATATAAGTATTTGAGTGGTATCAAGAGGGATTGAGTCAAAAGGAAGCAAATATTGTGTTTTGCGTGGTTTTGGCTTTGGTAATGGTTTTGGGTGGATTGAGATATTTACAAAATACGCGGGCTAGAGATATGGACAATCTTGCTTACTTCTTTGCTAGCAGAGCTATGGTATTTTGCTATTATCGCCTGAAATGCGGTATATTAGCAAAGCTTTGCAGATAGCAAAACTTTAGAATCTCTACCTTTAAGGAAAATGATGTGGGAATTTGTCATTATATTCTTATCAAAATCTAATTTTATAACAAAAGATACGCTATCGCTCTACTTCCCAAATGATTTTTACAATTTCATAGAGTAGTTTGGAGCGTTCATTGAGGGCATTTTTATCAAATGTTTTATAAGGCTTAAAAGATATTGACTTATCACTGCACATCTTTTCATTAAATGCAAGAAAATCCTTGTTTGTTTTATGATAAAGCTCTTCACACAAGGAGCGTCCCCACACAAGACCATTGCTATAAGTTTTGAGCTTGTCTTTATACTCCTCATTGCCTGATGAGATATTAACCTTATCTTTTAAAAGCAGCAAACCGCCTAATTTATTACGTTCTCTCTCAAATTCCTCTTCACTCTCAAAATAGCTTATATTTGTTGTATTGTGTGATAAGATATGCTCGATGTGATACCCTGTTTTACCTCCTGTTTTTGTTGCGATATATAAGACATCGTGCTGGGCTTTTTGATTGATATTATCACACAAGTATTTTTCAACTCGTGCAAATAAATAACGTAAAACCCGCACATTCATATTGCCATAGTTTCTCTCTAAAAAACTAGAATATTCCAGTAAGGAATCTACCCTTTCTAAACCCCTCTTGTTTTTAATAATATCTCGTAGTAAGTTATCAAAGATTGTTGAATAATCTTGTATTTGTGTATTTTTCAAACGCTCATTAAGATTATAGGAAATCTCTTGAAATTCATTGCTATCATAGATTCCATTAAGGTTTAAAAGCATCCATAATCTATCATACTCTTTTGCGATAATTTGTATTTTCTCATTTTCTTGCTCATCATTTACTTTACAAGCTGCAAGAATAATTTGATATTGCCCAGAAAGAGAGTTAATTGTATTGCTATACACTAAAAATTCATTTTCATTGCTCGTGATTGCTGCATACAGCTTTGCATAATAGTCAATATCTTTTTCTATAAAATTTTTGATATTACTCTTGTGTTTCTCGTCTTGCTTTCTAAAGCCTAAACTTTTAGCTATCTCATTATTTTCAAAAATATATCTATGATAAATATTATTGATTGTTTTTTCAAGGTCAGAATTTCTCTTAAAAATAAACTTTGATTTTATCAAATCAGCAAAAAAATTATCCTCCAACTTCCATTCCGATAGTAAGTTAAGTGCATTGTCCCATTTTTCGCAAAACATCTCTGTGTCATTTTTATCTAAAGCTCCAATAAGCTTACCTTTGAGAATCTCAAATGGCTTTAGGGCTTCCCCTCTATCGTTTATGACTTCAAAAATCATAGGCGTATCATTTTGGTTAATGAGTAACTCCACCAGCACCAATCGTTTAAGAAAATACAAGACAAATATCTGTAATTTTTTGGATTCTGTATCTTTTAATTTAATATCAAGATATTTTGCTATATCTTTATAGCGCTCTATGAGAGTTTGCTCTGTTTTGTTTTTATATTCTATTGGATATGGTTTGTTGTGAAATATACAATCCATAACATCATATCTTTTATCATTATCTATGTTAAAGATACTCTTAAATCCATTATAACTAAAAATACATTGTTTTATTGTTTCTTGAAGTTCTTTTAAGTCGCTATATTCTGATAATAAATGATAGAGTTTTGTGGCAATAAGCGTGAGTGTTGAAAGTCTCTGCTGTCCATCTACAATATATTTCACTCCTTCAATTTTATTGATAATATACACATTGAGGTAATACCAATTATATTGCTCTAAATTTTTTTCATTAATTTCGCTCTCTTTAAATTGACTATAACTTAACTCAAAGGTATAAAAAATATCATTTAATAAGGTTTCTGCTGTTTCTTTAGACCATACATATTCTCTTTGATAAAAATCGATTGCATAGAACTGTTTAAGACATGTTTCTACACTCTGCTTATCTGGCTCTATCGTTCTTGACATACAAACTCCTTTGTAAGTTTAAAATAATTAGAGTATTATAATAAATTTTCTTGCAATCAACAATAATCAATGCTATCCCCACCGCTCCACTCTAAACCTTGTGCTAGTGTGAAAGGCTTATAACCTCCCTCAAGAATAAAAAATGTCCCTAAAGCTGTATGGATAAAATAATCATTCTCAAAAGTTATTTTAGCTAAGGCATAGCATTTAACGCCTTCTGGTTCAAATTTGGTTAGGATAAAATCGCCTTTTGATTTAGAATCTCATCTTGTGTTTGGCTCTCTCATGCCTCATTCCCCATAGCTTTCTCTCCTGTATCTATATCCTTCTGTATTTTATCCCCTTGTGTTTATCTCTCACAGTTCCGTTTTTAAGACAGCACCATTAGCGGCGTTGCTGACTAATAGTGAGTAGCGTTTAAGCCATTTGCTTGTGATATTTTTATCTTGCATGATTTTCTGTGCTACGCCTTGCTCTAGCCATTTTGCCCTCCTAGATTCTAAAACCTTAGAATCTACTAGTAGCTCCAAGCTCCCCTTTGAGACTGAAATCTCTATCTCATCGCCGTCCTCTATCAATGCGATTAAGCCCCCTTCAGCCGCCTCTGGACTCACATGCCCGATACACGCCCCACGCGTCGCCCCGCTAAATCGCCCATCAGTGATGAGTGCCACGCTCTCCCCTAAGCCCATGCCCATTATGAGACTTGTGGGACTTAGCATTTCTTGCATTCCCGGTCCCCCCTTTGGTCCTTCATAGCGGATTACCACGACATTGCCACTTTTTACCTCACCCCCTGCGATACCTTTAATCGCCTCACTTTGAGAATTAAAGCAAATGGCTTTCCCCCTAAATTCTTTCATAGATTCCGCCACTGCCGCAACCTTTAGCACTGCCCCCTCTTTAGCTAGATTCCCAAAGAGAATCTTTAGCCCACCCACAGGGGAATAGGCGTTTTCATTGGTGTGGATTATGCTTGTGTCTGTGATTTTTGCTCCTGCTATGCGTTGCCCTAAGGTTTCGCCCGTGATTGTCAAAGCGTCAAGATAGAGGATAGATTCTGAAAGGCTAGATTCTGGATTGCCACGACTTGCATTTTGCAAGTCTCGCAATGACGATTGTTGAGATTCTGTATTGGCAGATTCTGTAATTCTAGTATCTTGCGTAAGATTTGAATGTTTTTCAAGGTGAGGCGAAGGGAGTTTGCTAGACGCAAATGACCGAGCCGAACCGCCGAAATCATTCAAAGATTGCGTAAGAGACGAATTTCTCTTAGCCACCTCATTCATCACTGCCGATACGCCTCCCGCTCTATTGATATCCTCCATATGCACACTACTAAGTGCCGGGGCGATTTTAGCGATATGGGCTACCTTAGCAGCGATAGCATTGATAGATTCTAGGTCAAAATCCACGCCCGCTTCCTTAGCGATAGCAAGCATATGCAGCACGGTGTTTGTGCTGCCACCCATTGCCATATCCACGACAAAGGCATTATGCACCGCCTTGTGATTTAAGATATTGCGGAATCTAAACCGCTCACTTACTTCAGAATCTAGTGCAATCTCCACGATCCGCCTAGCCGCCGCTCTAAGTAGCTCCTCTCTCTCCTTTGTGAGTGCGGGTATCGTACCGTTACCCGGGAGTGCCACACCCATAGCTTCACAAAGTGTGTTCATCGAGTTTGCAGTAAACATACCGCTACAGCTCCCACCACCCGGACAGGCATTGCACTCTATCTCATGCAGTCGCTTCTCATCTATTTTGCCGCTTTCATACGCCCCCACCGCTTCAAAGGCAGAGTTCAAATCCAGCACACTGCCATCATCTAGCTTGCCAGCTTTCATCGGACCACCACTCACAAAGATTGTCGGCACATTCACACGCAGCGCCCCCATAAGCATTCCGGGCACGATCTTATCGCAGTTTGGGATACAAATCATCGCATCAAGACTATGGGCATTCATCACCGTTTCGATACAATCCGCTATCAGCTCACGGCTAGGCAGAGAATAAAGCATACCATTATGCCCCATAGCAATCCCATCATCAACCCCAATGGTATTAAACTCAAATGGTACGCCCCCGGCTTTGCGTATCTCATCTTTGATAATCTCAGCATATTTGTTTAGGTAAAAATGTCCGGGGATAATGTCTATATAGCTATTTGCCACACCTATAAAGGGTTTGTTAAAATCAGAATCTTTTAGCCCTGTCGCACGCAATAAACTTCGGTGTGGGGCTCTTTGGTAGCCTTTTTTAATCACATCACTTCGCATAGAATCTCCTTAAAATCGTTTATACTTAGATTATAACAAACTAAGGCTTGACTTTACAAGCCTCTACTTACGCTTATAATGCGCTATTTAGATTCTATTAGATTCTATTAGATTCTATTAGATTCTATTAGATTCTATTAGATTCTATTAGATTCTATTAGATTCTATTAGAGTTCAAATTCTAGGGCGTGCAACCCAATATAATAGCACTCAATCAAAGCACAAGCAAATACAAGCTACCGATTCTATAACAGATAGTGGGCTAAAAAGTCGGTTTAAAGAACTCCATGACTGATGGGTTTTGGTAGATTTAAAGAAAAATAATTATTGAAGAAAGTGCAATTGTGAGGGCAATAGCTTTTATAATCGCATAAAAATAACCACAGAAACCAAAAAAATACAGATTTTTCATTGTTCCCTCTTTTTTATAGCGTGAAGTTGCAGAAAATCTTAACCTTTTTTTGGTTTTGTTCTGCATTGTGTAAAATTTTGTTAAAGAGTTTCTATGGAATTTATACGCAAACCATCTCTTTCCCCAAAGTACTACAAGCTAAAGATTTCTGCGCCCAAGTCATTGAGAATGACAGATTCATCTACGCCTCTAGGCAAATTACGTTTTATTCTAGCACTTAATGTTTGGCAACAATATTAAAGCTTCAAGAGAGCAAGTATTTTGGTATATGTTTTCTAAGAATCTTTAGTTTAAGATGTCTAGAATGCAGTTGATAGTGCCCATACGATAAACGTGGCTAACTTCTTAAATTTTTAAGGTTTGCAAAGAGGGCGCAAAAATGCTAGAATGCGAAAAACTTTCATTTATAGCCATTTAGTTAAGTAAGAACTCTTAGGCTAGATTCTGCAAGGAGTGTGTATGGCTACATTGCTTAGGCTTGTCGGGAAAGGTGTTTTAGCACTTGCGCCTATTTTGATTTTATTGTGGATCTTGAAGTTTGCCTATGATATTGTGGCGTATATCATAGGCATTATTTTTGATACTACAGCCAATAACTTACTAGCAACTTTTGTGGTGGTAGTTGTATTGGTGCTCATTCTAGCGTATGCTGGGTATTTGCTAGAAAAAAACAAGGACTTTATCTTATTAAAAGTTTCAGAATTTTTTATCAATAAGATTCCAGTTGTTGCCTCGATTTATGGTGTTATAAAAGATATTGTAAAGATGTTTTCTGGTTCTGGAGGGGTGGAATATCTTGGTGTTGGGTATGTGTGTGTAGGAGAACACAGGGTTATTGGCTTTATCACAAAAGAAGATGGCGAGTATTTATGGGTGTTTGTGCCTACAACACCCAATCCCACTTCAGGGTTTTTGCTTCGCGTGGCAAAAGATAGGGTAGAACGCGTAGATATTAGCGTGGCAGATGGGCTAAAAAAGGTTGTTTCTCTTGGAATCAAATAAGGAATAGTAATGGTCTGGCAAAAATCCTCAATACTTGCGCGTTTATCATATTTTAATGAGCTTGTAGTGTTTGAGCATACAATTTTTAGTGCTTCTTTTATTTTGATTGCTATGTGTGTGGCTTCTGTAGAAACAAATGCAAGTGTATGGATGGGTTGGCGTGTGTTTTTACTCTGCGTGGTGGCACTTATTAGTGCGCGCAATTTTGCTATGAGTTTTAATCGCTTTTGTGATAGAGACATCGATGCTCGTAATGAACGCACAAAACATCGCCCAAGTGTAGATGGGAGAATCCCAAGCAGTGCTATTATGATTTTTTGCATCATAAATGCGCTTGTTTTTGTACTTGCAAGCTTTTTAATCAATGATCTTGCATTTTTATTGAGCATTCCTTTTTTAATCATACTTGGTGGGTATAGTTTGATGAAACGTGTCAGCTCACTCGCGCATTTGGTGTTAGGCATTTCTTTGGGATTGGCGCCCATAGCTGGTGTTATCGCTATAGAGGGGCAGATTCCACTTTGGTGTGTTGTGCTTGCACTTGGTGTGATGTTTTGGGTAGCTGGTTTTGATGTGCTATATTCTTTGCAGGATATGCAGGTTGATAAAAAAGAGGGGCTATTCTCAATTCCAGCGCGATTTGGCGCACAGAAGTCGTTAGCTATTTCGCGTATTTTTCACATTTTTGCAGTGGTACTTTGGTGTGGGTTTGGTTATTTGAGTCAGATAGGCTATATAGGGTGGATTGGTATTTTTCTTGGTGCTTGTATGCTTGGCTATGAGCAGTATTTAGTACATAAGAACTTCGCAAATATCCCTAAAGCATTTTTTGTAACAAATGGCTATTTGGGTTTTGTACTGTTTGTTTGTATTCTGCTAGATGGGCTTATGCGTACTTTGGGGTAGGGTGTATGAGAGAGCAAAATCTTGTTGAAATCTTGCGAAGCTATGACATACAAACGCGCGTGGTAGAATGTTTTCTTGCTATAGAATTCACAGAGCTTACGCAGTACCCCTTTAAAAGAGAGTCGTTAGATTCTAGCCTAGAATCTAGAAAACTCACTAAACAAGAGCACGATAAGGAATTGGCATTTTTGCAAGAGTATGAAATGTTAGGTGAGAGCGCAAACGATGTGGTAAGCCAGGCATTGTATGCACATTCAAGAGAGCGAGACACAAATAATGCGCTTGTTCTTGAGCTGCTCATACAAATGTATAAAAAAATAACAAAAATTGAACAGTTTTTATTAAAAGATAGCAGAATACTCCTGCCACTACAGCAGCAAGGTGGGATAGTAGCACTTGGGCATGGGGTAATATGTTGTGGAGAAGAGTATTTTGTGAGTGATAGAATCTATTATGCACGTTTTTGCTTACCTAATGTTTCGTGGCGTACAATCAGTGTTTTTGCTCGGGCGATTACTAACACTATCTTGCGTATCACACATATACATTCTCACGATAACAGCGCGCTTGATAGCTATATTGTTTCCAAAGAGATGGAGCAACTTCGACAAAAAAGGATAGGCAATGATTGATGAAGAGTTATTGTTTGTATGTTTTGGTGGCATAGGTTTTGTGCTTGTTTGTTTGCTTCTTTATGTGATCATTAAAGACAAAGATACCTCAAAGCGTATTTCTCGTTTTGAAGGTGCCATTGAAACACTTGCTAAAGAGCTATATAAAATCCAAAAAACACAGCAAAAAATTCAATCCGATCAGGCAAATTATGATTTCTTGTCTTCTGATCAAAGTGAAGAAAAGCAAAATGCAATAAACGACAAGATTTCAGCACTCAATAAGAAAGTAATTGAGCTTGACAAAGATATTGATTTATTAAAAAATCATTATGATGAAAAAATCATTAGTCTTGAGAATCGTATGCGTGAATATGGATACTTTAGTCCAAGTAGTGGTGATGTTGATGAGAAGAAGATTATTGATATGTTTCAGAGCGGTTTTAGCGTGGATTCTATCGCTAAAGAATTGCGCATTGGGCGCGGCGAAGTTGAATTTACCTTAAAACTTGCAAATATTAAATAAGGCGCTAACACTTGCTTCAAATGGTAGAATTTTTTTCTAATCCTAGAGAATCTTGTAGCTATCATACCGATAGGTGTTCTCATTTCCGATATTTTTATATACAGCAGTGTAGTGTCGAGTTTTGTCAAGGGCTGATTGAGAGAGGCTGGAGACGTTTTGGTGAATATTTTTTAGTACCAATCTGCAAAGAATGTCAAGAATGTATTTCTATCCGTCAGCTCCCTAGTAGTTTTATTCTAAGTAGATCTCACAAGCGCGTTCTTAGTAAAAATGCGAATACCATTATCACTATAGCACGTCCAAGTCTCAATGAAGAGAAACTAGCACTTTATGACAAATATCATAGAATTATGAATCATAAAAAGGGGTGGTCTTATCGTCCTATAACCCCAGAAGTATATCGAGAGAATTTTGTTTATGGCTACCAAAGTTTTGGTTATGAGATTACATATATGATTGGTGGGCAGCTTGTTGGTGTTGGGTATTTTGATTTGCTAAAAAATGCTATTTCAGCGACATATTTTTTTTACGATCATAGTTTTGCTTCTTTGAGTCTTGGAACGTTTAATATCTTAACCCAGCTACTTCTTGCTAGAGATAAAAATCTTGCATACTTTTATCCGGGATATTGGCTAAAAGATCACCATAGTATGGGATATAAAGAACGTTTTATGCCATTTGAAGTACTTATTAATCGACCTGATATTTTTGAAATGCCTATTTGGAAACCCTATGATGTTTCATTATTGCCAAAGCCTTATGTATCCACGCATTCCAAACAGAATAAGCGTGCCAATCTCAAGCAAGATGATGAGACAACTAGTTTTATAGAGATAGATTTTTTTGGAGACAAACACCAGCTTAGTATCGATACTTCAGCAAATTTTAAACATAAACACAAGCGTACCCTCTCAAATTTTTCAAAACTAGAAATAAGGAGTTCTAAATGAATACCAACACTCTCTCAAGGCTTTTTGGCAAGTTTGCCGCACACGAATTTCCAGCGTGGTTTCAGCGTATTGTTAATATGGTGTATGTACGGATATTTAAAATCGATCTTACAGAATTTGCTCCATTAGAATCTTATCCAAGCCTCAATGCACTTTTTACACGTACATTTAAAGTACCTCGAACTATAGAATCCAACCCAAAAGCCATTATTTCACCAAGTGATAGCCTTATCACCGAAGTGGGTGTTGTTACGCAAGATTCTGCTCTACAGATTAAGGGTATGGCATATAGTGTGAGCGAACTACTCATAAAAGATATGCCCAATGTCAAGTCTGATAATACAACAGAGGGTTTTGGATTTGTCAATCTCTATCTTTCGCCAAGCGATTATCATCACTATCATACTCCTTGTGATTTGGATATTGTAGAGGCACGATATTTTGGTGGTGAGCTACTCCCTGTAAATATGTCATCTTTGCGCAAAAATCAGAATCTTTTTGTGCGAAATGAACGCGTTGTACTCGTAGCAAATACTGTAGAGCCAGAGCCAAAACGTATTTATTTTGTTGCTGTTGGTGCGCTCAATGTGGGGAAAATGGTTTTTCATTTCGAACCCAGAATCCAAACAAACGCTGCTCCAAATGCGACAGCAATCTATACATATTCCACACCTATCAGGCTACAAAAAGGCGATGAGATAGGGTATTTTCAAATGGGCTCTACAATCGTACTTATTGCTCAAGATATATGTTTTGATGTACATATTGGGCAAAAGGTTCGTTTTGGAGAAAAGATAGCAATGCTAGATTCTAGGCAGGTTTAGCTAGAATCTAGCGTGCAAGAGCTGTAAGACTAGCCATAATACGCAAAGGAGCGCTATGCCAGTTATCCAAAGTAGTACAACCACACGCTTTAATAAAGAGGAACTTTTTCTTAAAATTTTGCAGCAAGAGGGAGTGTTGGTAGGGGTTGGAGATGATGGTGTGGCGTTATATGCATCCAAAAGTCCTAAGCGTGTTATGTCTCGTTTTGGAGTAAGGCATCAATCCCCCATAATTGTAGCAAGCGATGGGTTTTGTGAGCATACTCATTTTGAGCGACACTGGTTGAGTCTTTCACAAATTGCGCATAAAGCTATGCTTGTGAATATTTCTGATATGGTAGCAATGAATGCGCAGCCAAAGTATGCGCTACTTTCTATCACACTTCCTACATTATCGCCCTATGAAGTGGTAGAGATTGCAAAGGCATTAGCACAAAGTGCACATAGGTATAATATTCAATTTATTGGGGGAGATACAATGAGTAACGAGAATTTAGCGTTTCATTGTACTCTTATTGGCACTCCTAGGGGCAAGGTCTTATCGCGCAAGGGCGTGCTTAAAGGAGATTTAGTGTTTTGTACAGGCAGGGTAGGACAGAGTGCATATGCCCTTAAATGGCTACTTAATGGTGGTATGATCAGCACATCTAAGAGGTTTGCACGCTTTGTCGCACCGATACTACGTGGGGATTTTATTGCACGTATTGCATCATTTGTTCATAGTGGGCTAGATGTTTCAGATGGTGTATTTGCGGAGCTTAAAAGACTTGGTGCAATAAATAGAGTACGTTTTTACATTGCACATAAAAAGCGAATGAATGCCTATCAAAGTGGAGAAGAATACGAAATGCTTTTTAGTATAGCACCACGTGATAAATGCAGATTGTTACGCTTAGCACGTTCAATGCGCATACCATTAGAGTATATTGGTAGAGCAGGGCGAAGAGGGCAGAATCTCACACCTAAGGTGTGGCATTAGTATCATTAAGGGGTTGGTAATGAAAAAAAGTAGTGTTAAAGTAAAAACTTTTGTTTTTATGATGATGGTTTTATTCACACATCTTTTGGCACAAAAGCCTTCCAAGCTATTTCATTATGGTAATCTTTTTCAGGTTGCGACTTTTCATATTGGCACCGGGATTGATTTCAATGCGCCAAATGGTGGTGATATGGGGCTTATTCTTGGCGGGAGTACTGGATGGAATTATTTGTTTTTGAGTGATGTGGATATAGGGTTGCGCTTTAAGTATCTTTATACTGGTACAGATGTTGCAACCCATAGTGTAGGAGTAATAATGTATGCGCATTCTTGGAATATGCCAAATAATGGTTTATTTTCATTTGCACTCGGTGGGGGTATGCTTGTAGCTAGTCATAATTTACAATATGATATTGGGGGATATATTGAGCTAGGTACAGCGTTTTTAAAGAGCTTTTTTCCAATTAATGGCGATTTATTGTATAGGGCGAGCTTCTATCCGCAAGAAAATCCATTTGGTATGGATGAAATGGTGCATAGCATACAAATTGTCTTTGGATTTTTTTAGTTACAATGTTGTCATAATACGAGTTTTTGCAAGATTAAAGTATGCAAAAGTTTTAGTTATGGTATCTCAACCAATGCAAAAAAGATTATGCACAGCGAAAATAGCTAAAAATGGCTAAAATTCGTATATAACTCTTGATTTTAAGGCATAAAGTGGCTACAATAGGCACGCTTTAAAATTCGTATCCAAAGGAGACACCATGAATAAAGCAGAGTTCGTTGATCTTGTAAAAGATGCTGGCAAACTTCCTAGCAAAAAAGATGCAGAAATAGCAGTAAATGCTTTTATTGCAGCTGTTGAAAAAGCGCTAGGTAAAAAGAAGAGCGTTGAGCTTGTAGGCTTTGGTAAATTTGAAGCAGTAATGCAAAAGGGAAAAACAGGCAAAGTACCCGGAAGCAATAAAACTTATAGTACAAAAGATAAATATGTACCTAAGTTTAAACCGGGCAAGAGCCTAAAAGATCTTGTGGCAAAAGCAAAATAAGCTACAAGCCCCTCTTTTATGGGGTTTGTCCCCGTAGCTCAGCAGGATAGAGCGTACGATTCCTAATCGTAAGGTCGTGGGTTCGAATCCCGCCGAGGACACCATATCTCTTTACCTATCTTACTACTACTTTAAGGTGCTTTTATAGCTAATTCTGTCAAAATTAGTATTTTTACAAATATATAGAGTTTTGTAAATATATTTTCGTAGCACTTCAATATAGCAGACCATTGTTTCATATTAATGTTTGCTTTCTAAGACCCAGATTGTTATGGTACAAATTGTGTATGCTTCAATAGCGCAACGTTTGTTTAAGCAGTGTTTCTATCTCTATGTCATTACCAAGAAGCTGCTGATAGATAATATAGTTTGCCAGTACTTTCATACCATAAAATCGCGTTTCTTCACTTGGAATAAGTTCAAGTGAAAGCCATGGTTCATAGTTGCGATTCTTAAGGAATAATCGTTTTTTTTCTAGTGTTCTGCGTAGAGCACCAGGTCCTCCATTGTAGGCATATGCTACAAACAAGGGATGTTTGAATTCTGCGTTGAGCTCGTCTAAGAACATTGTCCCAAAACGATATGCTAAAGCTGGATCAAACATACTATCAAGTCGTATAGTACTTAGCCCTAGTTTTTTGGCAAATGGCTCAACATTAAAGGGCATAATTTGCATCATACCAAGCGCATATGATCGTGAAACAAGTGCCGGTAAAAACCCACTTTCTTGTTTGGCAATAGCAAGGCTCATTGCTTTTTGTGTATCATCTCGCCATTGCATTAAATCCACATAGGGCATAATATAATAATTCACGCTATATTTTGTAAGGCGATTACTAAAAAAGGCAAGATGGGGTACAGTATCACTATGATAAAATGGTCTAATAGATTTTTCATAAAGTTCTGTATTTTTTATGGAGATGATCTTGTTGCTCTGAATTTGCCAAGCAAATGGATCTTTTATATCAAGTGGAGGCTCTTTTGATTCATTTTTTGAGTTGATATCAAAGCTAGAGACAATTTTAAATTTTGGTGTTGTTTTTAATTTTTGATTTGCATAAATTGAAAAAATGTCAATAAAAGTGCTAGTTTGCAAATCGTGTAAATATAGTTCATTATTACTTACAAGATATTGCCAAAATATTGCCCTATCTCGAAAGAAGGGATTAATTGTCGCATCTTTTGAGCGTGCAAAATATTTTAAAGCATCTTTGGTTTTGCCATAAAGTACTTCATTGATACCAAGTAAAAATAGAGTATTTGCATCGGCACTTGTAATATCTGCTGCAGAAATAGCTTGCTTGAAATGCCCAAATGCAGAATCAAGAATAATCTTTTGTAGGACATTATTGAAGGCGCTTTTATTTTCGTTGGCTAGTTTTTTTATCGCGCTTGGTTCAATTCCAGAAGCAAAAATCTCAAGTTTTTGTTGATATGAGAGAGCATTAAAAATTTCAGCGAATGTCTGTGCATTAGAAGCAAACATTGCATTCGCTATCTTTGGTGAACGTAGAATCTCTATTGTCCTTAATAGCTTTGGATTATTAGCAAGCTTTTTTTTCAAAAATGCTACATCTGCTTTATCCATCATTGGAATCTGTGAGATACGCAAACCATACGTAATACATTCAACATCTTTTTGTTTTAGTTCTTTGAAAGACAATTTGGTACACGCTACACTTTTGGGAATTTCTGGATGAAATCCTTTATCATATAAAGCGGTTTTTAGCTTTGTTATCTCACGACTTACAAGTTTGTATGCCTGTATGGATTCTGCTAGACTTGTTTCTTTGCTATTGATAAAATCCCAGACATAAAAATCACGCACAACACCCTTTGGCTTACTCTGCAATTCTTGTAATGTCATAAGGGGTTTGGCAGATACTAAATGCACCATACTCATACTGCAGACTACTAGATGTACAAAGCCTGCCCATAATCCTATTTGTGCTTTTTTATTTTGCATTGCTATACCCCTATATAAAATCGAATTACCTGATCAAAAACTTGTAGCACAATGACGACAACTAAAGGTGATATATCAATACCATTAATGACAAGAAAAGGAAGTTTTCTACGCACAAAAGCCAACAATGGATAGCTAAGGCGGTAAAAAATCTGCACAATAGGATTACTTGGATCGGGGCGCACCCAAGTAAGAAGCGCTGCAATGATAATTACCCAAGTGTATGCCCAAAGTAACATATGCAATACATTTAGTACAGCAAATACCAATATACTCATCTATACTCCTTTTTAGAATTGGTTTATAGAGTTTCTTGTAAGCGCCAGATGGTTGTGAGATTCTCACGCAAACTAGGATAAAGCATACTAAGATCTGGTCCATCGCTTGCACCAGTAAGTAGGATGCGCAAAGGTTTAAAAAACATTTTTCCCTTAAGCCCACTGATGCGCATAGCCTCACTTTTAAACTCTTCATATGTAACCGGAGGGTTCTGTATAAGTGGTTTAAGACTAGCAAACATCATCTGGCACTCTTGCAAAAAATCATTTTTACAAAGCATTATTAAATTTTTTGGTGCAAGGATTGGCATAATTTTATCACGTAATTCATTGAGTGTGCTTGCTTCTTCAAGGTAGATTCTAGCAAGTGCACCAATACTTTGCGTGTTTGATTCCAATAAGTAAGCAAGCGAATGGTTGTCTAAGCGTGCCAAATGTGCGCGATTCAAAAAGCGCAAACGTGCTATGTCAAATTTCACAGGGGATTTGGCAAGCTTACTTAAACTAAACCATTCTATGGCTTCTGTGATAGTGAAAATTTCACTTGGAGTTGTATTGCCCATAGCGATCAGATAATTACTAATTGCTGCTGGTAAAAATCCTTGTTCCAATAGCCACTCAACACTTGAAGCACTATCGCGCTTGCTCATCTTTTTGCCATTTTCATTAAGGATAATGGGTAGGTGCGCGTACTGTATGGGGCGGTTGTATGCAAGTGCCTTATGCACAAGAATCTGTTTTGGTGTGTTGCTTGTATGATCTTCGCCACGTACAATCATACTAATATCATACATCATATCATCACAAGCACAAGCAAAATTATATGTAGGCACATTATCGTGACGCATAATCACAAAGCTATCTAGTTCATTTGTTCCAAACTCAAGTCGCCCTTTGATTAAATCTTCATAAACAATAGGTGTCTTACTACCCCGTAAGCGTACAACTGGATAGGGGTTTGTTGCACGTTCGCATTCTGCCCAGCTATCATCATATCGAAATGCCTTTTTTGCAGCGATTGCCTCTTGGCGCTTGGTATCCAAAAATGACTTTGTACAATAACAATAAAAGGCTTTACCTTCTCGTAAAAGTTTTTCAGCGAATTGTCTATGGTGTGTAAAATTATTGCTTTGATAGACAAGATCGTCCCATAAAAGCCCAAAAAGCGTTAATGTGCGTAGGATTTCTTTGTCTTTGTCTTTAATATTGCGCTCTATATCAGTATCTTCTATGCGTATTAAAAAGCGCTGCTTATTTTGCTTAGCAAGAATATAGTTAAAAATAGCAGCACGCAAATTACCAATGTGCATATCACCAGTAGGCGAAGGAGCAAAGCGCAACATAAGAAAACCTTTATTTTTTTTCACATTTTAGCATAAACTCCCTAAGAATCGCACATAATACACACAACAAAAGATATACAAAACCTTACAACTTCGCTATAATGCACACCCTAAAATTTACATAAGGATTTTTTATGCAACATCTTGACACGATTTTAATCCATGGTGGTCTAACGACAGATTCTAAAACAGGTGCAGTTAATACTCCAATCTATCAGACTTCTACTTATGCCCAAAGAGCTCTTGGGGAGAATTTAGGCTATGAATACTCACGCACCAAAAATCCTACGCGCGATGGAATTGAAAGCCTCATTGCTGAGTTAGAGGGTGGAAAATATGGCTTTGGCTTCGCTTCTGGTATGGCAGCTATTGGTACAATTTTAAGTCTTTTTAAGACTGGAGATAAGATTCTCATTTCAAATAATGTCTATGGTGGCACATTTAGGATTTTGGATCAGGTTTTTGCTAATTTTGGCATTGGCTATGAGATTGTGGATATGCGCGATTCTACACTCTTAGAATCTGCCATAAACCCAGAGGTCAGAGGGATTTTGCTCGAAACTCCAGCCAATCCTCTAATGAGCGTAACCTCTTTAGAAAAGATCGCTAAAATCGCTAAGGCACATAAGATTTTAAGCATTGTAGATAATACTTTTATGACACCCTATTTACAGCGTCCGCTTGATTTTGGGATTGACATTGTGGTGCATTCTGCGACTAAATATCTCGGCGGACATAGTGATGTTGTCGCAGGGCTAGTTGTGGTCAAAGATGAGGAACTTGCTAAGAAGATAGGATTTTTGCAAAATAGTATTGGTGGTGTGCTTGCACCATTTGATAGCTTTTTGCTCATACGTGGGATAAAGACGTTGGGACTACGTATGCAGCGGCATTGTGAAAATGCCCTAGAAATTGCAGAATTTTTAAGTACACATAGTGGCGTGGCGAAAGTGTATTATCCTGGGCTTAAAAGTGATGATGGCTATGCTATCCAAAAAGAGCAAGCACTTGGCGGTGGTGGAATGATAAGCTTTGAACTTTCAAGCGAGTATGATTATAGGAAGTTTTTTGCTTCCACGCAAACCATCGTTTTAGCTGAGAGCCTTGGCGGTGTAGAATCACTTCTATGTCACCCAGCTTCGATGACGCACGCCTCTATTCCTTGGGAGATTCGAGAAAAAGTAGGTATTTCAGACAATCTCATTCGCTTATCCGTAGGAATAGAATATGCCAAAGATCTGATCGATGACTTAGTACAAGCCATAGATAAAGCTAAAAAATAAATAATAAAACTTAAGGAATTATAATGTTATATCAAAGTATTGCGCAGCTTGTAGGCAATACGCCCTTGCTTGCACTTAATAAACTTACTATTCCAAATAATAATAAGATTCTTGCTAAATGTGAATTTTTTAATCCTGCTGGTGGCATTAAAGATCGCGTAGCGCTCTATATATTGCGTAAGTTTAAAGATGAGGGTAAATTGCACAAAGATTCTGTTATTATCGAAGCTACTGCAGGCAACACTGGGCTTGGCATAGCGATTGCTGCTATTGAAATGGGATGCAAAGCCTTGCTTGTTGTACCACACAATTTTTCTATCGAAAAACAAATCCTTATGCGAGCGCTTGGTGCAGAAGTTATCAATACGCCAGAAGAAGGCGGTATGCAAGGTGCTATGCAAAAAGCCAAAGAGCTTTTAGAGAGCATACCAAATGCAATAGCGTTTGGACAGTTTGAGAATCCTAGCAATCCACAAGCTCATTATCTTAGTACTGCTAAAGAAATCTATACAGATACACAAGGAAAGATTGATTATTTTGTATGTGGTGCTGGAAGTGGTGGGAGTTTTAGTGGTGTGGCACGCTATCTTAAAGAGCAAGATTCTAGAATCCAAGCTATTCTAGCCGATCCATTAGGCTCGCTTATTGGGGGCAATAAATATGACGTAAAATCACGCATAGAGGGCATTGGGAATAGCTTTATCCCAGAAACTATGGATATTTCTCTTGTTGATAGGGTTTATAAAATCAGTGATGAGCAAGCTTATGCCGGACTAAAGCTCCTTGCACGTACTGAGGGTGTACTTGTAGGAATTTCATCGGGGGCTTGTATTCACGCGTGTTTAGAACTTGCAAAAGAAGTACAAGATAGTACGATTGTAACGATTTTTGCTGATGGATTAGAGAGGTATCTTAATCGCCGTATCTTTTGCTAGAATCTAGTGAGATTACTAATAAGGTTTTATTTAGATTCTAGTCTTGGGTGTGTTGCTTATTTATTGCTATTAAAAGATAGTGAGCTCAAGGTTGATAAAAGAGATTTTTATGAAGTAGAGTGTGTTTAGAATCTAGCTTGTGGGGGCTAAGCTATCGTTTTTGGGCATACCACCTAGAATTTTGCAAGGCAGAATCTAGGTGGTTGTATTAGTTTTTTTTTGCAAATTATTGCACTTCTTTCCAGTCTTTTATGCCACCACTAAAAATACCTTTGATTTGTTCTTTGCTAAGGTTGTCTATTGTGTTGTTTGTATTAACAATAACAGCCAAACCATCAATGGCTAGCGTTCTAGGTTGCACACCTTTTTCTAATTCGCTTGGTTTAAGTTCGCGGCTTACCATACCAATTTGTGCGATTCCTTGAAGTGTCGCATTAACTCCTGTAGTAGAATCTGATTGTTGTACTTCAATTGTGGCTTTAGGATTTTGAGCTATATAGAGTTCTTTTATCTTTTCTACAAGCGGTGTAACAGAGCTTGATCCAGCTATGACAAGTTTGCCTGCAGGATTTTTTGGCTTATAAGATTTAGATTCTGCGGGAATGTAGCCAGCTTTTATAATTAGATCTTTTGTGTGTTGTGATGTTGCAAAGGCTAAGAAATCTTCTGCCAGATCGTTTGGTTTCGAGGTGATAACAAGAAATGGGCGTGAGATTGTGTATTTTTTGTTGATAATATTTTCTACACTTGGCTCCACACCATCTATTTTGATTGCCTTAACATTGTCATTGAGAGAACCTAACGAAACATAACCAATTGCATTTTTGTTGCGTGAAGTTGTAGTAAGCATAACTGCTGTTGAATTTGTGATTTCTGCGCGAGGAGAGATAATATCAATCTTTTTATCCCCCTTTTTTTCGAGCAGATCAAAAATCTCTACAAAAGCACCTCGTGTGCCAGATCCTTCTTCACGAGAAATTGGGTTGATTGGCGCTGCGCTTGCTACGCTTAATGCACACAAGCTAAGCGCTAGTGTAACTTTCGCCAACAAAGAATTGCCACTCACGCCACTTAAACGTGTTGTTAAATTGTTTTTCATAATGGACTCCTTAAGTAGTATTTGGAATACTCTGAAATAATAAGGGGTGAATGTAAAACATCAACAGTGTTTTGTAAAGAAAATGTAAAAATTTAGCCACACACTTTGGGATTGCAAATTTGCTACAATACAAGGCTTCAAATCTCAATATAAGCGAGTGGCACGTGAAGTTATCCCATAAAGATTTAGATTCCCACACGATGGATAATAGCCCCATACGATTAGCTAAGCGAAATTCGCTGCGAACAAAGATTTTTTATGCAATTTTTGGACTTGTAGCAGTGATAGAGATTATTATTTTTTTGTGTATTTTGTTTGCGGCAGATTATATGAGCCAAAAATGGTCATATGAACACCTAGAACAAGAATCCAAAAAACTTATTGCTCAAATGCATAGTACGGACTATTTGGCTTTTTGGGGGCAGTATCCTTATCGTATCTCCCTTATAGATAAACAAGGTGTTGTGCTGTATGATAATCGAATAGCAAGAGTTAATTTGGGCAACCATAAAGACCGGGAGGAGGTTATAGGGGCACTACAATATGGTAGCGGCTATGCTAGGCGCACATCAGAGAGCATAGAAGAGAGAACATTATATTTTGCAAAATATATTCCTGAGTATCAGCTTGTTTTACGCATTTCTATGAATCAAAAAGCATTGTATGCGATTCGTTTTTGGATTCTTGGGTATGTGGTAGTGATATTACTTATCGCTTTATTTATTAGTGCAATTGTTGCAAAATACCTTGCGCGCTCTATTGTAGCTCCACTTGATAAACTTGATTCGCTTGATATGAAATCTTTTCAATCCCCATATAGTGAGCTTAGTGGATTTTTTGCCAAGATTATTGCTCAAAAGAAAAAAATAAAAAAGCAACTTAAAATCATTCGCTATCAGCATCAGCAATTTCAAACAATCAGCCAAAATATCAACGAAGGCTATGTACTTTTAGATGCACGCAAAAGCATTCTTGCTTTTAATCAGCGAGCACAAGAGATTCTACCAAGTTTGCAGGTGGGAGCATATATCAACACCATACATAAGCACTCAAACGATTTGCAAGCACAAGTTTTTTCTCACATTGATTTTGGTATTATACAGATCCAAACAAAAGAAATCCAAATTCAAGACTACCATATAGAAGCAATAGCACTTCCAATTTGGGGCAAAACAAAGCCAAAAGCCTTTATGGTGCTTTTGCTTGATAGGAGTGCAAAAAACCAGATCCAGCGCCTAAAGCGAGAGTTTAGCGCTAATGTTACGCACGAACTTAAAACACCCCTAAGCGTTATTATGGCAAGTAGTGAAATGATGAAGCAAGGAATGATTGCTCCAAAAGATGTAGTACTGTTTAGTGAAAAAATCTACAATGAATGTAAGCGACTTCTTGAAATCATTAATGATATTTTGAAACTTTCGTTTTTTGATGAAGGTGGAGGTGAGCTTGAAAAGCAATCTCTTAATCTCGAACACATCGCCAATAGGGTGCTTAATACACTTGAGCCACTCATTAGCCAAAACCAACTCCAAGTACGCCTTATATGCCCACAAAAAGATGAGACAATAGTGTTTGGTGTCGATAGTTTGCTAGAAGATATGCTTTATAATCTGTGTGAAAATGCTATTAAATACAATGCGCAGGGTGGGAGACTAGAGATTCGCATTGGTAGTATAATGGGGCTTTTGCCATATAGCACTTCACATACGCGTATTACACAACCTTCAAGCAAAGAAACAAACACTAAAAAAATCTATATTGCTATTAAAGATAGTGGGATTGGTATTCCAAAAGATGAGCAACAAAGAGTTTTTGAACGCTTTTATCGTGTTGATAAGAGTCGCAGTAAAAAGCTTGGTGGCACAGGACTTGGACTTTGTATTGTTAAACATATCGCACTTTATCATAATGCACAAATTTTACTTCAAAGTGATACAGGAAAAGGGTGTGAAGTGGTTGTAGTCTTTGATGCGTTGCAGGTGTAGGGTATGGTGATCACGACTGGACTTGAACCAGCGACCCCTACCATGTCAAGGTAGTGCTCTACCACTGAGCTACGCGATCTTGTCAAACTAAAAATTATAGCGCTTTGTTGCTTAAGGGTGCTTTAGGTACGATCTTTTCGAAATAGTTTATTGCAGAATCTAGAATTAGGCTTGCGATTTTAGATTCTGTATTTTTACAAAACTTTTTGCAGATTTGGGTTAGGCAAAAATTGAAGATACATTTATTAGCAGGTTATTAGCAGGTGTTCCTGCTTCAATTTTGACTAAAACATAATTTCTTTAGAAATAAAATGAAGCTTACGTTTTGTATTCAAGCTACAAATTGTAAGCAAAACTTTGGTTGTAGTTGGTACTAGCTTTACGATTAAACATAACTTTAGAGCATTTCTAAAATCTTACCAATTTGTTCCACCACGTATTTAGCTTCTTCCTCTGTGATGATATAAGGGGGCATAAAATAAATCGTATTGCCAAGCGGGCGCAGGAGGATTCCGCGCTGCAATCCTTGTGTCATAACAAAAGGCGCTATCCTCTTAGTACTACGCACATCAAGCGCAAAAATCATTCCGCAATACCGCAAATTCTCTACTTTTGGGTGTGTTTGCAAGGTGTGCCAATGCGTTGCGATTGCTTGAGAGAGGGTGGCATTGCGCTTGATGATATGCTCTTGCTCAAAAATATCCAAAACAGCATTTGCAGCACTGCAAGCAAGCGGATTCCCGGTATAGCTATGCGAGTGCAAAAAGGCTTTGTGTTCCTCATAGGGCGCATAAAATGCTTCATAAATCACATCGCTTGTTACAACAACACTAAGTGGCATATAGCCTCCTGTTATGCCCTTAGACAAACACAAAAAATCCGGAACAACACCGCATTGTTCCAAAGCAAACATACTGCCTGTACGCCCAAAACCCACTGCAATTTCATCAAAAATAATGTGGATTCCATATTCCGCACACATAGCACAAGCTTTTTGTACAAAGCCTTTGGGATAGATGTGCATACTGCCAGCGCACTGCACAAGGGGCTCTAACACAAAGGCACAAATTTCTTCTCCATAGCGTGTCAAAATCGCACCCAAAGCATTAAGTTCCGCCTCATAATACGCGCTTTCTTGTAGGTTTGCTGGCTCAATGATTGTATCTTTAAGATCTTGCGCTGCCTTGTTGGATTGTACGTAGGGTACAGGCGTTGTGATATTTTCAAGCAAAAGTGGCATATATGTTTGTTTATACAGCCCCAAGTCTCCTATGCTTAAAGCACCAAGTGTTTCGCCGTGATAAGCATTTGTGAGGGATAAAAATTTTGTGCGCTTTTGCAGGTGTGATGCGGTGTTGTAATGATAGTGAAAACTCATTTTTAGGGCAACTTCGATTGCTGAAGATCCATTATCTGCATAGAAGCATTTATTAAGTTGCGGTGGCAAAAGCTCACACAAACGTCTTGATAGTTTAATAATTGGCTGGTGCGTAAAGCCTGCTAGCAAAATATGTTCAAGCTCTTTGAGTTGGGATTCTAGTGCGGCGTTTATAGTGGGATTGCAATGCCCAAAGAGATTAACCCACCAACTACTAATACAATCAATATATTTATGTCCATTCATATCATAAACATATATGCCTTCACCTCTTTTTATTGGAACAATTGGTAGCTGCTCGTGGTCTTTCATTTGTGTGCAAGGATGCCAAATATGGGCTAAATCTTGTGCTGCCATAGCAGTGTTAGAATCTAACATAACACTCCTTTTTATGGATTCAAGTTGTGGTTTTGTCTAAAGTTGTGGCACAATACGCAAAAAACAAGCGAGATATTATGCCAAAAAATCACTACAAAATCTGCGATACACAACAAGCAAAGACAGATTCTGCTAGAGATCCTATCACACAAGCAAAACCCAAATCTAAACCTCCTAGAGCCAAAAGTCTGCATTCTGTCGTATCCTGCGCTCTCAAAGACTTAAAAGGGGCAAACAATCTGCGTTCTACAAGGGATCTTAAACGCGATGCGCTTTATGTTTGGAAGGATTATGCTCATACCAAAACCCTAAAAACCTCTCATAAAGCAACCAAGCTATGTAACTTTGCAAGCAATGACTATCTTGGTCTTGCAAGTGATGACAATCAAGCATTTTTTGATTTTATCAAAGACAAAGGACTAGGCGAGGATACTTTGCGTTTTGGTAGCTCTTCTTCACGTCTGCTTAGTGGTGGATTTGAAGTGAGCGCGCATTTTGAATCATATATTAGCTCACTATTTTCGCCAAAATCTGCACTACTCTTTAATAGCGGTTATCATCTTAATCTTTCAGTCATTGCAGCACTTGGTACATTAGAATCCATTTTGTTCTTAGCAGATGAGTTTGTTCATGCGAGCATGATTGATGGGCTATTATTAAGTCGTGCGCGTTTTAAACGTTTCCCACATAATGACATAAGAAGTCTTGCCACAATGTTAGATCTAGCAAGTAAGCAGTATGCACATATCATTATTTTAAGTGAGGGGATATTTAGTATGGAGGGAGATATGTGTAATTTAGAAGCATTAGTAGCACTCAAAAAACAGTATGATAATGTTTATTTGTATCTTGATGAGGCACATAGCCTTGGGGTTTTGGGAAGAGATGGCTTAGGGCTTGCTCAAGAGAAGGGTTTAAGCGAGGAGGTTGATTTTTTAGTGTTTGCTTTTGGTAAAGCACTTGGATCGGTTGGAGCTTGTATTGTTTGCGCAAAACCATTTCGAGAATTTTTTGTCAATAAAGCCCGTGCTCTTATCTATTCGACTGCGTTACCACCTATTAACATAGCTTTTAGTTATTTTGCTTTTTGTTTGCTGCCCTTTTTGCAAGAACGTCGCGAAAAATTGCAAGTCTTAAGTGCCTATTTTAAAACGAAACTTCAAGAAAAAGCACAAGACCTTGCTTTAGAATCTACTTTCACAGCGGACACATTCCCTTTTTCTAATACTTTTGTTCGGGGAGAATTGCAAATTGTTTCGCTTGTTTTAGGGAGCAATGAATTTGCTAGCAAATATGCTAGAAAACTTGCGGATTGTGGGTTTTTCGCTCCAGCGATAAAAGAACCTACGATCCCTAAAAACACTGCCAGAATCCGTTTTTGCCTTAATGCAAAAATGGATTCTGCTCTGTTAGATAGTGTGTGTGAAGCCCTATGAATATCACATATCTAGCAGAATCTACAAAGGATACACTTGTTGTTTTTTTTGGTGGGTTTGCAAGTCTGCCGCACCATTTTGCACATCTGCACGCAACCACATCTGTGGTGATGTGCTATGGGTATCAGAGGTTGGATTCTATGCAAGAGCTTAGAACTATCCTAAACACATATAAAAATCGTATTCTCATAGCCTTTTCTATGGGTGTGTGTGTAGCTGCAAAACTTTTAGATTCTGTGTGCTTTGATAAAGCTATCGCCATAAATGGCACAAGTGCTGGGATAGATGATACGTTTGGTATCAGTAATAAGCTTTTTATGCGCACAGTGCAATCATTAGATATTGCTATGTTTGGACGTATGCTTTTTGGTACTAATTCTTTAGAATCTAATAAGCCAAAATACCTTCATAGCAACCTAGATTTTAGAGAATCCACTGCGCTAGATTCTGCCTCATCACACTTTTGTGAGCTCTTTGCTCCAAGAGAGATTCTCCTAGAAGAATTAGCAAGCTTGCAATACTTTTGTTCTTGCGATCAGAATCTAGATTTTCCTTATACAAGCGCTCTAATTGCGCGAGAGGATAAGATTTTTCCTCCAAGTGCTTGCGAGCGTTTCTTTATACAAAAACCAAATGTTAAGATACACTATTTGAATGCGCCACATTTTGTTTTTTATCATTTTAATACATGGGAGGAATTATGCGCACTATAGAATCTAAAGCATCTAGGCAGCACGATAATGTAATGCCATCTGCTCAAGAGGTTGCTCGTGGATTTTTCCAAGCGCGTACAAGCTATACAGATTCTGCTCGCGTGCAATCTATGATGCGTTTCAAACTTCTTGAGTTATTATTGCAGCATACAGATCATACAGAGTTTGAACGCATTTTTGAGTTTGGTGCTGGCACTGGGGATTTTAGCATATTGCTTCAGAAGAATCTAATTTATAAAGAGTTTGTCTGCAATGATATTAATGATCATACAGATGTGCTTTCTAGGCGACTTAGCCCAGCCTCGTGCATAAAAATTTTTGATATGCAAACGCTTGAAAATCTACCATTGAGCAGGCAGCATTTTGACCTCATCACATCAAATGCTACACTGCAATGGCTAGATGCATCAAAGATTTTACCTATTTTGGTACGTATGATCGCACCAAATGGAATTTTGTTGCTTGGTAGTTTTGGTACGCAGAATCTCTGTGAGGTACGAGAGATTTTGGGTGTTGGGCTTGCGTATGTGCAACTTGATAGCATTTGTGGGCTTTTGCAAAAGCTTGGAATGGAGATTTTGGCGGCTTATAGTGAGAAGATACAACTTACATTTGATACCGCTAATGATGTTTTTGCACATTTACGTATGAGTGGTGTCAATGCCTTTAGTATAGCAAATACGAATCGCCCACGATATTATCTTACTAAAGCGACTCTAAACGCATACCAAAAACGGTTTGAGGGCAGACTAACATATGAACCACTTTACATTCTGGCGCAAAAACCAATATAGCGCATAGGTTGTGGTTTAAAGAAAAATTCAAGTTTTTAGCGTTACAATCGAAATTTAAATTTAAGCAAGGAGAGAGATAATGGCTGAAGTCAAGAGACGCGATTTCTTGGGCATGGCACTTGGTGGTGTTGCTGCTGTGGGTGGTATCGCCTCACTTATCGCGATGAAAAAAACTTGGGACCCCTTACCAAGTGTTATATCTGCTGGGATCACAACAGTAGATCTTAGTGATATGAAAGAAGGTGGTTTTTCTCGTGTAGTATGGCGTGGAAACCCTGTTTTTATCATCAAAAAATCACAAAATGATACATTTAATGAGCAGCGCGATTTTAAGGTAGGCGATGCGATTTATACGCTTGGGTTACAAATTTGTACACATTTGGGCTGTATTCCTCTTTATAAGCCTAGCGAACAAGAGTTTTTATGTCCTTGCCACGGCGGAAGGTTTACTATTGATGGTATTAATGTTGAGGGTACACCGCCACCGCGACCATTTGATATTCCACCTTTCAAGCTCGAAGGAACAATACTAACTCTTGGTGAAGAGGGTGCGGAATATAAAAAAATGATGGCGCTTGTGTAAGGAGAGAAGAATGGCAGAGATGAAAAAAGCAGACGGATTGATTGATTGGCTCGACCAGAGATTGGGAGTCAAAGGCTTTTTAAAAGTAATGATGACAGAATATTGGATTCCAAAGAATATCAATTTTCTTTGGGCAATGGGTGTTTTGCTACTGACACTTTTTACGCTGCTTGTTGTGAGCGGTTTATTTTTGTTGATGTACTACAAACCTGATGTTAATATGGCATTTTATAGTGTCAATTATACGATTATGCAGGAAGTGGATTATGGGTGGTTGTGGCGACATTTACACGCTACAGCAGCAAGTGTTGTATTTGTAATTATCTATATCCATATGTTTGTTGCAATCTATTATGGCTCTTTTAAGAAGGGGCGTGAAGTGGTGTGGATTGGCGGTATGTTACTTTTTGTAGTATTCTCCGCTGAGGCATTTAGTGGTTATATGCTACCTTGGGGACAGATGAGCTATTGGGCAGCGACTGTTATCACCAATCTGTTTGGACTAATCCCATTTATAGGAAATGATGTAGTAGAGTGGATTCGCGGAAACTATACTGTTGCCGATGCGACACTAACTCGCTTCTTTATGCTACACGTTGTGCTACTTCCTGTGGTTATTATGCTGCTTATTGCATTCCACTTCTATTCATTGCGCTTTCCTCACGTTAATAATCAAGATGGGGAAGAGATAGATTTTGAAGCAGAGGCAAAAAAATATCAAGAAGGCAAAAAAGCAGAATCTAAAGTAATTCCATTTTGGCCTGTTTTTATGTCAAAAGATATTTTTGTGATTTGCGTTTTTATGGCATTTTTCTTTTATCTTGTGTGCTATCACTATGATTTTGCTATGGATCCTGTGAATTTCGACCCAGCAGACCCCGTAAAAACACCTCCTCATATTTATCCCGAGTGGTATTTCTTGTGGAGTTATGAAGTATTGCGTGGATTTTTCTTTAATGTAGGTCCTATCAAGGCTGCGGATATTGGGTTTGTAGCATTTGGTGTTGCACAGGCTATCTTTTTGTTCTTGCCTTGGCTTGATAGAAGCCCTGTTGTTCGACCAGCACATCAACGCAAGGGATATTTTATTTGGTTTTGGGCGCTTGTTATAGATCTTATCGTGCTTACAGTCTATGGTAAGCTTCCACCAGAGGGAATCAATACCTACATTGGCTGTGCTGCTTCGATTGCATTCTTACTTCTTATTTTTGTTGTGTTACCACTTATTACAATCAATGAAAGAAAGGCTTATACTGGTGGAACTATGGGTAGTGTAGGAGGTGCACAATGAGAGAACTAAAAATTCTTGTTATTGTAGCAGTAGTTATTGGCGTAATTTATTGGGGAGTTGAACCACTTGCACATAGTATTATGCATCCAAAAGTTGCTGATGCAGAGTATGACTTTGTCAAAGCAAATAAAGCAGATATTGAGCAAATCAAGCAAAATATTGCTGATTTGGAATCTAAAATCAAGGCTGCACAAGAAACAGGCGACAAACAGATGATTGATCGATTACAAAAATCTCTCGAAAAAGCCAAGAGTGTTCTTTCCAATCTAGATGGATTCTGGAGTACACTAGATTTTAGCAAAGGTAATCCCATTGCTGGACGCGAGCAAGTAGAACAGTGTCTTGCTTGTCATACAATCACATCACAAAAACTTTCTCGATCAACTGGACAGAGTGATTTAGAGGTTTCTGAAGCTTATGGCGTAACACCTCCTGATCTTTCTAATGTTGCAGCTGTTTTTGATCATAATTATTTAGCACATTTCCTAAAGGATCCAGTGCTTGCTTCTAAATTGTGGCATAAAGATGATTTTAATTATCCTATGCCTGGTTATGCTTGGCTTGGCGATGATGCAATCGTTGATATTGTGGCTTATTTCATCTCTATTGCTCCAAAAGAGCTTAGCAATAAGCAAGTCTTTGAACAAGCTTGTATGCGTTGTCATAGTGTAGGCTATGATAATCTTGCTTCACCAAGCGCACCACAAAATATTGAGCGCTATCTTGGTACGGTGGCTCCCGATCTATCAATGATGATTCGCGCACGAGGCGAGCATTATTTAAGCAATTTTATCAATGATCCACAAAGACTTCTACCTAATACTTCTATGCCACGTGTAGGGGTTACAGAGCAATCCGAACAACAAATTATTGCTTATTTGGATTCTGTTGGTGATAGCAAAAAAGATGAGCGCAATGCGCTAGGCTTTAAGATTATTTTGTTCTTTGTTATTATGGCAGTCTTAGCCTATCTTTGGAAAAGAAAAATTTGGAGTGATTTACACTAAGACTTAGTCTAAAGCATAGCTTAGATTTTGGAATCTAGCTATGCTTTATAACCTTTTATTTCTCTATAGTAATTACTTTATTACCCACCAATCTGCAAAAGGAATTTTATGAAAACCCTGCACATACAAACATCTGCAGAGCTTAGATATGCCAAAAATATGATGTCGTATTCTATGCTTGTGATTTTTATAAGTTCGCTATTTTGTCTTGTTGTGCCCCAACTTATTGGATTTGTTTTGTTTGTAACATCTGTGGCGATATTTTGTTATTTGTTTGGAGTGTATCGTTTTAGCCAGCTAACATATTCGCCTTTGTTTCGCTATTTTCTCTATATTTTTGGATTAATGTCCTTTATGCTTTTTTTATGTTTGGTTGATTTGTTTCACTACCTGCCAAACCCACTTATAGTATCGCTTATTTATGGCTTGGCTATGGGGATTCTCTTGATTATAGTTGTGTGGCTTTGGTATAAGATTGCGCTTGAATTTGAAAAGCGCACTTCTTTAACGCATTTTATGGTGAGCTTTAAATGCTATGTGTGTAGCTTGGCATTTTTCTTCCCTGGTATGATCGCATTATTCTTAGGCATTGATGTGGCTGCTCTCTTGTTATTTGTTCAAGATAATGATTGGGTTGTTTATAAGGATGCGGCTGATCGATTCGTTGTTAATCGGGTGGCATTATGGATTGGTAGTTTTTCAATGATGTTTTATTGTATTGCTGGGATTCTTTCTTTTGTTTTTGCGCTTTTTGGGACATTTAAAATCACTTCAGCTAGCATTCTTGATACATAGTGTAGCATCATCAAATGCAGCCTGAAAGTATAGTTTCCTTAGCGCAAGCACTCAGTACACTTCCAAGTAAGCCCGGCGTGTATCAGTACTATGATAGTGCTGGCAAACTTCTTTATATTGGCAAAGCAAAAAACCTCAAAAATCGTGTACGTAGTTATTTTGCTTTTACTCAGACAAAAGAGCAGGGCATACCTATCCCTAATCATACATTAAGCCACAGAATCACACTTATGGTACGCCAAATTGCGCAACTACAAGTTGTAGTGGTAGATTCTGAACAAGACGCACTTATTCTTGAAAATTCTCTTATCAAACAGCTTAAACCAAAATATAATATTCTCTTGCGTGATGATAAGACATATCCTTATATCGCATTTGATTTAGATCTTGATTTTCCCACTCCAATTATTACAAGAAATATTGCAAAAACACAAAAAAATATGCTGTATTTTGGACCATATCCCAGCGGTTGTCGTGATATAGTAAATTCTCTTTTGGAACTTTTTCCACTTGTGCAAAAATCCCCTAAGTGTGTGGCACAAAAAAAGAGTTGCCTATTTTATCAGATACAACGCTGTAAAGCACCTTGCGAAGGGCATATAAGCAAACAAGCATATAGAGAAATTCTTGAAAATGCACTAGAGGTTTTGAAAACGCCTTCCAAGCTTCTTGCTATGCTAAAAGAGCGAATGGCTTTTTTGTCGAATACCTTGCGTTTTGAAGAGGCAGGGATTTATAGAGACAGAATCAAGAAACTCATTAATCTCCAAAGTCTCTCTGTGCTTGATGTTGCTAAAAATATAAATCTTGATGTGTTGTATTTCTACACAGGAGAATCTAACAATAATCAAGTAGAATCCAGTGTGATCAAGCAAGGTATATTGCTGTGGCTTTTTGTACGGAGTGGCAAGGTTGTATCGTTTTCTAGTACAATTGTGCGCTTAAAATATGACTATGATCCGGTTGAGCTCTACACGCAGGCTCTGCTCAATGCATATGCGCAAAAGCTTCCTCTACTTCCAGATGCGATAGTGTTGCCAGATATAAAAGGGCTTTCTATGGTAGAGGATTTTATTATGCGCGCACAAGGCAAAAAAATCCCACTCATCGCCCCAAAAAGAGGGGAAAAAGCCAAGATTTTAGCCCTAGCACATACAAATGCTAAAGAGATTCTGCATAAGCATTACCAAGAGCAGGGTAATGAATATATTTTGCTAGAAAAACTCAAGCAATTATTAAATCTTGATAGCATACCATTTCGTATAGAAGTTTTTGATACCAGTCATCATAGTGGCAGTGATTGTGTTGGTGGTATGGTAGTGTATGAGTATGGTGAGTTTGCAAAAAGTGCTTATAGGCGTTATAAACTTCAAGGCAGCGATGAATATAGTCAAATACGCGAAATGCTCACGCGTCGAGCACTTAAGTTTGCCCAAGAATCCCCACCAGATTTATGGCTTATTGATGGTGGGGTGGCACAGATTAAGCTTGCAAGAGAAATTTTAGATTCTAGTGGTGCAAATGTTTGTGTTGTAGGAATCGCCAAGCAAAAGAGAGATTCTAAAGCCTATCGAGCGAAAGGGAATGCGCGTGATACGATTTATACATTAGAAAAAACATTGTTGCTTGAACCAAGCAATAAATGCTTGCAATTTTTGCAAAAACTTCGTGATGAAGCCCATAAATATGCTATTAGCTATCATCGCCACACTAAAAGAAAAGCTCTAACACAACGCATACATTTACAAGAAGATGGGTTAAGTACCGCACAAATTACTAGACTGCTTGCCATTATGGGAAGCTATGAGGCGATAAAGGATTTAAGCAAAGAAGAAGCAAAAGCCCTATTGGCAGCGCGCAGAAAACACAAGGGTACTCTATAGATTCTGTTATTTTACTTCGCAAGATTGTGTAATCTAGTGTATAATGATTGTGCCAACTCACTAAAGGATACAACTATGAGAAAGGTTTTTGTCGCTATTCTTGGGTTTGGGGCAGTGCTTATTGTGTTGTTGCTTGGTATATTTTTTTATATGAGTAGTACACTTAAGAAAAACATTCAAACCTCGCTCAATACTCACCTTAATTCTATACAAGAGAATTTTCCTCAACTTACATACGAACCTTTTGTATGTAAAGGCATAAAAGAAATTTGGTGTCAATCTCCAAGTCTTGCTTGGAATGATATAGCTACTCTAAAAAATGTCCGCTTTGGCGTATTAAAGCAAAACGACACCATACGTCTTTCTTTAGAAAGCGATAATGTTCATCTTGTTAGTAATTCATTTTTAAATGTATTTTTGAGTGCTATTGCACCAAGTGTGGATTTTAGCGAGATTGTTCTGCCAAATTCACTACAATGCACGCTTGATAGCAGTCTAAAAAAGAGAACAAAGATAGAGGAGTCTTTGCACGACACAAAACAAGATTCTAGCAAGGTATCGCAAGAAAACCCTACGTTATATAATACGTTTATGTGCCGCACAAATGCTAAAAATCTAGGCTATGAATTTACAATAAATGCACAAGAAGAACTCGCTAGCATTGGCGAGCTTCATAAACTTACAGATTCTTTGCAGCTTGGTGAGGTTCTTTTTGATGCAATGAGTGCATACCAAGAAGATGCCAATGCTTTTATGCGCGATACGCGTGTGATATTGGAGGATATCATATTAAATTTCACACCAAATAATCTTTCGCAAACTATTGTACAAAAGATTGCTGCGCGTGAGACACTTGATGAACAAGAGTATCAAAAATACTACACACAGCTGACGAAATCCACTCAAGCTGCAAAGAGTTTTATGGTTTATATGTTGTTACTTGGTAATCCTCGTATAGCTTACAAAGATCAGCTTGTAAGCTCATTTGATGGACTCGCAAATATGCTCGAAGGGCACAACAATGGCATTATCTACCATATAACTCCCAAAGTACCAACGCATTCAGTAAGCCTTCAAGACCTCATAGAACATACGCGCGATACACTGAATCCTGAGCACTTTACACTTATTTTTAAAGAGGTTAGTAAATAGTTGAAAACGCAAGAATATCCTAAACGCAATACCAAAAAAGGCAAGGGTGGGTTTAAGCGTGTTTATTGTGCTTGTATCTATTCGCGTGATGGGATTTTGGCAGCCTGGAGTGAGGAGCAGGGTTTTCGCCAGGTGGTGCTTGTAGCCATTGTTAGTTGCACTCTTGGATTTTATTTTGGTGAAAGCTTTACACAAAAGATTCTACTTATACTACCGGGATTTTTATGTGTGATTGTTGAGTTATTTAATTCAGCTATAGAAAATGCCATTGATCACACCAGTATAAAACCTCACCCTTTTGCTAAAAAGGCTAAAGATATGGGGAGTGCAGCGCAGTTTTTGAGCCTTTTGTTTGTAGTAGTTGTATGGGGAGTCTTTTGCTATGAGCGTTGGTTTTAAGCCTATTGTCGTCTTTATAAAACCCGCGAAGCTAGGACTATTTTAAGCAAACTTTATTTATAATTCAGTTTCAACCTTATTCTGAAGGCGGTAAATGCGAGGTTTTAAAGTCTTTAGCGGTAATGCACATCAAGAATTTAGTAGAGAATTCGCCAAGCACCTTAATGTTGTCCTAAGTAAAATTACTTTAAATCGTTTTAGTGATGGTGAAATAGGCGTTCAGATTAATGAATCTGTTCGTGGAAAAGATGTATTTGTGATTCAACCTACTTGTACTCCAGCGAACGATAATCTCATGGAGCTTCTTATTATGGCAGATGCGTTTAAACGTAGTTCTGCCAATTCTATAACAGCTGTGATTCCTTACTTTGGCTATGCTCGTCAAGATCGAAAAGCTGCCCCACGTGTTCCCATTACAGCCAAGCTTGTTGCAGACCTTATTCAATATGCTGGTATCAATCGTGTAATTACTATGGATCTGCACGCTGGGCAAATCCAAGGCTTTTTTGATATTCCAGTGGATAATCTCTATGGCTCGATTATTTTTCAAGATTATGTGCGTAACAAAAAGCTAAAAAATCCTATTATCGCAAGTCCTGATATAGGTGGCGTTACTCGCGCAAGATACTTTGGCAAAAAGCTTGGTCTTGATCTTGTGATTGTTGATAAAAGGCGTGAGCGAGCTAACGAAAGCGAAGTAATGAATATTATTGGTGATGTGAATGGAAAAGATGTTGTGCTTGTTGATGATATAATTGATACAGCAGGCACAATGTGCAAGGCTGCGCAAGCTCTTAAAGACAAGGGGGCAAACTCTGTAATGGCACTCGGCACACACGCCGTTTTGAGCGGCTTAGCGATAAAAAGAATTCAAGAATCAGTGCTTGATGAAGTGATTGTGAGCAATTCTATTCCTTTACAACAAGAATGTTCCAAAATCACCGTACTAAATGTTGCTCCACTTTTCGCAGAAGTAGTGCGCAGAATCTACCATAATGAAAGTGTAAATTCATTGTTTATTTAGAGAGATAGTATGATCTTTGAGCATGAAATCCCAGAAGGAACAAAACTTTATTTTGGCAAAAGTGCCAAGATCAAGCGTATGTTGGAGAGTTATGCTTGCGATATATTTTATCGATATGGATTTGAAGAGATTATCACTCCTTATTTTACTTATTTAGAACATCAGCAAAACTTTTCAAACCGTCATATTATTCGCTTAAGTAGTCAAAACAATCACCAAATCTCTTTGCGTTATGATTCTACAATTGATACAATCCGCACTATTACTAAACGCCTTGAGCGAGCCACAAGCCACCAAAAGTGGTTTTATATTCAACCTGTGTTTAGCTACCCAACCAATGAAATCTACCAAATTGGAGCAGAATCTATTCATTTGCAAAACCTTAGCGATATGATTACTATTGGACTTGAGATTCTTGAACATTGCAATGTGCGTGCATTTTTGCAACTTAATAATGTGCGTATTTTAGATTTATGTATCACGGAACTTGGACTTAGTAAGGAATCTTACTCCTCTCTTTCTGTCCAGCAAATTGCCCAGAAAGCAAGTTTTATGAAAGACATTTTGCATATTAGCACATTACAAGATCTAGAACATTTTCTACCTAAAGCACCAATGTTTTTACATTTTGAAATAGAGCGCTTGATATATGAAGCTGCCGCGTGCAAATATGATCAGATTCTAGTTTCGCTGTTTGAAGAACCATTGGTAGATTACTATGATGATATGGTGTTTAAGGTTTTTGATGGAAATCAGATTCTACTTCTTGGGGGTAAGTACAAAATCCAAAATTGCTTTTGTTGTGGTTTTGGGCTTTATACAGATAATGTCATTGAGTCAATACTAAAGAGAGAATCCAAGCAAGATGCCTTGCAAGCATTATATATATAAGAAATAGACAAAGGAGAAATTGTGGCTGATTTGATCGTTGGCATTCAATGGGGCGATGAAGGCAAGGGTAAGGTTGTTGATGCGCTATCAAAAGATTATCGCTATATTGTGCGTTATCAGGGCGGACATAATGCTGGTCATACAATTGTAGTTCGCGGTAAAAAATATGCGTTACATCTTATTCCTTCTGGGATTATTACGCAGCATTGTTGTAACATCATAGGCAATGGTGTTGTGATCGAACCAAGCGCATTAATTGAAGAAATGGCACAATTTGGTGATTTGAAAGGCAGACTTTTTATTTCTGATCGCGCACATATTATTTTACCTATACATCAAGCAATAGATATTGCTAATGAACAAAGCACACAAAAGGCTATAGGAACGACACGCAAGGGTATAGGACCTTGTTACACTGATAAAGTAGCGCGACTTGGCATACGAATGTGTGATTTGCTTTATTTATCGCGTGAGGAGCTATCCACTAGAATCTATGAAAGAATCCTTGCAATTCCTAAGTTAGATTCTAATATTGATACGATTTTACACACCAATTTAGAACATATTATAAAGACCATTGAGGTTTTACGTCCTTTTGTTGCTAATACCACAACATTGCTGTGGGAAGCAGAATCTAAAGGAGAATCCATTTTGCTAGAGGGTGCTCAAGGCAGTATGCTCGATATTGATCATGGTACATATCCATTTGTTACTAGCTCCACTACGATTGCTTCGGGAGCTTGTGCTGGTAGTGGGCTTGCACCAAAATCCATAAAAAAAGTGCTTGGGATTATGAAAGCATATTGCACACGTGTTGGCAATGGACCCTTTCCTAGTGAGGATTTTGGAGCTTTTGGCGAGATTTTGCGCACACAGGGCGCTGAGTTTGGTACGACAACTGGGCGCGCAAGAAGATGTGGAGCATTTGATGTTGTTGCAGCAAGGTATGCGTGTAGGCTTAATGGTTGCGACGAAATAGCTCTTATGAAGCTTGATGTGCTTGATATGCTTGAGAGGATTCCTATTTGTGTTGCCTATATGTATCGTAACGAGCGCATCACTTATGTTCCAAGCGATTTAGAAAATGCAGAGCCAATTTATGAGGATATGCCTGGTTGGAGCAATACAAAAGGCTGCAAAGATATAAAAAACTATGATTTGCTCCCTAAAAATGCTAAAGCCTACATAGAACGATTAGAATCTCTTATTGGAACAAAAATTTCTCTCATCTCCACAGGCGCAGATCGAGAATCTACAATTTATCGATAAAATTGTGCTACAATCCCATCATAGGGGAGAATTTTGATGAAAACAAAATTTGGCGTATTAGTACAAGCCCAAAAAAAAAAGCTTGATATGTGTGAAATGCAAATTGTTAGGCATAATAACGAAATTGCAGCTATAAATAATCAGATCACCACGCTTATTAGCGACATAGCACAAATGCAAACTCCAAAGCAAGGAAGTGTAGATGTGTTGTTGCACGAGATTGCCCACAAAAAGGCTTATTTGTTTGAAATCGATACACTACGCGAGGCAATTGCAAATCTTAAAGCCAAGATAAAGGCTTTAGAGACAGAGTATAGGGGGCTTTATATCGAGTTTGAAAAACTCAAGTATCTCCAAGAAAGAGAACATAAAAATATGCTTAAAGCTATCAAAGCAAGAGAGAGTAAAGAGCTTGATGAAATAGCTATTTTGTTGCATAAAAAGGAACGCATATGAAGTGGAATACTGGGATTTGTTTTGCAAGGTTGAATATGAAAAGGATATGCAGGTGGCTTTTTGTTGGCATTATTGGTATGCATTTGCCCCTTATAGCAGAAAAAAAGGAGCCAGATACGCAACAGCTTTTGCAGTGCAATGCTATATTTGAAGCACGTAAAAATGAGATTACGCAGTCCTTGCGCACACTTAATGAAAAAATGCAGAATCTTGAGGCATATAAAAATGCCACACAGAATCTTTTGGCGCAAAAGGAAGCCAATTTGAAAGAGCAAGAAAAAGCTTTTGATGCAAAAATGCAACAAGCAAAGGCAGAACAAGCTAAAATTGCCCAGAAAAACGAAGAAGAAAAAAAGATGATCCAAGACCTTATTGCCAAAAACGAAGCCCTTTTAAAAGAAATACAAGGTTCTTCAAATTCCAAAGTTGCAAAAACTTTTTCTGGTATGAAAGATTCAAAAGCAGCACCGATTATTGCAGAACTTGACGATGCGGAGGCTGCTGAGATTCTCTCTTCGCTTACTGCTTCTGAAATGGCAAAGATTCTAGCAAAAATGGACGCCAGGCGCGCAGCAGAACTAACAAAAATTATCGCTAAAGGACCACCTTTTAAAAGCACTACTAAGCCTCAAAAATCTACACCACCCGGTGCTAAAGATGAAAGCACTGATGATCCTGACAAAAAATCTGAAGCGAAAGATTCTGATGTGCAAGGCTCTAGCGATAGAGCACAAAGAGATTTTCAAGATTTTGGTGGAATCTAGATAAGAAAAAGAAACTTGGTGCTTTGGATAATAAGGAATATGGGTACACTCATAGTATATATGAACAAAGTACAAAGACATTTTTGCCTGTATGTACTTGCTGTTTGTTTTATGATACCAAATTTGACTGTCGCAAAGTGTTTTGATACCTCCTGCACTATGCTTAAAGCTGGTTTTGGTGCGTATTATGTGGGGTTTGTAATGCCAAGTACTATTGCATTTAATGGCTTTGGTGCTCATATTAGTGCAAATGCAAGCAGGCATTGGAGGTGGTTTGTTATTGGGGTTGATGGAGGGTTTGGCTTTTCTGGAGTAAAAGCACATACTGCAAGCACCTCGACTTCTGTTAATTTTGGTAGTCTTGTAAATATAGAGCCTTATATTGGAGTCAATTTGGGATCGCTTGAGAATCCTATTTTTGTATCGCTTACTTTGCCTGTTGATCATTACGGCTTTGGGTTTGCTCCTAATAATAATCTTGATGCTATGACGCTTTTTGAAGTGGGAGGAGCACTTTCTGGAAATATTGCACTTGCTCAAGGTTTTGGTATAAATTTCAAGCTTGGTTATAGCTATGCGTATGCTGGAAATTATGGAATTAAGCGTCGCAATATTGATATGGGTGGATTAAATCAAGATCCTGCTACAATCGAAGTGCGCGATCACTACAAAAATCATACTATACCATTAAATGGGGCGCATATATGGGAGCTTGCTTTGGGGACAACATTTGAGCGAGAATATGCAGAATATAGTACTATTAAAATTTTATATGCATATTTAAAATGTAAATATTACACTATCAATGCGCCTAATTCTGCCATTGTTGAAGGTGTGTTGTTGGAGTATTCTTATGCAAATAGTTTTGTAACAATGTTAGAGCTTGGTGTAGGGTTTTAGATTATTCATAATTCTAAAATCTATAAACAAATGCAGAATTCAGATTCTGCGGATTTTGTATCTTGGATAGCAAATGTAGTTTTGTACTAAAACCTTATAGAGTTCTCGCTATAAAAATGATTTGTATTAAGGTGAAGAGTTTTTTAGCAAAGCATAGATCACTTAAGCCAAAAATTTTGATATGAGTTTAGCAAAATCTATCTATTTTAGATTCTACCTCGTATATTTTATGCAAGTTTTATTCAAAATACTTTAAGATTTCTATGCGAATTTATGAGGTTGAGCGAGGTGATATGCAACATATTCCTGTGCTTTTAGATTCTGTACTTGATGTGTTTGCACCTTTTGCAGAAGGTAATTCTAGAGTATTTATTGATTGCACACTTGGGCTTGGTGGGCATACTCAAGCATTATTAGAGGCATACCCCCATATTGAAGCAATAGGAATTGATCAAGATTCTGCAGCTTTAAAGATTGCTCGTCAGAATCTTGCAAAGTTTTCATCACGCATACGATTATTACATACAAACTTTGCACAAGGTCTTGCAGAAGCACTTGCCATACTCAAGTGTGAGGGCAAACAAGTGTGTGGTATTCTTGCAGATATTGGGGTGAGCTCATTGCAGCTTGATGATAAGGCGCGTGGCTTTGGGTTTTTAAGCGATTCGCTTGATATGCGTATGGATACGCGTCTCACTCACAATGCAAGCAGAATTATCAGTGAGTATTCGGAGTTTGAGTTGGAGCGAGTATTTCGCGAATACGGCGAAATACGAGAATCCAAAAAAATGGCACATCTTATTAAAACACACAAAGGTGGCTTTGCAAGCGCTAAAGAATTAAGCACATTTTTAGCCCAACATTTTAGTTCGCGCAAGATACACCCAGCCACGCTTGCTTTTCAAGCCTTACGTATTGAAGTTAATGATGAGCTAAATGCCTTGAAAACTCTGCTTACTACGGTACAAAATACTACAAAAAAGCATCAGATGGCAGAATCTAATAGTGCATTATCTGGCGCCATTGTTGCTATTATTAGCTTTCATTCGCTAGAAGATAGAATTGTAAAAGACACCTTTAAGGCTTGGAGCAAGGATTGTATTTGCCCAAGTGAATCATATCGATGTGAGTGTGGTGGTGGTTATGCTAGAGGAAAGATTCTCACAAAAAAGCCAATTATGGCAAATGCAGCAGAAATTCACCAAAATTCGCGCGCAAGAAGTGCAAAACTGCGTGCTTTTGCGCTACAATAAGGCATAAAGATAGGAGAAGGGTATGCAGGAAATAAGAATTAGGACAGATGAGAAGGAAGGGTTGCATAACGAAGAAAGAAGAAGTGGGCTTGATGTATGGTATCTTATTGTTGTGTATATAGGACTTTTGGCAGTTTTGCTTATCTGTGTGCCAAAAATTTGGCTAAGCAATTCAATTTATTATATAAGCCGTGATATTAATAAATTACAAACTCAGAGCGATCTTCTTAAAGAAGAAAATAAGCGGTTGCAAAACGAGCGTGAGATTTTGCGCTATCAGTATCTCAATACACAAATCAATACACACTAATTCAAGAAGTTTTAAGAATTTTTTAGCTAAAAGAGTCATTTATTTTAGCTAAAAGGAAAATAATGAGCTTAATGATAAATGATGAGTGCATTGCTTGTGATGCTTGCCTAGAGGAATGCCCAAATGGCGCAATCTTGGAGGGCGATCCTATTTATCAGATTGATCCAGATTATTGCACAGAATGCGTGGGGTATTATGATGAGCCAAGCTGTGTGAGTGTTTGTCCAAAGGACGCAATTATGCCAGATCCAGACAATAATGAAAGCCTTGAGGAGTTAAAATACAAGTTTGAACAAATCAGTAAAGGAGAGTGATTTGGCAAAAATTACAGCAGTGATCGATATTGGATCAAACTCTGCGAGAATGGCGATTTTTGAAAAAACCAGTCGCTTTGGTTTTCGGCTCATTTATGAGATTAAGTCGCGTGTTCGTATTTCAGAGGGTTGCTATGAAAATAATGGATTACTGCAAGAAGTTCCTATGCAGCGTGCTATCAATGCACTCAAGGAATTTAAGGCGATTGCCAAAAAATATGCTGCAAAAAAGCTTTTATGTGTGGCAACTTCTGCTATACGTGATGCGCCAAATAGGGCAGAATTTTTAGTGCGTGCAAGACAAGAGGGTGGCGTAAAAATAAAGGTCATTGATGGCACTAAAGAGGCTTGGTATGGTGGCATTGCTTGCGCAAATCTTTCACATAACAAATCTGGGATAACAATTGATATTGGTGGAGGCAGTACAGAGTGTGCAATTATTGAAAATGGTGATATCAAAGAGCTTATTTCACTAAATCTTGGCACAATTAGGCTCAAAGAATTATTTTTTGATCATAAAAATCTTGCTGCTGCAAAGGAATTTATTCGCAAAGAGTTGCAGAGAATTCCAGAACACTTTCAACATCACAACGTCTATGGTATTGGTGGAACCATTAGAGCTATAGCCAAAATCAATGGTAAGCAAAACAAATATCCCATAAAAACAATTCATGGCTATGAGATTCCGGTTAAAGGGGCTAAGAGCTTTATTCAAACAATTTATAAGACAAAAGAAGAAGATCTAGAGAATCTTGGTGTGCCACTTGATAGGCGTGATAATATTCGGTCAGGAGCATTGATATTTTCTATGCTATTAGAGCATTTTGGTGCAAAGCTCATTATTGCAAGCGGTGTTGGAGTGCGCGAAGGTGTTTTTTTAGCAGATATGTTGCGGACACAAAGATATCGTTTTCCAAACGGAGTCTACCCTTCTCTTGTTGCATTAAAAGATCGTTTTAATGTCAATGTTAAGCATAGCAAGAATATTATTAAACAGGCAGTAGCTATTTTTCATACGCTTATGCCTTTACACAAACTTAGTGAGCAAAATATAATTTATTTGCGTATCGTCTCACAACTATGTGATATAGGAAATTTTTTAAATTTCTATAGTCGTATGGATCATGGTGCGTATTTTTTGTTGCATGGATTAGATTATGGTTTCTCTCACACAGACAGGGCAATTGTGTGCTTACTCCTTGAATATCTCAATAAGCGCATACCAAAAGATGATGCCATAGCACATATTAGCAGTATTATGCCACCAATTGAACATTTACAATGGCTTAGTTTTATCCTCTCGCTTGCCTATTTGCTATGTTTGACTGATGAAAGCTCACTACAATACTCTTATAGCAATAAAAAGCTCTTTATTACATCTAAAATGCCACTCTACATTGCTCGAGAGAGTATTTCAAATTTGGTCGCACCCATACACATTGATATTGTATTTATATAGGGATTTGGTGTGAATTTTCTTGGTATAATGCTTGGTATTTTTGTCAATGTTTTTGGTGCTTTTTTGGCAGCTCTCCCTCATAGAATATTTGTGGTATTTGTAAAAATTCTTGGGTTTTTAATGTGTGTCTTAGATAATAAACGCCGCTACAATGATGCGCTCACCAACCTTAATTTTATCTATGGTGATTCTTTGCAGCTTCCACAAAAGAAAGCAATCATTAAACGTTGCTACCAAAACTTTGCCTTTGTTATTTTAGAAAGTATTCGCATTACAAAGATTCCATATCATATTTTAGCGCAACGTTTTGAAGTGATTGATGAGCACTACTTGCACAATTGCCTAAAAAAAGATGGTGGAGCTGTGGCTATTTCTGGGCATTTTGGATATTGGGAAGCCATAGCAACTTTTTTGCCACCACGCTTTAAACCCTATAAAATGGCAAGTCTTGGACGATTGACTGGCATAAAAAGCATAGATGCCCTTATTATTTCGCGGCGTGAGCTGCAAGGTGTACGCTTTATCAATAAAGCTGGAGCTTTTAAGGAATTACTACGTTTTTATGGTAAAAAGGGCGCTCTTGCTGGTATCTTGGTCGATCAGAGTATTTCAGCAAATGAGGGCGTATGGGTGGATTTTATGGGTAAAAAGGCAACACATACGCCTATAGCTTCTATTCTTTCACGTCGTTTTGGTGTTGGGATTGTGCCTGTGTTTATCGATTTCAACAAAGACTATTCAAAATTTATTGCACGTTTTTATCCACCAATCTATGCGCCACATACAGAGAATTCTGCAAGTGATATTGCGATTGCCACGCAAGCCCAAGCAGATGCAACAACGCGTGTTATTAGTAAAAATCCTTCGAGTTGGTTTTGGTTTCATAGGCGTTGGAAGGATTATTATAAAGATCTCTATAGTGATAAACCTCACGTTAAGAGAGCTAAAAGACAGCAAGGTAGAATCTAGACAATGGCTTTATTTAGGGATATTGGATAGGTTTGTTGTGTTTTGGCATTTATGGATTCTACTTAAGTGATCTAGTGTATTGAAGCATTGGCTAAAATATCTTAGAGAATCTAAATACAGAATAAATCTGACTATATTAAAGCGATCCAAAAACACTTTGAATTACCCAAGTCTTAAATTTAGATACATTCTTACCTATAAACTATGTTTGCAATCCCCCAAATCGGCGTTGTCTAAGATAGAAATCTTGAATAATTCCCTTGAGTTCATCTGAGCCAAAGTCTGGCCACAAGGTTTTAGTAAATGCAAGTTCTGCATAACTTGCTTGCCAAAGCAGGAAGTTTGATAGGCGTTGTTCGCCACCTGTACGTATGAGTAAATCAACATCGGGCATATCAGTTGTATCAAGATGTTGGTGAATGAGGGATTCCATTTCTTTAGGATTGATTGTGTGTATTGCATAATCACCATTTATTTGTGTGCTATTGGCAAAAGGCAAACTAGAATCTAAAAATCTCTCTTTACTCTTGTTGTTAGATTCTTGTGCTATGTTTTTATTGCACACATTAGATTCTGCAAGTGCTTTTATGCACGCACGCGCTATTTCATTGCGCGAACCATAGTTTAGGGCAAGAGTTTGCGTAAGGTTTGTATAAGTGGCAGTTTGAGATTCTAGATTGTAAATCAAGCTCTTTAGTGGTTGATAAAAAAAATCTATATCTCCAATTGCGCGGAAACGTATTTTATTTTGATGGTATGTTTGTGTTTCCTCTTGCAAATAGCGCTCTAAAAGCTTCATAAGAAAATCCACTTCTTTTTTAGGGCGATTCCAATTTTCTGTGGAAAAGGCATAAAGTGTTAGGTAGGCAATGTGATTTTTTGCACACCAATCCGTGATAAAGCGCACATTTTTCGCTCCTTTTTTGTGTCCAACCTGCCGACTTTTACCTTGTATTTGTGCCCATCTACCATTTCCGTCCATAATGATAGCAAGATGCTTGAGCGTGTTTTGCATTATTATCCTTTTGGAAATAGCATAATATTTGATACCAAATTAAAAAGAGGCATTATACAAGATTTTGGGATTTTTAATCTAAATACTGCTAAGATTCTCAAATCGCAATTGCAAGGGAGTAAAATGGAATTTTCTATTGTGATTTTGGCTGCTGGCGCAGGGAGTAGAATGCATTCGCCAAAACCAAAAGTGTTGCATACTATTTGTGGCATACCTATGATTGATCGGATTCTTTATCAAGCCCTACAAGTAAGCGATGATATTCATATTGTGCTCTATCATCACAAGGAAAAAATAACACAGCATTTGTATGATAATTTTGCTCCTTATTTTGAGCAAGACTCTGCAAAAACAATCTCTCTCCATACACAAGATCATAAGCAATTTCCAGGTACAGGCGGTGCGCTTTTAGATTCTACTAAACATATATTTGCGCTAAAACATAAGCGCGTTGTTGTACTCAATGGTGATACACCTATGATTAGCGCTGCAAGTATTACTAGGCTTGCGAATGTTCCAGCACCTATCGCTGTGAGTGTGCTTGAATTAGAAAACCCATACGGATATGGTCGCATACTTTTTAAACACCCACATAACCTTGATAATAAGAATTTCACAACCTTTTTTGAAGAATCTAAAGAGCTTTTTAAAACAGGATCTCAGGTATCAGATTCTGCGAATTTTTTGCAGATAGAGCGGATCATAGAACAAAAGGATTGTAGTGAGCAAGAGTGTGCAATAAAAATTGTTAATGCTGGGATTTATGCTTTTGATAAAGAGGTTTTGGACTCTATCTTGCCACAGGTTACCAACAATAATGCTCAACAAGAATACTATCTTACAGATGTAATAACAATAAGCGCTAAAAACAACACACTTATTGCTCCTTTTTGGGGAAATAAATCAGAATTTATAGGTATAAATTCTAAATATGAGCTCGCCTATGTGGAATCTAAGAGGCTTGAATACTTGCGCAAACAAGCAATGGAGCAAGGAGTGATTATGCACTTGCCAGAAACCATATATATCGAAGAAGATGTAGAGTTTGTAGGGGAGTGTGAAATTGAAAACAATGTCAGAATTTGCGGTAAAAGCAAAATCATACATTCGCATATTAGGTCGGGTAGTGTGATAGAAGAGAGTATCATAGATTCTAGCGATATAGGACCGATGGCACACATACGACCAAAATCTCACATTATTAAAACACATATAGGAAATTTTGTTGAGACTAAAAACGCCTTTATGGAAGGTGTGAAAGCTGGACATTTAAGTTATCTTGGTGATTGCGACATAGGGCAGGGGAGCAATATCGGTGCTGGTGTTATAACGTGCAATTACGATGGCAAGCAAAAGCATAAAACCACAATTGGTAAAAATGTTTTTGTTGGCAGCGATAGTCAGCTTGTGGCACCTGTATGCATAGAATCTGATACACTTATTGCTGCTGGTTCAACTATAACCACGCGTGTTCGCAGCGGTGATCTTGCAATCTCGCGTATAAAACAAGAAAATCGTCCGCAATTTTATTATCGCTTCTTTCAGAAGTCATAAAGATATAAACTATAAATTACTTGTTTTAAGAGGTGGATATAAGATATAATGGAATCTTAAGAGAATTTTAGCAAGAATTAGTGTGAGGTATAGAAGTAGAGTAGTTCGGAGAAGCAAAATGTTAAAAACTTTTCGAGCAAAAATGATTTTCACATTACTCTTGTTTTTTATTGTTGGCGTGGTGGGACTTATTTTTTTACTGCAAAATAACTTTAATAGCCTTGCCAAAAGAGAATCTACTAACATCGCAAATATGTTAAGTCAATCTATTTTCTACACAATACGTTCTGGTATGAACATTGGCTCGCGGGAAGCAATTGATGAGAGCGTAAAAGACTCCAAAAGCATTCCCGGCGTTGAAGATCTTAAAATCTATCAATCTTCGAGTGTTGTTGAGCTTTTTGCAATTCCTAACCCTTTGGTACCAACATCGATCGTGCAAGATATTTTTGCTTCTAAAGAATCTGTATTTCAAAGTATCAATGAAAAAGATGGGCACTTTGCCTTGCTCTATGAGCCACTTATTGCGCAAGATAATTGTCTTTTATGCCATGCAAATGCAGCAAAAGGCGATGTGCTTGGTGTTATGGAATTAAAGATTTCTTTGTCTGATTTGCATCAGGAAATTGATAAAAGTATGTATTGGGTGATAGGATCAACTATTGTAGCGTGTATTGCGGCAATTGCTGGTTTGTGGGTGTTTTTTGAGAGAGAGCTTATCAGACCACTTGGTTCTTTGCGATCTATGGCTAGAGATCTTACAAGTACAAAAGAAGGAGATTTAACCAAGCGCATTGCCATCAAAACGCAAGATGAAGTGGGTACAACTTCTACATTTTTTAATCGTTTTATCGAAAAGATTCAAGGTACAATAAAGATTGCAAAAAATGTCTCTCAAGAAAATTTGCAAGCAATTCATAATCTTAATCAAATTTCCCTTGAGCTTTCCAAAAATTCCAATATACAGGTCGAGCATATTAATGCAGTTGATGTATTTTCTAAAGATATTACTTCGCAAACACAAGTTGTAAAAAGCGAAATAGATACAATGGTAAAAAATGTACTCGATACACAGAATGCACTTGATGAATTTGTGAATAAACTACAAGAAGTTGTTGATCAAATGCAGCATTCAAGTGAGGATCATATAAGGATTTTTGAAAGTGCAAAGGTGCTTATAGAAAATGCCGATCACACACGAAAAATGCTTTCTTTTATCGCTGATATTGCTGAACAAACGAATCTCCTTGCTCTGAATGCTGCTATCGAGGCAGCTCGTGCTGGTGAAAACGGAAGGGGCTTTGCTGTGGTGGCAGATGAAGTGCGAAAGCTTGCGGAACGCACACATAAATCCCTTAATGAAATTTCAGCAATAACAAATGCGAGCATTCAGAGTATTCAAGAAGTAAGCGGGGAAATACAACTTACCGCAGAAGAGTCGCAAAAAGCAGCTATACAAACCCAAGAACTTATTCAAAATGCTAACGAAACAAGAATGTTTTTAGAGCACACGCTAGACTCGTCTAATAAGATTTTAGAAAAGAATCAAGAAGTATTTGAAAAAATACAAAACCTTAGCGAAAAGATGAATCAGATTGTTGAACTTTCTACACGTACAAAAGAACTTGGCAATGCGGTGTCGTCAATCGTGCGCAGTACGGAGATTAAAACAAAAGAGCTAGATGATGGTATTACAACCTTTAAGACATAATCATAATGTATCAATTAGCAGATTCTGCGTGTAGTTTGGAGTGGAGATTAAGCCTAGAAGACTTTTTAAATATAGAGAACAAAATGCTAATACTTGGGATAGTTGGAGAGGTACAACCACAAAAATCGTTTTGCTTGATAGTGGTAAGATTTTGTATAGATACTATGAGTGTCATTATGCTAAAGTGTGCCCAAAAAGCTACGGGGATTGCAGAAGGGGCTTAAAGACATCATTGGTGATCGTCAAATTAGAGTTTTTCACCTTCTGACTTGGTGGGTTTTAGATTTTACAAGACAGTGGGCATAGATTGTATAAGAAGTCTTTGCTACAGCAGAAGCAATTAAATTTTAGAGCCTAATACAGATTGCGGTGGTTGAGCTTAGTGGTGAAAATGTAAAAGTTTCCAAACTACTAAAGTCGTATTGATAAACTTACAGGATCTAGAGGTATCGCCCCAACCAATAAGTATCTTGAGCCGCTTTTTAAAACAACAAAAAACCTAGATCTTTTTATCAAATGACATATTTTATGACTCAAACAAGGGAATCCAGCCAAGATTATTCAAGCCCAACTTCTATATATTTATAAGATATATGGTGATTATATCACCATAAGGGGAAGCGGCTGTCATAGGTGGGGGTGCTTATTTCAGAATCTAGAGGACTTTTTATACACGGCTAAAATCGATGAAATTAGCAATCTTGGTAATAATATGCTTGCGGAAGGCAAGATATATGGGGCAAATCTAGCACACACCTTATTTACAAGCTTTGTTTATATCTATATGTTAAAAAACAAACCAATTTAATATCGACTAAAAAAACAAGAAGTCTTTTACCAATCTTCTTTTTTGCACATACCAAAACACTTGCATAAGGCTATGTTAATCAGCCTGTAAATATGGGGCAAAAGCTGACTTTTGACTGCCGAAATGATTGAACTTATTGAGCAAGGCATTCATAACATTGTTTGCACACAATCTCTTTTGGTTTTCTGCCAAATCATATTGTGGGGCGTGGTATGATGAAAATTACCAAAGAATGTAGCCCACAAAGCAATAGTGTTTTAATTGATTATAACCTTAGTGCCACAAAAGCACATCAAGGAAAAAGAATAAAGCTATGTTAAGCAATACTAAAAAGAAGCCTAAAGAAGGGTTAGCTAACTCTCTTATAGATGCTTAAAATCTTGTTAATATCAAATTAGATTCTCTAGAGATATTTCAGTTAATAGTGAAAGATTCTATGGATTTGTCAGTCTTTGAATATTGGATTGAATGCTTATGATGTTGTAGCGTGCCTGATCAATGTTAGTTTGCATTGTAGTAAGGAGTAGCTGGGCATTAATAAGTTCAGTGTATGTGGAGAGATTCTGTAAATAGCGATTATTGATGATGATATAGTTTTCTTTGGCTTCTTTGAGAGAATTTTGCGATATGATTAGTTGTGATTTTGCATTGGCATAATCACGTAAAAGTCCATCGATTTGTAATTCAACATTACGTTCATATTGTTTGAGATGATGCGTTAGCGCCAAAACATCATAACGCTTTGTTTGATAAGTGAAGCCATCTCGTAGCCCATTAAAAAGATTAAGTGTTACATTAAAGCGTACTTGGGATTGCAAACCATAGTAGCTATTTGCTGCACCAGCACCATCAATATACCAAAACTTCTGTCCTACTAAATCAAGTTGAGGGAGAAACTGCCCCTTGGTGGTTTTAAAAGCTATGCGTGCAGATTCTAGTTGGGATTTGACAAAAAGATAATCAGGATTATTTGTTAGAATCTGCGCTATAAGATCTTGCTTATCGTATTCTATAAGCTTCACTTCTTTGATTTCCTCTATTTGTCCTATTTCAACCTTTTCGCCAATCAAGTTACCAAGCTCATTTAGGGCATATACGAGATTCATTTTTGCATTTTCCAGTGAGATATTTGCGTTTGAGAGTTGAAGTTGCATAGTGAGTACTTCATTTTTGGCGCGCAAACCTTGTTGATAAAACGAGTTTGCTTTTTTGAATTGATCTGCGAAAAGTCGTGATGATTCTTCTGCTGTACGGAGCAAGGCTTTGTTTTGTAGGATTCGTATATATGCAAGCTTTGTGTTTAAAATGATATTTGCTCGGATACTATGGAGTGTAAATTTTTGTCGTGCTAGATTCTCCGAAGATTCTGCTGTAGTCAAATAATCGATGAATCCACGAAACAAATTCATACTCGCGCTCACATTGATACTATTGAGTGAATACTCTTGTGAGAGGCTTGGAGCATTAAAACTATATGAATATGCACTTGTCATAACGGGTAGGAAATTTGCATAACTTGCGTATTTGTTAAAAGTTGCTGCGGAAACATAGCTCTGCTGGGATTTGAGGCTTGCTGAATATTGTAAAGCTTTATCGATAGCATCTTTCATAGAAAGAGGTATTATATCAGCAAAGAGAGGCATACTAATGCCAACCAACACAGCAACCAACAAGCGGTAAAGGCGCCGTAGTATTTGCATAGTTTTATCCTACTTCTTTTTATGCTTATAAGATTTTACTATGCTTTTTGGCAATTTTAATGTTTTTGTATATGTTTTTATGTTCAATATTTTAACTTTTATATAATAGCTTGTTTTATATATCAAATGTTTGATACTCGTGTATTTTAGAGTATTGAATGTTGCTTTTAGCATTTGAATTTTGTTTTCTGGAGGCAGGCTTAAGAGAAGGGCTGGGACAATAAACACACTAATAATCGTAGAAAAAGCAATCCCTCCAATAAGCACAGCACCAAGTCCGCGATAGATCTCGCTACCTTCCCCTGCTGAAATTACAAGTGGCAAAAGTGCAAGAACACTTGTAAGCATACTCATATAAATAGGCGATAGTCTTGTTTTTGTAGAATCTAGTACGCTTTCTTTCCAGCTCATTTGGTGGGAGGTATAGTTTATTCTAGCTTGGTAAATGATAAGAATCGCATTATTTACCACGCTTCCTACTAAAATGATAAAACCTAGCATTGTGATTACATCGAGATTCTGTGGTGCTATAAATGTATTAACCAAAAATAGCCCTATAAGCGCTCCACTGATCGCAAATGGTATAGTAGTGATAATAAAAATTGGATAAAAAAAGCTACCATAAAGCGCGCATAGAATGAGGTATGTGATTGCCAGTGCAAGTACAAAACCTCCTATGAGCTCATCTTTTAACTCGCTTAGTTTATCGGCATTGCCATTGAGTGTGATTTGTAGATCATTATATTGTGCATTAATAGGTGGTAAAACTTCATTTTTAAGCGTGGTAATGATCTCTTCTAAAGGCGTATTGCCGCTTGGATTTAAGATGAGTAAGATATTGCGTTTTTGTTCGAAATGCCTAATGGTTGCTACCCCAAGATCGTTTTGAACTTCACTCAATGACCCAAGCATTACAACCTTTCCGCTTGGAGCATAGATTTGAGCATACAAAATATCTTCTGGAGACCGATTGATATTTTCTGATTTGAGCACCAAATCCACATAGCCTTCATCAAGCTTAATTGCTCCTAATGTTTTGCCGCCAGCAATCACATCAATAATATTGCCAAAGCTTGCTACATCAAGTTGATTTGCTAGCAAGGCGTAATCATTTGGATAGAGGTTGATCTCGCGATTATTAGAATGCAAAGATGGTACAGCACGTACATTCATTTGTTTAAATCGTTCATTGATGGCTTCCCACACATCTTGTGTGGCATCAAAAATACGTCCCAAGTCGTCCCCGCTGATATTAACATCAATACTTGAGCTTCCAGCCCCGCTAAAAATCTCTTGACGTAGGACTACACCGTTAATGCTTGGGGTTTGTGTAATAAGTTCGCGAGCAAAATCCATAAGCTTTGGGGTTTGTGTACTATCGCTTGCTACAAGATAAAAATAAATTGAATTACCAACACTTATAAAAAAATCTTCTATCGCGGGCGGCTCTTGCAGATTTTTTTGTTCATAGCCATTTATGCGCAAAAAGGGTGTAATTTTTTCATTGAGCAATTGAGTGATATAGCGTTTTTCATCAAAAGAAAGTCCTGATGGCGCAGATATATAAGAGATAATGAAGTTTTGCTCACCTTTTGGCATATAATCTGTTTTGGGAAATGTAATAAGATTGAACACGAGGCAAAACCCTAAAAACCCTACAATGGTTAGGATTCTGCTTTTTATGGTTTTTGTACACTTATAGACACCACTCATAATGAGATTTGCAATTCTTTCACCAAAAGCAGCAATATTTTGGCTAATACGAGATGGGGCTGTCTGCTTTGGCATAGCATAAAGCAAAAGCGCGGGAATAACAAATATACATACAATAAAAGCTATGATAATTGCGCTACTAGCGGCAATCCCAATATCTGCAAAAAGCTGTCCAGTCTCATCTTTGAGATAGATGATAGGAATAAAAATTGCAATTGTGGTAATGCTTGATGCAAACAATGCGCCAAGCACCTCTTTTATCCCTATAAGACTGGATTCTACAAGAGAATCTTGGTTTTCTTGTGCTCGCTTAGTGTGTCGAATGATAGATTCTAGCACTATAATAGCAGAATCTATCACCATAGAAATAGCAAATGAAATACCAGCTAGCGAGATGATATTGAGTGTTCTACCAAGTGTATGTAGCACTATAAATGTTCCAATAATACTAAGTGGAATTACAAGCGCCATAACAAAGAGGGAAGTGAGATTGCGCAAAAAAAGCAAAAGGATTCCAATAGCTAGCACCATACCTACAAATACACTCTCTTGAACTTGAGAGATAGCACTCAAGATAAAACCTCTCTGGTCGCGCCCCCAATCAATCTTTAGCCCTTGTTTTGCTAGCACTTGGGCATTAAGATCATTGGTTAATTGCTCAATCGTGTCTGTAAGCTTGAGAATATTAGCATCAGCTGTTGGACGGATTTGAATCGAAATAACCTCATCATTGTTGTGGAGATTGTAGCTTGTCTTTTTAGCATAGCCAATTTGAATGCTTGCGACATCTTTTAGGCGTGTGAGCTTGCCATTTTGCACTTTAATAATGGTATTTAACACTTCGTTGATAGAACGATATGTACCGATAGTTTGGATTCTATAGTTGCGCTGATCAAAGTCAATATTGCCTGCTGAAATATTACGGTTTTTAGTATTGATAGCATTGATAATTTCTTGGATAGTGATATTGTTAAAAGCGAGTTTGGCTGTATTTAGCGTAATTTGAACTTGCTTTGAAGTACCACCAGAAACAAAGACTTCACCCACGCCTTCTATACGCTCATAATACTGCAAAATTTCATTATTAATCATATCTTTATATGTATCAATGTCGTGGCTATCTAGTACTTTATTTGTAGAATCTAGTGTTTTTACAAATAAATAAACTGCGACTGGAATTGTTTCGCCAGTAGTTTTGATGATAGGTTTTTGGACATTCTCTGGATAACCACCGATTTCTTCAAGCTTAGAGCTCACTTCGATAAAGGCACTTTCTAGATCCGTTTCTAAGCTAAACTCGAGATTGACAATCCCCATACCATCACGTGAAGTAGAGGTAAGGCTTTGAAGGTTTTTGAGATTTTTTAAGTATTTTTCTTGTACTTGGACAATCTCCTTTTCTACCTCATAAGGCGATGCACCTACCCATTCGGTATAAACGCTGATTGTTGGATGTGTGATTTGTGGTAAGAGCTGATAGGGGACTTGTACCAAAGAAATTGTGCCAAAAAGCAGAATAAAAAGTGCTATAACAATTGCAAAGACAGGTCTTGTAAGACAGAAAGCAATGATATTCATTTGGCATTAATGATGTGTACTTCTATGTTATCAGTAAGACTGTCTTGTCCACGCGAAACAACTGCCTCTCCACTTTTTAGAGCACCTTGTATGAGCGAGTAAGAATCTTGGATAGCAATCAGTGTGATAGGAATGCGTACTGCTTTTTTGTCGCGCACAACAAACACAAAGGGCTTGTTTTGTTTATAGACAATGCTATCACGCGGGATAATGAAACCTTTTTGATTGGCAGAAACATCAAGCATAGCTTGTGCAACCATACCATCAAGAAAACTACCATCATTGCGCACAGAGATATGTACAGGAAAAGTGCGTGATATAGCATCAGCTTTTGGGATAAGTGCCGAAATCACCCCTTGATAGCTTTTGTTGCCAATGATGACTGGAACTTTTTGTTTTAGGGTTAGTGCGCGTACCACCGAGCTTGAAACATCAATCACCACTTCAGTATCGCGCGAATTGAGAATCTGGCAAATCGCATTACCTACTTCAACCCATTCGCCGATATGCGTACGCTGTTCGACAATGATGCCATCAAATGGTGCATAAATTGTTTTTTGCTGGATTTGCACTTGAGAGATTGCAAGTTCGCCCTCTAAAGCTTGGATTCTGGCTATTTGAGACTTCATTTCGTATTCTAGATTCTCAAATTGCTGAATAGAAATTGATTGAGAATGTAAAAGATTTTTATACCGTTCAAGCTCATTTTTTTGGCGTTCTAAAATATAGCGTGCATCCGCGATTTTGGCTTGCTTGATTTTAATATCTTCGACAAGTAGGCTAGAATCTAACGATAGGAGCTTTTGATTTTTTTTCACGCTATCACCAATATTAAAAAACACACCCTTTACTATACCTTGTGCGGGGGCGGCTATCGAGCTTACTTCTTTGAAACGCACACTTCCTATAAAAGATTCTATTTTGCTAAGATTCCCATAACGCACTTGTGTGGTCTCAACAGGTGCAACTCGCGCCTCTAGCACATAGAATATACATACAAAAAGTACTATCAATCGCACGAAACAGCCTTAATGAGTTTTGCGAGCACATTACGCAGTGTGTTTTTTTCATCTTGCGTAAGTGTGCTATTAAAAATATTGTCCATTTCGTTTTTTAAAAATGCAATTTTATCGATTTTTTTATATCCTTGTTCTGTTAAGCTCACATAGGTAACGCGCTTATCTTTTTCATCTTTTGTGCGTTTGAGCAACCCCTTTTTTTCGAGTGAAGAAAGAATGCGCGATGTTGTTGTAATATTTTTTGCTAGTAAAGAAGAGATTTCGCGAATGCTTAGGTTTTTGGCATGGTAGTGTCGTAAGAGATAGAGCACTCCAAGTTGCTCTATACCAATATTATAAGGGCGTAGTTTGTTTTCCATAAAGCGTTCAAAACAATGTGCTGTATATCCAAAAAGGTGTGGATCGCTCATTTGTTGAATATCTTTATCTTTACACACTGCTTTACTCACTATCTTTATTCTTTAGGCATTATAACCAAACTTTAATCAACAAGCAACACGTGTAAAACTACTCAAGGCAGGTCTATATCTGGATTGTTTAAGTATTGTCTAAAGACAACACCATCAATTCCAGCACTTGCCAAGGACGGGATTTGGCTTTCTTGCTCAATAATTGCAAGCACTTTAGAATCCAGCAAATATGTATCAACAAGATCTTGATAGATTTTTGGATTTTTGTCAATTATTAGGTATTTTGGCAAAAATGCAGCACAAGCAAGGAATTCCACCACATTATCCACATACACAGCAAAGGAGATATGATGTGTTTTAGCATAGGAACATAACGCAAAGTCTTTATCCATACTTGCTTGAAAGTATGCGATGGATTCTCCTTTTTCTTGTGCTGTTTGATGTGTTTTGCAGTGCGCAAGATCAGCAAGTGTGTTAATTGCATAAAATGTTGTTGCAAACAATTTGGGGTGCAAACCAATAAGAATCATTATTGTCCTTTATGCTAACTTGCCTAGTCTTGTAGGCAGGATTTAGAGCAGTAGTACTTATCTTGATAAGCAAGTGCTTCTTGCTTATGTATAAAAGTTTTACAATACGCACAGGGAACCATTTCGTAATTATGTTTGGATAGGTTTTCTTGTGGTATATGATGATTACTTTTTTTGTATAAAAGTGGGCGCAATGCACGTAAGATAATCCAAGTAAGAATGCATAATGCAATCAAAATAGTAAGAACTCGCATCATAATTTATCCTTTACAGTAGAGATAGACACGCATTTTTTGCTGGTAGAGCTGTATAGATTGTGTTGTTGTGCTGTCCTCCTTTGTACTATGACAGCATTGTAAGCTTGCTTTTTGGGTTAGGTATTGGTAGGCTTGCAAGCCAGATTCTAGCCCTTTGTATAGAAGATAATATCCTTTTTTTGCAAGAATATGGCTGGTAGCCCTAAATATTTGCTCGCTTTTTAAAGCAGCGCGCGAAGTGATAAGATCTGCTTTATGTGTGTCTATCTTTGCAAAATTATTGGGTGCTAGGATATTTGCAAGTGTCGCACCAGAATCTAGCCCATAAGTTTGTGCGCGTTCTTTATAGATCGCTACATTAGTTAGCCCAAGCTTTTGGATTATAAAATACAAAAATGCCACTCGCTTTTTGCGCGGCTCACTTAGGATAAGAATCGATTTTGGACGCAAAATCGCAAGCACAAGCGCTGGAAAGCCAGACCCACTACCCACATCAAAGCACAGACCAAAATCCCTAATCACCCCAAGAGGCAAAGCAGAATCTATAATATTTGCGTGGAGGGTAGTGGAATCTTTTGCGCCTGTGAGGTTGTGTGTCATACTCCATTCAAGCAACATAGAAGCGTAAGATTCTAGCAATGCTTTTGCGCGTTGTATAGGCAAGCCTTGCGGCAGAATCCTTGGTAGAGCAAGCAGCTCATCAAGTGTATTTGCGCGAAGTCCTAATGCATTCATATCGCATAATGGCGCTTGCGCAGAAAGGTTTTTAGTCTGTGTTTGTGGTGTTTTGATAGAGCGAAGCTTTTTTGTTTTCAAGCGTGGCTTCCTTGTTTAGTTTGCGTGATGATAGCATAAAGATTGGCTAAATGCTAACCCATATTAAGCAAATACTATATTTGATAGCTCAAAAACAAGAAGGCGTGGCTTCTATCGGCAATGTTTTGAGGTGTTTCTTGGGAATTTGTTGTTGGAACATAGGGACCATTGGCATCTTGTCCCGGACGATTTGAGCCGACTCGATACCCTGCTTTGGTAATGTCGTTATAGTATTCGATTTTGCCGCCAAGCAAAAGTTTTTCGGTTACTTGGTAAGTAAGAGAAAGCCCAACACTCTGCTCACGACTGCGACTAGAATCTGTATAGCGACCCACAAGCCGCCAATTTAATTTACCATCAAAATGTGCTCCACCCACAAAAAGCATAGGTGTTATTGCATCTTTTCCAATCATATCACTAATGCTGCGTCCAAGATCATACGATGCAGCTGACCAAAAATCATAAAGTGCTAGTACTGGATTTCCAGTCGTCCCTATATAGGCATTGGCATTGCCAAAGTTTTTATACAATGCCACACCAAAGTGGTAGTTATTAATATCAAAACGTTGGTTGATATAGAGGGTTTGGGTAGAGTGCCCTGTCAAGTCTCCGTAGCGATAATCGTTAATCACGCGATCATTGTGGAGTGGATTCATAAAGTGTATAAAAGTTTGCGATCTAAACCCCTCCTCTTGAAAGGCTTTATTGGAATCTAGTCGAATTTGCAACATTGGCGCCGTGTAGGTACCGGGTGAAAAATAGATAATGGGAGCAATATCTAGCATTCCAATTTCATACGTTAGCTTAAAAGCGTGGATTCCGTAGTTTGCAAATCGCCCAGCTTCTGTAAAATACCCCCTAGGCGACATAAAATCCATAACCCACATTCCCTCAGCAAACGCACGTCCATACGAGCTAAACCACCAAAGTTTTAGTGAATGGAATGCATTTTCTTCTTTGGCAAAGTTCAATTTCGTCATAAACTCAAACCCTTGTGTGTAGCCACTCATATATTCTGCTTTAGAAGCATAGCGCCCGCCCTTAAATTGGAAACTAGTGGGCGATGAAGCATTACCGTAAGTATAGTCAAGATGTGCGTTGTTGATAACATACAAATGCCGTTCTGTACTACCATTATGCCTTCCATCATAGCCAGCCCATATCCCTAAATACTCATTATTAACACTATCTGGTCCTAAGGGATAGTCTTTACTAGTTGAGTCAAACACCATACCACCACCAGCGATACTAGCCCAATAAGTGAGCTTATGGTTTTCAAGTTCGTTTGATAAAATATTGCCTTTTAATCCAATATTGCCGACAACATTGACAAAACTATCAGTTGGATAATCTCCAGCATTGATTGCATCTTGGTATTGCTCGGTTGGCGCAATTGCTTTGTTGTTAAAGCCAAGCTTACTAAAAACATCAAGCCAGCCAGTGAAATTTATATCAAACGCATTTGCGCTACTAAATGTGCCAGCGACAAGTGTGCCTGATATTATTATTTTGTGCAAATGCAAGCGTGGTAAAATGCTTTGTAAGTATTTGTAGTACATAATGCCCCCTAAGTTACCATATTTCAAGTTCTATTTACAACAAGCCTTAGAACAAAACATAATAATTGTAACAAAATACAGTTTTTGTTCACAATATATTAGGCATTATAGTAATATATTTGCACATAATTACACATTTTTTACATTATGTTTAGCCTGTATTAATATTTTTATGCTTTCAAAAATCTATGGGATTTATTCGTGGGGATTCTCCTTATTTATTTGCAGATTCTCTAGGGACAATAATTACTTCAAATCGTTTAGCAGCAGCTTGTTTAAAACGTTCAAAATCAATATTGAGCAAACCATACATTTTTAGGCTTGAAAGCAAAGAAAATAGCCCACTTGATTGTGTTCTGTCAGTGATAAGCACTTTGGCGGGGGCAGCAGAATCTACCCCTTTGTATGTATCGCAATTATACACAGGGCTTAGGAAGCAGTATGTTGTATTTTGTATATCATCTTGACTTGTTGCGAGGAATTTATCTGTTGCTTTGGTATGTTTTTTATAAATACCATTAAGCTGATAAAAAGCATTATCATAGATGATATTTGCGCTATCTTGGTAAAAAACCAGTGTATCATATTGTGCAAACAGAGGATTCTGCCATAAATGTTCAAAAACCCCAACCTGCCAAATATAAGCTCGAAAAACGCGATCTTGTGCTTTAATATTGCATTCAATAGCACAGCACACAAGCACGCCAAGAGCCAAATTTTTCAATAGCTTGTTTTGTAATAATGCTCCACAAACAAAAACAATAATAATCGCAGCCCCTAGGGATTCTAGTATCCCATGACGATCGGCAAGATCCATAAAAGTCGTGTGCTTATTGACTGCTATATAGCCAAACATACCAAGCCACAGCACCAAAAACCCAAAAGCAATGCCAAGAAGATAACGTTTTTCTGGGATTCTACGTTGTTTTAAAAGTAGGATAAATAAGCATAAAAGCGCAATATACCCCAGACTTCCAGTGAGCAAATAGCCAATATGTACCAAATCAAGCAGGGAAAGAATAGGGGTTGTTATCATAGCCTTTATGAGTGCCAGAAAATGTAAGGAGTTGTACCCCTCATAGAGTCCATATGGCTTAAAAAACACACTCTTTAGCCCATAAAATATAATTGGTAGTGCGATAAAATCAATATGTCTAATAAACCACCCAAACAACGATTTATAAGGCTTATTATGGTGCATTGCAGTAAGCTCAACATAAGCCATATAAGCTAAGGGTAGCACATAAAACACAAGCAGAGAATTCATCGTAAAAGCCACAAAAAATAACACAAGTGCTATGAGCCTAAGCGCCACTTTAGCAGTACTGTTGCAGCTTTGGCGATACATAAGCAGATAAAACGCGCTAAAAAACAAAAGGTAGCATAGTGTGTAGGTGGAGTTAATTACGACATTGCGCGACATTGTATTAAAGGGAAGTAGCAAAAAAAGAAGCGTGATAAAAAGCGCCTCTAATGGTGTAAGTATGCGCAAACTTCTTAGAATCCCATACACCATAAAACCACAGAGCAAAAACGCAACAAAGGTAAAACAACGAAAAAGTGCCACACCATAAGGCTGCAAACTCACAAAAATCCAGTGAAAATGCCCATACCAAATATTACCATTTTGTAGCCATTGTCTGTTTGCATCTTGAAAGCTAAAATTCCCAATCATCGCCCAGTCGTCCCAATAATACCCTCTTGTATTTAAAAGCATAAGCCCAAAGGCAAGCGTGTAAGCGATAAAAATCACTACATAATGAGAAATATATTTTGTAGTAGATGTGAGAGAGCTATCTTGGGCGCATAATGCAGAATCTAGATTCTGCATAAAAGAATCTATTGGAGTGGTATTTGTTAGTGTAGGGTTTGGATTAGTTAGATATTGCCCCCCCCCTAATGCGATATTTAGCTGCCATAAATATTCCTTTGAGGTGAATTTGTGCGCAATAATAGCATATCTAAGACACGTAGAGGTACAAAAATAGGGAATGGTTTTTGCTTTTTTGCTTATAAATTTTGCAATGGAGCATTCTATGAAAAGGATTTTAGCAATAAAACGGAGTTTTGCAAAAATACCAAATACTTGGCGCGATTCAACCTTGAAGCTTGCTTTTGTCGCTTGTGGAGCGTTTGTTCAGCTAAACGCAGCAGATGAGGGCAATTTCACATACGGGCTTGATCGAGATGCGATTGCACAAAGAGGCGCGCAGTATAATGACAATGGCTTGCCTCCACCCTCGCAGAATCCAGCACTAGCACAGAATCTCAATGCCCCCTCTTTAGGAGAAATACCACAAGAGCTCAGCTCCTCCAATTTAAACCAAGATGAAGCAAGGGATTCTGAAATGCTACCACACCAATACCCCATGACTGACAGGCTCAATTCACCAGATATCCCAACAGCACAGCTAAAGGCTGGTATTGATGCGGCAAAAAAGGGAGATTTTATAACCGCGCACGATCTGTTCAAAAAATCTTGCGATGGCGGGAATCCCTCGGGCTGTTTTGGGCTTGGGACAATGTATGTCGCAGGAAAAGGTGTCGAGGTTAATCTCAAAAAGGCACAGCGCTATTACGAAATGGGTTGTTCAGCGGGTGATCCGACTTCTTGTACAAATCTTGCTATGCTGTATAACGAAAAAAATGGTGCAAGCAAAGACGATAAAGAACTTGCAGTGCAGTTTTATATGAGCGCTTGTCAAGGAGGCGATGCGATTGCCTGTAATAACCTTGGGTTTATGTATGCCAATGGTGATGGGGTAAATAAGGACTTTTTCACTGCGATCCGTTACTATAAGCTTGCTTGTAATGGAGGAAGTAATCTTGGTTGCTATAATTTAGGACTTATGAGTAACACTCAAAATATTTATGGAAAAAATAAATCCTCTCTCTCAAAGCCAGATTTAAACTATGCAGCGTGCAATGCTGGAGATATAAAGGGTTGTGCTAATCTTGGTTATATGTATGCCAATGGTCTTGATGGAGCACCTCTTAGTTATGCGTATGCGGCAAAATATTTCAAAATCGCTTGTGAGTCTGCTGATGTAAAAAGCTGCAGTAATCTTGGTGTTTTATACCAAAAAGGACTTGGTGTTACGCAAAATACAAGCTATGCATTGGATTTGTATGCTTATGCGTGCGATTCTGGTTTGCAACAAGGCTGTGATAATTACAGAATCCTCAAACAAGATTTGCAGATCAATCCAAACCCAACCTACAACACTAAGCCACAACCATCAAAAAAACCATCATTCTTTAATCGCTAAAATCCTACAAGAGTGCTTATGGATACGAGTTTTGGTGCTAGAATCTAGTTTTAGATTCTAATCCTTTATATAAGGATTTGGCACGATTTGAGGTGTTGCTTGATACTTTATATTCATATTCCTTTTTGTGAAAGTAAATGCGGGTATTGTGCGTTTAACTCCTATGTAAATGCACTAGATATGCAAGAAGCCTATCTTAGAAGCCTTTTGCTTGATATACGCGCTACATTTTTATGGCTTCAATATGCTGATCACGCTTTGCTAAACGACAAAAAAAACAAACAAAAACAATCAAAGAAAACACTAGAATCTAAAGCACCACATAAAATAAAGCTAGAATCCATTTACATTGGAGGTGGGACACCAAATTTACTTAGCGTGCAACACTATGAACGAATTTTTAGTGAGATTTTGCGCCACACAAGTTTGCCAAGTGAAATAACCATAGAAGCAAATCCAAATTCGCTGCAACGTTCTTGGTGCGATAGAGTCGCGCAACTTGGGGTAAATCGCATCAGTCTTGGCGTACAAAGCTTTTGTGAAAAAAAGCTCGCCTTTTTGGAGCGAGAACATAAAAATCACGAAGTATATAGGGCATTAGATTCTGCACGAACTTTTGCGCACAAAAGTATTGATATGATCTATGGTACACCTTTTGATAATGAAGCAACCCTACTTAATGATATTCAACAAGCCGCCACGCTAGACATAGATCATTTATCGGCTTATATGCTTACACTAGAGGAGGGCTCAAGATTTATGCAAAAATATCAAAATATTAGCACACCTCTTGATGTAGAAAAACAATGCCACCTTGTGCGTGATATTCTGTTAGATTCTGGGTTTAGCCATTATGAAGTGGCAAATTTCGCGCGTCCTTACAAAAGCCTGCATAATCTTGCATATTGGCAGAATAAAGAATACCTAGGTTGTGGTTCTGGAGCGGTGGGTAGGATAGGTACTGTGCGCTATATGGGCACACGCGATTTAAAAAGCTATATCGCCACTCCACTTAAAAAAGAGCAAGAGTATTTAACGCGCGAGAATCTAGCGCTAGAAACGCTATTTCTTGGGCTTAGGAGCACTGCTGGCGTGGCATTACAAGAAGTGCAAGACTTTCTAAATCAAGAACATCTCACACTGGCTTTACAAGAAGGAAAATGTGCCTTGCGTAATGGACGTTTGTATAATTGTGATTTTTTTGTCGCTGATTCGTTAGCACTATGGCTTTATGATGAAAAATACGATTTTTTGGACGATTTATAAAATAGGGTGTGCTTGACCATAAAAGTACTAAGTGCTTTGTTGTTATTGTTATGGCACTTTTTTTGCTTATCTAGTGCTAAGGTTTAGATTCTAGTTTATAGAGAGGATACTATGCGTATTACATTTGGGACAAAATATAACCAAATGAATCATTATCAAAACACCTTGCAAAGCAAGCTTAATGACAAAAACACACAGATTGCTTCTGGGCTAAAAATCCAATATGGCTATCAAAATGCCACCGTATATAACCAGAATCTACGCTTCGAAAATGAGATTAATACTTTAGCACAAGGCATTGATGTCGCCGAACACGCCCAAACAGCGACACTTAATACAGACAAAACACTTGCTGATCTTTCAGAGACAATGGTGCAATTCAAAACCAAGCTAATCCAAGCGGCAAATGATATTCACTCGCCTGCTTCTCGCGAGGCGATTGCCAATGATTTGCAGGGGCTAAAAAATCATTTTTTAAGTCTTGCAAACACTTCTATTGGCGGTAATTTTATTTTTGGTGGGAGTAGGGTGGATCACCCACCTTTTGATGAGCAAGGGAATTATTATGGGAATGACGAAAAGCTAAGCGTACTTGTAAGCTCGCATAATCTTATTCCCTATAATATCACAGGGCAAGAGCTATTTTTTGGACGAGATTCTGATAAACAGCGTATCATTACCACCAATCTTAGAATGCTTAATCAATCCAAGCTAAATCCGGGTATTATGGATAGTTCAAATCGAAGCAATCTCTCACAAGAAGTGTATATTAAAGCTAGCGACACTTTACGCGACTTGATTGGTGATGATGATAGTGATCCAAGTAATGATACACCAGAATATTTTTATATACGAGGCGTGCGCTCTGATGGCTCTGTGTTTAAGGCAAAATTTGCTCTTGATAAGGGTTATAGCAATGATGAGCGCTCGACAAAAGTGCAAGACTTGCTTGATAGGATTGGCAAGGAATTTGGCAACACAGCATTTAATAAAGTTGTTGAAGTAACGCTCAACCAGTGGGGACAGATTGAAATAAAAGACTTAGAACCCGGAAGATCAGGTATCGATTTTCATATGATTTCAAGCGATGTTGATGTGGATAATATTGATGATCTTATTACGATTGGGGCACGAATAACAGCATACAATCAGAGTGACTTTCGAACAGATAGGGTAACTACTAGTATTGTTGGTATAACAGACAAATCAGATTTTCGAAAAACAGAAATACCAACTGCTTTTATTACAAAAGACAATAGGGCAGCAGAGATGACAACAAAGCTTGAAGATGTGTTTCCGCCCTATGTTTCCAAGCTTCGCATTGAAGGAACTCGCCCAAATACTCCCGAAGGCAGAATCTATGATGATCCAGAGAATCCACTATTGCCTTTGGAATTTGACATACAGGGTGCAGATATGCGCGATTTGACACGTGCTATAAAAGATCATTTTGGTGGCAATATTGATGTTTCTTTCTCAAAAGGGCGGCTTATCATAGTAGATAACAATGTAGCCAATAAGGCTCACGACTTTCAAGACCCACCTTTTAATGGTGAGCACGGATTCTCTATCAAGCTAACTACTCTTAACGAAGAAGGTGCAGAGGTTGATGGGATTCCCACAGATTATGCCAATGAATACGACAGGACATATTTTCAAGTTGAGGGTTCAAAAGTTACTTCTAGTGTTTCGCAGGTGCTTGCAAATGGGGGAGGTTACGCGACAGAAAACACAAGATTATCAGAGGTTGTTGGCGCGAGTATAGAAGGGCAAACCTACAAGCTCAAGATTAATGATATGAATGGTGTTATGGTGGAGGCGCGCATCGTGTTTGATCCAGCAGGCGCGTATTTACTCCTGCCAAATGTAGGTGATGGCGAGGATTATACTATTCCTATCTTTGATCCAAAAGATGATCCACCCGGAATAAGCGTAACAAAAGCAGATGATGTGACATATAGACAGCTTATGGATGCAATTAGTATTGCGCTAAATTATAGTAACCAAGACCATAGCTCTTATATGGCAGTTAGACCACCAAAAGGCGGCGTAATCCAAGAGACAAAGGACGCTTATATCGCACTCCTTGAGGGCGCAAAAGGAATGCTTGATATTAATATGACACCTGATGGTAGAATCCAAATCCAAGATAAAATACGATCAGTTACAAGAATGAATGTGATGTTTTATGATGAAAGCACCAATGATTTTTCAGAATCTAAAACGCGCAGAAATACAAATTCATTGCGACTTAATGCGAACAATGCTTTGACCATTGATACGCCTGAAGTGAATTTTTTTAAAGAAATCGATGAGATTATTGATGCTGTGCGCAAGGGAATTTATCGGGCAGGTGCAAAAGATACATATGGTTCTTCTTTGCGCAACAAGGGGATTCAAAATGGTATCACTGTTTTTGATCATTTAAGCGATCATATAGAGAAGATTATCGCACTTAATGGATCGCATGGCAAAAGCTTTGAGAATGTTATCAAGCGCAATGAGATTCTAAAAACACAAATCGAAGGGCTTAAAGGGCAAAATATCGGCACAGATATTGCTGATACATACAATAAATTCTCCAATATCACAACAAATCTAAGCGCTGTGATGAGCTCAACAAGCAGAATCAACCAAATGTCGCTCGTAAATTATCTCTAATTAAGCCCTTCGAGCTTGGCGCATAAAGGTTTTAAGAGACTTTAGCAGGCTAGATTCTGCTAGATTCTGCTAGATTCTGCTAGATTCTGCTAGATTCTGCTAGATTCTGCTAGATTCTGCTAGAT
>CALUTE010000006.1 GCA_944323645.1 uncultured Helicobacter sp. | reverse complement strand
TGGGCGCAAGATAAATGTGTGGCAATGTGCTGTAAAACTAAAGCTACGCAAATGTGTGAGGCGGTAAAAAGATGTGGGCGCGCTGTGCAAATGTAGCGCACTAAAAGTATAAAATGTGGGCGCGCTCACAATATGATAAATGTAGCTTATTTCTTGTAGTATAACACTTTAGAGTTCTTTATCTATACTCAAAATGTTTTCAGAATCTTTTGTGTATTCTTAGTATTTTGCTTTTTCCTCTAAAGTTATTGGCTTCTGCCCACTTTGCAGGCAAAGCCTACTTGACTTTTTAACAAAAAACATTACACTTCCTTCAAGAGTGTTGATAGAATCTTATCTAAGCAAATCTTAGCTCATAACACTTGTGGGGATTGTCCCTTAAGTGTTCAACACTCTTGTTTTTATGACCTTATAGTCTTTACCTTAAATATTGACTTTGTTTTTGTAAAAGATTATAATTATTGCTAAGCTAATGTGCGATGCTATCAGTTGGGAGATGAGCGAGAAATCGCTGTATGTAAGGTTCGATTCCTTTCCGCATTAGCTTTTACTTTAACATACTCTTTCTTATTTAAATCCTCTTTTGTAGCTTTCTTAGCAGTTACGATAAAGTTCCCTAGCTCATCTACATTAAAGTGCAAAAAAGCTAAATTATCATTATCAATGGGCGTAGCTATAAAAAAGTTATTGTTTTTCATATCCACATAAGCTTGTGTGCTATCCTCTATAACCTTTGGCATTTTATACAAAAATTCATCGGACACATCTTGTTTAAACTCTTGCTTTCTTTCTTTTCTAAAATGACTAAAATGCTTTTTGGTTAAAAATACAGCAGAATCTTTTAAACCTAAGGCATTTTGTAAGTCTTTGTTAATATGAGCTATTTTAAGAATATTGGGCATTGTTTTATAATTCTTGCTTAACCCACTATCCACAAAACTTTTATATTCATCTTTGGTTGCTAGGTTTAAATTTTCTACATTGTATTTTTTTAATATTTGTTGGATTTTAAATTTACTTTTCATAGTCGCAAGTTTATCGTTTTTTGTCTAATTCTTTCTAGCACTTCCCTTGCTTTAGTCTCTAGCTAGCTAGGAATCTAGCTGACAAATTTTGACAAAAAAATAAAAACTTTGTTCTATTTATAAACTAAAAAGCTGAACGCAGGATTGGCGACACCTGCTACGACCTCGAGGGTGTTTTCTAGCTAGCGGAATTTACATGCGAGAATTGGAGGATCGGCTCTCCCAGCTTTTTAGCTTTATGAAGTTTTCTTTTATACTACGATTTTTTCATTAAATGTATGCTTCTTACTCTGTGCTTACCACCTTTTAATTCACTAAATATTAGTTCATACCCGATTTGCTTGCGGGCAATGCACTACTTGGATTTTGTGCAATATACTCTGTAAGCATTTTTGCTTCTTGTGGATTGGCAAAATATTCAGGGTGTTTTTGTGCCAAAGTAATATAATCTGCATAAATTTTATCATCAATATGTAACTTTTCTAAAAGTTGCTTTGAAGGCTTCACCTTATTTTCCCTAAATTCTTTTTCTAGCTCTTTTGTTACCTCAAATCTGGGTGTTATTGTATGTTTCTGCTTATTCACATCATCAATAAATTTATTAAAATTCTTCTCATAATATTTTGCTTTAGCTAGTTTAAAGCCTTGTGAGAGTGCCTTACTTCCCGCTGCACCGCCTAAAAAGCCTAGTGCAAACTTAGCAGGGTCAAAGCCTATGGTATTGCCATTTTCATCAGTCTCTACCCCCTGTAATACTCCTGCTTAAAAGCCCACTTCCTGCGTGCGGAGTAGTTTGCATTTTGATGGTGTTGTGGCAGAATCTGTTTGTGGAATTAGGGACACGTTATGACTTCGCGCGGAGGAAACTTCCCTTGAATCTCGTGCTTTTATTTCTCTTGCATTTTGTATGCGCTTTCTTATTTCTCTAAATTTTGTTGTAGATATGCTTGTTAGTAGTATGTTTTGGTTATCTTGTGGCGTTATGAGAATGTAGTATTGCTTGTTGTCTCGCCCCTGAAATACTTTTATATATTCTTTTGTTAGTTTACTTTTTTGATTGGTGGTTAATGGCTCCAAGCCTGCTTTTAAGTGCTTAATGAGGTAAATAGATTTAGATATTTTGATTAAGTATGTGTTTATTCATTGCACTTAGAGCCATACTCCTCGCCCCACATTGTGAGGGCATATAAAATTCCCATTTTATATTTACCACCAATGATTTTGAGTGTATAGGCAAAAGGTGAAGATTGTATATTTTCTGCTTTTATGCATGAGAGTTCTTTTTGTTGCATAGACTACCTTTAGCGTATATTATGATTGTGTGATGTTTTAGTATGAGGCTGTATGGTGCGTGGTGGATTATATATGATTTTGGATAATAAAAGATCGTTGTGATACTCTACTTTAGGTAAGTATCTTACTTTATTTTGCGTATTGTGCTTTGTATGGTTTTAGCTTATAATGCTGTATATTTTTATTAAAAGGAGCAAATGATGAATTTGAGTTTTGCAGAAACATTGAATAAACGCTTTGCGTGTAAGGCTTATAAAGATCAAGCAATTGCTAAGGCGGATGTGGATTTTATCCTTGAGGCAGGCAGACTTGCGCCAAGCTCTTGTGGCTTTGAACCATGGAAGTTTATCGTTTTAAGCAAAAGATCGGATAATGAGGCATTAAGCAAGGTAGCGTTTAATCAAGAAAATGTTGCTAGCGCAAGCCATAATGTGGTTATTGTGGCAAGAACAGATTTGCAGGCAAAAGATGAATATATACAAAAACAAATAGCTAGAATCTGCCCACCAAATGATGAGGTGAAGTTTAATGAGATTTTGCAAACCTATACTTATGCTACAAACACTATGAATGCAGAGCAGCTCTATGCCTTTGCACATAGTAACTGCTATCTACCACTTATGCAGATGGCAACTGCAGCGATGACTTTGGGGATTGACTCGTGTATGATAGGAGGCTTTGAAAAAGAGAAAGTCGATGCATATTTGGGACTCAAAAAGCCATTTGAGACAGCAGTGATTTTAAGCTTAGGATATAGAAAACAAGAGCCAAAATACCAAAAAATACGCCTAAGTTTTGAAGAGGTTGTGGAATATAGGTAGAGAGGAGATATTGTATATTGCATAAAGAACTTATGCTTACTATCTGCAAGATATGTATGTAGCATTATAGAATCTTGCAAACATCATTAAGGGTTTTGCGTTGTCATAAGCTCCAAAGCCTTGCACAAAGATTTAAAACGCTAGAATATCTTATACTATGCTCTATTGATACAAGTGATTATTATGGGATAGAAAGCAAGGAAATATAGTATAATAGACTAAAGACCTCATAACATTGTGAGAGAAATATGATAAAACAAACTTTTGTAAAAGTGATGTTTGCCTTGATAGGTTCTATAAGTATAACTCAAAGCCAAGATATCGCTCTGCTTACCCCCATAGATATTAAAAGTGCTTGGGAGATAGTCGTGCTTAATAATGACGCGCTCAAAGCTCAATCCTACAATCTTGAGCGCGCCCAAAAAGTAGCACTAGGCTCAAAACTAAGCTTTTTGCCAGAGATAAATTTTACGGGCGTATATTTGTATTTTGACCAAGCAGCGACCCACCAACTCATACCACAGAATCTACCTCAAACAGGCACAAACATACCGCCCATAGATTCACTCCTTACTTCTTTGAGCAAACCTATAACATTTTTGCAGCGCAATGTGATGATAGGGGCTTTTAATATTATTTATCCTCTTTATACTGGTGGGTTGCGCACTTCAGGCATACGCCTTGCAGAAATTGCCAAAAAAGATGCACAAGAAGCCTTAAGACTCAAAAAACTTGCAACTTTTGAAGAATTTATCAATATCTATTATGGTGATGTCTTAGCCAAAGATTTACAAGAAGTCTTAGAGCAGGATTATGACGCATCTCAACTCCATTACCAAAATGCCCTAAATTTAGAAAGAAGTGGGCAAATTGCGCATATTGAAGTGTTAAGCTCACAGGTAGCAAGCGACAAAAGCAAGAACAAACTTCATCAAGCGCAGAATGCTTACCAAAGTGCCAACCTTGCTCTTCAAACAGCCCTTAATGCCGAAAATATGATTCCCTCATCAACCCTTATGCTTTCATCACAACCGCTCAAAGACGAAGAGTATTATGTGCAAAAAACTATCGCTAGTTATCCTGTATTGCAATCATTTGATCTAAAGATAGAATCTGCCATGCAAGCGACTAAGATGGCGCGCTCAACGTTTTTGCCACAAATAGCTGGTATGGGAAGCTATATAATAACAGATAAGCAAGATTCTCTGCTCATACAAGCGATGCCTAGCTGGTATGTAGGTATTGGGGTGCGTATGCCAATCATCACACCAAATGCTAGAATCCAAAAATACCAAGCCTCTAAACTCGCACAGCTCGAGCTCAAAAGTCTCAAATCTCAAGCCATTAAGGATTTAACACTTTTGGTTAAAAAGACCTATAAAGAAGCAGTGTATGCGCGTGAGGAATACAAGAGTCTAGAATCTTCCATAGCCCTTGCCAAAGAAAATCTCAAACTCCAGCAAAACGCCTTTAAACAAGGCATGGCAACAAGCACACAGGTTATAGATGCACAAAATATGCTCCAAAATGCCATTATTGAGCAAAAAACTATTGCCTACAAGGCAATCATAGCGCTTGCAAAATTGCTTGTGCTTAGTGATGATATAGAATCTTTTTATCAATATCAACAATAAGGAATATAATGAAAAAACAGCAAGTAACACTCATTATAGGCGCATTGGTTCTTGTATTTATCGTAATTTGGCTTATTGTGAGTTTTTATAAGGCATACACTCCTAAGCCACAACTCCTGCAAGGACAAATCCAAGCACGAGAGTATAAAGTAAGCTCTAAAATTGCAGGACGCATAGAATCTATCCTTGTAAAGCGTGGGGATTTTGTCAAAAAAGGGGATTTAATATTTACCATAGAATCTCCAGAATTAGAGGCTAAACTCATGCAAGCCAAAGCTGGTTATGAGGCTGCTAAAGCTCTCTCACAAGAGGCAAATAAAGGAGCTAGAATAGAAACAATCCTTTCTGCCAAAGATATGTATAACAGCGCAAAAGCTATGCGTGAGCTTACAGAAAACACATATAAACGCATTGATGATTTGTATAAAAAAGGTGTAGCAAGCTTGCAAAAACGCGATGAATCATACACAGCCTATCAAAATGCAAAATATAATGAAAATACTGCCTACCAACAATACAAAATTGCCCTTGAGGGTGCGACACAAGAGACAAAAGAAGCAGCTAAACAAAAAGAAATAGCAGCAGCTGGGCAGCTTAGTGAAGTGCAAGCCTATATACAAGATATACAAGCCTACGCACCATCAGATGGAGAAGTTTCAAATATTTTGCTTTCGGAAGGTGAATTAAGCCCTACAGGATTTCCTGTCGTAATGCTTGTGGATACCAAAGATGTATGGTTGCGTCTTGCTGTCTCTGAAGAATATTTACATCATTTTCAAATCAATTCTGAATTTAATGCTTTTATTCCAGCATTGCAAAAAGAAATGCGTTTTAAGGTGCGTTATATCTCTGTAATGGGAGATTTTGCTACTTGGAGAGCGACATCAAGCTCTAAGGGATATGATTTACGAAGTTTTGAGATTGAGGCTTTGCCTTTAGAAAATAATGGTGATTTTCTTGTGGGTATGAGTGCTGTTATTAGGATTCCTGAAAAGTAATGAAAAAACTCATTCAGCTTTGGAAATTTCTCACAAGGCGTTTTATTTTATTTTTGTTGTGCTTTGTATTGCCAATACTTATTGGTTGGTTTATGTATGAAATCTTTAGTGCTTCAATACCCAAAAACTTGCCTATTGGACTTGTAGATTTGGATAATACAACAACAAGTGCAGATGTGCGCTTTAGTATTAATGCTTCTCCTACAATGTATATTCACACTTATTATACCTCCATAGCTCAAGCAAAGCAGGATCTTGCTACGGCAAAAATATATGCTCTTGCTATCATTCCTCGCAACTTTCAGCAAGATATATATTTAGGCAAGGGGGCTTGTATTGCCTTGTATTATAATGCACAATTCGTGCTTATTGGTAAGGCGCTTAATAGTGCTTTTGCTCAAGTGATTGGCACACTTAATGCGCAACAATCCGTAGCGCATAATCTCATCGCGGATCAGGATATGAAACTAGCTTTAAGCAAAGCTATGCCTATTTTTTCACAGATCATTCCTTTGTATAATGCCAACAACAATTATGCACAATTTCTTTTGACACTTTTATTGCCTTGTATGTTGCAGATTCTAAGTGCGCTTGCTATGGTGCAACTTCTTAAAAATAGACCATATTCTTTTAAGAGTCTTTTTATACGCTATATAGGAAACTCTTGTGTATTTCTTATATGGGGCATTTGTATGCTACTTTTTTTAAAAAATTTAGGCTATGAACTGCGTGGTAGCTTAGGCTTACTTATAATGGGCTTGGCGATACTTATGCTTGGCATTAATGGCGTGGTTGTTTTTTTGCAGTCTATTCTTTTAGACATAAAAAAATCTATCGGTGTTATCGCTGTCTATACCGCACCTTCATTGGCATTTGCTGGGGTAACATACCCACAAAATTCTATGAATCTTATCGCTCTTATATGGAGTAAGTTTCTTCCTATTTCAAGCTTTATGGAGCTCTATGTGCAACAGGCTAATTACGGTGGTAGCGTGAGTGGAGCAATGCATATTTTGCTGCAAATGTGCATATTTCTCATCTTTTTTGTGTTAGGAAGTATTATATACACCCAAAGGAAAACACAATGAATCTTCTAAGAGCGCTTTTGTGTGAATATAAGGCTATTATAACAAATAGAGTTGTAGTTCTTGTAGTATTTGTAGGCTCCATGGTATATGGAATCTTGTATCCTATGCCTTATCTCAATGATGTGGTTACAAAGCAAAAGCTCATCGTTGTAGATGAAGATAATAGCACTCTTTCAAAAGAGTTGATTTTTCTTGTAGGTGCTACTCCACAAATCGAAATTACCTTAGAAGCTCTAAGCATACAGCAGGCAAAAGACGAAATTGAAAGTTTCCGTGCTAATGGTGTGCTTTTTATTCCCAAAGGCTTTGAATCTAACGCGTATTTGGGAGTTGGCACTATTATTTCATATATGGGTAATGCGTCTTATTTTCTTATATATGGCGCGATTATTGAGGGCATACACAATGCCATAGATTCTCTTTCTAAAAAAATCTATGCACACCACCATCCTCACGCTCTTAATACCTTTAGTATAACTTATGAGGCGATACCGCTCTATAATCCGAGCTTAGGGTATATAAACTACGCCTTAGCAGCGGTGCTTGTATTTATCTTACATCAGACACTTATTGGAGGAAGCGCGATCCTTACTGCCTACCAAAATAGAATCGCTAAAGATTCTCCCAATGAATACTTTTCTGTGATTAGTGTTTTTTGGCTTGTAAGTATCAGAATCTTTGCTTTTGGGAGTATATATTGTGTATGGTTTCTTATCTATTTTGGGATTTTGTTCCCTATTTTTGGTGTCAATATACATGCAAGTATAAGTGATTTTTGGTGTTTTGGAATCGCCTTTATCATCTGTTGCAGTGCTTGTGGCGTATTGCTTGGTTCATTGCTATATGATGAAAGTTTGCCAACACAAATTATTTTTATCTCTTCTATGCCCTTGGTATTTATTATGGGTTTTATTTGGCCCAGCGAACTATTGCCAGATTTCTTACGCAATCTTGCCTATTATATACCAGCTTATCATGGAATCAGAGGTTTTATCAGCCTTAATCAAATGGGAGCAGAGTTTAGGGCAATAATGCCACATTTTTGGGCTTTGCTTGGGTTGTGGGTTTTTTGTTTTGTGATGAGTATGTTTGTATTAAACATTAGGCGAAAACGAACAATCCGATCTCTGTGAATCTAAACTTTTAAACCACCAAGGATTATGGTTAGATTTGTTATTTTGCCATTTGTCTTTAGTCAGCCCATATGGCTAATATTTGGTATAAACTCTATTTTCTCCCCCCAAATTAATAGTGCATCGACACAGTATGCATACACACCAAGGTCCATACCAGAATCTAGCAAAGTAGCAATGGCTTTGGCTTTTTGGTTTTGCTTGCGTGTTTTGGATTCTCTTGATTGTTTGTTTTGTGCATATTCGGCAAAAAATACATCGATGCTTTGGTAGATTCTGGCAAGTTTTTTAGGTGTTATTGCATAGATTGGATTGGAATGTTTGAATGTTTTTACTTCAATGAAATGTAGCACATCTGTATGCAAAGCGATAATATCAATCTCGCCAAAACATCGTGCATAGTAGTTGCGCATAAGGATCTGAAACCCCTTAGATTCTAGCCATTTGCACGCTAGATTCTCGCCTTGTGTGCCTGTTTGTTTGTTTTGCGCGTTAGATTTCATCTTCTATGCGAATAATGGCAGGCTTTGTGCGTACAACCTCTAAGGCTTGTATTTGTGATAATGCATTTTGAATTGCGTATTCATAGGTTATGTGAGTGGAGAGCAGAATCTTAGCGCACTCTTTGTGTGTATGGCTTGGTTTTTGTAAAAATGCGCTAATAGAGATATTGTTATGGCTTAGAGTGGCGGCGATTTTTTCTAACACACCAGGCTTATCATCAGCCAAAATGCGCATATAATATTTGCTGATAATTTGGTCTTTTGGGACAATTGTACGCGATTGTTTTGATGTGAAGCCAAGCATAAGTTTTGCACTATTTTGTGTGTCATTTCTTGCGATTTGAATAAGATCGCTAATCACTGAGCTAGCGGTTGCATCGCCCCCAGCACCAGCACCATAATATACACTCTCTCCTACACAGTCTCCAACAACACTTACAGCATTCATTACACCATCAACTTTTGCAACAAGATTGTTTTCATTGATCATTGTGGGGTGGATTCTAAGTTCTATTGCATCATCGCGCTTTTTGGCGATGCCAAGTAGTTTTATGCAGAATCCAAATTCACGAGCAAATTCTATATCTTCGTAGGTTAGATTGGTAATCCCTTCAATCAATATATCTTGTGGGTAAGAATCTATCCCATAAGCAATACTTGCAAGAATCAAAAGCTTATGTGCTGCGTCCATTCCATTAATATCAAGGGTTGGGTCGGCTTCGGCATAGCCAAGTTCTTGAGCGCTTTTTAATGCTTGTGTGAAATCCCAGCCTTCTTGTGTCATTTTGGTTAAAATATAATTGCTTGTACCATTTAAAATCCCGCGAATAGCAAGGATATGATTTGCACTCAGCCCCTCTTTAAGAGCCTTAATAATGGGGATTCCACCGCATACACTTGCTTCAAACCCTATGGGGGTGTGCGCAGCTTTGGCAAGCTCATAGCGATAATATGCAAGCATTGCCTTATTAGCAGTTACAAAGGCTTTGTTTTGCTCAAGTGCTATTTTTGCAATTTGGTATGCTTCTTGCACACCACCCATAAGCTCTACAATTACATCAATTTCATTATCATATAGCACATCATCTGGATTGTCTGTCAAGGGAATATTTATGGTTCTTGGTTTGTTGAGGTTTTTGACAACCCCCTTTTTAACTACAATCTCCACGCCTGTGCGCGCAGTAATAATTTCTTTATTATTTTCTAAGATTTTAGCAACACTACTTCCAACGACACCAACACCAATGAGTGCAATTTTTAATTGTTTGTGCATACTATCCTTTCGCTTCTAAGATAAAAAACTCAAGTACAGCCATTCTCACTGCTACACCATTGCGTACTTGTTGTAAAACTTTGCAGCGCGGGTCTTTAAGGAGTTCATCTTCAATATCGATATTGTGGTGCACGGGTCCTGGGTGCATAATGATCAGATTTTTATCGCCAACAAGCGCACGTGTTAGGCAAAAGTTATGGGCATAGTCTCGCAATGAACCATAGTTTTGTTTGCTATGACGCTCAGTCTGTGTGCGCAAGGAAATCACACCATCAAGATCATCTATAACATCTCGGATATTGTGTGTATAGGGTAGGTTTGTATGATTGGGGAGAAAATGTGGGGGCGCTATGAGTGTAAGCTTGATACCATAGCGTTGTAGTAACTCAATATTGCTATTTGCTACGCGTGAGGTTTTAATATCGCCAATAATACCTATTTTTTTACCCTCGAGATTCTGCCCCAAGCACTGCTTGAGTGTAAGCAAGTCTAGTAGAGCTTGGGTTGGGTGTGCGTGCGCACCATCACCACCATTGATGATAGGGCAGGAGACAGATTTAGTGAGATGAACAGGCGCACCAGAGCTTTGATGGCGAATAATAATAGCACAAGGCGACATTGCATTGAGATTTGCTGCAGTATCTGACATTGTCTCACCCTTGGAAGTAGAGGAACGCGAAACATCAAGGCGTGTAACGCTGCCACCAAGGTTTTTTATTGCGCACTCAAAGCTACTAAGTGTGCGTGTGGAATTTTCAAAAAAGATTGTGATGATGTTTTTGTTTGCAAGACTTTGATGTGGTATTGCAGTCTTAGATTCTGGTTGTTTGCTGGCGGCTATGGTCTTTTGGGAATCTAATGTGGTAAGAAATTTTGTGGCTTTTGCCAAAATATGGTCAATCTCATCAACACTAAGGTCGCTTGTTTCTATAAGGTGGCGCATAGGCTTCCTTGATTGTTTGATAAAGTGTAGCTATAATAATAGCGTTTTTTGCAAAAAACTACAAAGAAGGATTGTTTTGTATAAAATTTTTACAGGTGCTCTCGTGCTCTTGTTTGCTTTTGTTGGTTGCACCAGTTATTTTGAAAAGGGCTATCACCCTGAAGTTTTGGAAGAAAAAAAAATCCAAGCTACGCGCAAAACCCAAACGATAAAAAATGAAGCTATTGATTTGGTGATTCTTATCACATATCTTAACGAAATAGAATATTCTTACTACGACAATTTGTGTTATTTTTTTGTTGAGATCTATGCACCTTCTCAAGAGCCTCTCAACTTTAAGCGATTACATATAGAGCTTTCAGGAGATAATAAAAACACTTGGCACCAAGCCCGTTATATGCGCCTTCTTTCACCTAAAGAATATGATCGCGTTTTGAAACCAGTTAATAAATGGTCAAATTGCTATTTGGTGGCGTTTGATAAGGTGAATTTTACAAATGACAATAGCGCACTTGTGCGGTTGTGGATTGATGAGGAAGAAAAGTTCTTTGATTTTAGTTTTGAAGTTATACCCTTTCAAATGCTTTAAGTAGAGTATTATGCGACTTGATAGATATTTGGTTGAGATGGGTAAGTTTGATTCGCGCCAAAAGGCACAAGAAGCTATTAAGGCAGGCAGGGTTCTGCTAAATGGCGTGGTGGTGCGCAAAGCCTCTTGTGTGATTCCATATGTGTCTATTGTGCCAGAATCCACACAAGATATTACATTGGCGCCGCATACAGCCACACCACATATAACAATACTTGGCACAACCTATGTTTCACGCGCTGCTCTAAAGCTTAAAGGATTCCTAGAAGAATGCATCAGAGTTGGGATTGTTATGGATTGGAAAAATGCTATTGATGTGGGTGCGGCTCGAGGAGGGTTTAGTCAAGTTTTGCTGGAGTGTGGAGTAGGTGAGATATGGTGTGTGGATGTAGGGAGCAACCAATTGCACCCTATGCTTTTAAACGATACGCGCATTATATCTTTTGAGCAGTGTGATATTCGATCTTTTGCTGCAAATACTACGAGAATTTTTGATGGTGTGGTATGCGATGTGAGTTTTATTGGAACTAAGCAGATTTTTGATGTACTTACAAGACTTGGCAAGGAGATGATTTTGTTGTTTAAACCACAGTTTGAGGTAGGCAGGGAAGCTAAACGAAGCAAGAGGGGTGTTGTGTTGGATTCTAGCCTTGTTCATAAGGCATTGCAAGAGTTTATTACTTTTGTAGAATCTAAGGGGTTTTGTGTGCGTATGTGTAAGCCTTCTCATATTAAAGGAAAGGAAGGTAATGCAGAATTTTTTATCTATGTTTGCAGGTAAGGATTATACAAGTCTAGCAATTGGTAAATTTGATGGCATACATTTGGGACACCAAGTTTTATTAAGCAAGCTCAGCGATAATGCTGCAACAATTATTATCGATACGCAAAGCACGACATTTCTAACTTCCATAAGCGACAGAATGCACGCTCTACCTAATCCCTATGTGCTTTCACTTGAAACCATACAACATCTTGAGGGGCGTGATTTTATCACTATGCTTACCCAATCCTTGCCAATGCTAAATCGCATTGTGGTAGGGTATGATTTTCGTTTTGGATATGGGCGAAAATATGGAGCGTATGATATACAAAAGATGTTTGAAAAGGAGGTGGTTATTGTTCCGAAAGTGTGTTATGAGGGGAATCCACTGCATTCAAGTGTGATTAGGGATTTGTTGCAGTGCGGGCAGATAGCAGAGGCAAATGCTATGCTTAATCGGCGCTATAGGATTATTGGGTCTGTGGTGGTAGGGCAAGGACTTGGCAGAAAAGAACTTTTTCCTACTATTAATGTTGAGGTTTTTGGTTATGTCGTGCCAGCAGATGGTGTGTATGTTACGTATGTGAATGGACAAAAGGCTGTAAGTTTTCTTGGTCATCGCTTAAGTACGGATGGTGTTTATGCGATAGAGAGTCATATTATACAGGGCGAGGCATTGCCATTAGAATCTAGTATTACTATAGAGTTTTGTCAAAGGATTCGTGCAAATAAGCATTTTGCTTCGCTTAAAGATCTAAAAGCTCAAATCCAGCACGATATAGACTATGCTTGCAGCTGTGATGTTTAGCAGTATATTTCGTATATTCTAGATGTTGTGTTTTCACAAGATATACGCACAAGAGTGCAGTCAAACCCGCATTTATGCAGCATTGTTAAAAGCGATTCTCCCCATTCGATGAAGTGAAATCCTTCCGTGCTTAACCATTCAAGCAAGCCAAGCTCAAGTACATTTTGTATCGATCGATTATAGAGGTCGTAGTGGTAGATTCCACCATAATCGTGCATAATGTTAAAAGTTGGCGAAGTAGCGATAATCGGATATGTTTCCAACTGGCTTGTGATAAGGGATTTGTTTGTTGGATTGGATTTTGGGGAAGTAGAATCTTGTGTGCTTTGCTTGGTGCTAGTGTAGTACTCTAGGAAGGCTTGGGTGAGGGTTGTTTTGCCACTGCCAACCACACCACTTAGAAGAAAGATATTATTGTTACTTTCTAAGAGTGCCTGTGTTACGGTATGTAAAGATTCCAAAGAAGCACGGATAGTTTGTTTGCTAGTTTGCATTATTTTCTTTCGATAATTTGCATTTCCGTAACGCCAAAGTTTTGCTTAAGGTTTTGGATTAGCTCTTGGTTTTCTTGCAAAAAGATTTGTGTAGCAGTCATAGATGAATCATTTGATTGTTCTTTAGGGGCTGTCATTTGTTCTTTTGGTGGTTGCAATTGTGTGGTGTTTTGCGGTGTTGATTGTTGTGTTTCTAGGATATGCCGAATCTCTTCATCATTATACCAAGGCATATCTTCAGAGTATTCTTGTATGATCTCCCCATTGGCAGTATGGTTTTGTGTTCTATGTATGGAAAATGATTGTTTTTGTTTTTCATCTAGGCTTTCTTGTGTAGCATTTGTATGCGTAGATACACTAGATTCTGGTGTATTAGGGTGTGTAGATGAAGTATCATTCATTGTTGTGTCGGGGTTTGTAGTAAGAGTTTTATTGATAGAATCTTTTGGGCTAGGCTTGTCTGCAGCAAGGTTTTTTATTGTGATTGTTCCATTTGGAGCAAAACATTCTTTAGCAAAGGTGTTGATAAGATTCCAGTGTTGTTTAAGAAGTGCTTTATCTTGTATATTTGGATTGCTGTGCCAGCAAAGTGTGCAGTGTTCGCCTTGTATCTGATAGGAATCAAATATTATTGAGCGCTTAAACGCTTCTCCAAGCTCAAAGGATCGATCAGCGATTTTTTGCACAAGTTGAGCAAATTGATCTGATTTTTGCACATCTTGCGGTGTTTGCACAATCTGTGATGCTTGTGGTATCGGTGTGTTTTGTGGCTGTGCTTGGATAGGATTTGCGCGCGCAAGCATATTAGAATCCAAAACTGATTCGCCAGGCTCGCTAGAATCTTTAGATTCTGCAAGCTTTGCTTCGTATTCTTTTATCGCGTCATTTATATCTTTAAGCTTAAGAGCTTCGCGCATTTTTAGCCCCATAAGTAACAGGACAAATGCGCCATCAGGGTTGAGGTTTAGCAGATTTTTGCTTTGGCTTAGAATCTGCAAAAATCGATCAATGAGCAGTAATGGAAAATCCTGTGAGTTTGTAAGTAATGCGTCTTTAAGAAAGAGCAACATTTCATCAAGCACCATTTCGCATTCGTATTCGCCAAGAGCTTCTAGGCTACTAAGTAGCCCCGCATCATCTTTGTGAATAATACTTGCAAAAAAGTCTTTAAGATTTTTTGGATCAACAATACCTAGCATTTTAACGACCTGATCTGTTGTTAAAAATCTATCACAATAGTTTATAGCTTGGTCTGTAAGGGTGAGTGTATCGCGCAAACTACCGCCCCCAGATCGCGCTATAATTTCAAGCGCCCCTTGTTCATAGCCTACTTCTTCTTTTTGCAAAATCATTTCTAGATGTTTTATTACTGCTTTTTGTGGGATTTTTTTGAAGCGAAAGTGTTGCGTGCGGCTAAGGATAGTTGCTGGGAGTTTGAGAGGATCGGTTGTGGCAAGAATGAACTTGACATATTCTGGTGGTTCTTCAAGGGTTTTTAATAATGCATTAAATGCTTCTTTAGTAAGCATATGTACTTCATCGATGATAAAAATCTTAAAGCGCGCCACAGAAGGGACATATTTGGTTTGCTCAATGAGATCTCGGATATTGTCTATACTGCGGTTTGAAGCAGCATCTATTTCAATGATATCAATATTTCGTCCTTCCAGCGTGGCTTTGCAAATGTCGCATTCACCACAAGGTGTGGAGGTAGGACCCTTTTCACACTCAAGTGCTCGCGCAAAGATTCTTGCCGAGCTTGTTTTACCGCTTCCGCGTAATCCACTAAACAAATACGCATGCACTATGCGGTTTTTGTCTAATGCCATAGAGAGGGTTTGAGAGATTGTCTCTTGCCCTACAAGATCACAAAAAAGTTTGGGGCGATATTTGAGTGCAAGTGCTAGTGCCATTTGCTACCTTTGGTTGTGTTTAGATTCTGTCATTATAACTAAAGTTTTATAAAAAGGCTAAATCCTGCCTTTGCAGCTCGGATATGAAAATTGTGGATTTTAGTTGGGCTAAGACTACAAACTCTTAGAATCGCCATATTGGCTTTTGGAATCTATTTTAGATTCTTGATTGGGTGCGAAACTGATACACTATGGCTAACCTTGTTTGAATAGTTTCATTTTTGGGTAAGAGCTGTTCAAGCAGCAATGCGATTCGCTCCAAATTTCTGTGATTTTGCAAAGAAATCCAAGATGTAAAATCTTAGCTATACTCTTGTATAATAATGTCCTTGTAACGTTCAAAAAACTTTGGCGCAAGCTCACTTGAAAAATATTGCGCCCCCTTTTTTGTGTGTCCTATATGGAGATTGCATAGATTCCACATTTGTGGTGTATCCCACGTAAGAACATTAGAATCTTGTGCAGTAGGGGGAGAATCTAGCCCATATTCTTCAGATTGTGCGATCTGTTTTGGGTTTTGGTGTATGTGGGCAAGTAAAAATTGCTCATAAAAATATTTCCAAAGCCTCTCTTTGTCGCCAAAGCTTTCACCGAGACTAGAAAGGCTGGTGTCTTCTAACCAAAAATCAATCATTCCATTAACAAAAAGCATTTTCAACATAGCATATGCTTCGCGCACATAATATGCACTCATTTGTGTATCATAGTCATTATTCTCTAGCGATGTTGCTTGCTTGTGATAGGTTGGATTAGATTCTGCTACAGGCAGCCACAGCATAGAGATTGGCACACTTGTTGCACGATTGCCAAAAGAATCAATTTTTAGGGAAGCATTTGACTTTGTTTGTTTAGAAATATCAAAACGCGCTCTATGAGGCGTAATACTTGCCATAATGCCATATTCTAAAAACGATAGAATCTGTAATGTATTTTCCTTGCCTATAGCTTGAATAAAAAGCTCTAAGCTTTTTGTGGCATTGGTCTTTTTGTCGTAATTTGCAAGCCCGCCCAAAAGTCCTCCAAAAATACGCCCACCACAGTGATAAATCACTTTAAAATTATTGATTTGCAATGTTGTTGCTACAAAGTGGCGCAACCTTTCTAGGATATGGGGCGCTATATCAAGCTCTAGCTCCATAATACTCAGCTCAAGCCCAAAATTTTGAAGCTTAACAGCATCTTTTTGGGTGGTAAGAATTGAGCTTGGTTTATAACGCGCCAAAAGATCTAAAAGCTCTAAGCGAGTAAAATGATGATGATCACTAAAGGCGATTTTGCCAATAAGGCAGTGGTTTGGTGTGGTTTGATTTTGTGTGTGTTGTGGCGTGCTTTTTGTCAAAGAGGATTCTGTTAAGGTAGATTCTGTCAAAGTAGGTGGCAAAAACGCATCAAGTCTGCTTGGATTTGCTATGGCTGTAAGCAGGAGCATTTTTGGCGTTGGGTTTGTGATATGTACATTGCGTACAAAGTCTTTGCCTTCTTTGAGAATCAAAGCAGTATTAGCAAGCGTTTCATAGAGTGCAGGAGATTCTCGGTAGAGCCCACTTGGTAGAAATCGTTTAAAAAACGGCTCAACTTTTGGGCGCAGAATAATATCTAGCTTTGCAAAGCCAAACCGAAAACCATCATCTAAAAGAACAATGCGCGCTTTAGACTTAAGCGCTTCTTTTATAGCTTTTGAGCGGTTTTTGCTCACAATCACACTAACTTTTTGTTCTAAAAGTTGTGTGGCGATAAGGTAAGGTTCATCACCACTTTGTGCAACATTAGCGAGAATCTTACCTTGCTTGCTTATCCACATAAGTCCTTTGCTTTTGCGTTTATAGCCACGCGAAATAACCACGATGTGCCCATAATCAAAGGTGCTCAAAAATTTAGCAATCGCTATGATAAAAGGAGTTTTTCCACTGCCACCTGCGATGAGATTGCCCACTGAAATAATAGGAATCCCAAAGTCTTTTTTGGTTTTATTTGCAAGCTTTCTTTTTAGGGAGGCTATGGCGCCATAAAGCATACTTAGCGGTAACAAAAAAGCACTAAGGATCTTTTGGAGATAATTTGGTGCATAAAAGTATTGATACCAAAAGTTCAAATGCAACCTTTAGATTCTGGGGTCAAACACACTTGGACGCTCGTGTTTAAAGAGATTGGATTTGATGCGTGTTAGCACCATATCTACAAGCGCAGTATTAAACTCTTTGAAATATTTTTTTTCGAGGTGTTTGTAGTTTTTGGGTTTTTGAAAATTTCCATATTTTTTGGTGATTGCTACAAGTAGCGGATCAATTTGTGCATAGGAGAATCCAAGCTCTTTTTCATCACTTTGGTTTGGATATAGATCGGCACTTGGTGGCTTTGCAATGATAGATTCTGGAACCTTAAGTGCGTGAGCAAGCGCAAAAATCTGTGTTTTTAGAAGCCCACCTATGGGGTTTATAGCATAGCCTAAGTCGCCAAAAATAGTTCCATAGCCAAGCATTAGTTCGGATTTATTACTTGTACCGATAACAATACCTTTTTGCATACTTGCGAAGTTATAAAGCATTGTCATACGAAGCCTTGCACAAAAGTTGCCTACTTTTAGTGGTGTAATGTTTGGATTTTGCTCTCTAAAGAGTATGTCATAAGGAGCAATGCTGATATGTTCTAGTTCGATATCAAAAGCCTTAGCGAGATCTACTGCATCTTCAAGTGAGTGCGTACTTGTTGTAGAAGAAGGCATAAAAACAGCAATCACATCTTGTTCCACTGCCTTTTTGCAAAGTATTGCTACCACAGCAGAATCTATACCTCCGCTAAGCCCAACAATTAGTTTGCGTGCATTGCGCTTTTTACGTTGTTTGCGCAAGAATTGTATGCTGTCTTTGATGAAGTCATCACAGCAAAAGCGCATATTTTTGGGAAGCTTATATTGTGTTGTTTGTACAGGCATTGTTTCTCCTTAAATGCAGTTTGGCAGAAAGTATAATAAACATTAAGAGACCAATAGACACAAAGCTACATTAATCTTTTGGTATAATACCTTAAATTTCTCCAAAAACCAAAAAGGATAAAAGCTATGAATGATAAGCTCAATAAGATCAAAGAGTCCATAGCAAGCTCAAACGATCAAAGCCGCTATGTTACAGCGGCTGTTTTGATTGGTATTATTGTTGTGTTGTTGGCACTCAACAATGGGCTTTTAATTTGGCTTGCACTTGGTGTGGCATTTATGCTTGGATTTAAGGAGGCATTGCAACTTTATGAGATTGATCATAGCTTGTGGCTATATGGGCTTGGGGTTGGCGTTTGGCTTGCGGCATTTTTTAGTGCTGCTCCTATAGAGTGTGGGATAGGTGCTTGTGTGCTGTTGGCAGCATATCTTGCATACAAACAAACACTTAGCGAGAAGACATTTTTGCCTTTTATTTATCCTACTATTCCATTCTTAGTGCTTTATAGTGTGTATGTAGATTTTGGGGTATGGCAAGTTGTGTGGCTCATTTTGATTGTGTCATTGTGTGATATAGGGGCGTTTTTTGGAGGGCGTATGTTTGGCAATACACCCTTTAGCCCAACGAGCCCCAAAAAGACATTGGAGGGCGTGATCATAGGGCTTGCTACTGCACTTGTGGTGGGGAGTATTGCTGGGATTTTTATGCTGAAGACTACATTTGTATTTTCGATTGTGGTAAGTTTTGTTGTAGCAATTTGCGGAGTCTTTGGCGATCTTTATGAGAGCTATTTGAAGCGTAAAGCAGGCGTGAAAGATTCGGGTAAGATTCTACCCGGACATGGAGGCATTTTGGATCGTTTTGATGCCATACTTTTTGGCGCAATTGGATTGCACATTATGCTTATGTTTTTCAATGATTTTTCTTGTGTGCGATGTGTGGTACTCACTCCAGATTTTTTACAGTAACTTTGGTATTTGTAAGCGATGGTTGTTTTAGGTAGTACAGGGTCTATTGGGTGCTTGGCACTTGAGATTGCTAGGCAGTTTGGTAAACCAATAGAGGCGATGAGTGCTGGGAAAAACATCACTCTATTTAATGAGCAGATTTTAGCATATCGTCCTAAATTTGTCGCCATAGCTAATGAATGCGATATACCAAGACTTGAATCACAGGGCGCAGAAATTTTTGTAGGGGATAAGGGAATTTGTGCAATGCTTGAGCGTACGCAAAGCCAACTTGTCATCAATGCCATTGTTGGTTTTGCTGGATTGTTGCCAAGCCTACATATACAAAAACTTGGCAAAACTCTAGCACTTGCCAACAAAGAATCTCTTGTATCGGGTGGGTGGCTTCTTGATACCAAGGCAATAATACCCATTGATAGTGAGCATTTTGGTTTGTGGTATTTGCGCAATGATAGGAGTATTAAGCGTCTTGTTATTACTGCAAGCGGTGGTGCATTTCGTGATACACCATTAGAATCTATCTATGCACAAACCAAAAAGACTGCCTTACAGCATCCAAACTGGCAAATGGGACAAAAAATTACAATAGATTCTGCAAGTATGGCAAACAAGCTTTTTGAAATTTTAGAGGCATTTTGGCTTTTTGGCTGTAAAAGTATCGAGGCATTTATAGAGCGCAGTTCGAGCATTCACGCACTTATTGAATTTCTTGATGGGAGTACAACCGCGCATTTTGCACTTCCAGATATGCGCTTGCCTATTGCGTATGCTATTAATCCTTGCCAAGCTGCACATACACAAATCCTAGAATCAATCGATCTTTCAAAGCTTGCAGCTCTACAGTTCGCTCCTATAGATTCTAAGCGTTACCCCCTCTATGTGCTTAAAGAAAGACTTTTAGAAAACCCCAAACTTGGCGTGATTGTTAATGCAAGTAATGAAGCGGCAATAGACCATTTTTTGGCTGATAGGATTTGTTTTGGTGAAATTGCCAATATGGTTTTTGAGGCGCTTACGGTATTTGAAAAAAAGCTTGGTACTCTTGCTGATTATGAGGCAATCGTTTCGCTAGATGCAGAAGTTCGAAAATATTGCTGCAAGCTTCTTTGAGGGTTGGGGAAGTTACTTAGTATTAGGATCATATTTACTACAACCAATCATTTTAGTAAAAAATTTCTTTACCAAAATCTAAAAATAAAGGGTACTTTAAGTTGTTTTATATCAAACTTGCACGTATTGCAAGAAGCCCAATAGCTAGAATTTAGCAAGTAGTTTTTTGCAAAATGTTGCTAGGCGGGTTTTTCGTTTAAAGAATCTGGTCTATAATGCTGATTTAGGTCTGCAAACACAAAATTTAAGGAGAAAAAATGTCAAATATGGTTGCCCCCGACCAAACGCCTGTTTGGGTGAATGAGGCGCGTTGCAAGGCTTGTGATATTTGCGTATCTCGTTGCCCTGCTGGTGTGCTTGGAATGCGTCTAGACCCTCATAAAGTCTTAGGCAAGGTGATTGAAGTTATACACCCAGAGAGTTGTATCGGTTGTCAAGAGTGTGAGCTGCATTGCCCCGATTTTGCAATTTATGTTGCTGACAGGAAAGAATTTAAATTCGCCAAAATCACACAAGAAGCCAAAGATAGAGCGCAAAAAGTGCGTGATAACAAATTTATGGCGATTGATTAAAAAATATAAAAGGAAGTAATATGCGAGAAGTAGTTTCTGGTGGTAATGAGCTTGTGGCAAAGGCTGCCATAGATGCTGGTTGTAGATTTTATGGTGGGTATCCTATTACACCTTCTTCTGATATTATGCATGAGATGAGTGTGTTGTTGCCAAAATGTGGTGGTAAGTTTATTCAAATGGAAGATGAGATTGGAGGAATTTGTTCTGCACTTGGAGCATCGATGAGTGGTGTTAAGGCAATGACTGGTAGTTCTGGTCCTGGAATCTCACTCAAAGTCGAGCAAATTGGGCTTGGGTTTATGGCAGAGATACCGCTTGTGATTGCTGATGTTATGCGATCAGGTCCATCTACTGGTATGCCTACACGTGTGGCGCAGGGCGATGTTGGATTCTTGAAGCACCCAACACATGGTGATTTCAAGGCTGTAGCTATTGCGCCCGGTAATCTTGAAGAATCTTATACGCAAACTATTCGTGCTTTCAATCTTGCAGAAGAGCTGATGACACCTGTATTTTTGCTTATGGATGAGACGATTGGACATATGTATGGTAAAGCCTATATTCCAGAGCCTGCAGATGTAGAAAAAACCATTGTAAATCGTCGTACCTTTGCAGGCAATCCTAAAGAATACCAACCTTATGCAGTTAAATCAGATGAGGGTGCCATTTTGAATCCATTTTTTAAGGGGTATCGTTACCATATCACAGGGCTTCACCATGGACCACTTGGGTTTCCTACAGAGGACGCCAAGACAGGACAGGCTTTGATTGATAGACTTTTTAATAAAATAGAATCTAAAGAAGAGCATATTTGCCATAATGAAGAATTGCAACTTGAGGGTGCAGAAATAGTTGTTATTGCCTATGGTTCAACCGCTCTTGCTGTGAAAGAGGCAATGATAGAGTTAGAAAAAATGGGCAAGAAGATTGGGCTATTTCGACCCATTACCATTTGGCCAAGCCCCAAAAAACGTCTTAAGGTATTGGGAGAAAAATACAAGAAGATTCTCGTGATTGAGCTTAATAAGGGGCAATATCTTGAAGAGATTGAGCGTGTATTAGAGCGTAAAGTAGAGTTTATGGGACAAGCAGATGGACGTAGCATATCGCCTACACAAATCATAGAACGAATTAAGGAGATGTAATATGGCTTTTAATTATGATGAATATTTGCGTGTGGATAAAATGCCTACGCTTTGGTGTTGGGGCTGTGGTGATGGTGTAATTTTGAAATCTATCATTCGCACTATTGATGCTTTGGGTTGGAAAATGGATGATGTATGTTTGGTGAGCGGTATTGGTTGCAGTGGGCGTATGAGCTCATATGTGAATTGCAATACTGTGCATACTACGCATGGAAGAGCTCTTGCTTATGCCACAGGTATTAAGCTTGCCAATCCAGAAAAACACGTGATTGTTGTAAGTGGTGATGGTGATGCGCTTGCTATTGGTGGTAACCATACTATCCATGCTAGTAGGCGCAATATCGATTTAAATTATGTGCTTGTAAATAATTTTATTTATGGTTTGACAAACTCACAGACATCACCCACTACCCCACAAGGAATGTGGACTGTAACTGCGCAGTTTGGCAATATTGAGAACAGCTTTGATCCTTGCAAACTTGTTGAGGCAGCTGGAGCGACATTTATCGCGAGGGAATCTGTATTAGATTCCAAAAAGATCGAAAAAGTCCTGTATGAAGGTTTTAAACACAAGGGCTTTAGTTTCTTTGATATTCATAGTAATTGCCATATTAACCTTGGGCGAAAAAATAAAATGGGTGAAGCTGTACAGACACTTAAGTGGATCGAATCACGTGTGATTAGTAAGCGCAAATATGATGAGCTTAGCGAGGAAGAAAGACAGGGTAAATTCCCCACTGGAATCCTTAAGCACGATACAAGTCGGACAGAATATTGTGAGGCTTACGAAGGTGTGATACAAAAAGCACAAGCACAAAAAGGAGGGCACTAATATGGAAGCCGAACTTCGATTTACGGGTGTTGGAGGACAAGGTGTTTTGCTTGCAGGTGAGATTCTAGCAGAATCTAAAATCAGAGCGGGTGGTTATGGAGTTCAGGCTTCCACTTACACTTCTCAAGTGCGAGGTGGTCCAACCAAAGTTGATATTCTGCTAGATTCTAAAGAGATTTTATATCCTTATGCTAATGAGGGGCATATTGGTTTTATGCTTTCAACTGCACAGGTGAGCTATGATCAATTTAAAAGCGGTGTACAAAAGGGTGGCATTATTGTTGTTGAACCAAATCTTGTAGTACCAAGTAAAGAGGATAGAGCACTTTTTGATATTTATGAGATTCCTATTATTACGATTGCAAAAGAAGAAGTGGGCAATGTCGTTACACAGTCTGTAGTTGCACTTGGTGTAACAATCACTTTTACAAAATGTGTTGATAGGGATCTTGTATATGAAACAATGATTTCTAAAGTTCCTGCAAAGGTCGTAGAACTGAATAAAAAGGCATTTGAGCTTGGCGAAAAATATGCTAAAGACGCTATGGCAGCGAGTAAATAGTTAAAAGCCTAATTTAGGCTTATACTATGCCTTTTATACGAGAATCTTATTTTATACCAACACCCACAAAAGCCACACAATTTCTTATTCGAACACTTGGTTATTCACAAAGACAAGCACAAAAGATCATTGACAAAGCGCGTTTGCGAACACCTAGCAATCTTCCTATTGCCAAATCTGATATTATAAGTGGGAATGTTTGGCTTACGCATTTTGTCGATAGCTTTTATTCGCAAGAAGAGCTGATTACTCCCTTTTTTTGTATGCCTGATTTTGTTCTTTTTGATAAGCCAGCTAAACTTCTTACACATCCTAAAGGGAGTTTTTTGCATAAAACTCTTATGGATTCTGTGCGGTTTTTTTGCGGTGGGGCTGCACAACCTATTCATCGACTCGATTATGAAACAAGCGGATTGATTCTTGTTGCCACACATTATGGCAGCGAAATTGCATTAAAACAGCAGTTAAGTGCGCGAAATATACAAAAGACCTATCTTGCTAGGGTTTCTGGGCTACTGCGTACCTCCTGCCTTGTTGATGCGCCAATACTTAGCCCACACAAATCCGAAAAACCCCATAAGAATCTTTCTGTGCGATCACGTATAGATTCTCTTGGCAAACCCGCTCAAACACTTATCACACCACTTGGGTTTGATAAAGATAGTGCTACCACCTACATAAGTGTGCAGCCATTAACCGGTAGAACGCACCAGATTCGCCTGCATTGCGCTCATATTGGTTATCCCATTTGTAATGATTTTCTCTATGGTGTCACTGATGATGTGGCAGCACATTATTTGGATTTTGTACGAAAGAAGTTTTATGATGCATCGCTTCAAGAGAGCAGGTTTTTACAAGATTCTAGTAGGTCGGATATAAAAGAATCTATAGTAGAAATACTAGAATCTAGTGAGGTTTTTGCACAAGACACTTATGCAGCTAGCACCATAGATTCAGATTCTACCTCTCTGCCAGATTATACTTCAGAGCTTTGTTTGCATGCGTATCATTTACGTTTTTGTTATGAGGAATGTACTTATAGTCTTTTTGCACCTTTACCAAAATGGTGGGACACTTCTATCTCACCACCAAATTCCACTATAGAACCTGATAAGCTATAAATTTGTTCAGTCGAAATATTCGCTGTTTGCTCGCTCATACTCTTCGTGTCGTCCAATATCTATCCAATAATCCGTAATAGGATAGGAGTATGCACTGCAACCTTGTTTATTTAAAAGTAGCGCAAAGAGATCTGGCATATCAAAAAATGTATCTTTAGGAATAAGTGGGAGTACTTTTGGTTCTAAGATATAGATTCCAGCACTTACCGAATAGTTAAGCAGTGGTTTTTCTGTAATGGAGAGAATTTGAGAATCCTTGCTTTCCACTACACCATAAGGCACTTGGTAGTGAAATTCGCGCACACCCATAGTTGCGGTTGCTTGTTTATTTTTATGGAAAGAAAACATCGCTGCAAGATTAAGATCAGTAAGAATATCACCATTCATCACCAAAAAACTTTCTACTCCAATATTATCAATCAAGCCCAGAGCTCCAGCTGTGCCAAGTGCTTTAGATTCTTTGATATAGCGGATAGATAAACCTAAGTGCTCTCCATTGCCAAAATATTCTTCAATAATATGGGATTTGTAATGTACACACAAGATAATATTGCTAAAGCCTTGTATTTTTAAGCGCTCTAAAATGATTTGCAAAATTGGCTTTTGCCCAACCTTTAGCATAGGTTTTGGCAGCGTGTTTGTAAGAGGGCGGAGACGCTTTCCAAGTCCTCCTGCCATAATAACAATTGTATTTGAAAAATTTTGCGGTTTTAGTAAGGAAGAGATAGATTCTACTTTGACTACACGTCCATTGTCATCAAGAATCGGAATTTCATAGATATTGTGCTTTGCTGATAGACCTATAAGCTTTTGTTTAGAATCATTGATATGAGCGGTTATTGGGGTTTTTTGAATGATGGATTCTATGGGGCTTTGGAGACTTAGTCCTTTTGTGAGTCCGCGCCGAATATCTGGATCGGTGATGATTCCCAAAAAACTCTTGTTGCTATCGACTACTACAAGAAGGCGTACGCCATCAATTGTACCAAAGATTTTTAGGGTTTCTTGGAGGGTGAGATGTGGCGGTATAGAAATTTTGTCTATGTCTTGCATAATATACCTTGGATTTTGTATGAAAGTACTACTTTTCATCTAGTTTAGGCTCAATTTATGGGGATTATAACCTTAGAATCATAAAAGCAACATTAATAGTCGGCAATCAAAATACGCTTGTAGTGAGCATATTTTGTTATGAAAAGTAGTATTTTCATACATTTAGGCATTTTTAAAGGAATGATATGCCTAAAGTGCCACTATGCGATCTTTATGTCTATGATACAGCAAGTGTTTTTGAAGCAATGTCTCTTATTAATAAAAACACAATGGGTATGGTTTTTGTCGTTGATTCTTCTATGAGGCTTTTAGGTATGTTAAGTGATGGAGATGTGCGTCGAGGGTTGTTAAATGGTGTCGGACTTGATGAGAATGTGTGCTGTATTATGCAAAAAGAATATCGCTTTATGCTGCGCAATGAAGTGTTAGATTTTCAGGCATTGCAGCACTTTAGGCTTATCCCTGTTGTTGATTACAATCATACACTTATTGATTATTATTCTAGTAAAAATCAGTTTTTTCCTATCGCACTGCCACTTCTTAATGGTAATGAGCTAACTTATTTGCTTGATGCATTTCTAAGTTCTTGGATTTCAAGCTCTGGTGCGTATATTTTGGATTTTGAAGAAGCGTTTGCAGCCTATTGTGGCACAAAATTTGGTGTAAGCGTATTTAATGGTTCAGTTGCTCTTGTTTTGGCACTAAGTGCTTTAGGCATTACAAAGGGCGATGAAGTGATTGTGCCTGATTTGACATTTGGTGCAACTATCAATGCTGTGCTATTAGTTGGTGCAACACCTGTAATTGTAGATATAGAGCAAGATTCTTGGTGCATTGATCCAGAATCTATACGTGCTGCTATAACAAACAAAACAAAAGCTATTATCCCTGTGCATTTATATGGGCAGGTTTGTGATATGGATAATATTATGCGTATTGCCAAAGAGTATAAGCTCTATGTGGTAGAAGATTGTGCAGAGGCGCATGGCGCTTCGTTTAATGGGCAAATGGTTGGAAGTTTTGGGGATATTGGGTGCTTTTCATTTTTTGGCAACAAGGTTATTACAACAGGCGAAGGAGGTATGTGTGTTTGCAACGATAAGAAACTTAATGACACGATGAGAATCTTGCGCGATCACGGAATGGATAAACACAAGCGGTATTGGCATACACATATTGGATTTAATTATCGTATGACAAATCTTCAGGCTGCCATAGGTCTAGCGCAGCTTGAGCGTATCGATACGATTCTTAATAATCGAAAATATTATGAATCAAGCTATATTAACGCGCTAGTGCCGCACATACAGCCCCAGCCCTCCTTGCCAAACCGAGAAAAAATCGTTTGGCTTGCTAGTTTTTTGCTAGATTCCACTTGTTGCAGTCGTGATGAGTTGTTGCATACTTTGAAATCAAAAGGAGTAGATGCACGTGCTTTTTTCTATCCTCTAAGTGATATGCCAATCTATGCACAATATAGCAGGGCTAGTACGCCTGTATCTCATAGTATATCAGCTAGGGGTTTTAGTTTGCCAACGTATGAATCTTTACAGAATCTACAAGATATTATCAAGGTTTTACAATCTACACTAAAGGAGTATGAATGAGAAAATGTTATTTGTGTGGCTGCGGTGAGCATAAAAAGAGAGAGGGTTCTGTTCGTGATGATCTAAGTATAGGGATTTTAGAGTGTTCTGGGTGTGGGCTTGTGTTTTTGGATACGCACAAAACTTCGCGAAAATTTTATGAACAAGGTGCAATGCACGATAGGGCACTAACGAATTTTATAGAAAACTCTAAAGATCCAATCACTTCTGCTAATTTTATAACCACCACAGAGCGCTCCAGTAGCGATTCTTCGGGGGGGGGGGCATTTTGAAGCCTATGCTCAAGATAGAGATAGCTTAAGACGTTTTGGATTTTTTAAAGAAATGATACGCAACAAAGATGTACTTGATTTTGGGAGTGGTTATGGCGGATTTTTGTCGCTTGCTAAACAGGTGGCAAAGAGTGTGTGTGGAATTGAAATAGAGCAAGCAGTACAGGAGGTTTATGATAGGCTAGGTATCAGATTGTATCGTGATATATGCGAAGTGAGCGAGAAGGTTGATGTTATTAGTTGCTTTCATTGCCTAGAGCACCTAGATGATCCGCGCACAACCTTACGACAATTTGCTAAGAAGCTTGGCAAGAATGGCAAAATCATCATCGAGGTACCCAATGCTAATGATGCTCTCCTTAGTATCTATAAGAGCGAAGCATTTTCACACTTCACATATTGGAGTGCGCATTTGTATTTGTTTAGTGCTTCTGCTTTAGCGCTCCTTGCTAGACAGGCAGGCTTAAAGGTAGAGTTTATCAAATATATTCAACGCTATCCACTCTCAAATCATCTTTATTGGCTATCACACGCTCGACCAGCAGGTGATAAGGTGTGGGGAGAGTTTTTAGACAATGCTTTGCTTAATAGTGTTTATGGCGATTGTCTTGCCTCAATTGGAGTAAGTGATACATTGCTCGGGCTTTTTAGCCTACAAGATGATGATTCCTAGAATCACAGGAGAAAAAATGATTTATGTTTCTAGTAGCTGCTTACCACATAAGGATATTTGCGAGAGTGTTATATCTCTTGCTAGAGCAGGGTTTTTGCATATCGAACTCTCTGGAGGGGGTGGTGTTTATAATCCAGACTTACTTAAGCATTTGCTTGCTTTAAAGGCAAGATATAATCTCACATTTGCGTGTCATAATTATTTTCCACCGCCAAAAGAAGATTTTGTCATTAACTTATGCAGTTTGGATTCTACTATTTTTAAGCGCTCCCTTGCACAGCTTAAAAAGTCTATTTTGTTCTCTTATCATCTTGGAGCAAGGCATTTTGGATTCCATGCTGGATTTTTCTTGCCACTTTCGCCAAAGGAGCTTGGTAGCACTACAACTAAGCGTCATAGAATCTATGATAAATTTAAATGCATACAGCGATTTATAGAAGGCTATCATATCTTAGATGCCTATGCTAGAAAGTATGGTATTCAACTTTATCTTGAGAATAATGTTATTTCTGCAGAACTTTGTGCGCAATATGGAAATGCAGATTTGGCAATGCTTTTGTGCTATGATGATTATCTTAGTTTGAAAGAGCAAATTGAGTGTGCATTGTTGCTTGATATTGGTCACCTCAAGGTAAGCTCTAAAACATTGGGTAAGGACTTTACCACAGAATCTAAGCAGTGTTTTGCAATAGCGCAATATATTCATATCAGCGACAATAATGGATTACGCGATGAGAATAAACCAATCGCTACAACAAGTGAGTTTCTTCCTATGCTTGCAGCAACACATAATAGAAATAGAATCTATACTCTAGAAGTTTATAGCGGGCTTGAAGATGTCAGGGCAAGCTATGAGATTTTACAAGGGTGTATAGCTATTTCTTAAAATTAGATTCTGCTTGTACTAGAATCTAGTTGAGCTTGCATCATTGAGCAATAAATCATTAACAGCCGTTATAAAATCTAGCGGATCAACTAACGTGCCATACACCACGATTCCAAAGTGCAAGTGCGCCCCACTTACACGTCCAGTAGCTCCGCTAAGGGCTATTTTTTCGCCTTTTTGCACAACTTGCCCTACTTGCACAAGTATTTTGCTACAGTGAAAATAAGTGCTATAAATTCCTTCTCCATGGTCGATGATAACAGAATTGCCTGCTAGGAATCGCTCCTTTGCCAGCACAACTACGCCATGATTTGTTGCATAGATTGGCGTGCCAGTTGGTGCGCGAAAATCTGTGCCACTATGAAAGCTTTTCACTTCATTATTAAATACGCGTGCTGTACCAAAAGGGCTTGTTACAATATCTCCAACAGGATAGGCAAATGATCCATTCCAATACCGCTTTTTATTGAAAGTCGCATAAATAGCCACTGCTTCATCGCGCTCTTTAGCTATACGCTTAGTATTTTTCGTATCAGGTTTTAGCTTTGAGCTATCTAGCAGGGTGATTTGCTCTTTTTTGTAATTGCCTGGTTTTATAGTGATTGTAAGCGCGGGAGAGAGACTAAGTGTGCCGGGCTTTGTGTGGTAGCTTATGGGGACAAGTGCTATTTTTTGGGAGCTATCTTCTGGGTGGGGTATCCAAGGGATTTTTTTGTTGGCTAGCTGCAATGGTGTCGGCGATGTTTCATTGCTTCGTGCTATGTAGGTTGTGCCATTGTATGCCAAAAATGCCTCTTTTGGGCGTGGATTATTGGATTGTAATAAGGGTTTTGTAGTACTAGATTCTGCTGCATATGCGATTGAAAACACAAGTATATATCCAAAAAAAAGGCGCATAAAATGTAGCATAGGTATCTCCTTATTCATTAATAGCGTTTTTTAAGACAAAGCTGCCTCGCTGCTCTCCGATGAATTTGGCAACCACATCGCATTTGATTTTAAAGAGTAAAAACACACGCTTATCGTTACAATCTTCTAAGCATTCGAAGTTGCCCATTCCTTTTGCGAGAATCACATCTGCTTCATCATAAAGTTTTTTAGCATATGATGTGGCAAACTCATATAAGAATCCAGCAGATTCTACCCCAGAATCTACTACTTCACACACATCTAAAATCGGCGACTGGTGTGTTTGTAAATCTTGCAAGGTGCTATCATTTATGATTGGAGCACCGCGTGTAAAGTATGTAATGGCTAACTGCGGGTATAGCGAAGTAAGAATTTGCACAAGAACACTATCAAAGACATCTTCTCCTGCATTATCTCCGATATATACAAGTTTTTTAGCACCTTGTAGCGAGGTTTGCAGGGCTTGAATATCATAGATACTAAAGTGTATGGATTCTGCTTCAAACAAGCAAGAATCTAGCCTAAAGGCATCACTGTTTCCATAATCAATCACATTGCCAAGCGCTGCTATCTTAATGCCCCACTCAAGATCATAGCGTAAAGGGATTTTTTGGAGAAACTCTTTAGCTTTAGCAATGCTCTGAGCTTTGATAAGTTGGTATGGGTCGGTAGTGTTTGTGAGTTGTGCGATATGTTTATACACTGTGATGGCTAATTGTGGCGGCGGTATTACAGGAGGGTTTGTCGGGATTCCAAAGATGTGCGGAGCACAATCTTTTGTCATATTTTTCTTTTTATGCAGAATCTGTGTATTGTTAGATTCCGGAGTGGAATCTAGTAGTTGTAGCGTGCGCTTTGCCTGCTCATAGAGACACGTAAGACATTGCGTTGTAGTGTTCATTTGTTGCCACTAAGATCCGAAACTTTTCCCCACATAAGGCGATATTTACGCTTCATAAACTCAAGTTCTTCACGTGCGTTTTTTAGCTCTTCACGCATAATATCAATAGTTTTTTTATCATCATCATATACTTCTTGCATAGAAATCAGTGCTTCTTTTAGAAAGCTATTTTCACTTTTGAAAGCACTTATAGTTTCATCTTTAGCGACAATAACCTTTTCGTGCAAGCCCATAATGGTATGAATAGTGCGTTCTACAAATACGGGATCGTATGCTACTCCACTTGTTTCTGCAGAAGTTAGCCCTGTTTGAACACGACTAATTAAAGCATTCGTACTGCTTTGAGCTTCAATAAATATCTGTCCATTTTCCTCTTTGCTTGCTATTGTGCCACTTTCTATCATTTCTTGAACTTTTTGTTCTTCAAGACCAGAAAGCTTTACAAACTCACCAAACTCCACCCACGCTGTATTTTTTGCTTCCATACCACCACTCCTAATGTATTCTCACTTCTATTTCTTTTGAGTCTTGCTCGACTTTTTTGGTTTTGGATTCCCTATCTTTGAGTAGTTTTTGTGACACATTTTGGTTGTTAAGTCCTAGAATCTGCATAGCAAAATATGCAGCATTCACCGCCCCTGCTTTACCTACGCTCATACAGGCTACTGGCATACCGCCGGGCATTTGCGCTGTTGAGAGCAGTGCATCAAGACCATCAAGTACGCCGCCTGCAAGAGGCACGCCAATGACTGGTTTTGTTGTACGAGCGCACACTGCCCCCGCAAGATGAGCTGCCATACCTGCCGCACAAATAAACACTTGCGCGCCGCGCTTTTCCGCTTCTGCAACATATTCTTCGGTACGCTTAGGGCTACGATGAGCAGAACTTATAAGTACTTCAAAGGGAATATCAAAAGATTGCAATATTTCTATGCAGTTTTGCATAATCTCATAATCGCTTTTGCTTCCCATAATAACACTTACAAATTCCATATTTTCTCCTTATTTACTGACAATTATAGCACTCTACTGATCTATCCATAACCATTTTATCTTCTGCTTCTGGGCTTTCGCTGCGTAAATAGTATGTGGATTTTAGCCCAAGTTTCCAAGCAAGTGTATAAATATTGTGTAAGACTTTACCACTCACTTTGTCGATTTTCATAAATACATTCGTGCTTTGCCCTTGATCGACCCATTTTTGTCGAATTGCTGCAGCTTTGATAATATCTTGTTGGTCAAGATCATATGCAGAAGTATAATACTCCCATGTTTCAAGATTTAAGTTTGGCACTACTACAGGGATAAGTCCGCTTAGATTCTCCTCTGACCATTTTTTACGATAAACCGGCTCAATTGTTTGTGTTGTCCCTACAAGGATGGAGATTGAGCTTGTGGGTGCTATTGCCATAAGATAACCATTGCGCATACCATTTTTTTGTACTTGATCTTTTAGAGTTTGCCAATTATAAACAAGCCCAAAGAGCCCACCTCTATCTACCAAATTGAGCGCTTCTTTGTTTGCTAAATCGATAGGAAAAATACCCTTGCTCCAATTTGAACCCTTAAACTGCGGATAACTGCCTCGTTCAAGTGCAAGATTAGAGCTTGCAAGGATAGCATTGTAGCTAATCATTTCCATAATCTCATCAATCTTGTTTAAATGTTCTTGTGATCCCCAATGAATTTTTTGTGTAGCAAGCATTTCTGCTTCACCCATAACACCAAGTCCTATGGCGCGATTAAGAGCGTTGGTAGTCTTTACTTTTCTATTTGGGTAAAAGTTTAGATCGATTACATTATCAAGCATTCTAATTGCTATTGGCAAAACACGTTCAATATCTTTTTGTGTATTGATTTTACTAAGATTTATGCTTGCGAGGTTGCATACGGCTGTTTGTCCATCTTGAGATTTGCGTGAGGTAATAAATACTTTTTTACCATTGAGCGAATCTATGCTTGTGATCTTATTTGCCTTTTTGCGTATGCCAGTGTCAGTCACTACCTCATCTTGTTCTTCAAACTCTGCAAAGCTCCCATCTTCAAACTCCACTTCTACTATATAATGATTGGGATTAGTATTTTGAAAAATTTCGGTGCAGAGATTTGAACTGCGGATAATCCCAGCGTGTGCGTTTGGATTGCAACGATTGGCATTATCTTTGAAACACAAGAATGGCAAGCCTGATTCAAAGTAATTGGTCAGAATCTTTTTCCACAATTCCTTTGCATTGATATGGTCTTTTAGAATATTTGGATCATTTTCAAGTTCAATATAACGTTTTTCAAATGCTTCTCCATAGAGTTCGGTAAGCTCTGAACACTGATAGGGATCAAAAAGTGTCCAAAGCCCATTTTCTTCTACGCGTTTCATAAAGAGATCACAAATCCACAATGCCGGGAAAAGATCGTGTGTTCGTCGTCTCTCTTCGCCGGAATTTTTACGTAAATCAATAAAATCTCCAATATCGGTGTGCCATACCTCTAAATATGTTGCAATAGCACCTTTGCGCGTGCCAAGCTGATCGACAGCAATCGCCACATCATTAGCTATTTTTAGAAACGGTACGACACCACCTGCAGCATTTTTATGCCCATCGATAAAGCTCCCTAGCCCTCGCACACGACTAAAATCCCAGCCGATACCACCGCCATACTTACTCAAAAGTGCCATTTCTTTATACGCATCAAAAATCCCCTCGATATTATCAGGCGTGCTACCCACATAGCAAGAGCTTAACTGATGACGCGTAGTGCGTGCATTAGCAAGTGTTGGTGTGGCACAAATCACCTCAAATTTAGAAATCATATCATAGAATTTAATCGCCCACTCATTTGGCTCTTTTTCATTTTGAGCTAAAAACATTGCAATTGCCATAAACATATGTTGAGGAAGCTCAATAGGACGGTTGTTTTTGTCTTTAAGTAGGTAGCGATCATAGAGTGTTTTTATCCCGAGATAATTAAACTGCAAATCACGACTTGGATCAATTTTAGAATCCAGCAGATCTAAATCGAATTTTTCTTTCAGACCTTTGACAATCTTTCCTTCATTCTCACCTTGTTCGAAATATTCTTTAAGGCTTTTATAGCCTGTGAAGTTGCTCACACGATGATACAAATCATACAAGAATAGTCGTGCTGCAACGAATGTCCAGTTTGGTGTGTCAATATCTATTTTATCCATAGCAGCCTTAATAAGTGTTTGCTGGATTTCTTCTGTTGTGATGCGATCACGAAAGTGGAGTTTTGCGTCTGTTTCTAATTCGCTTTGACTTACTCCACTTATGCCTTCTACTGCACTTGCGGTATATTTTTGGATTTTGCTAATATCAAGCGTTTCTACGCGCCCACTTCGTTTAATTACAGTTATCATTTGTTCTCCTTATTTGTATTCCACGAAGTCATCAAAGTCGATTCTATATCGCTTGGATTGGGGCTTGATACGATAGCCAAAGGCTAATAAGAGCGTGATTTGCTCCTGTTCTCTATCAAGTCCGAGGTAGGATTCTAACTCGGGCTTTTCAAACCCCTCAATCATACAGGTATCAATCCCCAAGTATGAGGCATAATCCATCATCGAAGTAGCGATGATATAGCTCTGCAACGCCGCCCAGTAGCCTATCGTATAGTCATCATAACTGCGTGCAGCGAGGTAGCCACTATAACGTTTTTTATACGCTTCTACTTGTTCGGGAGTTTTTTGTTTGCGTGCGAAAGCATTTTGCACATAATTTGTGTGTGCAAGCAAATCAGTCTTGAGTGTTTTAAACAGCACAAGTTCTGAAGCAGTTGTGATCTGTCGCTGATCCCAGCATAGTGCGCGAATCTCCTCTCGCGCCTTTGGGTCCCTCACTACTACAAGACGCGTAGGCTCCATACCAAATGAGCTTGGCGCAGCATAGCCTACCTGTAAAATCTCCTCAAACTGCTCTGCTGGAATTTTTTTGCTTTCATCAAATTCCTTGCACGCGTGGCGCATAGCCACACCCTCTAAAAATTTATTTTTTTGTGTATCCATATTGCCTCCTTTATGAATCTAGATTCTGTGATTGCACTTTATTTGCGTGCCATACGCCTACGCTCGGTGGGATCGAGATATTTCTTACGGATTCTGATATTTAGAGGGGTAACCTCTAGTATCTCATCGTCCTCTATCCACTCTAGTGCTCTCTCTAGGGTCAAATCCCTTGGTGGCACGAGCTTGATTGCATCATCGCTCCCACTTGCACGCATATTGGTCAAATGCTTGGCTTTAATTGGATTGACATCAAGGTCATTATCTCTACTATGCTCACCAATAATCATACCCACATAGACTTTAGTCTGTGGTGCGATAAATAGCACACCGCGCTCTTGGATATTAAAAAGTGAGAATCCTGTCGCCTCGCCATTTTCCATGGAGACAAGTGCACCATTTTTGCGAGATTCTACATTGCCACTAAAGGGACGAAACTCCAAAAAAGAATGGTTCATCACACCCTCGCCCTTGGTATCAGTCAAAAACTCACTTCTGTATCCGATAAGCCCACGCGCGGGTATCTCGAACTCTAGCCGTGTATAACCATCGCCCATTGGATTCATGGCTTTCATCTCGGCTTTGCGTTTGCCTAATCGCTCGATAATCGCTCCGCTAAAATCCTGTGGCGTATCAATCACTAGATGTTCAAAAGGTTCTAGCTTTAGCCCATTTTCTTCTTTGATAATCACTTCAGGGCGAGAGATACTAAACTCAAAGCCCTCACGCCGTAGATTCTCAGCTAAAATCGTGATTTGTAGCTCCCCACGTCCTGATACGCGGAATTTTCCCTCACCCATTTCCTCGCATTTCATCGCGATATTTGTCTGCATTTCTTTAAGTAGCCTGTCTTTAAGCTTATTAGCCGTTACATGTTTGCCCTCTAGTCCTGCAAGCGGGCTATCATTGACTGCGAAATACACGCTCATCGTAGGCTCTTCTAGGTGCATAGGATCAAGCGGCATAGGATTAGCAGGATCGACGATAGAATCTCCTACATCGATGGTATTAAACCCTGCTATTGCCACGATATCCCCAGCTTGAGCGGATTCTATCTCGGTGCGTGCAAGCCCTAAAAATCCAATGAGTTTTGTGATCCTGCCATTTTCTTTTTCTCCATCACTCTTAGCAAGCATCACATTTTCACCTTTTTTGACCTTGCCATTAAACACGCGTGCGATGCCGATTTTGCCAACATAGTTATCATAATCTAGTGTGAAAATCTGCATTTGCAGAGGAGATTCACTACTGCCACTAGGTGCAGGGACATATTCTAAAATCGCTTCAAAAAGCGGCTCTAAATTCTTTTTCTCATCTTCGAGATTTTTTATCGCATAGCCATCACGCGCCGCAGCATAGATCACCGGAAAATCCAGCTGATAATCGCTCGCTTCCATCGCTACAAAGAGGTCAAAAACCTCATCTACCACCCTATCTGGCTCGGCAGCGGGCTTATCGATTTTATTTACCACCACAATAGGGCGGATACCAAAGCTCAAAGCCTTTTTGACGACAAACTTCGTCTGTGGCATAACGCCTTCTTGCGCATCGACAAGTAGCAGCACGCCATCGACCATTTTTAGCACACGCTCGACCTCTCCGCCAAAGTCTGCGTGTCCGGGTGTATCGATAATATTAATCTTTGTGCCTTTGTAATTGATAGCGGTGTTTTTAGAGAGGATTGTGATACCTCGCTCACGCTCTAGGTCGTTAGAATCCATAACTCGCTCATCGATTTGCTCACGCTCACTAAATGTGCCTGATTGAGTAAGTAGTCCATCGACTAATGTTGTTTTGCCATGATCGACATGGGCTATAACAGCGATATTTCGTATGTTTTGGATATGTTGCATTATGTTCTCTTTGTTGCAAAAATGAAACAGGATTGTAGCAATTTAGTGCTTTATAATTTTTAAAAAATGCAAAAACTTTATAGAAAGCAACAGAAACCAAAAGTTGTTTAAATTCTCTTACAAATGCTGTAAAATTAACTAGATTCTATTGCTTTATTTAGGCGATACAAAGGAAATACGATGAAACAACAAGAATCTTTATTAGCCACTATGCTATATGCTTGGCAATTAAAAACCCAAAATATGCTAACAGTAATGTTAAAATCTTTAGTGCTTGGCGTATTTAGTGCTTTTTTTTGTGGGTGTGCGACTGATGTAGCAAAATTAGAGCATTTTAGTAAAGTGTATTATATGGAGTCTGCGCAAAAAGCTCATAAAATTGCCCAAAAGCTTGCCAAAAAAGATGATTTGCTTTGGTTGATTCAGGCTGGCGTGAGTGGCTATGTAGGAGAGACAAAAGATGCTCTTGAGTTTTTAGAAAAAAGTGAAAGAGTATTTCTGAAATTCGAGGAAGAAGGGATTCTATCTACTGGGTTATCTCAAGGTGGCGCTGTTCTTGTGAATGATAATGTTATGGCGTATCGGGGTAATATTTATGAGGGGGTGTTGTTGAATTATTATAAAGCGCTTTATAATCTCTCTCACACTGATCTTGAAGGTGCGCGTGTGGAATTCAACAGAGCTAATGATCGCCAAAGGCGTGCCAAAGAATACTACGCCAAACAGATTCAGCAATCCCTACAAGAGGAGCAAGATCGCTATGATAAGAGCAAAGCAAAAGGCAATATTGGTATTCAAGAATCCCAAATTGACAATATTCTAACGCAGCGTTACACAAATCTTGCAAACTTTCGCGCTTTTGATGGGTTCATTAACCCAAATATTTCTTATGTTTCTGGCTTATTTTTCCTGCTTAGCGGAGATTCAAAAGGGATTGATTACCTTAAAGAAGCCTATGGTATGACCAATTTAGCAATTATTGCAAGTGATATGGAGTATTTTTCACAGGCTTCAAGTGTAGCAGAATCATATACGTGGATTCTGTTAGAAGAGGGTAGGCAAATGCATAAAAGTGAAATATCCTTTTCGCTTCCTTTCATCACTTCAAATGGGTTGCATCACTTTGGTGTTGCGCTTCCCCAATTGGAGGCAGGTAGAAGTTTTACACAACATTATAGATTAGATTCTGGAGAGCAATTTGAGGAGATACTTAACACTGATGCGATCATTGCTACAGAATTTGAAAAACAAATTAAAACCATAGCAACCCGAGCGATCATTTCTGCAACTATAAAGCTTGCCACACAGATTGGCTTAAGTAGTGCGCTTGAGAGCGCAGGGAGCGGCTTAGGGTTGATTGGATCACTAGCTGGTAGTATTTATTCGATGAGTACGACAAGTGCTGATTTGCGTATAGCAAGTGTCTTTCCTCACAAGATTTTACTAACAAAAATCAAGCACACACAGGAGCGCACTATCAATGTGCTTGCTGATAGTGGAGTACTTACATCGCTTCATTTTAGCGAATGCGAAGCTAATAAGCCCATAGATAATAATCATAGCAAGACAAATAAACATACTCTATGTCTTGGACAAAATAGTATCATTTATCTACGCCATACCCCAGCTAAAACATATTATAAGCAGATTTGGTAAGGTGTAATGTGCTAGCAGAGTTGTATAAAGATGTGTGGCAGAATCTATAAAGGTCTAGATCTTGGAGCTTAACATTGAGGTATAGAGATTTATGCTTATGAATCTAAAAGATTCCGGGATTTTGTGCTTTTTTGTTGGCTTAAATTCTACGTACAACTAAAGCTAGCTATTAGGGCATAGCAGGTATTTAGTCAGGTATTTAGTGTTGTGTTTTTTGTTGGTAGATGTGAGTATAGGACTCTTGTGCTTTTTTGTTGGCTCTTTAGGATATCTACTTATAGCTAGTAACTTTAGCAAGGGGTAAAGCCCTGCTATTATACAGGACTAAAACTTCACATTTAAAGCAGCATAGAAACTCATAGAGGGCTTTGCTGTATAGTCTGTCTTTATATCTCCTCGCAATTCAGAATGGGCTTGCTCTCGCCACGAAGTAGTATCGAATTTGCCGCTATACATAGTGTTAAAATAATGTCTGTAGCCAATTTCCACGCTAACCATTCCTGAGCCAAATGCTTTTGTTAGACCAATATTGACATAAGGAAAGTGATTGTTGAGCGATGTTTCGTAGGAGATGCTTTGGAGATTTTTGAGATTGTCATAGACTTCGCCAAGCCAATATTCATAGCCGCCACCAACAAATAAGCCCCAAGCATTGCTTTTGGCAGAGAATGACAACATATAATCAATTCCAGCTCCAAGTTGATGAGCAAAGAAACTTTCTTGTTGCACGCCTTGGTATTGGGCACCGCTAATATCTGTACCTATTGCATATTGTCCTGCCGAATATTTACCATAGAGGCGAAATGCGTTGTAGTTGTTGAGTGCTAGTACATAGCCTAAGCGCACACCATAGTTGAGATTGGTAGAGAAAGTGTTTTGTTTGGCATTGCCACTTGATATAAAATTAGAATTTGTCCAGTTGCCATTCTCATTTCCCCATACTTGAGCATTTTCATAGGAATATGAAAAATTATTATTGGGTGCCATAGCACCCACAAGGGCACCTACGAAAAATCCAGAAGTTTGCGCGCTTGCATAAGTGATAGTGCTTAGTAATGCCCCCCCCCCTAAGAGAATTTTATACAGCGGCTTAGTGAGTAGTGCGGATAAAGGTTTCATAGAGACTCCTTTGTGAAAAAATGTTGAAGAAGCGTTGCCAAGGGATACTAAATGCTAGTAAGAGACTATATGCTTCCTACTGGGGATAATATCGACAATTTGTAAATGTTTTGCAATGTTTAGCTATGGTGGGAATATTTAGATTCTGCTATAATGTTACAAAATTAAGCAGAGGCAATCACAATGAATGACACACAAAAACAAGAAATATTTAGACAAAGTACAAATATTGTAGTTCTTGGGCTTTCTCCTGATAATACTAAGCCAAGCTATCAGGTGGCGCATTATTTGCAAACACAGGGGTATTGTATTGTCCCTGTTTATCCTCGTGGTGGGGAAATCCTTGGCGAAAAAGCGTATCGGTCGTTATATGAAGCGCTATATTCTATGCAGCAAAACAAAAAATCTTGCGACATTATTAATGTATTTCGAAAGAGTGAAGTGCTTAAAGAGGTAGCACTTGAAATTATAGAATCTAGTAGAGAGGTTGGTTGTTTACCAAAATGTGTGTGGGTGCAGCTTGGGCTACGTAATATGCAAGCAAAGAGCTTGCTCACACAAAGTGGTATATGGTATGAGGAAGATGCGTGTATAAAGATTGAGCATAAAAGACTTATGGGGTCTAGCTGCTAGTTTGGGCAGAATCTTGGGGAAGTGTTTTTGGTTTTGCTATCTTGCTAAGCCACCAAAAAAGAAGCATAACAACCAAAAATATACAAACAACTACGATGTAGGAGTGTTGCCCATATGCATCAAATAAGGTAACGATTATTTTTGAAGCATAAAAGGCTATAAGTCCAAGACTTGCTGCCCAAATTGTACAGGCTAAAAAGTTTAAGAATAAAAAGTGTTTTAAATCATAGCGACTTACACCAATTGCCATTGGTACAAGAAATTTGATACCATAGATATATTTGTTGATAAAAATCAAGATAGCGCCATATTTTTTTAACCAAATGTGCATAAGGGCGATTTTGCGACGATGCTTAGTGAGATATTTTGTAAAATCTTTTCTTTGATAACGTAGAAGCACTACAAAAAGAGAGCTGCCAGTGAAATTACCAAGTGTTGCGATAAGAATGCTTAATACAATATCCATATGTCCAAATGTAGCAAGTATACCTGCTGCAAAAATACCAACATATCCGCTTCCCATACAATAAAAGAATAAAATAATATAACCCCAAGTATCAAACGAATCTTTAAACGCACTAATAAGTTGTTCCATTATTAAATCCTTGCAATTGGTCTTACAATAAGTTTTCGCTAATGAGAATTATACCTATAATACCATATTTTGTGTTAATCTAATGAGATAAAAGACACGATTGCTCGCAATAAATAATAACCAAGCAGGGAATGATAATAGCAATATTGCAGCGGAATTAAGGAATGCAGTGCCTATAATCATAGATATACAGCGCAAAAAGCTTTTTAAAATTGCTAAACTATGCTAATTTGTTTAGTAGGCAGTTAGTAAAGCAAATAAAAGATATTAAAGGAACTTTGCAGGTATGAGAAAGCGTATTTTGTGATGAAAAATGATTGCTCTAGATGAGATAGGCAAGAGGTGGTCTTTTGTTAAAAATGTTTGTGATATTTAGGTAAAAGCTTATGATTGTATAGCTTTTTAAACCATATTGTTTGATAAGATAGACTGATTAATGAATCCTGCAAGCATTAGCAGTCAGAAATTAAAGTGTTTTAGATAAACAAAACACCAAAAACCACAAAAGATACAATGCATTTATAAATACAGTTGCAAAACATAATAAAGATTGCTATTAGAACAAAAGTTTATTGTACAAATATAGGCAACAGGTTGCGTTTTGTGCGTGAGTGAATAATGAAGTTTGTTACATAACGATCGAGACCATATAATATGCATAATGGCTGGATTTTGGTTGGAGTGCAGAATCTAATCGCTAGAGTTATTCGTTTTAGAGGAGAGGGCATTGTGGAGGCGAAACTTTAGGATATCTGTGTTGATATGCGCTACAGAGGATACGCCAATAATAAAATTTGGAATAATCTGGTGCGTTTCATTGGGGGGTTGTATAGAATATGGCGATAGCATATTTTGCGTTATACCAAAGAATGCACATATCTCTTGGATAAAATCCTCCACCATAGAGCTTTCTGCAGAATCTATCTTGCTTATCACAATGCCAAAGGGACGATGAGCAAGCTGCGCATCAAAAGAATACAGCTCTTTTGTTAAATGTTCATATTGTAATTTTGGAGTCATATCTCTTGTACTATCCAATACAAAGAGCAAGAATTTTGTTCTTTCAATATGTTTTAAAAACTCCAAACCAAGCCCCTTACCTTCGCTTGCACCCTCAATAATACCCGGAATATCCGCCATAACAAAAGAATGCAAATCATCTACTTCAACAACACCCAAATGTGGTGTTAGCGTCGTGAATTCATAATTTGCTACTTCAGGTTTAGCATTTGATAGTGCAGAAATAAGGCTTGATTTACCGACATTTGGGTAACCTACCAAGCCTACATCTGCTAAAAGTTTTAGCTCTAATCGAATCTGAAGAGTTTGCCCAGGAATACCTTTTTGAGCATATGTAGGAGTTTGGTTTATAGAATTTTTGAATCGCGCGTTACCAAGCCCACCTTTACCTCCTGTGAGTAGCACTATAGAACTTTGGTTGGTATCTAAGTCAGCAAGTAGGTTTTTGTTTTGTACATCGAAAATTTGCGTTCCTAATGGAACTTTAATCACAATATTTTCACCGTTTTTGCCGCTACATCGGCGAGATTTGCCAGCTTCACCATTTTTGGCTTTATAGTGTTTGATACCACGAAAGCTTGCAAGTGTATTGAGATTGGTATCAACTTGAACAATGACATCTCCTCCCTTTCCACCATCCCCGCCATCAGGACCACCTTGAATAACAAATTTTTCGCGCCGAAAACTTACTGCACCAGCTCCCCCATTTCCAGAAGTTGCAAAAATTTCTACACTATCAACAAACATATAAAATTAGATTCTATTGGATCTCTACTTGTGACTATCTTTGGTGAGTATTTGCATAACCTGCATCTGTAACTCAGGGAGAATCTGTTGCATAAGATTTTGTGTAAAAAAGAGGCTATCTTCATAAATAGCTACGCTATTTTTAGCAAGTTTTTTACCTAGAGGACTTTTATAGAATTCTATAAGGTCCTTTAAATCTTGTTCCGTGAAGTATTTTTTGTGGATTTTAAAAGTCTGATCAGATATTTTGTCTGCCACACTAGCAAGAAGCTCACGCACACTTTTTAGAATATTATCTTTTTGTTCTTTCGTAAGCGTACGATCTAGCTTCTTTAAATCCTGTTCAGTTTGATTAACGATAAACTCTAGTGTTTTTCCATTTTCGAAACTATTGAGTATAGCATTGGAGTTAGAAACTTCCATATATTCTTCAAATACTTTTTTATAAGAATTGTCGTCTGCATGCATAGCTATAGCAAATACACAAGTAAATATTGCAATGATAAAAAATTTCGAGGTAACACCAAAGCGGCGGTATATCATCATAAAACCTTTCAGAAAAATTTTAAATTGTTAGAATACAGCACGGAATGAGTACAACTAAAAATGCCTCATATATACAAAAAAGCGATAAGAACACACACCCAGCTCATAGCTGATTCTATCAAAGTGTAATCCAGAATCCAAGCATTCAAGATTTAAGGGGTATTACAGAAACCTTTTTACGATTTTTGCTTTTTTGGCTGAATTGTACTATCCCATCAATAAGCGCGTAAATTGTATGATCCTTGCCAATGCCTACATTCTCTCCTGTATGCACCTTAGTACCTCGTTGTCGTATGATAATATTACCTGCACGCACAAATTGTGATCCAAATTTTTTAACACCTAGACGGCGCCCTGCAGAATCCCGGTTATTTTGTGTGCTTCCCTGTCCTTTTTTATGTGCCATTGTTACTCCTTATTTCGCTGTAATTTCTAAAATTCTTACGCGCGTAAAGTCTCTACGAAATCCACGCTTAGTTTTACTATCTTTTCTTCTACGTTTTTTAAAGATTACAACCTTTTTTCCTCGTCCTTCATTGATTACTTCAGCTTGAATTTTTGCTCCGGGTACAAATGGCGTACCTACCACAAGCTCCTTATCGTTATGAAATGCCAAAACTTCTTCGAAGCTTATTTTTGACTTTGGCTCAAGGTTTAACTTATCGAGCAAAATAATGCTACCTTGCTCCACCTTGTATTGTTTGCCTCCATTCTTCAAAATTGCATACATTTGAGTATCCTTTGATAAAATTTGCCACCCTGCACCGATATAACAATTTCGGTATGGCTTGTTGCACTGATTTTAGCAACATTTTAGACTGTACAAAGTCGTAATTATAGCATAAATTATTTGCGTTTTGCTTAAACTATGAGCTTTTGGCTTGGCGAGTCGGATTCTGACTGCTTTTATTACATTTTTTTTACTGCTATTGCTTCTATTTCTACGAGTGCATTTTTAGGAAGTGTTTTGACAGCTATTGTACTTCGGGCTGGTTTGTGCGTACCAAAAAAGCTCGAATAAATCTCATTAAAGGCACCAAAATCGTCCATATTTGCCAAAAAACAAGTTGTTTTAATCACGCACTCAACTCCAGAGTTACTAGCTTCAAGAATGGCTTGAAGGTTTTCAAGGGCTTGTTGTGTCTGCAGCTTGATATCACCTTCCACAAAGCTTCCATCTGGTTTAAGGGCGATAGCACCAGAAGTAAAAACAAGATTTGCTATACTCATAGCTTGAGAATAGGGACCAATAGCCTCTGGAGCATTTTTTGTATGGGTAGGAGTCACAATTGTGTGCATCATATATCCTTTTTGTAAAGTTTATTTGGTTAGGTTTTTTAGTATATAATAGCTTATACTTGGCTTTAGGGAGAGACAATTGTACAACTTCATACGAAAACAAAGAAAATATAGCTTATTTATATCTATAGGATATTTTCTACTTGGGTGTCTAAGTTTATGCACATACAGCGTAGCAGAATCTAGTCAGCCCACCGCTATTGATTCTATGCAGCAAGACACAAGTGAAGATAGGGTAGAGATTATAGACTATAAAAATAATCAAATCCTTGGCTATATAGTATTGAAAAATAGTAGTATTGTCCGTCGTGTTTTATACAAAGAACCAAAAGAATTTCAAACATATAGCCTAAGCCCTTCTGCCGTTTCAAAAGATTTAGCTCCAAGTAGCAAGCTTGGTAGCACTTCGTATGGTGATAGTGTCCTTAATGACCAAAATCCATCACCAAGAGCACGGGATCTAAAACAAACAAAAGATACAAATATCACTGGTGCATCAAATGATAATACACAAGTAGTCATAGAGAATCCTACACAACAAGCAGATACAAAGCAAGTAGATAAGCAACAATTAAATTATGAAAAACAACTCTCAAATACCAACCCCGATACGAAATCAAGCAAAATTAAACAAAATCAACAGAATCCAAATAGGGTAGAAAAACAATCAAAACCAATAAGTATCCCACAAAAATCTGGCAGAGAAGCAACAATTACCAATCAAGCCTATCAGGACCGACAATGGGATAAAAAAAAGATTCCCCACGATATTCAAACACAAACCATCATACTTGAGTGATAGATTTTCGCGTGTATCTTGCATGGTTTTTGTTTAGCTAGTTACATTTTTCTACATTTACTATAAGGTGCATACAAGTCAAATGCGCATTGGGGTATTACATTTGTCAAAAGTAAGTGGTGTTGTGTTGCGCTATGCTTCAACAAAAATACATATCAAATCTAAAAAAGTTAAAAAAAATTTACACAAATCCTAAAAAATAAATGTAAAATATACCCAATTACCCCACAATGAAAGGATATGAAATGGGAACTATCACACTTACCAACAATGAAACCAAAGAAAGCTGGGAATTTGATCTGATAGAATGTACAAGAGGACCTAAAGCAATTAACTTTTCTAAGCTTTTTGAGACAACAGGGATTTTTTCGTATGATCCCGGCTATGGAAGTACAGCAGGCTGTGAATCCACAATAAGCTATGTTAATGGCAAAGATGGTGAGCTGCTCTATAAAGGTATTCCAATTCAAGATCTTGTAGCCAAATATAAATTTACTGATATTTGCAAACTACTTATTAGTGGCGAACTTCCCAAAGACAATAAGGAATCGCTTGCGTTTGATTTAGAATTGCGTCATAGAAGTTTCTTGCACGAACGACTCAAGGGCATTTTTAGTACTTTTCCAGATTCTGCACATCCTATGGCAACACTTTCTGCGCTTGTATCGGTACTTGCCACATTGTATTATGATCATAAGGAAATGGATGATGAGGACGATTATCAGACAATGGCACGCCGTATTATCGCTAAGATTCCTACAATGATTGCATTTTGTTATCGTAATTCGGTGGGTGCACCATTTATTGAGCCAGATGTGAGCAAGAGCTATGTGGAAAATTTTCTTTATATGCTACGCGCGTATCCACATGGGCATTTTAAACACACTTTAGAGGGTGAGCAAGAAGTTACACCTCTTGAGGTGGAAGCATTAGATAAAATTCTTAGTTTGCACGCAGACCATGGGCAAAATGCTTCTACTACAACAGTGCGTAATGTAGCTTCTACTGGTGTTCATCCTTATGCGGCTATTGCTTCTGGGATTAATGCTCTTTGGGGACCAGCGCATGGTGGGGCAAATGAGGCGGTTTTGAGCCAGCTTAATGAGATTGGTGATATAAAAAATGTGGAAAAGTTTGTTGCGCGCGCTAAAGACAAGAACGATCCTTTTAGACTTATGGGCTTTGGACATCGTGTTTATAAGAGTTATGATCCACGTGCTAGAGCCATTAAAGAATTAAAAAATGAACTTGATAAGAAGGGAATAAAAATGGATAAGCGCTTGAGTGATATTGCAGAAAAACTTGAAGAAGTTGCCCTAAAAGACGACTATTTCAAGGCACGCAATCTGTATCCAAATGTGGATTTTTATAGTGGTATCATTCTTAGTGCTTTAAGGATTCCAAGAAGACTTTTTACACCTATTTTTGTGCTTGGTAGAATGCCTGGTTGGTGTGCGCAACTCATTGAGCACTCCAAGAATCCTCACGCAAGAATCACGCGCCCAAGACAAGTATATCTTGGTAAATAATTCCTATTAGAATGCTTTAGGGAAGGGCGTTAGGAGGGGTTGAGCACAAAATATAAGTTTGTAGTTTTGATGTGTTAAGCATTTATTGTTTTATTGTTTTGATAGTTTATCATATGCTTTGCAGCCAATCTCTTCTCCAAGTTGGCACGCTTTTTGTAAAAATTCTTTAGCTTTTTTGGTGCTTTGTTCGACTCCATCACCCTCAATATACAATCCCCCAAGATTTGCGCATGCACCAGAATCTGCATACACATCATCAAGCTTGCAGCCCTTGTGAAAAAATACTGCTGCTTGCCTGGAATCCTGCTGCACACCCTTGCCGTCTCGATACGAATTACCAAGATTTCTGCAAGCCATATTGACCCCCATATCACACGCTTTATAAAAAAGTTCATTGGCTGCTTGGTAGTTGTTTTCATCATCAAAGATATTTGCAAGATTGTGGCAGCCAAAACTCTCGCCACCATTGCAAGCTAGCTCATAGAGAGCCCTTGCTTTTTTTAGATCCTTTGGTGTGATTTCTCCTTGGTGATACACGACTCCAAGGTTATAACACCCATTTGCATTGCCTAAATTGCAAGCTTTTTCAAGAAAGGGCATTGCCTTTTTTGTAGGTACAGTGCCATTTTGTGTGTATAAAAGCGCAACACCAAGACAACTATCTGCTGCGCCTTTTTCGCACGTTTCAAGCCATATTTTTTCGGCTTGCTTGAGGTTGTTTTGTGTTTTTTCACCATTGTAGTATGTCGCTGCGATATTAAAGCAGGCTTTAAAATCTTTGTTATCACAGGCTATCTGCCACAACTCTAGTGCTTTTTGCGTGTCTTGTTGGATTCCGATCCCATTGAGATACGCATACGCTAAGTCCATACAGCCAAACGTGCGCATTGTATCAATCGTTGCCTTACAAGAAGAGCAGTTGCTTGGCACTTGTAGCTCATCTTTTGTTTTGCAGGCTTTGGCAAATAGAGTATTTGCTGCTTGTAGATTTTGCTTGATTCCACTCGGTGCTTTTTTATATAAGACTCCAAGATTGTGGCACCCATACAGGCTCAACACATTACCATTATCAAAACTCGCACAAGCTTTTTGGTAGAGTTTTTCGGCTTTTTTGTAGTCTTGCTTGATACCTTTGCCATTTTCGTAGAATATGCCAAGTATCACGCAGGCATCGGCATAGTCATTTTTACAGGCTTTTTCATAGAATTTCATAGATTTTTTAAAGTCTTGTTGTTTATCATAGAATGCACCAAGTATGTAGCAAGATCGCGCGTTCCCATTGTTACAATTTTTTATTTGTTTATCCTCATCGGTTTGTACTGAAACTTGTAAGCCAACATTATATGTATCCAAGATAGATTCTGCACATAAACCACAATGAGCCACCAGCACCAACCAAAATATCACACAAATTTTTGCATACATTTCTTATTATCCTATTATTTCGCGAACACCCTTAGCATTTGGCGCTGATAGAAATCCCTGCGCTTCAAGCTCTTCTACGATACTTGCAGCTTTGTTGTAGCCTATGCCAAGTCGGCGTTGTAAATTGCTAATAGAAGTTTTGCCATCAAGAAGCATCATTTTTTTTGCTTCATCAATGAGAGCTCCACCCTCTTGAGGCATATCGTTTTCCTCCATATATCGTGCTTGGTTAGATTCTGCTAAAAAGCTAGAATCATACTCGACTTCTCGTTGCGATCGGATAAATTCAACAATGGATTCTATCTCTTCTTCGCTTGCCCAAGGCGCATGCAAGCGTAAGACACTTCCACCCCCACCCACAGAGAAGAGCATATCGCCTTGCCCAAGTAGATTCTGGGCTCCTTCAGAATCTAAAATAACGCGAGAATCCATACGCGATCCGACTTTGTATGCGATTTTTGCAGGCAAGTTGGTTTTAATAAGCCCAGTTACTACATCAACACTTGGACGCTGTGTGGCAACGATAAGATGTAGTCCAGCAGCCCTACCCATTTGGGCTATTCGGATTATGGAAGCTTCGGCATTTTTGCCTCCTGTCATCATTAAATCTGCAAGCTCATCGATGATAATCACAATAAAAGGTAGCAATTCCTTGCCTTCAGCGCGAGCTTTAATGTTGTAGCCATCAATAGTTTTGGTTTTAATCTCTTTCATAATTTCATAGCGGCGTTCCATTTCACGTGCGACATTACTAAGTGCTATGATTGCCTTTTGAGAGTCTGTAATGATAGGTGTGAGTAAATGCGGAATCTCTTCATACATGCTAAATTCAACCTTTTTTGGATCAATCATAATAAGTCGTAGATTTTCTGGGGCATTACGGTATAAAAGAGAAAGTATCATCGCATTAAGTCCCACGCTTTTCCCGCTGCCTGTTGTCCCTGCAATGAGCAAGTGGGGCAGTTTTTTGAGATCGGTTACAAATGGATTCCCAACAATATCCTTGCCAAGCCCAAGAGCTAACGGCGAAGAAGAGCCAACAAACACCTCGCTTTCTAGAATCTCGCGTAGATAAATCATCTCACGTTGCGTGTTTGGTACTTCTATTCCCACGACGTCTTTTCCGGGTATGGGGGCTTGAATGCGGATTGAGCGTGCGCTTAATGCCATTGCCAAATCATCGCTTAGGCTTTGGATTCTGCTGACTTTAACATTTGGGGCGGGACGGAATTCAAAAGTTGTTACCACAGGACCGGAATAGATTCTTGCTACATCCCCATCAATTTTAAAAACTTTGAGTTTTGTTAGGAGGTTTTGGATTTTTTGGTCAATTTCTCCTTCTTCAAAGGTAATAGGATCATCTTTTGGTGCTTGTAAAAGTGCAGTAGATGGCAGGCTATAATCTCTTGGCGTTTCAAGCTCACCACGATCAAGTGTGTCTAAGAGTGCAGTACTTGCTTCAAAATTTTTAGTGATTTCAAGTTTGGCTTTTGGAGATTGTATGGATTCTGTTTTATCGTTTTGTCTAGGATCTTTGGGTATGCTTAGAGAGGGTTGCTCAACCATTGCTTCTAAGGGTGCAGGGCTAGAATCTGGTGCAAAATCTTTAGATGCAGAGGATTCGAAAATATGAGTGCTTTGCACAGAAGATTCATACATATCCTGCGTTTTTAGAGGTTTGCTTGGGTGTGTTTCGTCGGAAACAATCTTTGTGTATTGCGTTGTCTCTTCCTCTTGTAATATCTCTTGTTCTTGTTCGCGCGCAATAGCACGCTTTAAAATCTTATGAGGATCGATTTTCAGCACTTCGCCCTCTTCGTCTTCATCAACAATGCGCACCATTTTTTTGTATTTTTCTTCATTCTCTAGCTTGATACGCTCCTCTACTTCTCTATTGTGGGGTGTTGCAAGAGCATTGCTTGTATCAAACTCATCATAATGCCTTGGTGCGGGAGGTGTTTGATCTCTCACGGTGAGCAGTGTAACGTGTGTGCTTTTATTAGAATCTTGCATAGCAGAATCTGGATAAATATCTGGCTCGTTTGGTTTTGGCGGTGGCTCTTGCATAGGGGTTCTATCGAAGTTTTTTAGTGAAGGGCTTGCAAAAAAGCGCTCAAGCTTTGCAAGAATGATTGCACTATATTTTTTTGTTATCTGTATGCAGAGGGGTTTAAGATAAGAGTATGCTTCTTTACAATTGCTTGTTAAATACCGCACAAGGCGCATTCCCATTGCTAAAAGCACCCCATAGAGTCGCAGCATTTGTCTTGGTGCAAGTAACGATAAACCACTAATAAAACATAGAATAATGATGATTCCAACTCCAAATATGCCAAAAGTAGGCAGAATCTTTTGGACAAGAATCTCCCCAAGTTTGCCTTGTTTGCATAATAAAAACTGCACAATCAAAACCCCAAGGCTTAACAATACAGTGGCAATAATAATTTTCAGCCGTTTGAGCGTAAGATTTGCGTCTTTGTAGAGGGCATAGGCTGGATAAAGGAAAAATAATAAATAAATATATCCAAAATATCCAAACCACGTTAGATTGAGTAAGGCAAAGGCGCGCCCATATTCTCCCATATAGCCACTTGATCCAAAAATTGTAGCCATTGTAAGAATAATAAAAAGGCTACACCAAGCGCATAAAACATATATTTGTTTGATGTGATGTCCTTTTAAGCAAAAATTTTTTTAAGCTATTATAACATAATGCACTGAAAATAAATTTTGCCTAGGGGATCAAAATGCACGGAAGAATTAGTCGCTATTCGATGGCAACAGGTTCAGGAGTGATCACAAACTATTCGAAAAAGATTTTTGAATTGCGCAAAGAATATTGGCACGATCGTAAGCTATTGCCTGCTACTGGAATGTATGTGGAATTTCGCCTAGATGAAAATGGACGCATTGTTGATGCGCATAGTTCAGCGTATCAGGAATTTTCAGAAAACTCTCTAATCAAAGAAATCGACTTTTGGAAAACCGATACAGATGAGGAGCTAAAAACCAAAGAAGCCGATTTGCGTAATCAGATTGCTGAAAGTATTTTTCAGAAAACAAACTATCTTGAGATGAAGAATATTGAAGTATCTGTTCCTATAGAAGATTGTCTTAAAGAATATTTTGCACCAGAATCTCAAGCAATCAAATTTTCATTAACAGACATAGAAGAAATTTCCACAGAAAATCAGCTTAATTATCTTGTTGTGCGTCGCTTTCTTTCTAAGGCTATGGATTACTTGGTGTATTGTGATAAGAATATCACACCTGATGTTTTTGCTCTTGATTTACAAAAGGTAAATAATCTTGAGTACTCTTACAAAGCACTTTTACAAAGCTCTGGACTTAAGCCAGAGGCAATTTATGAAACCGTGTTTTTAGACAAACAATTACACTATCGTGGTGCTATCAAAGCCATACTTGGTATCAAAGAAAAGGTTATCCAATTGCGCAATAAAGTGAAGTTTTGTATGAGTGAAGTAAAGAAATTGCGTACAAAAATAGAAGCCAAACAAAAAGATCCGTCGTTGCCTGGCAAACTTGAGACACAAAAAAATATTATGGCAAAGGCTGAGGAAGAGATAAAAATTCTTGCGAGTTGCCAAGAGCGCTTAGAATCTATTACAAAGCTATTTCGAGATGGGCATTTGAGTAGTTTTGTAGATGCATTTCATTCGGCACACGCAAAACTAAAAGATGAAACACATAATGCACTCAATCTTGTTGCCACTGCACTTGATAATAAAATGTGGAAAATTAGTATGGCTTCTACTTCTGTGCATAACAATTTTTTCAAGCATGATGTAAATAGTCCATATTGCACGATGACTTTTTATGGGCAGTATCTTAAGCGTCTTGATAAAAATAAACTTGCCGATAATGAAAAAACAGGCTACAACTATTACCACAAATACAAAAAACAACACGAAAAACTTTTTCTCATCTATACAACCAACCAAAAGCTTGAAATGTATCTTAAACTACAGATTATGTCTGCTTCAAAAGAATATAGCGTTATGATAGCAAAGACAGATGGTGAGTTTCTCTCTCATATCAATTCTAAATCTTTTGAGATAGGCTATATTGATCCTTTCATACGAGGTAATCCAAACCAGCTTATCGAAGATGCTAAGACGTCCAAGCACAATAAAACGACACGTTTTGTTGTTATTTCTCAAAAGCAGGCAATGAAATTTGGTAGATAACTCTATAGTTTGAAATGTCAAAGATTCTACTTTAATTATACTTGTGTACAACAGCTATTTTTTCCAATATTGCTTCTAGAGTGCTGAGGAGTTTTATGCTGTTTGGGTTAGTTATTGGCACTAGTTTTGGCAAGATATGTGATGTATAGGCATTAAAGGGTGCGCAATTTGTAAGTAATGATATATTTATCAACCTGCGCGCAACACCAAATGGTAAAATTCTTCGCAATCTCTCTAGAGATGATTTTTTTGTTGGTGTGTACATTTATGGTATGAATGATGAGAATACGCAGTGGTATGGGGTTTGCACATTTGATGAAGAGCTATATCCAAATGTTGCTGGTTTTATTCATCATTCACGGATTATCCCACTTGAAAAACTTCGCTATGAGCAATATATTTTAGATTCTGCCAAGCAAACTTTTGCCACTCTGGATACTGCGTTGCAAAATGCGCTTTTAAAGGATATTCCAGCACTATTTGACATAGAAGTAGATGTGGATTCTGCTAGCAACAATAATGCCACTTTGGTTTTTATGCACCCTAGAGTGCGCGCGCTTTTAAGTGCATTAGGGCGTAAAGATTATGAGAGTGCGCTTTTTTGGAGTGGATTCCATAAAGATTCTCAAACAAAACCTAGCTATGCCTATCTTAATACTGCCCATATATTGCTTACACATCACATACGCAACATCAAAGATGATAAAAGATTGTGGTTTAATATCTTTCGTTTTAGAGACTCTAAAAAAGATGAGCAGACACAAATGGTGCAATACTTGCTTGAATTTGGTTTGAATACCAATACATTTCTTGGAAAATATCCTTATAGCGATGGAAATTTTTTATGTATCCGGTACTGCTAGCAGCAATGGCAGATAACCTTGAGGCATTACAATTACTTATAAACCATAGTGGCAAACTCTCTTATACTAATGCGCAAAGCCCGCTATACTATGCTACAAGCAATGCAAATATTGCTATGGTGCGTTATTTGCTTGATAGTGGCGCAGATGTGCATTCACCGATTATAATCTATAGCTATAATCCCAAATCAGATAAAGTACTTATTCAAAAATATGGCGAACAGATTGCCGTTGCACTAATGGGTGTGCCATATTGCACGACACCAGCATTGATCTCCAAAGGCTGCACAAAAGACAAGCGTAGGGCATATGAGGAGATTGCGAAGCTCTTTTTAAAAAGAGGGGTAAATATTCATTATGAAAATGACAGCGCGATGAAAGATGCTCTAAGCTTAAGAAGCATAAAGATTCTTCAATTATTGCTAGATTTTGGGTTTGATATTAACAAGCAATATGCGAGCCCTGGAGGTAGCTTCACACCGCTACATTCTGCAGTTTTTCAAGCACAAATTGATGATGATGTGCGGGTGGTAAAATTTCTGCTAGATAATGGGGCAGATAAACATACAAAATCTCAAAGTTTTGCGCCTGATTATTTTAAAGATGAGCGCACAGCGTGGGGTTTGCGCAAACAAAACGAACACGTGTGGGTAGTAGAGTCTGCAATCTTGTGGCAAGCAATGCATATGAACAATCACGATGCCCCTAGATTCTCGCAAGCTCTATACAGAATCCAACCTAAAATATGCCAATTTTAAGTAGTCAGGATTTATAAAGCAAGCTTTTGCATGGGTTTATGCGATAATTTTATTGCGTTTATTTTTGAAAGTATATCTAGCAACAAGTGGTAAAAAGTAAAAAAATATTTAATTTTAAACTAATATTTTGCTATACTCTAAGACTCTTACAACTAATCCCAGACAAAGGACACACTATGAAAATCACCTACACGCTTACTGATGAGTCTCCAGCTCTTGCTACATACTCTTTTCTTCCGATAGCAAAGGCATTTTTACAATATGCAGGCATTGAAGTAGCTACTTCAGATATTTCACTTGCTGCGCGTGTGATTGCGCAATTTCCTGATGCACTTACGCCAGAGCAACGTCTTCCAGATAGTTTGAGCGACCTTGGTGCGCTCGTAAAGCAAAGCGATGCAAACCTTATAAAAACTCCTAATATTTCAGCTTCTATTCCGCAACTTAAAGCAACTATTAAAGAATTGCAAGCAAAAGGCTATAAACTTCCTGATTTCCCAGATAATCCACAAAATGATGAGCAAAAAGCAATCAAAGATAAATATCAAAAAGTGCTTGGGTCAGCTGTGAATCCGGTATTGCGCGAGGGTAATTCAGATAGACGTTGTACAAAGGCAGTCAAAGATTATGCGAAAAAAAATCCCTACAAAGTTGCACCTTTCAGTAAGGATTCCAAAACGCGTATATCTTATATGAGTGATGGAGATTTTTTTGAGAATGAAAAGGCGGTTTTAATCAGCAAGCCTGATAGTGCAAAAATCGTATTTGTAGATTCTAGTGGTAAAGAAGCTGTGCTAAAAGAGGGCATTAAGCTTGAAAGCAATGAAATTTTAGATGCGACATTTATGAGTGCAAAAAAGCTTTATGCGTTTTATGAAGAGCAAATTGCACAATGCAAAAAAGAGGATATTTTATTTTCTTTGCATTTAAAAGCAACAATGATGAAAGTAAGCGATCCGATTCTCTTTGGCTATGCGGTCAAAGCATATTTTAAAGAAATTTTTGAGAGCTTTGGCGATGAGCTAGCACGCCTTGGCGTAAATGCAAACAATGGTATTTCAGAGTTGCTAACCAAGATAGAATCTTCACCCAAAAAGGTAGAAATCCTTGCAAAATACAATGAGATTCTTAGCAAAAATGCAAAGATTTCTATGGTAAATTCTGACAAGGGCATTACAAATTTGCACGTACCAAGCGATGTCATTGTAGATGCTTCTATGCCAGCTATGCTAAAAAATGGGGCAAAACTTTGGGATAAAGATGGCAAAGAATGCGATACAAATGCGGTAATCCCAGATAAAACCTATGCCACGATTTATGAGGCAGTATTAGAAGATATGCGCAAATTTGGCTCGCTTGATCCAGCGACACTAGGAAGCGTTAGCAATGTAGGGCTTATGGCAAGAAAGGCGCAAGAGTATGGCTCCCATGATAAAACATTTGTTGCGCCAAGTGATGGTGAGTTTAGGATTCTAGATAGTGCTGGAAATGTGCTATTAGCTCATAAAGTCCAAAAAGACGATATCTACCGCGCCAATCAAGCCAAGTTTGACGCGGTGCAAAATTGGATTGATTTAGGGATTGAGCGTGCTGATATTACAGGTGCGAAGGCGATTTTTTGGCTTGATACAAAACGCGCTAGCAATAAGATTATGATCGATCTTGTCAATGCGCGCTTAAAAGAGAAAAATAAGCAAATCGAGATTCTAGCACCAAAGGAAGCCTGCCTAGAGTCATTGCGGCTTATTCGTGCTGGCAAAGATGTTATTTCTATCACGGGTAATGTTTTGCGTGATTATCTTACAGATCTTTTCCCAATCTTAGAGCTTGGTACAAGTGCAAAAATGCTTTCTGTTGTTCCTATGCTCAATGGCGGAGCGATGTTTGAGACAGGTGCTGGAGGTAGTGCGCCCAAACAAGTAGAACAGCTTGTGAATGAAAATCATTTGCGCTGGGATAGTCTTGGGGAGTTTTTGGCATTGCAAGCAAGCCTAGAGTTTTATGCGCGAAAAACCAACAATCAAAAGGCTAGTGTGCTTGCAAGCGCGCTAGATTCTGCCATAGGGCAGTGGCTACTTAACAACAAAGCCCCTTCTCGCAAGGTTGGAGAGGACGATAACCGAACAAGCCATTTCTACTTGGCGATGTATTTCACACGCGCACTAGCAGACCAAAGCACAGATTCTAGCATTGCTGCATTTTTTGAGCCTATCGCTAAAGAGCTAGAATCTAATCAAGAAAACATTCGATCAGAGTTTAATGGTGCGCAAGGTAAGGTAGTAGATTTGGGTGGGTACTATAAATTTGATGATAGCAAGGCAGAATCTGTTATGCGACCAAGCGCAACATTTAATGCCGTGATAGCAAAAATCGCCAAAGTTTAGAAACCGCTATGAAATGGTTTCTTGGCGCGATTTGTTTCTTTGGCATACCATTTATTATGCAGGCAAATGCGTTTGAAAAAGATTTTGAAGAATACACAAAAACCTGCAGCAAAAAGAATACAGATGTGTGCTACAATGCAGCCTTAGTGTATGAAGAACGAGGCGATTTCAAGCAAGCGCTTCATTACCACACAAAAGCCTGCAACTACAAAGAGCCTATAGCTTGCGCGGCTCTAGGACGTTACTATTCAGAAGGTACAGGAGTGGCGCAAGATGAGAAAAAAGCAAGCGAATACTATAAGCGCGCTTGCAAGTTTGGCAAAAAGAAGATTGATTCAGATGAGTGGTGTCTTTATGATACCGAACAGGCAAATGCGTCTGAAAAAGATTCTGAAGAATACGCAAAATCTTGTAGCAAACATAATGCAGAGGCTTGCTTTAAAGCAGCTTTTGCATATTTGGAACAAGGCGATTCTAAGAAAACATTTGCATACCTTGAAAAAGCTTGCAATTATAAGGAACCCATAGCTTGCGCAACCATTGGTGTCTTTTATTCAGAAGGTACAGGAGTGGCGCAAGATGAGAAAAAAGCAAGCGAATACTATAATCGTGCTTGCAAGCTTGGCAAAGAGCAGTTTAATTCAGATGAGTGGTGTTTTTAAACGCCAAAGGCACTAAGATTCTCTAAATATTAAGCGCAGTTTTAATCGTTTGCAAATAGCAACTTTGCAAAGTTTGGCTGCAACACAGGCTCAATCCTGCTAAGCTCCAAATAAAAATTCCACGTGGAAGGCTCTTTGATTTCTAGCCCCATACCGCGCAAAAAATCTAGATCGCGTATAATAATCTCGCCATTTATAAATGAAACATTTTGCTCAAAGAGATGTTTATCTTTTTGTATAAATGCCATCATAACAGATGAAAGGTCGCTTGAATGTGTCTTGCCTTCGTGGTTTTGTCGCAGGTAGTTTGCTAGTTGTTTTGCAAGCAGTGTGCGCGAATGCTTATTGTCTTGTAGCACATCTTTGAGTTGCAATAATTGCGGTGTGCTATCTTTAGATAGATCGAGCTTGATACCATTATGCTCAAATAGATGTCGATCTTTGTCAAGCTTTTGGTAGGTAGTTCGTGTTCTTTGCATAAACAACAATGTCGTATCGTTTAAAAGTGTTATATCAAGGTGATTGTTCCAAAGCGTTTGGTTTTGTGCGGTTTGCTCTTGCGCGCTTAGTGTTTGTATTTCAAGAGGTTTGCCACTTTTGTACGCTTTTGCTGTTTGTTGTACATTTTTTAGAATTTGTGTATCGTTTTGAAGAAATGCTATTTTTGGCTGCAGTGTGAGGTGCTTATTTGCAAAAAACATATCCATATCACTCTTAAGTGCTTTTAGTGCATCTTGTATATTTTGATAGCGCGTTGGCAGGGCATTATCCATAGTGCGTAGCAGCGCAAAATGCGCGCTACCTTCAAAAATTTGCAGTTGGTTCATATAGGTGTAGGGCTGGGTAAATTGTTCTTTTTTGTCATAAAGATCAATTTCTGCATAAACAATAATAGAGTTGTTTTTGCAAAAATCAGCAATGCAGCCTTGTTGTGTGAAGAGCACTTCTTGTGTGGTGTTGGTAAAAGTGTTTTTCCCAAAATAGCCTTGCAATGAAATAAGCGAGCCATCGCTAGCAGTTTTTGCGCTAAAGACAAAAGTACTGCCATCTTGCAGCTGCGCTGCGTTTGCGCTACCATTGTACTGCGAGATTGGCATAAAGAGTGTTTTGCTAGTAAATATCCCAAAAAGTCTAGAATCAAAAAACATATAATACAGCCAAAGATCTTTGATTGTGTTTGTCTTAGATTCTGGTGTTTTGGTATCTGTGGCTAGCATTTTGCCAATTCTAGATTCTAGACATACATAAGAAATCTTTTTTATTAGCGTATATTCTTGTGTTTCTAGGGTTTCTTCAGTGTCTTGTAGTTCAAACTTCTCGCAGCCGCCAGAATCTGCCATAGCAACCCCACACAGCAAGCAAAAAAGCAACACCACTCCAAACTTCCTGTATGCCATCATAGTATTTATTTTATTAGCTTGCATGTAGTGCTAGGAATGTTTGTATTCTTTTTGTAGCTTCATTTATGCCAAGTATCATAAGCGCATCGCACACGCCAATGCCTCCACCTTTGCCAAGCAACGCTAGGCGCAGCGCAATCATAAGTTTGCCAATTTTGATATGGTTAGATTCTGCAAATGCGCACAGCCATTCTTCAAGTGCGCGCAGCGCTTGTGTCATATCTGCTGTGGTTTGGATATTTGTTAAAGAAAGTTTGTTTGCAAATGTATCTGTTTGCACCAGGGCTGCTAGCACTTCTAGTGCAAGTGGGTCAAGCTTTTTTAGCATTTTTTCATCATAGGATTCTGGGGGAAGCAAAATCTCTTTTTGCTGGGTTGCAAACTCAAGCAGGGTTTTGCTACGATCTTTGAGTGCGCTATATAACAAATCCTTGCAAAGTGTTTGCCCAACAAATTTTGTTGTACCAAATGCATCAAGCAACACTTCAAGGCGCGCATTGTTGCATTCTTTGATATAGTGTTGGTTGAGCCATAAGAATTTTTCTTGGTTGTAGCGACTAGGTGAAGAGTTCATCGCGTCTGCGCTAAAGAGTGTTTGCATCTCTTGAAGTGAGAAAATTTCTTTATCCTCATAACTCCACCCAAGTCGCACAAGAAAATTCAAAAGTGCCTCTGGCAGATAACCCATAAGCTTATAGTCCATAACCCCCATAGCTCCATCGCGTTTGCTTAGTTTTTTTCCTTCTGGGTTTAGGATCATCGGAATATGATAAAATTTTGGAATTGTAAAATTTAGGGCATTATAGATAATGATTTGTTTGGGTGTGTTACTTGTATGATCATCGCCTCGAATCACATCTGTAACGCCCATAAGTGCATCATCAATCGCAACGACAAAATTATATGTTGGGCTACCATCAGAGCGCAAAATAATAAAATCATCTAGTTCTTTAGCTTGAACGCAGATTCTGCCCTTTACCCCATCATCAAAAGCTATTTCTCCTTCAAGTGGTGCTTTAATACGAATAACAGGAGTAATCCCCTCTGGTGGTGTGCCGCTAAAATCTCGGTAACGATTATCATATCGCGGTGTTTCACCACGAGCACGTTGTTCATCACGTAAAGCTTCTAACTCTTCTTTGCTCATATAGCAATAATATGCCTTGCCTTCATCAACAAGTTGCTTTGCATAACGCGTGTATAGATCAAACCGCTGGCTTTGGTAGATAATCTCACCATCGCACTCTAGCCCTACCCAAGCAAATGATTCTAAGATTGCTTTTGTGGCGTCTCTGGAATTGCGTGCAAGGTCGGTATCTTCTATGCGTATTAGAAATTTGCCACCATTTTTGCGGGCGTGTAGGTAATTAAAAAGTGCTGTGCGCAATCCACCTATATGCAGATATCCCGTAGGGGAGGGCGCAAACCGCGTAATAACCATATTATATCCTTTGTAAGAGTTTATCGCAGATTTTATCAAAATTTTGCTATATTGCATTGTGCTTTTAGAATGCTTTGCAGTCTTTGGCAGAATCTAGTCATAGATACAGATATGATGAGGTAGCGATGTTTCTTTTGGTTTTATACATCATAGGCATTACTGCAGAAGGAATGAGTGGCGCACTTATTGCAGGCAGACACAAAATGGATCTAATTGGCGTGCTTTTTGTCGCGCTTGTGGCGGCTATTGGCGGGGGGTCAATTCGCGATGTACTTTTTAATCATCATCCAATCACTTGGATTGCTCACCCAGAGTATATTCTCATCGTCTGTGTTGCAGCCCTGCTGACAACAAGGATTCCCAATGTTGTTGCGCGCTTAGAAAAATTATTTTTGGCACTTGATGCACTTGGGCTTGCTACGTTTGCGGTTATTGGTGCAGAAGTGGCACGCTCACAAGAACTCGGTGTGATTCTTGTTGTGAGTTCAGCAGTGATTACTGCGGTTTTTGGCGGGGTATTGCGCGATATATTTTGTGGGATTGTACCGCTTGTTTTTCGCAAAGAATTGTATGCTGGTGTGGCAATTGTTACAGCGCTTATTTATTATGGACTATTTTTGCTTAATTGTAGTGTCGAGAGTGCGAGTATTATTGCGGTGTGCTCGGGATTTGCGATACGTTTGTTAGCTATTCGATACAATCTTTCTGTGCCGATTTTTTCTTATGAAATTGCCCACGAAGCAGAATCTGCACCACATAATACAAAAACACAAAACCATAAGCAATCCAACAAAGACGACAACAACACAAAGGAGTAATAATGATTTGTGTATTTGATATTGAAACTATTCCAGATATTGCCCAGATAGCTACACATTATGGATTACAAGATCGCTCTCCTATAGAGATTTGCGAGTATGCCTTTAAACTCCAAAAAGAAAAGACAAACAGTGAGTTTTTGCCTATTTATTGGCACAGAGTGATTGCCATTTCAAGCGTGATTTGTGATGATTATGGGAATTTTCGTAAAGTAGGGAGTTTTGGCAAAAAACTTCTAGAATCCAAGACACCTCCAAGTGAAGATGCCCTTGAGCGTTGCTTACTGGAAGAGTTTTTGGAATTTTTAAATTCCAAAGAAGTGCGACTTGTGAGTTTTAATGGACGTGGGTTTGATCTCCCTGTGGTATTGCTGCGCGCTATGCGCTACAATCTTAGTGTTTTTAGCTACTATGAGGTGCATAACCCCACCCAAACCAAAAACAAATGGGAAAACTATCGTGCTAGGTATAGTGAGTATTGGCATACTGATTTGTTAGATTCTCTGGGGCATTTTGGCTCTGTTCGCACACTTAATCTTGATGGTGTGTGCAAAATGTTGGGGATTGTAGGAAAATACGATGTGAGTGGTGGCGATGTGTATAGGCTTTATTATGAGCACAATGCACTTGATAAAATCAATGCATATTGCCAAAGCGATGTGTTAAATACATATTGGCTCTACCTTAAATACACTTTGTTAAAAGGCGAGATAAGCAAAGAGGATTATGGGGTAATTTTGCAAGATTTTAGCGACAAGCTAGGATCTAGCGCAGAGTATGCACAAGCATTTCGCGCAAAAATTAAAGATGAAATGATCTTACTTGGGCATCAGCCTATGCAATCATAGCGAGCATAGGTTTTATAACTCAATTATGTGCGTGGTATTGGGTACTAGTTTTGTGTGGCACGTTCTTTTGCCATCTTTTCTACTTCGCTTACAAATTCTTCTAGTAGCTCTTCTTCTGGCAGTTTTTTTAGTACCTCACCTTCTTTTATAATCATACCTGATTTATGACCAAATGCTATAGCAATATCAGCGTGCTTTGCCTCGCCAAGAGCATTGACAGCACAGCCCATAACACTTACTTGCAATGGTGTGTTAATATGCTTTAAGCGCGCCTCTACTTGGCGCACCATACTCACAAGATCAGCCTGTATTCGTCCGCAAGTCGGACAAGAAATGATCGTAATGCCTTGCTTCTGTCGTCCGCTATAGCGTAAAATTGCTCGTGCAAGAGCTATTTCTTGCTCAAGTTCACCGGTGATTGAGCAGCGCATAGTATCACCAATCCCCTCCATAAGGAGCCCTCCAAGTGCCATAGAGGATTTTATAGTGGAGTGAAACATTGTACCTGCTTCAGTAACGCCTAAGTGAAATGGGTATGCCACAAGAGGACGAAGCATTCTATAAGCAGCCATAGTACGCTCAACATCGCTAGCTTTAAGTGACACTTTGATGTTGCTAAAGCCAAAATCTTCAAGAAGTTTGATATTATAGAGTGCTGACTCCACCATACCTTTTGGAGTAGCGCCATATTTTTCATCAAATTGCTTCTCTAAACTCCCACCATTTACACCGATTCGAATTGGTATTCCGCGCTGATTGCACGCATCAGCTACTGCCTTGATTTTTTCTTTTGATCCGATATTGCCTGGATTTATACGGATACAATCCATACTTTCTGCAGCGATAAGGGCATATTCGTATCGAAAATGAATGTCCGCAACAAGCGGCAAAGGAGAGATTTTGCGCAAATCTTTGAGGGCGTGAGCATCTTTTAGATCGCTTACCGCAACGCGTACAATGTCCGCACCAGCAAGTGCTAGGCGGTCTAGTTGTTCTTTTGTAGCCTGTATATCACGTGTTTTGCTAAATGTCATACTCTGTACAGAAATAGGTGCTTCTCCTCCAATAGGAACCTTGCCTACAAAGATCTGCTTTGTTTTATATCTTGGCGGAAGTGTGCTTGAAGCACTATGGGAGGAGGTATTCGATATGCTGCTCATAAATATCCTTTCTTTAATCTATTATGGCGTATTATAGCAGAATTTACGTTTGGCTAAGACCTAGACACAAACTAAAGTTTGCGTCTAGGTCTTAGCCCAAGAAATTGCATTTATGATAAATATAAAGCTTAGAATCTAACATTGTATAATTCAAAAAATGTGCTAAAATCGCACAACCCTAAAACAAGCGAGGTATTATGCACGAATATTCTGTTGTTACCGCTCTTTTAGAGCAATGTGATACCTATGCTGCAAGTGAGAATGCTGTAGCTATTGATGAAGTGGTGGTAGGAATTGGTGAGCGCAGTGGTATCGAGCCGACACTTTTGCAAAGTGCATTTGAGATGTTTAGGGAGGAAAGTCAATACGCCAAAAAAGCACGTTTGCATATCCATATTCACCCAGTTGTTTTGGAATGTGTCGCTTGTGGAGTGCAAAACGAACCAAAACAAAAAAACTACGCACTATGTGTGGTATGTGGCAGTAGAAATGTGCGTATAATTCAAGGGCGCGATATGGTACTTTTACGCCTTGAGATGCAGACACCGCATAATGCTAATACTTGTATCTAGCTAAGGAGAAGATATGGAATCTTTAGAGACAAAAGATTTGCTCAAAGATATTGTAAAAAAGGCAGATACCCTTACGCTACAAGAAATTAAAGAGAATTGGGAGATAGTGGGGATTATTGCACATAAAAAAGAAACACTACAAAAAGAGCTTAATAGCTACAAAAGCGATATTGCAGATTCCCAAGCGATTTTGAAAGATTTGCGCGCTAAAGAAGCAGAGTTAAAAGATACACTCAATGAACTCACAACAAAAAAGTATGAGGTGAGCGAGGAGCTATCAAGATTGCGTGATGAACTAAGCGTGCAAAAAGTTATCAATAACGCCAAGCGTGCCAAGCTTGATTTGCAAGAAACACGCAAGCAAATATTACCAGGGGCATTACGCAGTGTTCAAATTTATCTAAAAGATGGTTCGATAGCAAAGGCAAAACCAGCCCAAAAAATCTTTAGTGAAGATATCTACAAAAAGTATCGTGTAGAGCTCAAGGAAAACCATATCTTAAAAACCAAAATTTCTGAGCTTGAGTTAGAAAACAAGCGACTCAACATCGAATTAAGAGATTTTTATGCAGAACTTGCGCTTGAGGGTATGGGCGCACTAGAATCTAAAGACAACAAGGAAACATCGCAGGAAGATACAAAAATACGAGAATCCAGAGAAATTATTATCACCAATGAAGATTTAAGTGATTTCAAAAAAATGCTAAAAGCCACAAAAGAAAAGCGTACTAGATCGAGAAAAACAAAAGAGTAGCGCAGAATCTGCTTAGGTAATTAGGAGAGAGTATGCAGATACTGCTAGATTCTGTGAGAACTATTCTGAACGATTATGGTATTTTTTCAAGCTTGGTACTTGTTTTTTTGACATCTTTGAGTATGTCCTTTGGGCATTGTGTTGGAATGTGTGGGGGGATTGTTCTTGTGTATTCGAGTTTGAAAAATACAACATTTTTAGCGCATTTGCTATATAACCTTGGACGACTTGCGAGTTATCTTTGTATTGGGATATTATTTGTTTTGTTTGGCAAAGCATTTGCGCTTCACCATTTTTGGCGCGATAGTGTTTCGCTATGTGTTGGAATCTTGCTTATTGTTTATGCGATTTGTTTTGCATTTTTTCCTAAAGTATTGCAATATATAGAGCCACGCTTGCAGTCTCTAAGCACGGTAGGAGCAATTTTTAGATGGCTTTTATCTTTGCATTCTTTGGCAACTTTTTTTGGGATTGGTGTGATAAATGGGTTTTTACCTTGTGGGCAGGTATATTTTTTTGCTCTCAATACATTAAACGCCCAAATTATGGGACTTAGCGGTGTGCTTGGTGCTGTGGCTGTTATGGGTGCGTTTTGGCTTGGTACGCTTGTGCCTATGCTAGGTGTGGGTTTATTTGGTGGCAGACTTAGGGCTTATAGAAAGACTTTTTTTGTACTTAGCTTTTTATGTATGTTTGCACTTGGTTTATTAAATATTTATGTAGGAATCACTACAATAGCTTCGTAAGCTTGTTTTAAGGGAAGCCCAAATGAATAAGGCAGTATTTTTTGATAGAGATGGTGTTATCAACAAAGATTTTGGCTACATTTACAAGCAGGAAGATTTTGTATTCAATGAGGGCGTGTTTGATCTCTTGAAATTTTGTAAAGAGCAGGGTTTTTTGCTTTTTGTTATAACCAATCAAAGTGGTATTGCGCGTGGATATTATACGATTGAGGATTTTAAAACATTGAGTGCTTATATGCAAAATGAACTCAAAAAAAAGCTTGGTTTTGGGTTTGATAGTATTTATTTTTGCCCGCATTTACCACAAGAAGAATGCGTATGTCGCAAGCCAAAAACTGGTATGATTGATCAAGCCAAAAAAGATTATGATATTAAGCTTAGCGATTGTTTTATTATTGGCGATAAGATAAGCGATATGCAAGCAGGGCAAAAAGCCCAGATTGCATATAAGATTCTTGTAGGTAAAGCGCCCAAGAAAGAGATTCGCTTTATTACTAATATTCATATTGTACAAAATGCTAAGGAGATTCGCGAGGTAATGCATAGGATTTTGCACTAAGTATTGCTGTTTTCATCGTGCTATATATCACAAAAGGAGCTTTTATGAATAAGTTAGATTCTGGTGTTGTGCGCACTTTTTCCTCTCATATTCCAACACCTCTTCCTGAAGCGCTTACGCCAGATTTAGATGGCAAAACCATTCTTATCACTGGTGGTGCTGGGTTTATTGGCAGTTCTTTGGTGGCTTATTTTAGGGCACATCATAAGAATGCGCGTGTTATTGTGCTTGATAAATTTCGTGATGGCACCTCTTTTCCAAGTGGGAATCCATCTTCGTTAGGACATTTTAAGAATCTACTCGGTTTTGATGGCGATATTTTAGCACTTGACATAAATGATGGGCTTGGTATTTTGCAGAATCTACACTTTGATTATGTGCTTCATCAAGCAGCCATTTCAGACACTACGCTTGAAAATCAAAAACTAATGATACAAACCAATCATCATGCTTTTTTGGAGCTTTTGCATATTGCCTTAAAAAAGGGTGCTAAGGTAGTTTATGCTAGTTCAGCTGGCACATATGGTAATTCGAGTGTTCCAAATATCGTAGGAGTTGGTGAAGAACCAGAGAATATTTATGGTTTTTCAAAACTTGCTATGGATACAAGTGTGCGTAAAATTCTCTCAAGTACGCCACAAGCACCCATTGTGGGATTGCGGTATTTTAATGTCTATGGCGCACGCGAGTATTACAAAGGCAAGACCGCCTCAATGATTCTCCAGCTTGCCCTTCAAGCCCTAGAATCTAAAAAAGTTCGCTTGTTTGAGTTTGGGCAGCAGCAACGCGATTTTGTGTATATAGATGATGTAGTATGGGCAAATGTGCTTGCTATGCAGGTAAATAAAGGTGGAATCTATAATGTTGGGTATGGCGTAAGTCGTAGTTATAATGATATCATAGCAATTTTGCGCCAAGAGCTTTTCGCTTTAGGAGAAGATTTGGGCAATTTTGAGGTAGAGTATATCAAGAATCCTTATGGCTTTTTTCAAAACCACACACAAGCTGATATAGGTCCAACAACAAACGATTTAGGTTACAAACCCGCCTTTGATTTGGAATCTGGTATCAAAGCATATATGCCAGAAATATATGCAATTTTTCAAAGGAGGCAGAATGTTGCATTTGCATAATAAAACACCAAGAGTGCTTGTGGTAGGGGATTTGATGGTTGATCATTATATTTGGGGAAAATGCACACGTATTTCGCCCGAAGCTCCTGTGCAGGTTGTAAATGTTAAAGAAGAAAACAATCGCCTTGGAGGAGCGTGTAATGTCGGAGCAAACCTAAGTGCGCTTGGTGCTAAGGTTAGTATGTGTGGCGTGATAGGTTATGATGAGTTTGGAAAGTGGCTTATTGGCGAGCTTGATAGGCTTAATATTAATGTAGATTATATTATTCCTACACTATCGCGTCCCACAACACAAAAAAGTAGGATCCTTATTGCTAATCAACAGGTTTTACGCGTGGATAGGGAGGAATCAAGCGATATTACGCAGGAATTACAAGATGAAATCTATACTGCATTAGTGCATAAAATTCAAGATTTTGATGTGGTGATTTTGTCAGATTATGCCAAAGGTTTGCTGACTAATTCGCTAACAAAGCGCCTCATAGATTTAGCTAGAAGTTCGGGTAAGCCAGTATTGGTTGATCCAAAGGGAAGTGATTATAGTAAATATAAAAATGCCACTTTGCTTACACCAAACAAGCTTGAAGCAAGCCTTGCTACACAAATCACAATATGTGATGATACAAGCCTTAAAGAAGCAATGGAAAAGCTCCAAAACGAATGTAATCTCAAAATATGTCTTGTAACTTTGAGTGAGGAGGGCATAGCAATCCTAGATCAAGGCAAACTCATCAAATCTCCAACTATTGCAAAAGAAGTCTATGATGTAACAGGTGCTGGGGATACTGTAATTGCTGCGCTTGCGTTTGGGTTAAGCAGTGGGCTTAGTATTTTTGAAGCAACAGATTTTGCAAATGCTGCTGCGGCAGTTGTTATTGGTAAGATTGGGAGTGCGAGTGCAAGCCTTAGCGAGATTATAGAGTTTTTGCATAACGGGACATATTCGGATTCTAAATTGCTTTCTTTTGGAGAATTACAAGCCATACTCCCCTCCCTTCGTAACAAAAAGATTGTTTTCACTAATGGGTGTTTTGATATTTTGCACAGAGGACATATTTCTTATTTGCAAAAAGCTCGGGATATGGGAGATCTGCTTATTGTTGGACTCAATAGTGATACCTCTATTAGGCGGCTAAAAGGTGATACACGCCCTATTATTCCGCAAGAAGATAGGGCTATGATACTTGCAGCACTTGAGTGCGTGGATTTTGTAGTGATATTTGAAGAAGATACACCTTTAGAACTTGTTCGGCTTATTGCCCCAGCAGTGTTAGCAAAGGGTGCAGATTATAAAGGCAAAGAAGTTGTGGGAAGCAAATTTGCTAAGGAAGTTGTCCTCATAGATTTTTTAGAGGGCAGGTCAAGCACTAATATCATTAAACATATACAATCTCAGCATTAAAAGGAGCATACTAAAATGGATTCTGCAAAGTTTATCATAAGCGAGATACAAGAAAGTTTGGCAACTCTGCAAGCTACGCAAGAAGCCTTGCTTCCAAGCATACAGGAGGCAGCAGGTGTTATTAATACTGCGCTTGGTAGTGGTGGTAAGGTGATTATGTTTGGCAATGGCGGAAGCGCAGCTGATGCGCAGCATTTTGCTGCCGAGCTTAGCGGAAGATACAAAAAGGAACGCAAGGCACTTGCTGGTATTTCTGTAACAACTGATACTTCAGCAATGAGTGCAATAGGCAATGATTATGGGTTTGAGTTTGTATTTTCACGCCAAGTAGAGGCGATTGCAAAAAAAGGCGATGTTCTCTTTGGCATTAGTACAAGTGGCAATTCGCCAAATGTGATTAAAGCCTTTGAAAGTGGCAAGGAGATTGGGTGTTATTGTATGGGGCTTAGTGGTCGTAATGGAGGAACTATGAATAGTGTGTGCGATCTTAATCTTATTATCCCAAGTGATCATACGCCAAGAATTCAAGAAGCGCATATTTTGGTGATTCATATTTTGTGTGGGCTTATTGAGGCACATTATTAAAGAGCTTTTCCATACTTGGATTCCAAACTCTAAAATCATAAAATTGAATTTTCTAATATTCAGAATCCACCTGTTTAAATGGCTTTGAAATATTGGATTCTGCATTGTGCAATGTTTTAGGGTTTATAGCCCTAGATTGATTCAAAACTTTGATTTTGTTTGCAATACAAGCCTTACGTATTATATTTGCAAGATCTATGGGACTTTGCTATGAATTTTTGGCTTAACGGTGTTGTCTTGAAAGTTTTATCTTTTTTGGGTTAGAAAAGAGCCACTTTAGAATCTAAAATCCCATACTAATATGTAGGGTTAAAGCCTTAATGCGTTATCCGCCAAATCACGTCTATCAAGCCCACGTTTTACGCTTGATTCTAATTCTTTTTTCAGTTCTGGATTACGCGTAGTCATATCATTTAGTGCAGAAAGTATAAGTTCTGATCGTGTATGGCGGTGTTTACTAAGTTCAAAGAGAAAGAAGCGCTTTTGATTATTGCTTAGTTTTAATATCTCATAATGATCGAATAAATTCTGCACAGCTCTTTGTAATTGTTCATAAGAACTGTCTTGAACCTCAAGTGTTACCATAATTGTTTCAAATGTTACTAGCTCATTATTATGAGTGCTTGCTTTTTTTTGCGGAGCTTGTTTTGTGAATCTAGCAACTATCACCACGCACGCTCCAATCACAACAATAAAAAGACTAAGATAAAACAATAATTCAGACATTTTGCCAACTTTTTCAAAGATTAATCTAATTTTGGTAAAATCTTAGCCTAAATTTTTAAACCCAAATCAAACCCAATATTACTAAAACACGCAATTATCAAAGTGTTATAAGTTTAACTTGAAATGGATAGCCTAATGAATGATGCCACATCACAAAACACGCAAAATTCTGTTATGTCTTTTAGCGATACAAACCCAACACTTAAGGCACTTGCCAATACATATGGAACACCGCTTTATGTCTATGATATGGAGAAAATTAAAGCCAACTTTCTTGCGTTTAAGACTGCATTTGGTGGGCGCAAAAGCCTTATATGCTATGCACTTAAGGCGAATTCAAATTTAAGTATCTTGCGCCTTTTGGCTCATCTTGGTAGTGGGGCAGACTGTGTTTCAATAGGAGAGGTCAAGCGTGCTTTGATTGCTGGTATTCCTAAATATAAAATCATCTTTTCTGGGGTAGGCAAACGCGATGAGGAGATACAAGAAGCATTAAATTTGGATATTTTATTGCTTAATGTAGAATCTTACGAGGAACTTTTACGTATAGAAGCACAAAGCAAACTACACTTTACCAAAAACACCAATAAATCCACGAACAAGGCACGCATTTCAATTCGTGTTAATCCAAACATAGATGCAAAAACCCACCCTTACATTTCTACTGGCTTACACGAAAATAAATTCGGCGTTGATATAGAAACTGCTAAAAAGATGTATCTTTATGCACACAAATCTCCATTTTTAGATCCCATAGGCATACATTTTCATATTGGCAGCCAACTAACAGACCTAACTCCTATTATCCAAAGTGCTCAAAAAATTGCCGAACTTGCGCGCTCACTTGTTGCGCTTGGCATTGAGCTGCGGTTTTTTGATGTTGGGGGAGGGCTTGGAATCTGCTATGAAGATGAAGTGCCTATTAGCCTTTATGAGTATGCACAAGGCATTCTTGGAACGCTTAGTGGCTGCGATTGGACGATTATTTGTGAGCCGGGTAGGCGCATTGTTGGTGATAGTGGCGTGTTGCTTACGCGAGTTGTTGGAGAGAAAATCACTTCAAATAAACGTTTTGTAATTGTTGATGGCGGTATGAACGATCTTATGCGCCCAGCGCTCTATGAGGCATTTCATCGTCCAAAACTCATACAAGAAACACAGGGTATTAAAGATATCTTAGAATCTGGCTTAGATTCTAGCAAGTACGATGCGCCACAACAAACATTAGCTGATATTGTTGGTCCCGTGTGTGAAAGTAGCGATGTGTTTTGTAAAGATATTCCTTTGCCATCGCTTAATAGTGAGAGTCTCATAGGGTTTTTAAATGCGGGGGCATATGGTTTTTCTATGGCGAACTCTTATAATGCACGTTTGCGTCCAGCAGAAGTTGGAATCTATCCCAATGGAGCTTGTTTGCTTCGAGCTAGAGAAAACTTTTGTGCAAGTATTCACGAAGAGCAAAGTGCGCTAGAAGCAAGCACATTATTGTTGCAATCTCTTAGTCAAAACAACCAAGAAGGCATACGAGATCAACAAAAATTTAGCGCTAACAATAAGAGAGTTAAGTGATGAAACAAACCCCTAGCACAGCACCTAAAAAGCAAGAAGTAGCACATCGTAATCAAGCAGAAAAGGGCTTACTGGCTTTGCGTGCAAAGATTGATACAATCGATGAGAAGATTCTTGCACTTCTTAATGACAGGCTTGATATTGTTGCACAAATTGGGCAAACAAAACTAAAAAACAATGCAAGCATTTATCGCCCAGAGCGTGAGCGTGCAATCATTTCTCGCCTTAGTGCGCTCCCCTCAAGACATCTTAATCGCCAAGCAATTGAAGCGATTTATCAAGAAATCTTTGCTATTTCGCGCAATCTTGAACTTCCCGAGAAGGTCGCTTATCTTGGTCCTCTAGGGAGCTATACCCACCAAGCCGCAGAGGAGCGTTTTGGTGCGATGAGTGAATATCTACCTATTAACACGGTTAGTGCAGTGTTTAAAATTGTAGAATCTCATCAGGCTAAATATGGTGTTGTGCCGATTGAAAACAACACAAATGGAGTCGTTGGTGAATGCATTGATAATCTTGCAAATTCTAGCTTAAAAATTATTGCTGAAGTTATTTTACCTATTCATCTTTCTCTTGCTTCTGAATGCGAGCATATTCAGCAAATCAAGCGTATTTATAGCAAAGATATTGCATTTGGGCAATGTGATATGTTTTTTGGTGCGCATAATTTATCAGCACTTGAACAAATCTTTGTAGAATCCACTGCCAAAGCCGCCCAGCTTGCTAAGCAAGATAAACAAAGCGCGGCAATTTGCTCCTCTATAGCAGCAAAAATCTATCATCTTCCTGTTATGTTTGATAATATCCAAAACTTTAGTGGCAATAAAACGCGCTTTGTGATTATTAGTGATTTTGAAAATGCTCCAAGTGGTAATGACAAAACCTCAATCTTTGCTACATTAAAAGGTTTTGATCGCGTGGGAACACTGGCTACATTTTTAGAGAGCTTTTCTCGCGCCAATATTAATCTTACCAAAATAGATTCTCGCCCCATACGCTCGCGTGATGATTTTGCCTCTGGGTTCTATGTCGATTTTGATGGACATAAGGAGGACAAAAAAGTTGCAGAGATTTTTGAGCAATGGGGTAATCAGATCAAATGGCTTGGTAGCTATCCCAAAATGGACTAATATAAAAAGCGAGCAATAATGAATACATTAGAATTTATGCCTATCACACTAGAATCTAGGGCAGTTATTATGCCATTTTTAGCACAAGAGGAATTTGCTATCTCTGATATTATTTTTGGCAATCTCTACATTTGGAGAGTAGCGCGAGAGATAAGCTATGCTATAAGTTATGACACACTTCTTTTGCAAACCAAATATGCCAACAAAGACCCATATTTCTTCTTCCCCATTGGCGCAGGAGATAAAGCACAGGCATTAAAAGCCCTAGAATCTTATGTAAAAGAGCAGGGGTTTGTTTTGCATTTTGAATCGCTAGAATCTAAAAATCTCCCTTTACTACAAAGGCTTTTTCCAAACCTTAAAACTATGGCGCGTCAAGAACGCTTTGATTATGTGTATAGCATTAGCGAGCTTATCGCTTTAAGTGGGCGCAAATATCACAAGAAAAAAAACCATCTCAATCAGTTTTTGCAAACTTATAGTGGGCAGTGGCACTATGAACCTATCTCGCAGCAAAACATTCCAGCCATTATCACAGCAGCTAACCAATGGTTGGCTACACACCCAGCACCAACAAAAGATTTACAACTAGAAAATCAAGGCATACAAGAAGCGCTACAAGCCTATGTATCTTTAGATTTGCGCGGTGGGGTTGTGTATGTGAATGATGAGATTGCTGCATTTAGCTTTGGTGAAGTGATGAATGACAAAATGGTTGTAATCCATATCGAAAAAGCAGCACCGCATATAACAGGCGCATATCAAATTATTAATCAGCAGCTACTTGCCAATGCCTTTAGTGCTTTTGTATATGCTAATCGTGAGGAAGATTTAGGGATAGAAGGGCTAAGACGTGCCAAAAAGAGTTATAATCCTGTTTTTATGGTCGAAAAATATGCAATGTTATAATGCTAAATACTATTTGTATAATCTCTACCAAACATAATGAACACACAGCATAAAAATAGCCAAGAATCTCTCGCTAAACCTACTTATTCTATGCCTTTTGTTGATTTGCGTGCGCAATATTCTGCCTACAAAAGTGAGATTGATACAGCTATTGCTCGCGTGCTAGATTCCCAAGTCTTTATCTTAGGTGCAGAATCTGAAGCCCTAGAGGAGGAGCTTGCGCGTTTTGTAGGTGCGCGCTATGTGCTCACTTGTTCAAGCGGGACAAGTGCGCTTTTGCTAGCATTACTAGCACTTGGTGTGCAGCGAGGCGATGAGGTGATAACATCTGTTTTTAGTTTTGTTGCTGCTGCAGAGATGATCGCCTTTGTTGGTGCTACGCCGGTATTTGTGGATATTATGCCAGATTCTTATATGCTTAATTTGGATCAAGTGCGCGCCAAAATCACTCCGCGCACTAAAGCGATTATTCCAGTATGCTTGTTTGGTGCGCCTTATGCTGTAAGTGAGCTTGCTGCTATTGCCAAAAGTGCCAATGTGGCTATAATCGAAGATGGAGCACAAAGTTTTGGGGCGTGGGTGGTGCAAAATACCCCAAATGAATTCATTCAGCAAAATCCTCTTGCAGAATCTATAGAATCTGATATACCCAAAGTATCAGGGGTTGGGTCAGATTTGTATGGCGCAAATACTTGTGCTTTAGATTCTGCTTCTGGTATTTATGCGAGTGAATGTGCAGAATCTAATAAACTATCATATGATAAGAATTTCCTGCCACAGCACAGGTTGTATTCTCCTTGCTTTGGTGATATTGGAATCACAAGTTTTTTTCCAAGCAAGCCGCTTGCTTGCTATGGCGATGGTGGTGCTGTTTTTTGCAAAGATAAAGCACTTTATGAAAGACTACAAAAGCTTCGCAATCACGGGCAAAGCAGTAAGTATGAACACAAAATTTTAGGACTTAATGCAAGACTTGATGATCTTCAGTGTGCGATTTTGCGCATTAAGCTTAAGTATTTTGCAGATGAATGTATTGTACGTAACAAAGTCGCACAAAACTATCGCACACATCACATTCAATACAGCGCGACAAATCCTCTATGGCGCTATCTTATACCTCAAAAAATCGAATATAATAGCGCAAGCGTGTATGCACAATATGTTTTACGACTAGATTCTCATACCCTCATTTTAGAATCTAGCATAAAGCAAGCAGGAATATCGCGACCCAACACTTTGCGCACAAAGCTTCTTACACGCCTCGCACATCACTCTATTCCTACTGCGATCCACTATCCAAAACCTTTGCACTTACAAGAAGCTTTTGCGTTTTTGGGACACAAAAAGGGGGAGTTTCCTGTGGCAGAGCGAGTATGTGAGGAGATTTTCTCTTTGCCTTTTTCACCCTTCCTTTCTCTAGAAGCACAATGCACTGTTACTAAATCGTTAGATTCCGCACTTTCCGAACTTACAAGACCATAATTCTCAAAATTTACAAAAACTTTACAAATTTTTAATCGTTTTTTTTTTTTTGTGATATGCTTTATGCGATTTGATGCCTAAATTAAACAGAAAGGAGCTTTCTATAATGAAGAGTGTGGCGCAAAAGATCGCAATCACTATAACACTTTTACTTATTATCGGTTTTTTTGTTTTTTCTACGGCAAACTTTTTTCTTGCTAAGTGGAGCATTGTCAATAGTGTTACACACGGCAAACAAGAAAGTGTAAAAAATGCTGTGAATTTTGTGGATGCGTATTTTGACTCGCGTATAACATTTGTACAAGCGATAGCACAAGAACTTGTTGAAGATGGAGATTTTTCTCACGAAACAATATCACATAGGCTTAAAGAGGCTTTTCGGCTTACAAATATTGATGCACTTTTTGTGGGCTATGAGGCTGATGGTTTGCTTATAAAAACTGATGTGCAAAGTAATAATAAGCCTTATATCTTAGATGCTAGCAAAAAGTTTGATGCGCGTACGCGGGAATGGTATAAGGCTGCCAAACGCACAATGAAATCTGGAATTTCAAGACCATACCCTGATATTACCACAGGAGAGCTTACTGCTGGAATCTATGTACCTATTATTGTTGATTCTAAGCTTATAGCAGTGGTTGGGGCAAATATTTTTCTCAAGGACCTGCAAAGAGACTTTGTTGAGCTAAAAACAACGCCTAGCAGTTCGGTATTTGTGATTGGTTCAGATGAAAGAGGAGATTACAATATTGTACATTCTGATGAGAAAATCCTTCTTTCAGAGGACGGAGAAAAATACAAGGCATACGGCTATTTGCGCACTCAAGTACCAACAGAAAAAGAAGTCCCATCGCAAGTGTTGCATTATACCTATAATGATGTAGAAAAAATGGCGGTTTGTATTGTAAGCGAGAGGGATTGGTTGCTTTGTTCAACAAATTCTGAAAAAGATTTTGAATCAGAATTACATAGCTATATCATTGCCCAATCTATTTTTTCTATCATTATTGTACTTGTGATAGCGATTGCGCTGTACTGGATTGTTGTTTATCAGCTACGACATATTACACCTATCACAACAGGCTTGCTGAAGTTTTTTGATTTTGTCAATCATAAGGTAAATGATGCGCCTCTTCTTGCTATCAAATCAAAAGATGAATTTGGCATTATGGCACAAGCGATTGATGATAACATTATCTTTACAAAAGAAGCGATTAAACAAGACAAAAACGCCATAGCACAAACGCTTGAAGTTGTAAAAGTCATAGAATCTGGTGATATGACTGCACGCGTAGGGGCAGACCCAAGTAATCCGGGCATACAAGAGCTAAAAGTCATTCTCAATCGTATGCTTGATGTGTTAGAATCTAAGATTGGCGCAAATATGAATATCATCTCACAAGTGTTTGAAAGTTATCGTAATTTTGATTTTACGCAATCCATACCCGATGCTAAAGGTGGTGTAGAAAAAACTGCAAATATGCTTGGAGAAGAAATCATACAAATGCTTAGAACTTCATCAGATTTTGCAAGCAATCTAGCAGAGCAAAGCCAAACCTTGGAATTTTCTATGGGCAAGCTTTTGCAGGGTACAAATTCTCAGGCTAGTGCGCTTGAGCAGAGTGTGAGTGCGGTTGGTGAAATCAATGCTTCTATGCAAAATGTCAGCCAACAAACAAGTGAAGCAACAAGCCAGGCACAGGATATACGCAATATTGTGGCGATTATCCAAGATATTGCTGATCAGACGAATTTGCTAGCACTCAATGCTGCTATTGAGGCTGCACGTGCAGGAGAGCATGGGCGAGGCTTTGCAGTGGTGGCAGATTCTGTGCGACAACTTGCGGAACGTACGAGTAAATCACTTGGAGAGATTGAAGCAAATATTAGCGTTCTTGTGCAAAATATCAATGATATTTCAGAATCTATTAATGAGCAAACACGTGGGCTTGCGCAAATCAATGATTCAATCAATCAAATTCAGGTGATTACGCACGAAAATGTTGAGATTGCTAAAGAAACAAATAGTATTACGCACCAAGTCAATACCATAGCAAATGCGATACAAAAAGATGTGCAAGGGAAAAAGTTTTAAACTTGGGCTTTTAGCCTTGCTACCGTCTTTTGTAAAATCAAGATTCTGCTTGAGTGAGCCTTTAGCCAAACACAAACTTCAGAGAATCTAAGGCTCTTAGAGAATCTAGCTTAGTAAAGCTTTTAGCTAGATTCTGGTTGTGAATACACATTACAAATGAAGAATACAAAATCTATAAAATAAAGACTCTAGATTCTTTGCTGTAATTAGAGATATTGCTTTACATATGAGAGTGTCTTGTTGTGTTTAAAAACTTAGGTTGTGTGATATATTTGAAAGTTATATTCTTTAGGGTAGGAAATTCGTTGGCAGGATAGACCTTAAGAATATCTACCAAATTGAATGTTAAGATGAGGTTTCTTAGGGTTTATGTATTCTAAAATTTTGGCAGCCTAAACATAGCACAGAATCTCTGTGCTATAGCAAATAGTAGGTTATTGCTTGAGATTTAGCAGTGTGTTTAGAATTTGGTCAGAGGTTGTTACGGCTTTTGAGTTTGCTTGGAAGCCCCTTTGGACAACAATGAGTTGTGTGAGTGATCGACTCAAATCTACGTTACTCATCTCAAGCTTACTTCCGCTTACACCGCCTCGCCTTCCAGTGTTTGCTGCACCAATCATTGCTTGCCCAGAGTTTCCAGTTGATGAAAACACGTTGCCACCTTCTGCTTGAAGCCCAGTGTTATTGGCAAAGTTTGCTAGCGCAACTTGTGCTAGTGCCATAGTGCGCCCATTGCTAAATGAACCAAGCAGTGAGCCCACAGAATCAAAACGTATGTCTATCAAATCGCCTGCCCCATAGCCATCTTGCTCAATTGCGTAAGTTTCGGATTGTTTATCAACACTTGTAAGCCCGCCAAAGCCACCCGTAGCACCAAAAGAGAGGCTTAAGCGCTGTGGCGCAATCGAACCATTTTTAGGGTCAAATTGGATAATAGGCGGATTCATACCTGCCAAGCTGCCATCGCTATTAAATCGCAAGCGCCCACCCTCAAAAATATTTGGACGCGCAGCCGAAGCACCATAAATTACCGAAGGTTCAGGTACGATAGCCTTGAAGCTCCACTCTGCTGAACCGGTTTTTACAAACTCAAAGCGGATTGTGTGCTTTGAGCCAAGCGAGTCAAATAGCTCGATTGTTGTGGTGTGTGTCGCGTGGCTAATACGTGTTGTGGAGACAGCTGTGCCTCCTTCAAGTAATGATGCGGTGTTGAGTCCTCGCATAGTATTTTTGAACAGCACATTGGTAGAGATCTGGTCAGAGCCATACGCAGCGACAAAGATAGACATATTTTGCACTTCCTCATCACCATTGTCTTGGTTTAGCATTTCAAACATACCATATTTATTGACTGTAACAGAGACAGAGGCTGTAGAATCATTGTACTCGCGATCAGGATCTTTGATCATATTTGCATCGTATTGAATAAGTCTGCGCAACTCCTCTGTTGTTCTAAACTGCCCTGTCGATGAATCTGGGGATTCTGACTTGGTGTAGCGATAGCGGAAAGATGTAATATCAGAATCTCCTTCCACAAAGTTTTCAAATGCACCAGTGCCACCTTTTGTAATTATGATATTTTTTGTTTTCTCATCACCATCAAGCTCATTGCGGTTGATAAGCTTTAAGAGTTTGCCCTCTACATACGCTTCAACACCCGTTTTTTCACGTATGCCATTTATCGCGTTTTGTGCAGCGACTAAGGTTGAAATACCACTCATAGCCGAGTCATTTGAGAAAGAAACTTTCGCGCCATTGATGGTGATAGAGCTATTTTCTTTAGTTGGTATGACGCTATTGCGCATTTGCGCTGTTTTGTAGCTTACCCATATACCTTGATTCTCAGTTAATCCAAATGCATCGCCATCTTGGTTAAAGAGCGCGCCCATATCTTCTGCCATTTGTGTAAGATTCCCAGCAGAATCATACAAAGGATTGACACCATCAGATGGAGTTTTACTAGTAGAATCTAGTGCGTAAATATTGCCATTTTGATCACTATGTCTGCCAGCATTGAGATTAGCGCGAAGTTTGATATTTGTGCTAGCTCTTGCTGGCATAACCATATTGGGATCGATTTGGATATTGCGAATAGGTCCTGTGCTATCAATGTGATAGAATTCTTGCTCACTCATTTTTGAGGCATTTTTGAGATCGTCTTTAAGCCAACCTTGCACTACATAACCACCAGTTGTTACAAGATTTCCTTCTGCATCAAACAAAAAGCTACCGTCGCGTGTATAGTTCAGTGTTACCCCTTTATCAGGAGAGATGACAAAAAACCCTTCTCCCTCAATCGCCATATCGGTTTTAACATCTGTGTTTTGTGTGCTACCTTGAGAGAACACTTTTGTTGTTGCATTGATACCAACCCCAAGACCGATAGAAAAGTCGTTCATACCACCAAGACCAGTTTTATAGGGAGCTGTGGCGATAAGTTTCGTTTGGGATAGCATATCAACAAAAGAAGCTCTTGAGTATTTAAACCCGACTGTATTAACATTGGCAATGTTGTTACTTTCAATATCCAAAGCAATTTGGTGCGCTTGCATACCGCTTACACCTGACCATAATGACCTTAGCATTTTCGTCCTTTGTGATGAGATTTGCCCAACAAACAAGCAATAAGTATGCCAAAATTTAGTCCATCTCCATATTGACTTTAAAATTTATATAATATAGAGCGAAGTAATGCCCAAAAGTGAGGTAGAAATAGAAAAACAAGCAAATAGCGTAAATGAAACTACTGCTAGAGAAGTAGCCACACCGCAAGAGCCACAGCCAAAAGAGCAAGTAAGCACACCACCACAAGAAAAAGAAGTTAAAGAGATACAAGAGCAAATCCCTCAAGAGCTAAAGGCAGAACCTAGCGAAGAGATGCCACAAGACTTACAAGAAGTGTAGATAAAGGAATTTAATTTACAAAGCATTGACGATGAGTTTGTACCTAGCTTTAAGCCCGAAGTCAAAGAAGCCTTAGAAAAAGCGGGGATTAGCGATGATTTTCATCTAAAAATAGGAAGTCTCATAAAGCTAAACAATAGACAAAGACAGGAATTTTTACCTTATATCAAGCCAACGATACAAGAGCCTAATTTAGTGCTTGATAATGGTAGAGGTATTTTATTTATAAAAGAATTTATAGGCGAGGATAAAAGCCGCTATTTTATGAGTGTAGCAAAGGATTATGATGGCGAGTGGATATTTAGCACACATACAAGAAAAGAATTAAAAGATATACAAAAAGAAGTTAAAAAATCTAAAATATTTTACAACAAAGGATTTAAGGGCGAGGAAGTTACTGGCGTGTCTGATATATTAGAATCGGGCGGAACTACTACTAAGCCCTCTGACTTGCAGATTGAATACCCCGCTAACCATAGTAGTGGCATAAATCCTA
>CALUTE010000005.1 GCA_944323645.1 uncultured Helicobacter sp. | reverse complement strand
TATGTTAGATTCTATTTCATCAGGATTCTCATCAGTTAAAGAATCTTCAAAATCTAAGGGAGAATCTGGGGTTGTGGGTGCTGTGTCTTGTGATTGGTCTGTTAGTGGTGGCAGAGGCAAGCTCTCATCAAGATCTTGCGAAACACTAAAATCCCCAAGTTGTGAATCTATGCTATCTATATGGAGAGTGTCCTCTGCGATCTCATCTCTACCTATATCAGAAGCATTGCTTAAATCTTGACCACGTTTAAGAAGCTCTTCTTGCAAAATATCTAAAATCTGTGTTGGCAAAAAGGGTTTTTTCACCAAATAGGCAAATTCACTAATCGCTTTTGTTTTGGCATACAAAAAACAGCTCAAAAAATCTTCGCCAATTTTCTTGGCTATATCTTTATGATCATCTATAGCACCCTCATCAAGAAATACAAAACTATCTTTTGCTAATATGCTTACATCAAGCTTGCTAAGTCCTGCATAACTCTCAAGCGCAATCCCTGTTTTTTTGGCGGTGGCTTCGATGAGCTTAGCTACCATTGGATCGGTATTTACCAAAACTATTTTCATAAAGTTACCCATTTCAAGTAGAATACCGCAATTATAACATATTTTTTGGAGAAAGGGCTTTTGATGAAGAAAATCCTACTATTTTTACTATGCTTTGTCATTGTATGTTTTGGCAAAAGCGACTTGTTCGTAATGCCTTATGAGCAGACGAAAGCATTTAAATCCTTGCAAGGAAGCCTACAAAGAGCGCAAAAAAGTATTGATATTGCAATTTATAGCTTCACTAACCGAGAACTTGCAAAAACGCTTCGAGATAGTGCTAAAAGGGGTGTGCAAGTGCGTATTATCTTTGATGATGGTAATAAAAAAGATAACCGATCTATGCTTGGCTACCTTGACAAGTACAACAATATCACCACCTGCCTCCTAAAAGGAAAAAAAGCGCAAAATGGCAACTACTATGGTATAATGCACCAAAAAATGGTAATTATCGATAAAAATCTCTTATACATCGGTTCTGCAAATTGGAGCAAAAATGCTTTTGAAAATAACTATGAAACGCTTTTTTATGAAGATGATCCATATGTTGTCAATAAGGCATTGCAATTTTATGAGGAAATGTTTAAAGACTGCACGCCATACTAGCGGTTGTTATGGTTTATTGAGTACTACTATGCTGAAAGGATAGAGCTTGATTAGTGATATTAATAAGGCATTTCGAGAAATCCAAGCATATCTGTATAAAATCACAGGTATTCATTTAGATAACTCCAAACAGACTATGGTTAGAAATCGCCTTGATACACTTCGACAATACCACGTGTTTGATCGTATCACTTCTGCTAGCGAGCTTATTGATCTTACTAATAAAAATGCACAAGCCAAGCAGCTTTTTATAAATGCTTTTACAACCAACCAAACGGACTTTTTCCGAGAAAAAGTGCATTTTCAAGATATGCTTGATCGTGTTCTGCCAGCACTTTTTAAAAATCAGTTTAATATTAAAATCTACTGCGCAGCTTCCTCAACAGGCGAGGAGCCATACTCAATCGCTGCAACAGTGCTCTATGCACGAGAAATATATAACTCATCGTGCCAAGTTGAAATTTATGCTAGCGATATTGACACAAAAGTATTACAAGAAGCAAAAGATGGGATTTTTACACTAAATCCAAATTTAAATTTACCCGGCTGGGTGCAGATGGACAAATACTTTGATACATTGCAAATTTTACCCAATGGTAGCAAAAAAATCCGCGCTAAAAATGAACTAAAAAATATGATCAAATTCTTTACGCTTAATCTTTTTGAAACCAGTTATCCCTTTCATCAAAATGAGTTTGATATTATCTTCTGTCGCAATGTCTTAATTTATTTCAAACCCCCAGACCAAGAGGCAATTTTGGGCAGACTCTTTAAGCATCTCAAGATGTATGGCACACTCTATATTGGACACGCAGAAGATGTCTTGGGACTAAAAGACAAAATAGAGCGGCTTGGCAACAAAACATATGTAAAAACCCGAGAGTAAAGGCGCAGCAGTGAAAGCAGTTGAGGAAAAACTACACCCAGATGTATTCATAAAAAGCTCTCCCTGTCTTATCAACCGCGAAAAACTTATTGTCATCGGCTCCTCTACTGGTGGTCCTATCGCACTTGAAGAGATTTTTGTCGCGCTTCCAGCTTGTGGAATTCCGCCCATTGTTGTTGTGCAACATATTCCTGAATATTTCAGCCAAACACTCGCAGCACGACTAGACAGCAAATCTAAGCTTAATGTCTTTGAGGTCAATCAACGTTTTTTGCTCCAAAATGATTCAATTTATCTTGCCAAAGGCGGCACACAAATAGCACTAGGACACGAAAATGGCAAATACTGCGCCTATCCAATAGCAGATGCGCCCAGAATCTCGCGTCACCGCCCAAGTGTTGATGTGCTCTTTCGTTTTGCAAACAATGTTGCTGGTAGAAGTACATTAGCGATTATTCTTACAGGAATGGGCGATGATGGCTGTATAGGCATCAAAGAGCTGCACGATAATGGCGCAAAAACGATCGCCCAAGATGAACATACTTGTGTAGTATTTGGTATGCCTAAGCGTGCCATAGAAGTTGGTGCAATTGATGAAATCCTTCCACTCCATAAAATCGCAAATAGAATTATCGAATTTGCTACCACAAAACTCAAGCCTCTTAAAGAAGGTCTGCAGGAAGACGAAATAAACTAAAGAAGTTAGTGGTTTAAATTTATTGTTGCAAAATTAGATTCTGCGGACAAGATAAGCATAACTGCGTTAAGGAGATTCTATGCAAAAGCACTCATATTGCATCATTGAACTTGGGCTTTATATGGAGGATTTTTTACCACTACGTGTATATGAAGTGCTTGGTATTCGCCCCAATGAATGTAAGCTAAAGCATCAAAAACCTTGCAAGCTCTCCTACCACGAATGGCGCAGTCAGCTAGAATCTTATCAACAAGCAAATCTCACGCTCTCCCCAAATGCTTCTACCAACTCTACTGAAAGCTGTGATTCTGATGATGAAAACCTTGGACAGATACCACCTGCCTTTTATAAAATCCGATCAAAAGCAATAGCACCACAAAATATCCGTAAAGAATGTGATCATTTCATACAACGTCTTGAAAAAAAGTATAAAGCACTTTGGAGTATCAAAGAAGAATATAATGCCTTCTTTGTACTAAAAATCTATGCTTGTATCAATCCAAAAGAAACACTTGCAATCAATCTTTCAAGCAGATCATGCGGTGTATGTTCAAAGCTTGGGGTACGCGTTGTTGTGCAAACAAGTATTTTATAATAACCCAGAATCTACAATGTGCTTACACTAACTCATAACTAAAGTTAGCCATAAATCCTAACAATATTTTCTCCAAAGCTTAAAGCAGGCTAACTTGCTTGTAGTCCTGCAGCCCCTTCAAGACTATGCTAGAGTCCTAGAATAATTTTTACATCGATCATTGATAAAAAGTTGATAATATGGATAATAACTAAGCTTGAACGCGGTGTATTTAAGAAAGAAACAAATCATACAATCTAGAATCTAGATTCTAGATTGTACCTTTTTAGAGTTGAGGCTTTGGTGTTTTATCAGTGCTTGCTGGTAAAATAGGATATGTAATTTCTGGATATTTGCCAGTTAATGCACCAAAAAATGTTTTTATTTTCTCTGCTTCTTCATCGCTAATATTTATACCTAGTTGAATAGCACCCATTTCCTTGATTGCATCTTTTACGTCCCAAAATTGTCCGTTATGAAAATATGGCGCTGTATCCATTACATTGCGCAAAGCTGGAACTTTTACCATACCATTCTTATCACCCTTGAACCCACCAATAGAAGCAAATCGATAAGGCTTCATAACAGCAAATGGCTGCATAGAACCACCTAGATTAATACCATTGTGGCAAGCAGTACAACCTTCATTTATAAATATATTAAGCCCTTCTTGCTCTTCTTTGCTCAAAGCTTTCAAATTACCATTTAAAAAATCATCATAACGCGTTGGGGTATTGAGTGTCATCTCAAACATTGCAATTGTATCTGCGATGAGTTTGAAATCAATCTTTACGTTATTGCCATAAGCTGCTTTGAATTCATTAACATAAGCTGGAATAGATTGCACACTCTCTACAACTTTTTGTGGTGTACTTGCCATTTCTACTGGATTGACAAGGGGACCTTGAGCTTGCTCACCCAAATCTTTTGCTCTTCCATCCCAAAATTGCACTTCATTAAACATAGAGTTATAAACGGTTGGAGAATTAAGGTGAGAGCCATTTGGTTGCCATTTATGACCAGTGGCTGCTGGTAGAATATCTACACCACCAAGCCCGAGATTATGACAAGTGTTACAAGAAACAAGATGTGATGTTGAAAGGCGCGGATCAAAATATAACTTTTTACCAAGCTCAACTTGTTTTGTCGTGAGTTTAGCATTATAGTCTTGTGCGATATTTTGCTGCTTGATTTTTTCTTGCTGATACTTTAGGAGTTCTTTGCCACTTGGTAATGGAAGTAATCCTGCATTTTTTGCCTTCTGCAAGAGTTCCTTTGGATCTTGTGCATAAAGAGTTAAGCTCAATATGCTACAAATACCGAATGTGCCCAAAATCTTAGACGAGATACCTAATTTGCTCATTGTTTTCCTTTTGAAATGATTTTTGAAAGAGGAATTATACTAATTTTTTTAAAAAATAAATATTATTACTTATAAAATATCTTACAAGTTTTATCAAATATAATTATCATACAATGATTTTAAATCCTAAAACCTCTTTAGTACGATACTAAACTCACCATATCAAACCTAAAAAGAATTTAAAAAATAATCAATCTCTAATCCCAAATACTATACAATCCCACATATAACTATTATTTTAAGGAGATCCTATGAGCTATACTCATCTCCATCTACATACCGAATATTCCCTACTTGATGGTGCCAACAAGCTTGAAGTACTTGCCAAGAGACTAAAAGAACTTGGAATGGATAGCGTAGCGATGACTGATCACGGCAATATGTTTGGAGCAATCGCCTTTTATAATACAATGAAAAAAAATGGTATAAACCCTATCATTGGTATTGAAGCCTATTTACACAACAATGAACACATTGATGATAAATCAACAAGACAACGTTACCATCTCTGTCTATATGCCAAGAATGAGCAAGGCTATAAAAATCTTATGATTTTAAGCTCAAAAGCTTTTATTGATGGATTCTACTATTATCCCCGTATCAATAAACAGCTTTTACGCAAATACAAAGAAGGGCTTATTTGCTCCTCTGCTTGTCTTGCTGGCGAAGTGAGCTGGAATCTAAACCAAAGTGAGCGTAATATTCAATACGGTGCAGGAGGCTATGAAGTCGCTAAAAAAGTAGCTCTAGAATATAAAGAAATCTTTGGTGATGATTTTTATCTAGAGCTTATGCGGCATGGCATACCCGAACAAGAATCTATTGATGCACAAATTATACAAATTTCCAAAGAATGCGATATTAAGCTTATTGCCACAAACGATGCCCATTATCCCACGCGCGAAGATGCAGATTTCCAAGAAATTGCGATGTGTGTAGGAATGGGTAAAACTATGGGAGAAAAAAACCGCCTTCGTCATAGTGTGCGTGAATTCTACGTCAAGTCAGCCGAGGAAATGGCGCGCATTTTTGCTGATGTGCCACAAGCCCTGAGTAACACTCAAGAAATAGCAAGCAAATGTGCTGGATTTCATATTGATCTAAAAGATGATACAAATCCACCAACACCACCAACTTTCAAATTTACTAAAGAATACGCACAAAGTGAGGGATTAGCCATTGATAATGATGCAGAATACTTCCAGCACAAAGCAAAAGAAGGGTTGTCAGCAAGACTAAAAAATATCCCACAAGATCGACACAAAGAATATCAAGATCGCCTTGAATATGAAATATCAGTAATTACCAAAATGAAATTTCCGGGCTATATGCTCATCGTATGGGATTTTATCAACCACGCTAAGAAAATGGGGATTCCCGTTGGTCCAGGGAGAGGAAGTGCAGCAGGAAGCCTTGTGGCGTTTTGTCTTGGTATCACAGATATTGATCCTATCAAATATGACTTGCTTTTTGAACGATTTTTGAACCCCGAACGCGTATCAATGCCCGATATTGATACAGACTTTTGCCAACGCAGGCGTGGTGAAGTGATCGAATATATGATTCAAAAATATGGCAAATACAATGTTGCTCAAGTTATTACCTTTGGTAAAATGCTTGCCAAAGGAGTGCTACGTGATGTAGCACGTGTGCTTGATATGCCCTACAAAGAAGCTGACGAATTTGCTAAACTTATTCCCGAAAAGCTAGGCATTACTCTGCAAGGCTATGAAAAAAATGGCAAATTCATTGAGGGTGCTTGGGAGCTAGAACCAAAAATCAAAGATATGGTCGAAAAAAATGAGCTAGCAAGAAAAGTTTGGGAATATTCACTAAAACTTGAAGGCTTTAATCGCAATGCTGGCAAACACGCTGCGGCACTGGTGCTTGATAGCGAGCAAGAACTGTGGCATAAAACACCACTATATGCAAGTGATAAAACCGATGGAATGATTGTTACGCAATATTCTATGGGATATCTTGAGCCAGTAGATTTAATAAAATTTGACTTTCTTGGTCTTAAGACTCTTACTGTTATTAATGATGCACTAAAACTTATCGCAGAGCGCTATGATAAGCATATAGACTTTTTACAGATTGATGTAAATGACCAAGAGGTATATAAGGTTTTACAAGGTGGCAATACACTAGGCATATTCCAAGTGGAATCTGGTATGTTCCAGGGGCTCAATCGCCGTTTAAAGCCAACAAACTTTGAAGATATTATCGCGATTATCGCGCTTGGTCGCCCTGGTCCTATGGAATCTGGTATGGTCGATGACTTTGTTAATCGCAAGCATGGTATAGAGAAAATTACATACCCCTTTGAAGCACTAGAGCCCATACTGCGTCCCACATATGGAACAATCGTTTATCAAGAGCAGGTTATGCAAATTGTGCAAACAATTGGTGGATTTTCGCTTGGCGAGGCGGATTTGATACGCAGAGCTATGGGAAAAAAGAATGAACAAATTATGGCAGACAATAAACTCAAATTTACACAAGGCGCAGTACGCAATGGCTTTGATGAACAAAAAGCAAAAGATTTGTGGGATTTAATTGTCAAATTTGCTGGTTATGGCTTTAATAAATCGCACTCTGCTGCCTATGCGATGATAACCTTTGAGACAGCCTATCTCAAAGCATATTATGAACACGAATTTATGGCAGCACTCCTTACAAGCGAATCAGGCAAGATAGAAAAAGTTGCCGAATATATCGAAGAAGCAAAGAGTCTTGGAATCCAAACCATACCACCAAATGTCAATAAATCTGACCAATACTTCAGCGTAATCGATGTCGAGGAAGAAGGGATAAAGCAAAAGAAAATTGTCTTTGGACTTCAAGCTATCAAAGGAGTTGGCGAAGCATTGCATAATATTATAGAGTGTCGCAAAAAGGATGGAAATTTTAAAAGCCTTGAAGACTTTGTCGCACGAGTGGATTTTTCCAAAATTTCTAAGAGGGCTATGGAGCCGCTTATTAAGTCTGGTAGTCTTGATGGACTTGGCTACACACGTGCAACAATGATGAAACACGTCGATGATATATGTGAAATTGGTCGCAACACACGACGTTTTAACCACAATATAGAGCAAACTCTCTTCTTTGACGCCAAAGAAGAATTGGCACAAGTTTATCTTGGTTTTGAAAATATTGAAGAATTTGATGAAAAAACCCTACTTGAGTATGAGTATGAAAGTATTGGTATTTATGTCTCTGGACACCCTATGAAAGAATACATGGAGGAAGTTAAATCCATAGAAGGTGTTACACATATTAATGCAATAAAATCACTTCCAGCAAATAGTCCCGTTTTGCTGATAGCAAAAATTATCAGCTTCACTAAAAAAGCGGCAAAAAGTGGCAATATTTATGGGATTGCAAATATTATGGATCTTTCAGGCAGCACAGAAATAATGCTTTTTGGGAAAGTAATCGAAAAACTTGAATCCTTGGATCACAAGCACCCCATTGTCTTAGAAGGTACAATAGAAAATCGTGATGGACGTATAGATATTCGTATTTTTGATGTGCTTAGTATAGAAGAAAAAAGAGCGTATCTCAAAGAAGTTAAATCCATAGAAGGTGTTACACATATTAATGCAATAAAATCACTCGAAGAAAACAGCCATATTATCATTGCTGGAAAACTCACTAGATTCACTAAGAGAGTAGCAAAAAAAAGTGGCAAGCTGTATGGGATTGCAAATATTATGGATTCCTCAGGCAGTATTGAAGTAATGCTCTTTGGAGAAGATATTGTCAATAAACTTGAATCTTTAGACCATCAGCATCTCATTGCTTTTGAAGGCAAAACAAAAAATCGTGATGGACGTATGGATATTCGTATTTTTGATGTGCTTAGTATAGAAGAAATGCAAACAAAGAAAGCTCAGCAAGAATATGGTGAGAATCTAACAAGCACAATACATTGGGCGAGCGATATTCAACCCGGTGATGAGGTTACCGCTATTGATATGCTACCTAAAGATTTACAAGATTTTAGCTGTCCTTTGGGACTTGTGCTCGATAAGAAAACAAACCAGGCAACGCTTGGACAGATTCTAGAATGTGCCAAAAAGCATAGCGGGGCAAGAGAATTACAAATTATCATCAAAGAAGCAGAGCGTGATTATGTCTTTGTAAGTCAATTTAAAGTAAGCAGTGAAATAACAAAGGAACTTGGAGAATTTGAATGGTACAACATCACAACACAAGAATCGCAAGCCTAGTTTGCACACAGTGTAAATCTCGCTTAGATTCTGCTTGCTTTTAAGAAAACCTAAAAAGAAAAATTTCCGCCAACACGTATGTTCAAATATCTCGGAAAGCGGTAACCCTTTGCTTCACCAAGCTCTGTACCCGCCTGAACTGCCACATCAAGAAAGCCCAAAAGATTAATACCACCTGTTATAATAAGCCCATCATCTTGTCGGATATCTTTCATAAGCCCTAAACGCAAATCAAGCATTTTGATATCAAATTTCACCCCACCGCCAATCATTTGACTAAAAGGACGATTGATACTATCGCTGAACATCTCATTCTTTACCAAATCTGCATCAAAAGCAAATACGAAGTTATTTTGATTATACGCAAAACCAGCACGATATTGTGGTTTGATTGCTAACTCACCATTAGCATAGCGAAAGGTTGGGGTATTGATATTTTTTGCGACAAAACCAAATGTTAGATAGCGGAAATCCGGCAAATCAATCTCGAGCATTGTCCCTAAATCTATCGCGATTCCTGCTTTTGTTTCAAATGCATCTTTGGAGATGATATTCTTTCCTGATGTAACAAAATTTGTGTTAGTCGTTAGCGCTGTATTATTCTGCGCATTGCTTGCACTCATAAGTCTTGCGCTAATGCCAAGATTAAGATTAACATTCTTAAAATAAAATGTATGCGCATATCCAATAGGTATTTCATTGATCCAAAGCATATGTGTTGTCAATGAATGCGCCCCTTGCTGCAACGCGTACTCGAGCGAATGTGCTTCATAATCGCTTCTATCGGTCTGCGCATAGCCAAAACCATTATCACCCAAATGCACTTTGTAGTAATTACCGCCACTTTCTAAAATTAGATCCATTCTATTGGGGTCGGCTTTGATTGAAGTGCCTCCATAAAACGATGAAAAAAGCCCCACTCCAAAAGTGCCCAATGTGCCACGCAGAAATGATGGCGCAAACTGGAGTGCTACCCCATTTTGACTTGTAAAATTAAATGAATTTGCACGCAAAACATCTTGTATTGTTTGCAAATCTCGTATAGCTTTATCCATAGCCGCATCGCCGCCAAAATTTATGCTAATGCCAGTAATACTACCAGTATCTAGGTTTAAATCACCAAAATTAATGTTGTCAGCTATATTATTAACAAGATTTTTTTGTTCATCTGTAAGACTAGATGAGTTAGTTTGGTTTTGGATTGCACTAATAAGGACATTCCAGTCGCCATTAGTGTTTTTAAAATTTTCAAACTTTGATTGCAGATCTCCGCCTCCTCCTGATGTGGGACTAACACTATCAAGTGCTTTGTCTAAAATGGTTGAAAAATCATCAACACTACCGCTACTTCCACCACTAAATCCCCCTAGTAAATCAACAAAATTACCTGCTGCATTCGAAAAATTGTTCAAATCAATATTGGCAATTTTATCAAAACCTTTTTCTCGCATCCCTATACCCACTGAATAGCCAAATCGTATGCTATTTGCAGCACTTAGTAAAGCAGGGTTATAATATAAAGCGAAGGGTGAATTTTTTAGAGCTACTCCAGCCCCACCCATTCCAGCAGAAACATTGCCCATTACACCAAATTCTAATCCAAACCCCACTTGTGGCACTACAACACCAAACACAAGCAAACAAGTCGTATAGATATAACGTAATCGCATAGCACTCCTTTGCGCCCAAACCATAATAAATTTAGTCCTATTTTGCTACAAGTACTGGGATAGGTGAGGAATTGACAAAACTATTTTGATGTGAGTTAAAAATTCTATGTAAAAGCCCTGATTCGCTTGCACCTATCACAAGCAAATCGTAGTTATGTGCTATTTCTAATACCACATCAATAGGATTCCCGGTGCGTAAAATCTTTTTACAAGCAATACCTTCGGTTTTGAAAGTTTGCTCAAATTCATCTAAAATTTCATTGCTTTTTTCTTTTTCAATATTTTCTATCGTACCATAATCCACGATACCGCTTTCTGCATACACGAGTACCTCTGGTGTTACATGCAATAAGGTCAGCTCCACTTCCTCGCGATGTCCAAAAAGCCTAATTATCGTCTTGATCGCCTGTCTGCACTCATCTGTATCGCTTACACCAAATAATAATTTTGTCATTTCTTCTCCTTGGTTACAATATGCATTATTGTAGCAAACTTTTGTAAGCTCAAATTTACAAATCGTCTTTTAGTATAAAACTTCAATACATAAAGTGCCCAAATCCCTATATATCGTTAAGGAATACAATTGGGTATTAGACATTCGTTGCGAATTTGGACAATCTAGCTCTGATAATAGCACGCTCTTTTTATATTCTAGATGTTTGGGCAGTAGAATCATTGCACACATAGCTCACCTCGATGACACCGCACCAAAGTAGGACTTAAGGGTCTAAAAGGGAGTGGTTGTGTGGATTATCACAAATAAAAAGCTTGTTGTAATTATTAAAATGCGTATGAATGGGGGTGTAGTGTGCCAATAACTTTTGTAATATTGTAAAACGATATATACTGCCCTCTTGCTCGTTGGGATTACAGCAGTGAAATTCAAATAACACTTGTGAAAAATACTGCGCTAAAAGGCTTGCATCAATGCGCTCAAGTCTCCCATTCGATATTTTCAATATCGCACTGCAAAATGTTATGGGCAGCCTTTTTCATATTAGATTCTGCTATGAGTCGCTCAAAACTACTAGTATCACGCTATCTTTTGTGCCCACAAACTTTTTGAAAAACTTGATATTTGGGTGATTGGGGTATGGTGATTGTTTAATGCTCACATCAAATGCTAACACCTCATAGCCTCGCTCTGTCATTTATAAAACCCAAAGCAAACAATCCAAAACACCAAGCATGATGAATGTAGGTGTAAAATCTAGCGAATGTTTGAAAATATGAGGTTGAACAATAAAAACGGTGATAATAGAAAATATTCTCCATAGTCATTGCCACCGATATGCACAAGTAATGTTTGCTCCGATTTTGGGACGCACGAGGTCTGTGTATCACCCCATACTACTGCTATCATACAGAAATGTTGGTACATCTATACTTTTTGCCAAAACTATAATCGAAGCACTAACACTTGAGCTATGGGGTGAATGATTTAATTTGTAATTAATACCCCAGTGCGGCGATAGGATTCCTCTTTTGTCGGTAGTCTTAAGCATTTTCTCTATGATTAAAATATTTGGGATAATACCTTAAATGCCTCATAAAGATCATTTTTGAAGTGATACAAGATTCCAGGTATAATAAGAATAATCACTATAAAAGCTATACCAATTTTCAAAGGAAAACCGAAAGAAAAAAGATTGAATTGTGAATGTGTCTTCATAATCATACCAAAAATAATATCAGTCAATAAAATTATTCCAAGTACTGGGAATGCCATAGCAAAACCCAATGCAAACATACCACCAAAAGCACGAATAAGATATGTGGCAAAATTGGGTGAAAGAACCACTTCGCCAAGTGGTAAAATCTTTAGTGTATGGGCGACAAATTGTAAAATTAGATGATGAAAATTTAAAACTAACGCAAGGACAAGTGCGCTTAACATAATCACTTGTACAATAATAGGGCGCGTGTTACCACTTGCTGGATCATAGGCGCTCGCCATAGTCATACCCATAGAAAAACTAATGCTATCACCAGCAATTGAAAGGGCATTAAAAACAATCTGCAAAGCAAGCGAAGCCATAAAGCCAAGTGCTATCTCCATAAAAGCTGCAAGCAACAAATCAGGCAATGTCGTAATGTTAGCACTCGAGTGCGCAAGCGGCAAGAAAGCAAGAGTCAGAAAAAATGCCATAGCACCGCGCACAGAAATTGGCACAAGCTGCGAATCAAAAAATGGAAAAAAAGTCAAAATCGCACCAAAACGCAATAATAACAACAAAAATACAATCACGTTGCCTTCGGTGAGATAACCAAGAAATTCCATAATTTACCTTTGAATTTGTTGTTGCAGCATTATAACACAAAGACTTGAGATGAAATTAGTGTTATCTTGCTGACAAATTCTTATATTCTGGGAATACAATTACCATTGTATCAAGGCATAAGATGACCAAAGCGGAACAATCTAGAATCTAGCATTAAAACTAGATTCTAAAAACTACAAATCTTAAGAAAAATTTACTCACGTACAAATTTTAGCTTAAGCACGAAAGTATGGTTATCCAAGAAAGATCCATTTATCTCATTTTATGGATAAAAACTATTTAAACAATAGCAATCGTCTCAAAACAAGGCAATCTACCATATTAGCTATCCAAGATAAAAACTCAAAAAATTTTAAGAAACAGAAGGAGAAGCCTCCAAAGAATGTAGTAAATCTTCTGATATTTTTTCTAGTTGTTCAATGCGCTTGATAATATAATCTGAAGATTCTAGCGTAATTGGCTTGCCAATTTGCCCCATAACATCAGCAGTAATTTGGTTAATACTTTGTGTAACTTCTTGACCTTTGCGTTGTGGTAAATATCTATGGAGCATAACATTTGTGCTTGCATCATCAATAAGGCGAGATATAGGTTGGGCAGTATCAAGATTGATTGTGCATTTTTGGGTGTTGAGACACTCATAGACTTTTGACTTATACGCAATATGATCAAGCCTTGTAACAGAAAGAATAAGTCCTTCTGAGAGTTCTGCAAAAATTGCTTCTAACGAAGTACTATTCTCATCGACCTTTCTAAACACTTCGTTAAAGGCTGTGATTTTAGATTCTGAATCTTGAGCGATTTGAGCAACCTGCTCACTGCCACTTGAGATGGTATCCATTTCTTGCTGCATAGTTTGAATAGAAACAGAGATTTGATTTGTGGCTTTTTGGGTTTTTTCAGCGAGTTTGCGCACCTCATCTGCTACCACTGCAAAGCCTCTTCCGTGTTCTCCAGCACGAGCTGCTTCAATAGCTGCATTAAGTGCTAATAAGTTTGTTTGGTCTGCGATATCAGAGATAATACCTACCACATTGCCAATATCTTTAGATTTTTCCGCAAAACTTTCAATAGAATCATTGTTGGATTCTATAAGCGCAAGTAGGTTATTAATAGATTGTGTGAGCAAAGTAATATCTGACTTGCTCTCCTCAGAATGACTACGAATCTCTCGAATATTAGAATCCACCTTTTTCATAAACGTAATATCTTCATTTAGTCCATTAGCAATCTTATTTAGATTATAAGTCTGATGGTTAAGACTTAGATTCATAAGATTCTTAGAAAGCGCATTAGCAAGACTTTCTTTAGCGCTCTTTTCTATTTTTTCCAATGCATCATTGATTCCCTCAATATTTTGCGCAAATGTTCCATCTAAACCACCGCTAAGTGCCCGCCGATAAAACTCAGCTTTTTGCGAACTTGCAATTGCAGTCTTAACTTCGCGCAAAAATGCTTCTAGATGGTCAATAAGATTGTTTAGATTCTCACAAATTGGGGTAAGAGGTGTTTTGCCCTTAATATGTACAATTCTATTTTCAAATTTACCATTTGCATACTCATCACTCACACGCAATAATGAATCAATCAAATACGCTTCATTATACCCAAGTATTAGCCGTACAATTGCTGCTATCACAATGAACCCAAATACGATGCAAACAATAGGTATTGATTGCACAATAATGCCTAATAATATGCCAACAATTCCCAAGCCGATGACTATATAGTCAGTAATTTTATTCATTATGCATTCCTTTGGAGTTCAAACACGAATTCATTGTATTCCATACCTGCTTGATGACAGGTTTGGTTCAAGATACTAATACTAGAATCTAGGGAGCTTGTCCTTTCTGCCTCAAGCATTTTGTGATAAACAGGAATAATTTTTTCTACAGCCTTTGGGTTTGGCTTTCTACGCACAGAATAATAGCCAATGACATTATTATTGATATCAATAGAAGGTGTAATATTTGCGAACACCCAATAATGCTGGTTATCTTTTGTTCGATTCTTCACCAAAGCAAACACCTCTTTGCCCTGTTTGATATAATCCCATAAAAGCTTAAATACTGCGCGTGGCATATCCTTGTGTCGGACAATATTATGTGGCTTGCCTAAAACTTCATTTTCGCTAAATTTGCTATACTCATAAAAATCCTTATTGCAATAAGTAATGCGGCTTTTTAGATCTGTTTTTGAAGTTATAAGAGTATCTTGTTGTAGTTCTACACCTAAATCAAAATCCATTGGAATCTCCTTGAAAAACCCATGATAAATGTCCCGAATTGTATCAAAATCAAAAAAAAAAAAAACGCTTTTTCCTTAAATTTATCAAAATTTTAGCTTCTAAATGATAAAATTTATTGATTAAATTATAAACTTTTGTAGTTTCTGAAATTCTCCATATTACATGACGCACTTTGAGATTCTATAATATTATTCTAGACCACTAGAGCCTTTGGTTGGTAAGTTGTTTTGACATTGAACAAAATTGATAACAGAACTTGCTAAAGAGCGGGCAAGCACTCATAAAAAAGCCCAAGTACAAAGCTATGTGATCCTACTCTAATTCCATTTTTCGTACTACACAATAACGCGCCAACAAATAGCACGCTCCACTTATGATTAAATACTCTGTGAGAAAATACGCATAAGGTACCCAAAAGCTAAACTCATCTATCCCTTCTTTGCTGTTTGCCAACATATATAGAAAACTACTCATATCAAAGATTCCAACCCCTATCGTATGAAGGATAGCAATTGGCACACTAACAGCAAGACCACAACAAAAATTAATCACAAAAAATAGCAGCACCCCAAGCACCAAACGAAAGCTTGTAATGCGCCAAATATTGAGCAAAGCAAGTGTGAGGAGAATCTGCATTAGAAATTGCAAGGTTCCACCAAAAATATAGGTAACTACCGAGATTGTGCCATACACACTATAAATGGTAAAATCCCTAAATATAGCGACAAAAAATTTCAAAAAACGCTCCGTAAGCATAACCATATCAACATCGCTAATAAGCAACAATACTTGGATTCCAACAAACACATAATAACATATCGAAGCGCCAATCAAAACAAAGCAACTAAGCACTTTGGCTAGTAGTATCTTATCGATTTCAATAGGCAGAGAAAAAAGCAAATAGCCATATCTGCCAAATAGATTCTTGCCAAAAGTATTAATCACCATAAGCACCTGCACGACAAACAAGCCAAGAATCGAAATAATCGCGCCAAAAATAGCAAAAACAAACAAAAATCCAAGCCAGCTACTGTATGCGTCAAATAAAGAGGTCTTGAGTATATCTGGCGCACTTTTGAGAAATAGCACAATTATAAACATACATATTGTATAAAGCGCACTCATCACCACAAACGAAAAATAATGCTCCCCAATCTCGTATCTTAATAGCTTTCTCATAATACACTTCCTTGTGCGCTAAAGGTTTGCTTGAATGCCTCTTCCAAATTGCAGCCACTTGCGGTAAATTCTGCGACACTTTTGTGTGCGATAATATGCCCTTTTGCAAGAAATATCGCTTCATCTAGGATTTTTTGCACATCATAGATAAGATGTGTGGCGATGAGTACGCTTGCTTCTTTGTTGTAGTTGTTTAAAATCAAATCAAACACCAAATCGCGCGCTACTGGATCTACGCCAGCGATTGGCTCATCAAAAATATAAAGCTTTGCTTGGCGCGCAAGCGTTAGAATAAGTGAAACTTTTTCTTGATTCCCTTTAGAGAGATGTTTGATTTTGGTTTTTAGGTTTAAATCAAGCTGTTTGCAAAGGCTATGGGCTTTGTGGATACTAAAATCTTGAAAAAAGTCTGCAAAAAACTTACACGCATACTCAATACTCCAATGCAATGGGAGGTGGTTCTTATCTGGCAAATAGGCGATATAGCTTTTAGAGCTATCATCAATGGGGCGCGAAAGGATAGAAACTTCACCGCGATATTGTCGCAACAACCCCAAAAGCACCTTGATAAGCGTTGTTTTACCGCTCCCATTTGGACCAAGCAAACCGATGATTTTTCCTTCTTGTAGTGTGAGGTTTAGGTCATCAAGTGCTAAAGTTGCGCCATAGCTTTTATACAGATGACTGATTTCAACAAGCATATATTCTCCTTGAGTTTAAGGATATAAAATTATTATAGCAAGGCGAAGTTTAAATAATTTTGAGTTAGCCATTGTACTATTTTACTTTATCTTACATTCTTGGTCATTATGCTATACTAGCTAGAAATTCTCTTACAAAGCAAATGTATATGTATGTTTCCGCCTATATCACACAAGATTCACAAAAAAATGAGAATCTACATAAAAATGATAGTGCCGATACTAAAACAATCCAGCTAGAAGAGGATTCTCTACGTATTGATGAATGTGTTGCACGCGTGCTTAATATTTCACGATCGAAAGCTCAAGATCTCATCAAAAGCGGCAGAGTCTTTTTGGAAAAAAATTTATGTCAAAAATGCAGTACAAAAATCACGTGTAACAGCACGCTGCATATCATTCTTAAAACACAACAAGAAGCAAATACAAACAAAGATCTTCCTTTAGATCTTACGATAGAGCGCCTCTATGAAGATAACGAAATACTTATCCTCAACAAGCCACCTTTTCTTGTTATACACAGCGCACCAAGTGTCAAAGAAGCCACACTTGTAGATTGGTTGCGTGCGCAAAATATTTTTCTCTCAACACTCAATGGTGAGCAAAGACCTGGAATCATTCACAGGCTAGATAAGCAAACAAGTGGTGCGATTGTCGTTGCAAAAACCAATCGCGCTCACATATACTTAAGCGAAGAACTAAAAGCAAGGCGTATGGGGCGTTACTATCTTGCGCTAATAGATATGCCACTAAAAGAACCAAAGATTGTTACCTCCTATCTAGCGCGCCACCCCAATAACCGCCTAAAAATGGCAAATATTGACACAATAAAAACAAATCTAAATTCTGCACGATTTGCCAAAAGCGCATTTATCCCTTTGCTCACAACAAATAGCACCTCACTCATTGCAGCCAAACTCTACACTGGCAGAACCCACCAAATTCGTGCGCATTTAGAAGGCATAAATCGCCATATTATAGGCGATACGCTCTATGGATACAGAGGTGGGCTTTCTATGCGTATAATGCTCCATTCCTATATCCTTTATCTTACCCATCCAAATACAAAAAAACCTCTTGTATTTCGTGCAAGCATTTTTGGAGATATGCTACAATTTTGTTATGAAACTTTTGGGAAAGAGGAATTTAATGAAGCAATATCAATGGCGCGGATTCTTAAAGCTTTTGATAGCTTTAGCATTGATGAATAGTTTTGTTGGTTGTGGGAGCAAGAATGTAAAACTCGGATTCTTGGGGAATGAAGATAAGATCGACCCAAATCTTCCTACCATATCGCAGGTACGTCATATTGCTGATGTCAGTTCTATTGCTTTTGAATGGGAAAAAATACAGGACCCAAATCGCATTAAAGGTTTTGTGTTATTTCAAATCCATTCAAATGGTAATACCAAAAAGATAGCCACTATCAAAGAACCCTATGCTACACACTTTGTAGTAGATTCTCTACTGCCGGAAACAGAATACTCTTTTCAGATTGCAACCATTGGGCAAGACAACACGATCTCCCAAAAAACACCTACTATTACAATCAAAACTTCCTTTATCGACCCAATTGAACAAGCCTTCGCCTCGCAAGACTATGCAAAACGCATAAAACTCATTTGGAGTCCTCACCCAAATCCAAGCGTTACGCGCTATATTATTCAGAGAAAAACAGATAAAGATATGTTTCTAAATGTTGGTACTGTGAAAAATCGCCTGCTAGTGGAGTATTTTGATGAAGATCTTGTAGATGCAAAAGAATACACTTATCGTATCATAGCCCAAGACCTAAATGGTATAAAATCCCGCCCAAGCAAAGAGATAAATGGCAAAACACGGGATAAGCCAGCACCTGTGGTAACCTTGCAGGCAAGCCAGAATCTAGCCAAGACCATACAGTTAAACTGGGAACCAATTCCAGGTGCGGCGCAGTATGAGATCTATATTTCTAGCACGCTTGAAGGTACATACAAGCCACTTGCACGAGTGAATCAAACCCACTATATGCACAAAGTAGATGAAGATAGTGTAGTATATTTTTATAAAGTAAGTGCGATTGATCCAAACGATGTGGCAAGTGATTTACCAAAAGGTGCAGCGCAAGGAGCAACTCTGCCACCACCAGCCACCCCACAAATCACAAAAGGAATGATACAAGGTGAGTATGCGCTTATTGAATGGGATATTATCAACGATGAACGCGTCAAGGCATACGCAGTCTATCGCTATGAAGGGCGACTCAAAAATCCTTTACGCTTTGCAAACACGATACAAACGCAATTTATCGACAAAGAAATGCAAAAAGGTAAGCGCTACATCTATAAGGTCGTCTCCGTAGATAGCGAAGGTAATGAATCCCTGCCCAGTCGGTCGGTTGAGCTACTTTTACAATAATGCCACACTTTATTGCAAAAAGAAATAACAATTCTGCGCCTAAAGCTCTCCAACAAGCAGAATCTAATATAACCACACAATCTATACTAGATTCTAGCAAGCCCCACTTGCCAGCAAATCCAGAATCTAATTCGCGAGATTCTACAAAATCACCCTATCTCTACAAACTACAAAGCCTAAAATATAGTGCCTTTCAACTCATAGCTATGCCCTATATGCACCACAATACCACTCATATCTGTTTTATACAAGAAATAACAAGACAAGATAGTCTGCTGCTTAAAGGATTAAAAATCACGCGACCAACTCCTGTGGGTATCTTAAAAGAGCTTTTGCAAAAGCTAAGTGTTTCGTATGAAGTACTTAGCGAGAATCTTGCTATAACTTCACCAAAACAACACGTCAAAAGCCCCTTTTTACTAACGCCAAATGAGCTATTAGCAAAACTAGATTCTGCTTCTAAATCGCAACAGCTAGCACAGTCAAAGACAACTTTACAAGCACAAAATAAATCGTCTCAGTTAGATTTTGCACATATCGATTTAGAAATTGGATTTGGCAGCGGACGACATATCATTAATCGCGCACAAAATTACCCAAATACTCCTATAATCGGTCTAGAGATACACACACCTTCTATCGAACAAGTACTGCGCCAAATCGAGCTGCACAACCTGCAGAATCTTTTTATTGTGTGCCTTGATGCGAGGATTTTACTAGAAATTCTACCAGCACAAACACTACAGCATCTCTATATCCACTTTCCAGTACCTTGGAACAAATCTCCCAATCGGCGTGTGCTAGGACAAACTTCTTTGAAAAATGCCCTGCGTGCCTTACAGATTGGAGGTATGCTAGAATTTCGAACGGATGATGAGCAATATTTTTTAGACGTACTAACACTAGCAGAACAGACCACAAACATACATCTTGCAAAAACTATAAACACACAAAAAGAAGTAGTGAGCAAATATGAAGCGCGTTGGCGAAAACAGCACAAACCCATTTTTAATCTCGTGATAACAAAGCTTCCATCAAAAGAATGGCAAACAAACAATAAAAACTTAAAATTTACTGATTTACCACAGCAAATACAGAATCCAGCAAAATATGAGTTTAAATTTGACGAAAACTTGGTACAATCCCTTCTAGAAAAAGTGTTTGTGCCAAGCCTTTACACACAAAAATACATACAAAAACTGATTACTACTCTTTGTGCAAAAAAGGTGTTTGAACAAGGCTTTTTGCATATTCGTGATATATATCAAGATTGTGCAGGACAACATACCAAGCGTGTGGTTTTACTCGTTAGTATGGGTGATTTTTGCCATCCTTGCAATCGTGTCATTGTTTTGGAGAAGTTGGAACTAACCGATATGCAAGCAGCGGATACAAAGGGTATTATCCCATATCAAGGATTCTATCTTTTAGATGATCCTCTCCCAAGTATCGCAAATATCCGCGCACATAACGCGTTAATCAAAGGATTGGAGCAACTATGAGTATTATTAAAGCCAACAATTTGACGCTAGGATATCAGCGCGAAGAGCCTGTCATTATTAAAGCAAACTTTGAGATCAACCATAAAGATTTCGTCTTTATATCAGGACCAAGTGGTAGCGGTAAAAGCACACTCCTAAGCTCATTTTATGGCGCTCTCACACCAATGGAGGGTAGTCTTAGTGTATGTGATGTTAGCCTCACAAAACACAATCAGCGTAGTATTAACCGCCTACGACAAAGGATAGGTATCGTTTTTCAAGACTATAAGCTGATTGAAGAGTGGAGTATAGAAAAAAATATTGCACTCCCTATGATTATCAATGGTTACAAAAAAGATGCGTGTGAAACTCAGACTGAAAAACTACTCTCACACATAGGACTTTTGCATAAAGCAAATAAATACCCTCTTGAATTAAGTGGTGGCGAACAGCAACGCGTGGCTATGGCGCGCGCTATAGCACATCGCCCTACGCTTATTCTTGCTGATGAACCAACGGGTAATCTTGATGATTTTTCTAGCGATATGATTTGGAGTTTGCTAAAAAGTGCTAATGAACAGCTTGATATTACGATTGTAGTCGTTACACACCGAGTACCTGTGCGCACAAACATTGCCTATCGACACTTGTTTATTGATAGAGAAAGGAATAGCATTTATGAACAACATTAAGCGACACTTTTTCTTGATTTTACCCTTGATTGTACTGCTTTTTAGCCTAGAAAGTTTTTTGCTCATTAATCGTGCAATAACAAGCAAAGAAGATAAACTTTTGCAAAACTATGCCATAATTATCGCTAGCAAACAAAAGCTATCCTTTGAATTTATTACTCAAAATATTCCCGAAGCTGCCTCACTAGAACCAATTGATCCAAGTTTTATTCTCGATAGAATACGAACCAATATGAATAACGAAGACTTTGAAAATATTAAAAAAGAGCTTTCATTCTACTATACTCTCAAACTAGACTCCTTTCCTGATCAAAAAAGACTACACCATATTGATAAAGTTTTGAGCAAGATTCCGGGCGTTATCAAAACAGAATCTTTTACCAAAACGCATAACCAAGCATATCGCTTGTTGTTTTTGCTAAAATTTAGCGTACAGACTTTTGCATTAATTCTTGGAATTTTGAGTGTGCTTTTAATGATAGATCAGATCAGAATCCTGCATTTTGAACATAGCAAACGTATGCAGATTATGGGGTATCTTGGAGCAAGTGTATGGATGAAAAATCGTTTCTTATTTAAAAGTGCGCTCAATGATGCAATAATCGCAGCCTTACTGGTTGAAGGTGGATTCTTATATTTTACAACTACAAATCTTGCAGGTGAGATAATGGAAGCACTCGAAGTCGGGCGAGAGATGTTTGCTTTTGCTTTAGATTTTGGTGTGCTACTAGGCGCATCAGTTAGTGTATGTATATTGTGTGTCCTTATAGCGATTGCATTACAAAGAAAGGTATAAAATGCACCATATTGTGTTGCTTTTTTGTCTACTTGGCGTATTGCCTTTACATTTGGCAAGCAACACCAAAAAAAATATAGAAGATATAGAAAAAGACATCACAACCAACAAACAAAAATTACAAGAAAAAACAAAAGAAGAGCGCAAAATCTCTTCACGCTTAAGCTCACTTGGTAACACAATCAATGAGCGCAAAAAACAGATAAATAGCTTAAAACAGCAGATAAATTTTCTCCAGCGTAGCATTAGCCAAAATCAAAGCCAAAATCAAAGCCAAGAAAAACAGCTTGATTCTCTACGCAAAATGCTCAAATCTTTCGAGGACGAGAAAAATACTATACAGGCATATATTGCAAACATTATTATCAAAGATTTAGCGTTTTCACTTGTGCTTGATAAGCAAAGTATTGTCTCACCAGACGATATAATCTTAGAAGATGTGTTTGATATTTTGACCAAGCAAAGTCAGGGCAAAGTCCTTGCGCTTAGCGAAAAACAAAGTAAGATTACTGATCAAATCAATCTTATCACCAACAATATCAATGAGATCACTCTCCTCATAGGCACACAACAAAGCAAAAAAGAGCAACTCCAAAAAATGATAAACGAGCAGAATCTTTTAAATGACAAATTGCAAGCAGAACTTAGCGACTATAATCAAAAATTACTCCAAATCAGCAAAGAGAGAGAGGGATTGGATGCTATTTTGCAAGATCTCAATATCATAAAAGCCAATAAGCAAAAAGAAATTGAACGCCAAAAACAAGCACTCATCGCCGCACAAAAAGCACAAGAAGAAAAGCAAAGGCAAGCCAAACAAGATACCAAAGACTCAGAATCTAAAGGTATTAAAGATAAATCCGAGCCTAAACCCAAAGATCCTCTCAATATTGTTCAAGTCGCAAATAGCTATAAAGATGTGTCGATTATTAAATACAATGGTGCAAAAACAATAGCACCGCTTGAGTACTACACAATCGAACAAAACTTCGGACAATATTATGACCCTGTTTATAATCTCAAAGTCTTTAATGAATCGGTTACGCTCCTATCTAAAGTGCCTAATGCTGTTGTTTATAATATTCTTGATGGAAAAGTTGTCTATGCCAAAGAAGCGCCTATCTTGAAAAAAGTAGTTATTGTTGAACACAGTAATGAAACTTATACAATCTACTCTCAACTCGACAAAATAGCGCCAACAGTGAAACCAGGGTTTGTCGTGAAAAAGGGTTATACTATTGGTAGAGTATCCCAACGACTTGGATTAGAGATTACACAAAAAGACAAGCATATCAATCCGCTTGATGTTATCGCAAAAAGTAAATAAAAACTATAAAATTTTTTATAAAACAGCCGATTTGGTGCTAAACTCTATGCTACATCACAAGGAGGTTGTTATGGCAGAGATAAATACAAATCAAGTTTCCTCTCTCAAGAGTACTTTATATAGTATGGTTAATAATGCTGGGTATGCATACAAAGGAAACACAGTTCAAAGTTCAAACATAAAGGCAGCAAATTTAAATGTTCAGTTTGCTGAGCCAAAACAGGCAGATTTAATCCATACAGCTAAAGAAATCAACAAAAAAATGGAGCATATCGGTGTTGATATTAATTTTAGCTACAACGATGATATTGGCGGGCTCATTGTTACTGTAAAAGATCCCAGTAATGGAGGAAGAGTGATTCGTGAGATTCCAAGTAAAGAAGCAGTAGAGCTTGCTAAAAAAATGCATGAAGTCGTGGGGCTTATCTTCGATAAGAAAGGCTAGAATCTAGATTCTAGCCTACTTAAGAGTGTATTGGCAGATAGCTGTTTATTGATGTTTAATTAGTTTTGGGAGATTAGAAATGGCAATGGGCAAAATCAACTCTCTTGGTGTTGGGAGTGGTGTTTTGAGTTATGATGTCATAGATAAATTGCGCGAAGCAGACGAAAAATCAATGATTCGTCCCATAGAACGCAAAATGGAAATCAATGTCGAAAAGCAAGCTGCCCTTACAGAAATTAAAACCCTAATAGCAAATATGCGCGCTCCAATAAGGATTTTGTCAGACTACTCTTCATATCTTGGTCGCACAACCAATGTTAATAATGATGCACTCAAAGCAACCGTTGCAAGTGGTGTACCAATCCAAGATATCAAGGTTGATATTCACCAACTTGCGCAAGGCGATATTAACGAAGTAGGTGGCAAATTTGAAAGCCGAGAGAGTGTATTTAGTGATAACGACGTGGATCTTAGTTTTTATACTCAAGGTAAAAATTATACAATCCATATCAAAGGTGGTATGACACTTGGTGATGTCGCTCAACTTATCACAGATGAAACAAATGGTGAAGTTACGGGACTTGTTATGAAAACAGGAGGGTCTAAGCCTTATCAGCTTATGCTTAATTCTAAAGGAATGGGCGATGAGAGTAAAATCTATTTTGGTACCACACTTAAAACAGATACCTTACCAAATGGGGCGCTTGACCTTGGAGATAACGATCTGAATCTAAAAATTGCTGATAAAGATGGCAATGAACAAACACTTGCTATTAAGCTTAAAACTGATGGCTCCTCTGATACTGCAGTGGTGCTAAAAGAAGCTATTAAAGAAGCAATTGAAGCAGATAGTAATTTGAAAGACTTACTCGGCAAAGAAATCAATATTGGACTCAACAAAGATGGTAAAGGGCTCGTGATTAATGATTTACGAGGTAACCCTATTAGTCTTGAAGGGGCAAAGGCAAATTCACTTGGTTTTGGTAATACACAAGCCAAACAAGAACCACTTATTACCTCTGGTCAAGTCGTTAAAGAGGGAAAATTAGATGGTGTAGTAATGATTGGTAGCGTGCCACTTGATCTTGCTAAAATGACAAAAGAAAGAAACACAAGCGAACAAAACGCACGTATCATTGCTGATGCAATAGAAAATATAGCAGGAATGCATGCTAATACTGATGGTATGGGAAAACTCACGCTCACTTCTGAAGTAGGTGAAATAAAAATTAGCGCCCAAGATAGCGCTGGCAAACAAGCTATAGAAGACATAGGTTTGCGTGCTGGTACAATACAAGGATATGCAAAACTACAAGATAGCCTTTTTAAAATCAAAAACATACAATCGGGACAAGACGCAGTTATTTCATACAATGGTGCACGTATTTCCCGTCCTAGTAATGAGATAAATGATGTAGTGAGCGGTGTTTCTATGACATTGCAATCCACCACAGAACCAGGAAAACCCGCAATTATTAGTATTGGGCGTGATGATGCAAAAATTGTCGAGCAAGTCAAAGAGTTTGTAAAGTCATACAATGAGCTAGTACCAAAGCTTAATGAAACAACGCGTTATGACGAAGATACACAAATTGCCGGTATCTTTAATGGTGTAAGTGATATACGCACAATACGTTCTTCACTTAACTCCATTATTAGCTATTCTGAATTTACAGATTCTCAAGTTTCAAGCCTAGTAAATTATGGCATAACACTTAATGATAAGGGTGTAATGTTTTTAGACGAAGGAAAACTTACTAGTGCTATTAGTGCAGATCCAAAAGGTACAGAGGAGTTTTTCTATGGCAGAGACAAAAAAGAAGTTTCTGGCAAGGAAACCCACATCGATGGTGTTTTCTCAAAAATCGATAAATTTTTGGCGAGTTTGGCCGATGGTAGTAATTCAAGGCTTGAGATCTTTGGATCATCATTGGATCGAGATGCAAAGAATCTACAACGAGACAAAAAAAGTACAAGTGAGTTGCTTGATACACGTTATGAAACGATGGCAAATCGCTTTGCAGCTTATGATAGTCAAATAGCCAAAACAAAAAATGCATTTGGCTCCGTACAAATGATGATAGATCAATCTGTCGCTAAGAAATAGCCAAAATCCAAAGCCATATCAAGAAAGGATACACGATGAGAAGTAATGCCTACAATCTCTACCAACAAAACGAAATCTCTGTTGAATCTCCTGCAAAGCTCATTGAAATGCTATATGAAGGCATATTGCGCTTTTGTGGTCAAGCTAAACGCCATATGGAACTTGGTGATATAGAGAAAAAAATCTACTATATCAACCGCATTACCGATATTTTTACAGAGCTACTCAATGTTCTTGATTATGAGCGAGGTGGAGAGGTAGCAACTTATCTCACTGGACTTTATATGCATCAAATCAAACTTCTTACACAAGCAAATGTCGAAGACGATCCAGAAAAAATTGACATCGTTATCAATGTAGCAAAAGGGTTACTTGAAGCTTGGAGAGAGATTCATCAAAATGAGTTGGCTTGATGCACTAAAAATAGCCCTAATACAAAAAGATAGCACAAAAGCATATAGCCTTATAGAGTCCCTCCCTACCACATTTGATACAACAGAAGAAATGTTACAGGCACGCGAGCTCATCACTCAAGTCCTTGAGCTCTTGGAAGAAGAAAAAGAACGCACAAAAATTCAAATGTTACAAATCAAAGCAGCAAAAAAATTTCTTGAGATCTAAAACTTACAGCCTTATTGTATCCGCTAGAATCCACTCTAACTAATATAATAGATTCTATATTTTGAAGCTTACTTGTGTCATCACATAGCTTCTATCGATTTTCTGGTTACGAGTAAGCGCTCCAACATTTGATCCATTGCCATCAATAAGGGCACCTGGGTCTCTAAAAACACTTGTATAGTAATTGCCCACCAACATAAAAGCAACATTTTTTGTAAGCTCCCAATTTATTGTAAGCTTAAGTGAATATTCATCTGTGGCTGGCGCAGTCGTATAGCGCCCATCTAGCCCAAATTCTAGAGCACTTGCTAGGCTTGCTAAATATTCATAGCGCGCCTTAGTAAAAACAAAGGCGCTTGTCGCATCTGGATAAACAATAGCATTAAGCGATGGTCCGCTTGCATACACGCTATTATCCCAAATATTGACACCAAGTGGCGAACCAAATAGCCCAAGCCGAGCCTGCGAGAATCCTACATTTTTATACACCGCAAAAGCAAGATTATAATCTCCTGCGCCTTGCGTATGAAAGTCAAAATCCTGACGCACCAAAATACTAGAAGTAAATCCCTCATCTGTCCCAGTACTATTTTTGAGGAGCCCTCCAATCAAAACAGGGACACTCATCGCCAATCTATCATAGATAGGAAAAACTACATTAAGGCGTGTTGTAGATTTGAAACTAGATTCTGTGTTGCTAAACATCATCTTTATATCAAAGCCAGGCGCGCTATACTCACTAATCCCATAATAATAAAATCCACGTACAGCTAAATTGGCATTCTCATACCCAACACTAGCACCCAAAATCCCATTTGGCGTATAGACTCGCGTATAATCCCAGAAAAAGCCATCACCAAGAAGTGCAGTACTAGAAATTCCATTAAAATCTGCATAAAACCCATTGCCTTTAATACCTAACTTAAGCCCTTCTGTGTATCCTACAATATACGCATCATCATCTTGAAAAAACCGCCCACCTATTAGGGTAAAATTCTGATTTTTGTAAGCTAAACTCGCATTATGCACGTAATAGTTGCGTGTATTTGTCGCACTGGCACTCCCTCTGCCATCATAACCTTGATTGTAGCCAATGTAGTTAAAACCCAATCCCCCATCTCCAGCCAAGCTAGCACGCCTTGTAGAATCATACGAAAGCCCAGCACCAGCTACCCCAAGTTTGACTTGTAGCGAATGCGTATCTCCAAATGTAGTATCATAAACCCCACTTACTGCGCCAAGTATATAACCATAGCTTTCTGTTGGAGAATCTCCTCTGCCATTGAAACTTATTTTATTAAATGCTTGCATTTCTGCTTCAAAATATAAAGGAGCTTTCTTAGGATGATGGGTTTCCTCACCCATAGATTCTGCACAGCCAAAAACCACCAAACCCGCTGCTAAAGTCACTTTAGACCACATTAGCTGCTCCTTGCTTTATTAAAATGACAAAAACAAAGGAAATTATAGATTATTTTTGCTTAGTTTAACCCCACAAACAGACAATATCTCGCTCATAACATACACGTTTATGAATGGGATGAATTTTTACTTTCATATAGATTTAGATTGCTCTAATGCTTTATAGCCACGCTTATGGTATCGCCAATTGGCATAACAAATACATTATGCTGTTTGCAAAATTCATCAACTGCTTGCTTCACTCCAGGTAAGCCCTCACCAAAATAATCATGAACAAGTATTACGCCACCCCTTTGCATTCTAGGATAGAAAAAATCTAGTCCATCTTTTGTGGGTTTATATAAATCTAAATCAAGATTGACAAAACAAAAACTTCTCTTTTCCAATCCTGTTATGATTTCCGGAAAATAGCCCTTTTTGATCACAACATTGTCTGGATGGAGCATTTTAGACATCACAAGTGCGATAGACGTATTGTCCAAATGTCCTTGACCAAGCTCTCTAACATCCTTTGATTCAAACTCCAAATCTCGCTTATCAAATCCTTCAAAAGTATCAAACAAAAACAGTGTTGCATCAGGAAAACATGCATTAATCTGTTTTGCAAATTCCCCCTGATATACACCAACCTCAGCAACATCACCACTTATATGTCTCTCTTTACATATTTTGGCAAAATCTTTTAAAAAATTTATTCTTGCTTCAATGATTACTCTAAGGTGGATATGTTCTATTTTATGGAGTGGTACACCTAAGGAATCTAACTGGGTCAAAACACTCTCATAACCCAGCATTGTTCCCAAGATGATACTATCAAATCTCGTTTTTTTGATTTCTTCTGGAGGCCGTATATCAAAAGCATACGTTGTATTTTCTAGAGTAACCACCAACTTGGTGTGCCATTTTTTTGGGTCATTGTCTGTTAAGAAGAGTATATTGCCCCCCAGATTTGCCACAAGCACTATCTTTAGATACGTTGCAGCGCAATATCTCTAAAATCATGCTCTTGGCGCCACTGCCTACACCAAAAATGATAATATCCCGCATTCTTACTCCTTTATTTGATTCTAAAATTTTCAACGCTGACTTTCTTATTGTGCAACGTGTATGTAATCGTAGTTATTTTAACTTTAAATATGCTGATCAGAATTACACAGAAAAATCACAAAAAATATCAAGAAGCATACTGAAGCATTCGTGGTGTCAAGGGGGAGACTTGAACTCCCGACCTCCGGCTTATGAGACCAGCGCTCTAAACCAGCTGAGCTACCCTGACATTAAAGCTAGGAATTATAGGCAAAAAGCACTTAATTTTTTATAAAGGGCACTCACCAAGAGATCAAATAACTTCTATATGTGCAAATGCAAAATCTGCTCTGGTAGCTTGCAGGGACTTACTAGGGACTCCAAGATCAAATAAATGTGCAATATCAGATTCTGATTGGTTGGATTCTAGGCAATAGCGTTCTTTAATATTTGTGCATAAACATTTGCGCTTTGGAATAATAGGGTGCAACTCTTCAAAACATTCGTTAGGCAAATAAAATCCTTCTGCTTTTGCTAGCACTGCTTGTTTGATCTCTTTAAGATTGGTTACCTCAACAAAAGCCATAAGCCCAAGCCGAAACGCAAAGGCAAGCAATTCTTTTAATGCTATGCTTTCTGTATTAAACATCACACCATCTGCCCCATAAACCACTGCTTGCAAAACCTGATAAGAATCTATAAAACAATCTTTTATGACAATTAAAGCATTGGTATAATGCCGCAAATATCCCACGCACTCAAGCCCTTCACAACGAGGCTTTGCTTCTTCATCACGCGCCACATCAAGTATGATGAGGTTCGCATTGAACGCGCAAATCTTCTCTAAATGCTCATAATCAAAGCAAGATATACAAATAGCACGGATAGATTCTAGACCAGAAAAGACTTCTTTGAAACGAGGTGGATAAGGATTATATGCAAGTGTACGTCCCAAAAGCTCAAAAGGTAAGATGGCTTTTTCTGTTTGGATTCTGCGATATAATGCTTTGTGTAAAGGATTTGAGAATCTAACAATATCTTGTGCCAAGTTAAATTCTGCACTATTAACATTTATATCTTGCATATACCACTGCCAGAATTTTATGGTTCTTTTATTTTGGATTCTGGTTTAGCGCATAGACCATATATCTGGCGAGCGTGCGCGCGCATATCATTATCATTTGCAATCTTGTTGCTTGGAATCTTATAAAAATATTCCGTTGCATTTGCGCAATCTCCAAGTTTATAGTACCCCCACGCAATAGAATCTAAATAAGCAATAGAATAAGGCTCAACTAGCAGTGCTTCCTTCACATATTGTATGCCTTTTTGAATATCAAGATCATAATCTATCATCAAATAACCACAGAAATTGTAAAAAAATGCGTCCTGAATAGTGGGCTTTTGCTTATTGTCTGCAAGTTCTTTTTTGCGTATTTTGAGTGCTTGCTCTAATTTTGAAGCACTTTGTAATGCGTTTTGCTTAGAAATTTGCTGCATATCTCCAAGCTCATAGATTGCCTCTAATGCCAAAAATTTGGGATTATTGCTTTCCTGATAAATTTGCTTGGCTTGTATGCGCGCTTTTTCAAAATCGCCTTGCATCACATATAGATCAAGCAACAACCCCTTATCAAAAGGAAATGACATAGCAATTCCTTGCGCTTCTTGGTATTGCTTAAGCGCAACAAGAACTCGCATAAAATTCGTGGCATTGGGGATTGTTGGGTTTTTGATATAAATTTTTTCAAACACACTTTTTGCCATATCAAGTCCTCCCAAATCAGCATAGACTTTCAGGCTCTCCTCGCAAAATGACTCCTCGCACCCAAAACTAAGTAGATGTTCTGAAAGCAGCCCAAGCGCTTTCTGATTCTGGGATTGTGCTGCATACAAAATAATAATTTTTTTTAAAAACTCTACACTGCGTGTTTGTTCATAAAGACTAGAGAATAATTCTTGAGCCTTTTTTGGATTGTTTTGCAACATATACATATTGCCCAAAATATCACCAATCTGCGGCGTACTCTCTACCTTATAAATCTTTTCTAACACTTCTATGGCTTTTTGCGTTTCACCCATTTGTGCGTACGCATCGGCTAGAATCTTGTTGATCATTATATCTTCTGTATCACCGCTTAATTCTATATAAAGATTTGCCAAAGCAAAGGCACCATCTAAATCGCCTTTGCCTACGGCGGCTTGTGCAGCAAGCTTGGCATAATAAGGCTCTTTTGTCTCCTCAAAAAGCACAATAAGCTCATCAAAAGATTTCGAGAAATCCCCATGGTATAAGCTATCTGCACCCATAAGCAATGCTGCATCTTCTTTGCTATCAGAACCCAAAAAGCTCGCAAACAAACAGCATATAAGCCCAATGTATAATACTTTCATAAATATTCCTTTGTAGCATTATGCTTTAGATTCTGGCTAGGTTTTGTGGATTCTGGTGGTATTATACCCGGGCAGAGCGAACAAAGTTCTGCAAGAGCACTTTGTTCGCGTAGTGAATCCCAAAAAGGAAATTCCACACACTGCTTGGGTCGGTATGGATAAATAGCGCATTCTCTTTTTTTTGTATCAAAAAACACACACGCACTCCCATTTTCGTATGGTTTTTCAATAAGTGAGAATTTGTAGCCAACTTTTTTTAAAAATTTCAAGGCAAAATCCTCAAAAGCAATGTTTAAAAACTCAGCAATACGTTGCGCTTCAGCAAGTGAAAGAAAAATATAGCCACTCTCTCCCACGCAGCAACGCCCTCCACATAAAGCACAAGCGCTTGCAGCAAAACTAAAGCTAAAGCCTTCTTTTTGCAAGGCTACTTCAGATGGTGAAGCCATCTCTTTCTGTGTGTGCTTAGGATTTTGCATAGGTTTTTTCCTCCTTATCACTACAAAGAGAATGATCGACAAGTTTTGCCAACACTTTTTGTACAAGGCTTTCTGTATCAAGTCCTATGGCACATTCCACGCTTGCAACATCTCCGTGGGGCACAAAGGTAGAATCTAGCTCAAGCGTATAGCTTGGCAGCATAATATTATGTGCGCTCATATATTCCAAAATCGCACTACCAACACCACAGGATTTGTAACTATCGCTAAAAACAAAGCTAATACTATGTTCGCGTAAAAATGATCCCAAAGTGCTAGGTAATGGGCTACAAAAACGCAGATCCAAAAGCGTCGGATCAAAACCTAACTTTTTTAATGCAACGCTCACTAAATGCGCGCGCCCCACACCATTTCCATAGCCTATAAGTAGAATCTGCTCTCCTTGATAAAGGCATTCACACTCACCAAGTACAAAATCCTTTGGCGTATAAACCCCTTCATCTAAACAAAAACTTCCGCGCGGATAACGGTAAGCACAAGGTGCTTGAGAAAAACTATACGCAAATTCCACGGCACGCTCTAGCGTAGCATTATCACGCGGCGCAAATAATACAAAGCCGGGAATCATACGCAGATATGCTATATCAAAAAGTCCTTGATGCGTTTCGCCATCTTCTCCTACAATCCCAGCCCTATCAATGCTAAAACGCACTGGTAATCCCATAATACCCACATCATGGATAATCTCATCAAATGCACGTTGCAAAAAAGTTGAATAAATGCTTACAAATGGGATAAAGCCCTCTTTTGCCATAGCCGCCATAGAAGTTACACAATGTTGTTCAGCAATACCTGCATCCCAGAATCTATCCTTATAGGTATCAATCAAAATTCCAAGTCCCGTACCACCTGGCATTGCAGCTGTGATACCAACGACTCTTTCATCTTCTTTGGCAAGCTTTTGCAAGGCATTAGAATAAACTTGAGTGGGTGCTAATTTGATACTTGGCTTTGCAAAGGCTACTCCTGTTTGTAAATCAAAGGGGCTTACACCATGCCATTTTTCATAATGCCCCTCTGCAATTTTATAACCTTTTCCCTTGATAGTTTGGGTATGCACGACGACAGGTCGCCCCATTTCCTTGGCACGCTTGAAGCAAAAGATTAAATCTGCAAGATTATGTCCATTGATTGGTCCTATATAATCAATCCCCATTTCTTCAAACAAAATTCCAGGTGTAATAAGTTTCAAAGATTCCTCAAAGCGCTTCGCAAGATACGTAGCAGAATCTGGCATTTTTTCTAAAAAATGCTTAGTAAAATTACGAAAAGACTGGTATATGGGGTGAGAGATAATCTGTGATAAGTGTTTGCTAATCGCTCCTATGGGCTTTGCAATGCTCATTTCATTGTCATTAAGTATAATAAGCATAGGATATTTACGATCGCCAAGCTCATTAAGTGCTTCATACACAAGCCCAGCACTCATACTGCCATCACCAATTAACACTACTGGTATTCCATCTTTGTTTTGAAGTAGCATAGCCTTCGCAGCACCTACACCCAAGGAAATAGAGGTTGAGCTGTGTCCTGCAATAAAATAATCCGCGTCTGATTCACTAGGCTTGCAAAATCCACTAATGCCACCAAATTTGCGCAAACTTGCAAACTCCTCATATCGACCAGTCAGCAGCTTATGCGCATAGGCTTGATGAGAAACATCAAAAATAAAAGGATTGCTTTTATAATCAAATACATAGTGCATAGCTACAATAAGCTCGACTGCGCCCAAAGTCGAACTTAAATGCCCACCATTAGTGCTCACAACTTCTAGAATCCTATGGCGAATCTGTGCGCACAAAGATTCCAGCTCTTGCATATCCATTTGGGCAATAGGCTTTGTGGGGAACATCTTTTTCTCTAGTCTCTAAGGTTTTCTAAAACACTTTGCTTGAGGGTCTTATAGCGATTTGAAATGCTACCATCGATGATTCCTCCACCATTTTCGATGATAACACCGCCCTTAGTTACTGCATTATCTGCTTCTATTTTTAACTTTGTATATTCTTGTAGCTCTTGTTGTAATACAGGATAATCAAGACTATTTACTCGTAAATGCACATCAGTGGCATCGGCAATTGAGCCAAGAAGTTCTTTAGCCAATGCGGTTGCTACAGCACTAGAATCTTTTTCTATTTCTTTGGCAATCACCTCACGTGCAATATCAACCGCTATGGCACTAAGCTCCTTCTCTAGCTCGCGTAAATGTGTTTCAGAATTTTTCATTGCCTTACCAAGATTGATCGCAGCATCTATAAGAGCAGTGCGCTCTTTTTGTATGTCAGCCTCCATAGCATTACGGATTTTCTCTTCTCCTTCTCGCAAACCATCCTTGTAAGCATCATTGCGCGCGGTATTAACGCGCTCCTCCATCTCAAGCTGCTGTTTTTCAAACTGAATTTGGAGTTTTGCAAGTGAGCTTGAAAGCTCATCTGTTTTTTGCAGGAGTTTTTCTATCAGCTCTTTTTCTATGGTATCCTCTCCAAGCTTTCTTGCCTCACCTGCAAGTTCTTCAGTATTTGAGACAAGATTTTGTACAGCGGAGTCTTTTGCTACACCTTGTGATACATTCTGATTTGAATCAGTCTTATCCACGACAATGGGGCGAAATTCATATTTGCTAATTCTGTGCTTTTCTATGTGATTTTTTGTTATGAGATTATCTTCATCAAAACTACTCAACGACATCCTCCTCTTCGCCAACTTGGATCAAACCTTGTTCAGAAAGTGTCTGGACAGCTTCTACGATCTTGCGCTGTGCTGCTTCCACATCACGCATACGCACTGCTCCCAAAAACTGCATTTCCTCCAAAAACTGTTCGCTTGCGCGTGTAGACATTTGGTCAAGGAATTTTTGCTTAAGCGTATCATTTGCAGCTTTGAGTGCCATTGTAAGATCTTTTTTGTCAGCAACCTTAAGAATCTCACGAATAGCATTTTTATCGAGATTGGTAATATCCTCAAAGGTAAACATCATATCTCTAATTTCATTGGCAAGTTGCTCATCAATCTGTTCAATGTAAGAAAGGGTGGATTTAGAAGCCTTTTGCCCAAGTCGATTGAAAATCTCTGCCACAGCACGTGGTCCGCCAACTTCAATCTTATAGCTTGTAAGGGATTCAAGTTTGTTTTCCAACACTGTTGAAACGCGCTTAACAACATTAGGCGAAATATCACCAAGATTTGCCATACGAATCGCAATCTCTGCTCGCATATTATCATCACTAAAGTGTCCAAGTGTCTCTGCTGCGCTACTAGAATCCATATGAGCAAGAATAAGCGCAATTGTCTGTGGATGTTCATTAATAATAAAATCTGCGAGTTGTTGCGGACGAATCTTGGAGAGATAGGCAAAATTCTTAGCAGATTGCATAGTTTTTGCAAGCTTATCCAAAATCCTCTTGGCTTCTTCTGGTCCAAGCGCCTTGTTGAGTAGCTCCCTTGCATAGTCAAGACCACCACTATTGATATATTGATTGGATTGAAAAATAGCATAAAATTCCTCAAGTACTGCCCCACCAATAGCCTTATCAGTACCTTTTAACTGCATAATTTGCTTAGATATTTCAGTAATTCCATCAATATCAAGATTTTTGAAAACCTCACTCGTAAGTTCATCACCTACTTGAATAAGCAAAATAGCGATTTTTTCTGACATTGATAATTCATCATATTGTGCGCGTTGTCTCTGATTGAGTTGTAAGCTCATATATTCTCCTAACTAGATTTTTCTATGCTAATTTCATCGTGGATAAGCTTCTGAAACAATGAAGCGATCTCTTCTGGTTTTTCTTGAATTGTTGCTCTAATTTTTTCAAGCAAGACTTCGTATTTTACCTCATCCTCACTGAAATTCCCGCCTATGCCAAGCTGTTCCTCAACTCGTTTTTTAAGCTCACCAAAGCGCGAGGTTGCCTCATCATCTTCATCATCAAGCTCAAAGAGTGATTCGATCTTGTCATCTTCAGCATCTTGAATTTCAAGCATACGCTCTGCAAATGGTGCGATAACTTTCTTGTAGAAGATAAAGATAACAACTGCTATAATAACATATTTGAGCAGTGGCACATACTGCATCATAAAGTTTGTTGCTTTTTCGATAAACGTCTTAGGCACTTTAACTTGCTCTGATTTTGAAAAATCCCAATCAGAAACCGTTACAGAATCCCCACGCGCCTCATCAAAGCCTATGGCATTTTTTACAAGATTCTCAAGCTTTTGGATCTCCTCCTGTGTGAAAGGAACATATTCAGACACTTCCTCGCCATCTCTGGTTGTTAGCCTGTGCTCACCATTAACGAGTACAGAGGCAGTAAGACGCAGAATCTTGCCATTAGCAAACTTCGTTGTGATTGTCTCATTACCAATCTCATTATTGACAATGCTTTCTGTCTCGTGTTCATAGATCATTTGCCCTTCAGAATCTAGATTCTGCACAGGACCAACATTGCTTTCCACGCCCGGTATGCCACCAACTTTTGGCTCTGGGGGACCCCTTTTTTCTTTCTCATAGTCTTTTGTGCCGCGTGGTACAACTTGCGATGGGTCAAAAGTTTGCTTGACAGATTCCTGCTGGCTAAAATCATATTGCAAATTAACGATTGCTACGACTTTGTTTGCACCACCTGCTCGCGGAGAGAGAAGACGCACAATATCTTCTGCTTTTTTTTGTTCCTCTTTATGAATAAATGCATAGCGTTGTTTTAAGACCTCATTGATACCTGTGAGCTCATTATCCTCCCCAAGCGGTATACCATTCCCATCGACAATCTTTACATTATCGGGCGTAAGACGTGGAATAGCAGCAGAAACAAGATTTTTTATCCCTGTAATTTGAAACGAAGATAAAGAACTACCGGGCTTTAACTGCACCATAACGGCTGCAGTTGGTGGGATACTTGTAGAAACAAATAAACTTTCTTTTGGGTTTGCGATCTGTACATTTGCCTTATAGATAGGCTGAAGTGCTTCTATAGTGCGTGTAAGCTCTCCCTCTGTAGCACGCAAAAACTTAACCTGTTGGGTAAAGTCTGTTTCTGCAATATTGCTTGTATCAAAAACCTCAAAACCCACTTTGGAAGTTTTTGGTATGCCTTGTGCAGCAAGCGCAATGCGCTCTTCTGCCACACGCTCAATAGGTATTTCTATCGCATCATTACGAGAGATTTTGTAAGGAATCTGATTGTCTTTGAGGTATTGGACAACCAAAGCACTATCACTCTCGTTCATTCCTTCAAACAACACACCATACGAACTTTGTACTTGTTTATTTGAAAACATAAGCAAAAATGTAAAAAACCCTATAACAATGACGATTGTTGCCGTGATAACGATTTTTTGCCTACCAGTCAGTTTGTTATAGATTTTTACAATATGCTCAAAAAGCGTTTTAATATCCACCTTGTATCCTTACAAATTAACCCCAAACTTTATGCATTGATTTCCCAAAATGCACTACAACATAATACCATAACAATCTCCCTATGCGTATTCGCAAAAGATACGCTCTAAGATTGAGAGTACCTTGGTATTTTGTGCTTGTGTACCGATTGTTATACGCATAGCATTCATTTTATAAGAGGCAAGGCTTCGGATAATAACACCTTGCGCCAATAATGCTTCGCTAATTTTATCAACCTGATATGGAGCATCAAGCACATAAGTAATGAAATTTGTAAAAGAAGGAATGTAGCGTATATTGTTAGATTCTGCAAACTTCTCATAGCGACACATTTGTTCAAAATTCTGCTCAATTGTCTGGCGTACAAAAGCCTCGTCTTCAAGTGCTGCACAGGCAGCTACGAGGCTTAAAGTGGTAACATTAAAGGGGGGGCGCAGCTTGTAAAGCGCTTGAATGATCTCTTGATTTGCAACTCCATACCCAACACGCATACCACCAAGCCCATAAGCTTTCGAAAATGTACCAAGATAAATTACATTACTAAAACGTTCTAAAATCTCACTTGGTAGTATTTGTTTGCTTTTGTCTTTGTATGAGGCAAACTCCTGATAAGCACCATCAAGCACCACAAGTGTCTGCCCTTGAGACTCTTTTTGGATTTTTTCTAAAAAAGCAAACACCTCATCACGCCCTAAACATTCGCCAAGAGGATTGTTTGGAACGCACAAAAAGATTATACTCGGCTTATAGGCAAGAAAACTCTCATAAAATTCTGCAAGATTGTGTGTACTACTTGATGTGCATATTGTCGTAGCACCCACTTGTTTAGCATATATTGCATACATAGCAAATGTGGTGCCAGCCGTAAGAATAACGCTGTTTGGATCGGCTTTGGCGTGCAAACAAAGCTCAATGATCTGATCACTCCCAGAACCAATAATGCATTGCTCTTGCGAAATATTAAAACGTTTGGCAAGGAGAGATTTTAGCGCATACATTGAATCATCAGGATATAGCGCTGCTTTATGCGCATTTGCCTGAATCGCCTCAATAACGCGAGGTGAAGTCCCATAAGGATTCTCATTGCTGGCAAGCTTGATAATATCCCCCTCTTTTAGTCCAAATGTGCGCATAACCTCTTCAATAGGCTTACCTGCCTCATAGGTAGGGATAGATTCTAGTCTTTGGCTAAACTCCATTTGCTGCCTTTAATACATTATCCTTATGGCAACTGAAAGACCATTGCAAACACATTAGTTGAGATACAATGCTTGTCTTTCTAGGCAAGAGATATATGCTTAATATTTGCATAGGCATCATCCAAATCTATCTGCACTCAATAGTTATATCTGCACTCATCTGTGCTCTTGTCTCTTTTTTGAGTGGCAATGACACTTGTGTGGTTTTAAAAAACGGCTCTTCTACAAGAGAAAGACCCAAAAGATCTATATCCCCAAATCTATCTCCAAATCTATCCACCACCACCACTTTAGTAAGAGCGCAACGCTTCTGCAAAGTTTGTGCGTAGTGCTGCGCAGAATCTTGTGCAGTTTTAAATGTATCATCATAAAGAGCTTGGAGTTGTTTGTCTCTTTCTTCTAAATCCACATCAGGGTGCAAACTATAAACGCGTGTTTCCATAGCACCACTTTTTAACACAAGATAATCAATATCTTTAAGCATAGTATTGTATGCTTCAAGATCGTTTTTCGTAATAGAGCATTGTAATGAGCCAACAGCTTTGGTTGATGGCTCTGTATTTGTCGCCAGTGTTCCTCTTGTAGCTATATTTGCAGCTACTGGAAATATATCTGGATTCTGCTCCTTTGATTCTTTGGCTTGTGGAGCAATTGCGAGTATGCCTAGTTTGTCATCTGTACAAAATCCCGCCTCGCTTGCGCGTTTAATGATATTATTGAGCGTAGATTCTAGTGCCTGCTGCTCCTGCTTAGATAAATCTTGCTTTGTTATATCGAAACGTATAGTTCCCTTATACATTGTAATTGGGATATTTCTCGTCACATTAATCGTGAAGTCATACTGAGTTTTTGGCTTAAAATCAAGGAGATTAGCACTGTCTTGGACAACATACATAAATACTGAACCTCCAGCAAAAACAACCAGTGTCATAACACAGATTAAAAAATATTTTAGCCACCGCATTCTTGCACCCTTTTTGCTTTCGATTTTTAGAAAATTATACCATTAATCGCACTAAAACACTTGTATTTTTTGGAATTTTTAGGGTTTTTGACGTTACAAGTTCTGAATAGACTATGAAAATCAAAAATTCAAGCCATAACATTGCTTTTTCTTGTTATAATTAGTCTTTACAAAATACATTCATAGATTTTCATAGACCATCAAGGAGCAACAATGATTAAACCAAAAAAGCAGGTATCACAAGGAATCCTTTCACCAAAACATAGAAGCAAGCCAATGCGGATAAATGTTGCTAGAAAAGGGGTTCCAAGAAAACAACTCAAAAGTATTTTGTGCTCACTCCCCTCTATAGATGGCAAACAACTAAAAAACATTCGCCCCTACATCTCACCAAAAACATATAAAAAACTCAAAAAATTTTCTATCTTTATTGGGCAAAATATCATCGATGATTTGCGCAAGGAAACGGATTCTTTTGTCGAGATGATCACTGATATTGCAAGCGATGCGGGCTTTAGTAATCTTGTGGAGAAATAGTAGAATCTACTGCACACTCTATAAGTGTAGCTTGCTTAGAGACAAAAACTAATTGTAAGCGTGCCAATTTTATATATTAGGCTCAATGAATGAAAAAACTTCCAAATATTCTGACTATTTGTAGAATCTTACTTGCGATTTTTCTATTATTTTTTCTCCTGCATAGCGATTTGCTTTTGCCAGAATGGGTAGATAACAGTTGGGTAAATTATTTTACATGTTTGATTTTCTGTCTTGCTTCTCTTACAGACTTTTTTGATGGTTATATCGCACGTAATTATGGAGTAGAATCTGTTTTTGGCGAGGTATTTGACCCTCTTGCAGACAAGATGCTCATCCTTAGCGCCTTTATAGGGCTTTTGCTAGTAGAGCGCGCCAATGCGTGGGCGGTGTTCATTATTTTAAGCCGTGAATTTTTTATCACAGGTTTGCGTGTAGTGGTAGCAAGCTCGGGTAAATCCATTGCCGCTAGCTACCTTGGCAAATATAAGACAGGTGTGCAAATTGCTGCGATTGCGTTTTTGCTAGCAGACTTTTTTCCTGGTGGCACACTGCTTTTATGGATTGCTACCTTGATCACACTATACTCAGGGATAGATTATAGCGTGAAATACTACAAAAGTATGTGTTAATGGGCTTTATTGAAGCATTTTTAGCATTATGTTTTCTTGTTTTTTTTCATGAGCTTGGGCATTTTTGTGCAGCAAAGCTCTTTGGTGTACGTGTAGAGGTTTTTAGTATAGGCTTTGGGCAAAAAATCTTAAAAAAAACTTTTGGCAACACAGAATACGCTCTTTCTCTCATTCCTCTTGGTGGCTATGTCAAACTCAAGGGACAAAATGATCTTGATCCAAGGATGCGCGATGATGCGCCAGATAGTTACACTAGCAAAAGTGCTCTCGCAAAAATTATCATTCTTTGTGCTGGAGCAGCGTTCAACTTTCTTCTTGCTTTTATTTTGTATCTCGTCGTAGCATTTTCAGGTATAAAAGTTCTGCTTCCTGTCATTGGCACAATCCAGCAGGGAAGCCCTGCCCAAAACGCACAACTTCTACCCGGAGATGAAATACTACAAATTAATACCATACCTATAAAATCTTGGGAAGATTTAAGTCAAACCATTAGTGCATATAATTTGGCTAAGTCAGATTCTAATCCAGAATCTACGCAAAGCTCCTTATCGCAACAGCCTGCTCTACACTTCCATATCAAACGTGGAGAATCCATATTGATCATTCCTATCACACCAATAATGCAAACAACGCATAATGTTTTTGGTGAAACAATACAAAAACCTATGATTGGTATAAACGCAAAAGGTGATGTTGGTATTGCACACTTGAGTATGAAAGAAACCTTTGTTTGGGCGCTTGATGAAGTGATAAAATCCACTAAACTCATCTATCAGAGTGTGCAAAAACTCGTCCTTGGCGTGATTCCTATCGAGCAAATAGGCGGTGTGGTAGGAATTGTAGATGTTATGGCAAACATAGCACCTAGTGGATTCATTGCTTTTTTGTTACTTGTGGCACTTATTTCAGTTAATCTTGGCGTGATCAATCTCTTGCCAATTCCGGCTCTTGATGGTGGACAAATCCTATTTGTTCTCTATGAGGCGATTATGCGCAAACCTCTTAATGAGCGTATAATGTATGGCTTAAGCCTTCTTGGATGGGGGATTTTACTTACTCTTATGGCGCTTGGAATCTATAATGATATTATGCGAATTCTTGCTCGAAGTACTTTATGAAACCAATAAGCGTTAGTGTGCTCAACACACAAATAAAAACACTCTTAGAAACAACATTCTTGGAAGTATGCGTGGAAGGCGAAATCAGTAACTATACATTGCATAAAGCTAGCGGACACCTCTATTTTAGCTTAAAGGACGATACAAGCGCAATTCGTTGTGTGATGTTTAAAAGCAATGCCAAAACTCTCTCTTTTATCCCAAAAAATGGTATGCATATACTAGCTCAAGGTGTATTGAGTGTTTATGTGCCTCGGGGAGAATATCAGATTATATGTCACAACCTGCAAGAAGAAGGACAAGGCTCTCTTGCAACACGCTATGAAACACTAAAAAAACACCTAGAATCTAAAGGGTATTTTGCAAACAAAAAGCCCCTGCCACTCTTTCCTAAAAGAATCGCTCTTATCACTTCTCTAAATGGTGCAGCACTAAAAGATATGCTAAAAGTCACACAATCGCGCTGGAATCTGGTGCAACTTGTGGCAATTGATACGCTTGTGCAAGGAGAGAAGGCAAAAGATTCCATTGCGCAAAATATTGTATATGCAGATAGCTTTTTTGGTACAACAAATGCCTTTGATATTATCGTAATTGCTAGAGGCGGTGGTAGCACAGAAGATCTATGGGCTTTTAATGAAGAATGTGTTGCAGATGCCATCTACAATGCGCGCACTCCCATAGTTTCAGCAGTTGGACACGAGATAGATTTTGTCATCAGCGATTTTGTCTCAGACGTACGAGCGCCAACACCATCTGCATGTATGGAAATGATTTTGCCAGATTCTAAAGAGTGGCTCCTACGCACAGATGATATGATTGATGAATTACAACAAGTTTTTTTGCGCACACTTGAGATTTTACAACAAGAAATCCAGCACCTAACAGAGATATATCAAAGTATTAGCTATGATACGAGATTGCAACTATTTGATAGCCAAATTGCACAATGCAAGGAGCTATTGGAGACAAATTTTTGGTATTTTTTGGCACAACAACAAGAAACACTCAATGCTCTTGCTTCACATCTCATACTTGAGCCATACTTCCGAGACAAAACTTTGACACTTTGTGCTTTGCAAAGAGAGTTGGAAGCTCTCAATCCAAGTCACAAAGCGCGCAAAACATATGCGCAAATACTTCACAACGGCAAACCTACGCAGCTTAAAGAACTTGATGTTGGCGCAGAAATTGAGCTATACGATGGTGTATGTGAGGCAAAAGCAACAATACATACAATGTCCCAAACATAAATTGATAAATAAGCCCACACTTAAATAATCCAATAAAACACCTAATTTTGAATCTATTTATTTACCCAAGCAAAACTCTCCAAACATTGTATCAAGGACTTCCTCACTCCTATAAGGATGTGTGATATGTCCAATAGATTCTAGGGCATCACGTATGTGGTAAGCAAATAACTCTAGCTCTAAACTCTCAAGCTTCTCTTTTGCACCTTGTATATGTTTGATTGTAGCGTGGATAGATTCTAACTGGTAGGAAGCACTCAATATCACATCATTGCTTATTGTACGTTCTTGAAAATGGTGTTTAAGCATATTATGTATTGTCATAGCACTCTGCTCTTTATCAAGTGCACTTATATGAATAATAGGTGCTTGCAGGCAAATATCACGCTCATTAAGTAGTTGTGGTTTGTCAGCTTTGTTGATGATAATAAATAGCTCCAGATTCTGCATCTTGCGCTCTCTTCGTGCTTGATATATGAGCTCTACGACTTGTTGATCCTCCTCATCAAAAGCAGAAGCGCCATCAAAAACAGCAAGCACAATGCTACATTCTAGTAAAGCCTCTTTTGTTTTTTGTATTCCTTGCTCCTCAATCACATCGGTATTATCTCGAATTCCTGCAGTATCTACAAGACGTACAAAATGCCCATCAATACAAATATCTTCCTCGATTCTATCACGCGTTGTGCCAGCAATTGGCGAGATAATCGCTCGATCATAGAGCAGTATGCTATTAAGCAATGAGGATTTACCAACATTTGGCTTGCCAATCAAACAGATCTTTTCTTTTGTATAGGAGCGTGTGCGTGAAAAATCATAGATTCTACGCAAACGTTCGCTTAAGATAGTGAGCTTGTGCCAAATGGTATCAATAATATCTTGAGGAATATCTTCCTCGCTATAATCAATCATTACTTCAGTATGAGCAAGCGCACTAAGCAAAATCTCGCGCACAGATTCTACAAATACACCCAACTCTCCCTTCAACTGATGAATAAGTGCGCGCTGAAACTGCATATCTTTAGTTGCAATCATTTGTGCAAGCGCATTGGCTTGTGCGATGTCTATACGCCCATTAAGTACAGCACGCTTGGTGAATTCCCCAGCATAAGCCATTCGCGCACCAAGCCTTAAACACATTGTAACAACCTGATTTCCTATCAAATCACCCCCATGGCACTGAAATTCTATAAGATGCTCGCAGGTATAGCTCTTTGGCGCAGCAAAATACAAAACAATTGCCTCATCTATCAAACCACCTTCTTCATCATATAAACAACATAATGTCGCATAGCGTGGTTCAAAATGGTTCTTACGTGTTATATAGTGCGCTATCTCAGGCGCCCTTTTGCCACTTAAACGTACAATACAAATCCCTCCAATGCCACTAGGCGTAGCAATGGCTACGATCGTATCTTGCATACAATGCCTTGCACGATTAAAATTCTAACGATAAAAATCATTAATGATAATATAGCGCTCATTTTGATTATTTTGACGAAAAGAAATATACTTGTCTGGAAAATGTGCGCGCAGCTTCTTGAGCGCTATATATGCAAGAATCCCATCAAGCGGCTTTGTTTGAGCCTTTCCTTCACGGCGCACTTCGTTGATTATTCCTACAAGATAAGAGTCAATAGCTTCTTCTTGGTTATGGAGAAACTGCGCAATCTCTAACCGAATGTTATAACCATAAGTTGGCTGAATCCAATTAAAAAGCAAATATGAAAGAGCCTTATAGCGATAACCTCGCTCACCGATTAAAAGTGCAGAATCTTGTCCATCCAAATAAACATACAAAGTCTGATTATCATAGAAACTCACCTGAATCTTATCTATCTTATAAGGCATAAAACCAAACATTTCTTCAATTTGTGCAGTAATTTCCTGAATAATCTCCTCCTTTGTTTGAAAACGTCTTATCGTAGTATTTTCTTGAATAAAATCAGAAGCATCAAAAAAGCCATTTTCTCCCTGCACAATAGATTCTGCTTCATAAGCATTGTTAAGATCAGCTGCCATATCATTTTTGGGCAATAGCTTTTTGTGGATTTTGCTTGAAGCAATAATGATAGCCTGCCTTTTCCCGAATCCTAAAAAACCACGAGACTCATACTGCACAACTTCATAGTCAAGCTCAATCACGGAACAACCAAATTCTAACGCTGCCTGACTCAAAGCCTCCTGTAATGTCTTTGCTGTAATTTTTTTCATTATATTTCCTTGTTTGCTTTAGTGTGTTTATGATGTTTGATTATTTCGTTTTCGCGCCTTTTGTCGATAATTTTGTTAATCATAAGTTGCATACCAATTGCAAAAATATTATTTACCGTCCAATAAAGAACAAGTCCTGCAGGAAACGTAATAAGAAAAATAGTGAAAATAATAGGCAAAAGCTTAAACAAACGCGCCTGTACTGGATCAAGGGTATTTGGTGTAAGTGCTTGCTGAATATACATACTAATCCCCATTAAAATAGGCAAAATAAAATAAGGATCCATAACCGATAAATCGTGAATCCAGAAAATCCACTCCGAGCTCTTAAGTTCTACCGCATTATATAGCACGCGATAGATCGCAAAAAACACCGGAATCTGCAAAATCAAAGGCAGACAACCCCCGAGTGGATTGGCTCCGTGTTTTTTGTAAAGCTGCATTAAATGTGCCTGCAACTTTTGTGGATCGCCCTTATACTGCTCTTGAATTTCTTTCATCTTTGGCGTAAGATCTTTGAGCTTTTGCATACTCATAATGCCCTTATAACTTAGTGGGAAAAGAAGAATGCGAACAATAATTGTAAGTCCAACAATCGCCCAACCCCAGTTACCCATAAGCATATATAACCATTCCAACAACACAAACACAGGTTTGGCAAAGAATGTGATAATTCCATACTCTACAACATCTGTTAGTGGCTCATAAATACTTTTTAATAATTGATAGTTTTTTGGTCCTATGTATCCTTCTAGTGCTATATCAGAATCTAACATAATGTAGGGAATAGGATTCTTATTTTGATCACCAATAACTTGTACGCCCATACCTTGCGCATTACGTGTGAAAAGTAGTGTTGTGAAATATCTATCTGAAGCTGAGACAAAGGGTGCTTCCGGATAAAAAACACCGCTTGTTTTTGCATCTTTGTCCTCAATTTTTTCAATCGTACCTTTTACCCCATAGCTCTTAAGTACAACACCATGAAATGCATAGCCATCATCATCAGCGGTAGGACGCATACCGCTTGAGAGTGCATAAGGCTTTGGAGTAGAAAGCGATATATCAAGGCTATATTTTAGTCCATCACTATCATAATAAAACTGTAATGTTTTTGTTATCACAAAATTAGGCAATGTTTGTGTAAGTACCAAAGTATGTGCGCTGTTATTTTCCTCTAGTGCAATATATGAGCTCGAAGCCTTGTAAGGCGTGATAGAAGCAGCATTATTAAGTACTTGATCTTGAAAGCGAACTTCTAAGGGTAATATAGCATTTGATGCGAGTAATGGAAGCTTTTCTAATGGTTTTGCACTTTCTTTTGCCATACCAAAAAGACGTCCAATATGTGTAAATATCCCCTCTTGTCTTGGGGCGGTAAATTTTTTGTCTTTGAGATAAACTTGTGCTATGCGCCCTAAATGGTCGATTTCAACCTCAACACTATCAGATACAACACGAGCAATAATCGTACCTGTGGAAACATTTTGAAAGGGACTTTGAGAAGAAACACTCGGTACATTGGCAGCTGGTGCGGAAGTATCAGCATTTTTACTAAAATCTGGATTAGATTCTGTTGTGTTGGTGACTGCTTGATTGGATTTAGCCTGTTTGCTTGGATCTTGGACAAAATAACTATAAACAATAATAAAAATAAATGAAACTACAACCGCCATCAAAACGCGAGAATTTGTATCATCTTTTCTCATCAACTGCTCCTAAAAGATGGAATCAAAATAAAATATAGCGCAAATGTTGGCGCACACGTTACAAAATGTGCTGGTATGATAGGAATAAGCCATAATGCAATGCGTTTTATCGTATGAGGATTTGCGAAATATGGACGTAAATGATAAAGTGAAATTTTTGCCACAGGATATTGTATCCCTCCTTGAGTAAAAGGCTGACAACGAACGAGACGAAAAAATATCTGCATACTCGCACGTAGAGGATTCTCATACGAAACAAGCAAATAAGCATACTCTGAGCAGGTTGGATAAAACCGACAATGCCCCCCGAGTAAGGGCGAGATTACGTACTTATACAAGCGCCACAATGCATAAAAAAAACCCCTAAATATTTTATGCATAGCACCAACTAATAGCACAAAAAAAAAGGTAAATCCCCGTGCAGAATCTGCCCGCAAGCAAACATTCCAAACATTACACACAAGTACACCCGAAGGAGCAAATACATTCCTTGGTTGTGTCTTATGAAATATATTATCTAAGTGCTTACTAGAATCCAAATACCTATATAAACCACCACTGCAGCTATTTAAAACACTCTTAAATCTACTGTGCATTTCTATACCCTAAAACTGAACAATGAAGTTTCAATGTCATAATAGCCCCTTAACCTATGCGCGAGCGCGTACCTTGATTGACATATCTCCACCCTCTTGCAACACAGAATCTGTATCCATATCGCAAGCACAAGCTATATATAATGGGCTTAATTGAGACTTTGCGCTGCATTGATTCTTCTGGTTATGACCTTGTGTCGTATGCCTTTTTTGGGCTTGTTGTTGGAGTTTAGATTGTTTTATGTGAGACTTTTTCGTATTTCTTTGGTGCGCTACAATATATGCAAGTGCATTATCAAAAGCTTCTTTAAAATCAGTAAATGCAAGATCCGCAACACCTGCTTTAGCAACAAAAACAATACGATAACCAAAGGCGATTTGCTGATTTTCTCGACACAACATTCGCACTCGCCTCTTTATGAGATTGCGAGTTACTGCATTGCCTACTTTGCGCGATACACTTAAACCTAAAAGTGTTTGATTTGCCCTGTGGAAAGTATCAAAAGAACCTTTTTGTGCTTGTTCTTTGCATACATAAAGTGTAAATGTTTTATGATAACGACAAAAGCCATTTTTATAAACAAAATCAAACTCTTTTTTAGTTTTTAATGTATCCATAATTTACACTACGCCTTTAGCTTATACAGCAAGTCGCTTGCGCCCTTTCGCTCGGCGCGCATTAATGACTCGACGACCATTTTTTGTTTTCATACGTTCCCGAAAACCATGCGTTCGCTTGCGCGGTGTATTATGTGGTTGATATGTTCTTTTCATAGACTAATAACCTCTCTTAAATTAATTCAAAGTTATTATGCTATCAAAAATTGGCTTAGGTATAGCTTCAATCAAAAATCCCAAATATTTTCCAGCTCTTACTTAGATGCAAGCTCCGCATACCAGTATGCAAATTGAAGATCTAATCAAATACCATTTAGATGCATTTTAGGGCTAAATTTTACTAGATTCTCTATGGTATTCATAGTGCTTTATATTTAGTTAGGAACTATTTATTCTTGTCTTATACAATCTGCCTAGAATCTATATAGGGGAATACTTATGTTTAGGCACATTGCTTCTTTATTTTGTTGGCTATACCATAAATGGTTATATTGCGTGCTATTTGTACTCCTTTTTAGCTTGAATGCCTGTTCAAGTTTGTTTATTTCCCCCCAAGGAGAAGTAACATATGCACGCGGCGTACAAATCCTGCACTCTAGCTTACCACATTCCAAAGTTCAAGTAGAACTTGCCCAAAAAACTCTCAAATATGATACTCTTGTTTTTTACATCAGTGCACAAATCGCCCAGCAAAGCCCAAAAAACGCCCCACAACAATCTAGCAATTTTGTCTTAAGTACACAATGTGTACAAGCATTTTTTGAAAACACGCCGCTTAAAATCTTCACATACGAAGATCTCTTACATCAATATTTTGATTTTATCGGTATTTTGCAGGATTTTAATATCCCAACACCCACACCAAGGATTGATACACAAACAGTCTTTAATGTTATGCCATTTTATTATATGCCAAACCCCGGAGTTTTGTACTATGCGCCAATATATAGCCCTTTTTTCACGCTTGATCCAGCCAATGTTGCATACAGCCAAGAAAGACGTGGTGCGCTTAAAGTGTTTTTGATAAACTATTTACGAGAATCTACGCTAAGCTTAGAAAGTGGCGCACAAGGAGGCTTCATCGCTCTTAGTAAAAGTAAAATCAAAAACAGCGGCACTCTAGAGTTAGAAGTCCATATTCAGGAAGATATACATCGCTTCTATTTTGATATACACACAAAGTAGTGCAAATTGTGTAGCTTTCAAAATCTTGCGTCTAAATTAGCCTAAGGCAAAAATAGCGCTTCATAATTTTGCGCAAAAAACCCTTCTTGCTGCAGGGTTATTATTTCTTTATTAAGCCATTGCAAAAGTTTGGTATTACCTTTTTTAACTGCAGGGGCTAGGCTATATTCATCACCCAAAACAGGAATACTCATATGTATATCTGGATTCTGACGCATAAAAGCTTGAGCGATAATGCGCAACTCTACAAAATATAAGTTCTTATCTGCTTGAAACTCTTCAAAACAATATGCTAGATTCTCGCACAAGCGGATTTGAATCTGTGGATAGTTTTCTTGAATATATTTTGCTGCTATCGTATTTTTTCTGACAAGAAGAGTAGCATCTAAAAACTCTAGGATACTGCTTGTTTGATTGGTATGACTTAGCACACTAAGAGGAGTACGGATATAAGATGAGGCAAAATCTATGTGCTTTCGCATCTCTTGTGAACCAATCAAAGAGGCAATCATCACATCAACTTCACCAGATTCTAAGGGCACAGAAAGTGAATCTTTGGCAGAAATAACAACAAGTTCTAAGCGCTTTTCATCTCCTAATAAATCTTTAGCGATCTTTCTAGCAAGCCTTATCTCGAGCCCATCAAGCTCGTCATTTTGATTATAGTATGCTAATGGTGGAACATTATCAAATACACCAACACGTATAAAACGCTTTTTTTTGATTGTTTCAAGCGTACTTGTCTCCTCACAACCTAGTAGTAACATACATAAACCAAACACTCCTAGCCTCATCATAAACCATATCAATGCTTTTAAAACATACATACACTACCTTTTGTTTGATTGAGCCGTTACATCTTAATTAAGAACAATTATTGTATGATTTAGCAAAACCAAAATCAATGCAAAAAGGGTGAAAATGATACAACATTTTTTCATTTTTTTAATAATGATAATGTTTTCTAGCAATATTTGTATAGCAAGTTCCAATCCTTCATTAAGCACTCTGCTTACTTCACTAAAAAATATTAATGAAAAACTCGCTATTTCACAAACATCACAAGATCTTATTGATCAAAAAGAGCATTTGCTAGAAGCAATACTCACTAGCCTTGCAGACAAAAAAAACGTCATAACTCCACAAAGTCCCCAAACAAAAAAAGACATAACTGCCCTCTATATTGATCCAAGCAATGATCACGATCGCTACACAATTGCAAGCAATGCTCTAAGTCTTGCAAATATGGAGCTTGATTGGTATATACAACTCCTCCTTGAAAAAATATATCATAATACTGGTATTTTCTCTTCACAAATGAATGTTATTGAGATTACTACCCCTGCCCTAAACTATCTAAAATCCCTTGAAGACCCAAAAACTAGCACAACTCCAGAATCTAAAATAAATAAAAATAAGCAAATAGAAACTAGCATAAACCTTCTAAACAACGCCATAGCTACATTTGAGGCGCAACATCTTGATGGTCTCAGTATAAAACAACAAGATGCACTGCAACAGCAATACAAAACATTCCTATTTGCTCTTACTACCTATATTGAAATGCTTGAATATATCAATAAAAATACAGATAAAATCTTGCCCCAACGTATTATGTTTGAGTTAAGTGTCCAAACCATACTCAATGCCATACAACAACTCCTTCCAAATACCTACTCCCATATTTTGTTTGCCAAGATTCTGCTTAGTGCTATTGCTTTTTTGTTCCTATGGTTTTGTCGAAAGATTCTCACAAAACTCATCATAGGCGGTATCAATTTAATCTTGCATTTTACTAAACAAAACAACGATACAAACACGCAAATTCAAAAAAGTCTTATTAAGCCCATATCCATCTTTTTACTCTTTGTAAGCATTAACATTACGCTTAATATTTTATACTATCCAACTATGCCACCACAGAATCTCGAGGTTTGGTTTTGGATCGCTTACATTATCAATGCTACGTGGTTCATCATTGCTGCGTTGCAAAGCTATGTAGCAGCATTTCTTATTAATATCATTCAAAACACGGAACACTTTCGAAAGGAAGTTATTAACCTATTTTTAAAAGCTGCGTGCTTTATTATTATTGTCATTGCAGCATTAATGATCCTAAAAGTGCTTGGGTTTAATATCTCAACTATTGTTGCTTCACTTGGCTTAGGAGGACTTGCTGTAGCACTTGCAGTAAAAGACATATTGGCAAATTTTTTTGCTTCTGTTATGTTGCTTTTTGATAACTCTTTTTCGCATGGAGAACGCATAGAATGTGGTGGAATTGATGGGGTCGTGGTTGAAATGGGGCTCAGAAGAACTACAATTCGCACAAGTGATAATGCCCTAGTACTCATTCCGAATTCAGAGCTTGCCAATAAATCTATCATTAATTGGAGTCGGCGTAAAGTAGGTAGGCTCATCAAGCTTACCATAGGGCTTACCTACGACACTTCAAGTGATAAGATTGTTGAATGTGCAAAGGCAATTAAAACTATGCTACTAACCAATCCCAATATTGCCAAGTCTTCTGATAAAAAAAGCGATCTTGATTCTATCATAAAATCAAAAAAAAATATTATTTCATTTGATGACTATCTAGGCTATAAAAATCAGATTTATGTCGTGCTTGATACACTTGGGGATAGCTCTATTAATATTTTAGTGTATTGTTTTAGTAAGGCAGTGCATTATGAAGAATATCTGCTTACTAAAGAGAATGTAATCTTAGAAATCCTACGCATTATAGAAGCCCATAATCTCTCACTTGCATTTCCAACACAAAGTATTTATATACAGGGTGCTTCATAAAAATTACAAGAGCGTGTCTCACATATACTCTGGGATAAGATGACAATGTGCTTATCACTAAAATTTGCTATAATTATGATTTTGGCTACAAATGAGGTTGGAGTATGACAGCATCAACAAATGCGATAGATTTAAACAAAGATTCTATTGTTAAACTCTTTTTCTATTATTTTATTCCCTCGCTTTGTGCGATGCTAGCAATGTCTACATATTCAACAATTGATGGAATTTTTGTTGGCAATAAGATTGGAGAAGATGGCTTAAGTGCAATCACAATTTGCTGGCCTATTTTTCCTGCTTTTATCGCTTATGAATTGTTGTTTGGCTTTGGCGGAGCAGCGATTGTATCGTATTTTCTTGGTAAAAACCAAGCAAAAAGAGCAAGACTTGTGTTTAGCTCTATTTTTTATTTTGTAGCACTAAGCTCACTTGTTATTGGTAGTGTAAGCTTCTTCTTTGCAGAATCTGTGCTAGATTTTTTAATTGGTGGCAAAAATATTTCTTATGAAGTATATGCTCTTGCGCTTGAGTATATCAAGATTATCTTTCTTGGTGTGCCGTTTTTGATTCTGCACCCTTTGAGTGATATTTTTGTTATCAATGATAAGCGTCCTTTACTTGGAATGACCGCAATGATTGTTGGATCGGCAAGTAATATTGTACTAAATTACATTCTACTTTTTGAGTGCAATATGGGAATAGGAGGCAGCGCACTTGCAACTATACTTGCGCATCTAATTGGCTTTGTTATGCTTTTGAGTCATTTTTTAAGGAAAAAAGGTGCGTTGTTTTTTATCACTAGATTCTCATTTCCCGCTATCATTTCCTCGGCAAAAAGCGGGCTTCCAGAGAGTATTTCTGAAATTTCTGCTTCGATTGTTATGATGCTTTTTAATATAACACTCCTAGAAATTTCTGGTAAATATGGCGTAACAATTTATGGCATTATTATGTATTGTGGCGTAGTTTTTTTTACCATTTTGCTTTCTGTTTCCCAAGCTCTACAACCCATTGCAAGCTTCAACTATGGTGCTGGCAACTTTAAACGACTAAAACAATCGCTTAGTTTTGCTCTTGTTGTGGTGCTTATTATAGGATTCTGCGTTTATGGGCTCTTTTTCTGCTTTGATCATTACTTAGTTGCATTATTTTTGAACAACCACGATGTGCAAGCTGATACATCGCTCATACAAGACACAATTAGAGCGATGAGTATATATTATTTGGGCTACATACTTTTAGGGATTAATATAGCATGTGCAGTCTTTTTGCAATCTGTACAACGAACACTAAGCTCCTTTATTATCACAGTCTGTTATACGATTGTATTTTTGGTACTTATTCTGCCTCCTCTTAGTGCGCGCTATGGCTTAGAAGGTGCTTGGATAAGTTACCCTATTGCACAAGTATTGGCATTTATTGTTGCGATCTGTGTGCTTGCATATGAAATAAAATTTGGCATTTTTTCTGGCAATCTCCCAAGTGGTAAAATCCTCTGGAAAAGGAAAAAAAATCGTGTTTAAATGGCTTCGAAAACACAGCATAGAATCTAATAATGACCACGACACACAACAATATAGAGAGCAAGCAAAACATAATGTACAGCACAGTATAGATTCTGCCCCTACAGAAAAAAGTACTCTTACAACACACGTTACATCTTCACAAGATCAAAAAAAATCATCAGATTCTATTGAGTTGCGTGAAGATCCAAGCTTTATATCAGAATCTAAAATCGAGCTCAAAGCAGAATCTAAACATCTAGCTTATAATGATGAAAAGCATTTTGAAGTCAAACCCGATAAAAAAACCCAACCAAATGAACCAAGCCCATTGCAAAAACCCAATAATCAAACAAAATCCAACCTTATAGAAAATAGCCAAGATATAGTAGCCAAAGACGAACTTTTAGAGCACGAAAAACATATCCTACTTTTTGATCTTGATGGGACATTGTTTGATTCTCTTGAAGGAATTTATCATAGTTTTTGTTATGCCTGTGAGGGAGATTTTTTACCTTCAATAGAAGAAGTGCGCGCACTTATTGGACTTCCTTTGGAGACAATGTTTGAACGCATTGGCTACACTCCTAGTGAGGCACGCAAACGCATAATACCCTATAAAAACTATTATCGCCAAATCTATCTCAAAGAAACAAAAATGTTTCCAAAGGTAATAGAAGCTCTAATTATGGCACACAATTTTGCACATCTTGGTATTATTACGACAAAAACAGGACAATACTCACGTGCCATTTTGCAACATTTTGATGTGCTAAAATTTTTTCAAGTGGTCATTGGCAGTGAAGATGTGCAACATCATAAACCCCACCCAGAACCAATATTAAAAGCTCTTTCTTTCCTGCCTATCACTCCAAAAGATAAAGTCTATATGATTGGTGATACCATTTATGATTTAAAAGCTGCCAAAAATGCAAATGTCAATGCATTATGGGTACGCTGTGGATATGGCGTAGAACTTGATGAGGAAGCAGACGAGAGTTTTGATAGTGTTTATGAAGCCGTGTGTGCGATACGCGACAAGGCAAATATTAATACAGAATCTATAAATTACAACCCTTCAGATTCTAGATAACTACATAGTTGGGCTAGAATCACACTGTATTCCAATGCAAAATAATACTATCAAGCTATAATAATGTTTCATTTTTATACAATTTATAGCCTATACTTTGCTCTTTTGGCGATCTTAATATTCAAAGTATTTTTGTTTTATGTTAAAAATGGTAAAATCATTCTGTTTTGCTTAAATCTTGCAATAAAAGCGTGAATCAAACAATACTTAAGGAGGATATAATGCTAGAAATACGATGGCATTCTAGAGCAGGTCAAGGTGCAGTTACTGGTGCTAAGGGACTTGCCGATGTAATTGCAACAACAGGAAAAGAAGTGCAAGCGTTTGCACTCTATGGCTCTGCTAAGCGTGGTGCTGCTATGAGCGCATATGATAGAATCGATGATAAACCAATACTAAATCACGAGAAATATATGGAGCCAGATTATGTATTAGTTATCGACCCAGGTATTGTATTTATCACAGACATTTGCGCAAACGAAAAACCTGACACAAAATATATTATTACAACACATCTTACAAAAGATGAACTAATAGCTAAAAAGCCTGAGCTCAAAGGTAAGACTCTTTATGTGTTAGATTGTATTAAAATCGCACTCGACACAATTGGCAAACCAATTCCAAATGCCCCTATGCTTGGTGCATTTGTTAAGATTTCTGGAATCTTGGAGCTAGAGTATTTCAAAAAGGCTTTTACTAAAGTGCTTGGCAAGAAATTACCACAAGCAGTGATTGATGCAAATATGGAAGCCATACAGCGCGCATATGATAGTGTCAAATAAATTTAATTAAGGAGTATCCACAATGAAAGATTGGACACAATTAGAAATTGGCTCGGTATTATTTCCATTTGAAAAAGGTGGTTTGGAAACATTAAGGCAGCACAACAACGCAAGAAGTTATACTAAAGAAAGCTCTTATGGCACAAGTGTAGCACACTGGCGTATTGACAAACCCGTACATAATAGTGACATCTGCATAAATTGCTTTAATTGCTGGGTGTACTGCCCCGATGCAGCAATTTTAGTGCGTGATGAAAAACTAACGGGTGTTGATTATGTGCATTGCAAAGGATGTGGTGTTTGTGTCAGTGTCTGCCCAACTAATCCAAAATCACTACTTATGTTTAACAACAATGAAGCAAACGAAGAAGCATTAAGCCATTGGCCAGCCAAAGAAGACAAGAAAAAACGAGAGGAGTAAAATATGCCAAAGATTATGGAGTTAGAAAAAATTGTTGTATGGGATGGAAATATGGCGGCGTGTCAGGCTATGCGACAAGCCCAAATAGACGTAGTGGCTGCATATCCAATTACTCCTTCAACGCCTATTGTGCAAAATTACGGAACATTTGTAAGTGATGGCTATATTGATGGTGAATTTCTTTTAGTAGAATCTGAACACGCTGCAATGAGTGCTTGTGTAGGTGCGGCAGCAGCAGGCGGTCGTGTCGCTACAGCGACAAGTTCGCAAGGATTTGCTCTTATGGTGGAAGTACTTTATCAAGCTTCTGGTATGCGCTTACCTATCGTGCTAAACCTTGTCAATCGTGCGCTTGCCTCACCACTTAATATCCACGGTGATCATTCAGATATGTATTTAGGGCGCGATGCCGGATGGATCAATCTTTGTGCCTATAATCCACAAGATGCATACGATCTTAACCTTATGGCATTCAAAATTGCTGAAGATATGCAGGTTCGTATTCCTGTCATCGTCAATCAAGATGGTTTCCTCTGTTCGCATACTGCACAAAATGTTCATCCTTTAAGTGATACAGAGGCTTATCAATTTATCGGAGAATATAAAAATAAAAATCCCCTACTTGATTTTGAACATCCTGTAACCTATGGTGCACAGGCAGAGGAAGAGTGGCATTATGAACACAAAGCGCAGTTGCACAATGCGCTTATGCAATCTCAAGAAATAATTGCACGTACATTTAAAGAATTTCAATCTCTAACAGGTAGAGAGCATAAAATTGTAGAAACTTATGATATGGAAGATGCAGAAGTTGCCATCTTTGCACTTGGTACCACAGTAGAATCCGCGCGGGTTGCCGCAAGCACTGCACGCAAAAATGGTATTAAAGCGGGCGTGGTAAGCATCAAGGTATTTCGTCCTTTCCCATATCAAGAAGTCGGCGAAGCACTTAAACACACAAAAGCTGTAGCAATTATGGATAAAAGTTTGCCAGCTGGCGCTATGGGTGCTCTTTTTAATGAGGTGGCTGCTGCATTATATCAGGTTCCCAACTCTTCACGCCCTGTGCTTAGTAATTATATCTATGGTCTTGGGGAGCGCGATATGACACAAAAAGACTTGGGACATATTTACAAAGAGCTTGATGCAAATGCCAAAGCAGGTAAGCTTACTACCGCTACACAACAATTCATTGGCTTACGTGGTCCAAAATTAAGTTTTTGCTAGAATCTCAATATTCAAGGAGTATACTAATGGTTAGAGAAGTAAAAAATTTAAAACAATTCTCAAAAATTGCTGAAAAATTTGAAGGCTCACATATCTTATGCCCAGGTTGTGCGCATGGAATTATTATACGGGAAGTGCTAAATGCTGTAGATGGTCCCATTGTAATTGGTAATTCTACAGGTTGTCTTGAAGTATCAACGGCTGTATATCCACATACTTCTTGGGACGTGCCTTGGATACATATTGGTTTTGAAAATGGTTCGACTGCTGCAGCTGGAGCAGAAACAATGTATAAGGCTCTTGTTAAAAAAGGACGCTATCAAGGAGAAAAACCAAAGTTCGTTGCCTTTGGTGGTGATGGTAGCACGTATGATATAGGATTTCAGTTCATTAGTGGGTGCTTTGAACGAGGACACGATATGACTTATATCTGTCTTGATAACGAAGTATATGCCAATACAGGTGGGCAACGCTCAAGTTCTACACCTATTGGCTCTAGCACCAGTACAACTCCAGCAGGAAGCGTGAGTTACGGTAAAAAAGAACGCAAGAAAGATATACTATTTGTTATGGCTGCACACGGTAGTCCCTATGTTGCACAAGTTGCGCCTAATAAATGGAAGGATATGAACAAAAAAATCAAACAGGCTATTGACACAGAAGGTCCAACATTTATCAATGCCATGAGTGCTTGTACAACAGAATGGCGATTTGAATCCAATAAAACTATTGATATTTCAGATCTGGCAGTAGATAGCCTTGCTTTCCCTCTTTTTGAAATTTTAAATGGTAGAGAATTGCATATTACCTATCGTCCTAAAAATGTTATCCCCGTGCGCGATTATCTAGGAGCACAAGGTCGTTTCAAACATTTATTTAAACCAGAAAATGCACATATCATCGAAAAGTTTCAAAAAGAAGTCGATGAGCGTTGGGAATATTTGCAACGCATGGAAGAGGCAAACAAAATTGTTGTTGGGTAAGCTAAAAGTCTTGGCAGCCCACCAACACAAATCTAGCTAGTTCAAAAAAGTATTGCATATTACTTTCCATAGGTATTTGAATCCTGTAACTCAAATTAGGTCTCAACCGCTCTGAAATTTTATTTTGCACTTATTTAAGGTTAAATATTTATTTATCTTTTAGTTTAGATTCTCATAAGAGATATAAAAAAGTCAGTTTTATTGTTACTAATCTAGAATTTATCGATAATATCTATCTTATTTTTAAGATAGATATTAGAATGTTTGCCTTACAATGTGTTCAAATCTACTTAGACACAACAACTACAAGGAGAAAAAGATGGATAATAGTGCAGATTCTAGTCGTATGAAAAAACTCTTCAAAGAGATTTCTAGTCGCCTTGATAAGATGGGGCAATTGCCTGCTCACAACGCTGATAAAACGCTCCAAGAAGAACTAGAAAATAGGGGTATTTCCCGTCGAGATTTTATGAAATGGGCTGGAATGATGACAGCAGCTCTCTCACTTCCCGCAAGTTTTGCGCCGCTTACGGCACGTGCTGCAGAAATGGCTAATCGCACACCAGTAATTTGGTTACATATGGCAGAATGTACAGGTTGTTCTGAGAGTTTATTGCGCACCGAAGAACCAACAATAGATTCTATATTGTTTGATCTTATCAACCTCGAATATCACGAAACTGTTATGGCAGCATCGGGTTATCAAGCTATACAAAATCTAGAAAACGCCATAAAAAAGCACTATGGCAACTACATACTTATGGTAGAAGGCGGTATACCAAAAGGCGATGAATACTATCTTACAATAGGTGCAGATGGCAGAACTGGAGCACAAGAATGTCGCCACGCTGCAGAAGGTGCTATGGCTATTTTTACCATAGGTACTTGTTCTAGCTATGGAGGAGTACAAGCTGCAGCACCAAACCCAACAAACGCTCAACCTCTCGATAAAATCATCTCAAAACCTGTCATCAAGGTACCTGGCTGCCCGCCTAGTGAAAAGAATATTGTGGGCAATATTTTGTATTTTATTATGTTTAATAAAACCCCACCTGTTGATGCGTTTGGACGTCCAACATGGGCGTATGGTCATAGAATACATGATATGTGCGAACGCCGAGGACATTTTGATGCGGGCGAATTTGTACAGGAGTTTGGCGATGAAGGTGCCAAAAATGGTTATTGCCTCTATAAGGTTGGTTGCAAAGGTCCTTACACATTTAATAACTGCTCAAAACTTCGCTTCAACACCCATACAAGCTGGCCTATTCAAGCAGGACACGGTTGTATTGGCTGTAGCGAACCAAATTTCTGGGATACAATGACGCCATTTGAACGCCCACTTGGCAATACCCCATTCCACACTGCTTATAATGGATACGGAGCAGATAAAACAGCTGATAGCATCGGTACTGCGGTTCTTGCAGCTACTGCAGTAGGTATTGCTGCACACGCGGTTGTCTCAAGTATGGTAAAAGCCAAATAAATCATATGAATTAGAAAGGAGAGCAAATGACAAAGCGAATTATTGTTGATCCTATCACAAGGATTGAAGGGCATTTAAGAATAGAAGTTATTGTAGATGAAAATAATGTGATCCAAGATGCTTTTTCCTCTTCAACCTTATGGCGTGGGCTCGAAAAAATTATTGTTGGACGTGATCCAAGAGACGCGGGCTTTATAGCACAAAGAATTTGTGGTGTCTGTACTTACAGCCACTACAAAGCTGGGATTATGGCTGTGGAAAATGCGCTTGGTATTCAGCCCCCACTCAATGCACAAATGACTAGAAGCCTTATGAATATGGCACTTTTTTTGCACGACCATACTGTGCATTTTTACACACTGCATGGGCTTGATTGGTGCGATATCACAAGCGCACTTAAAGCTGATCCAGCAAAAGCTGCAAAAGAAGCTTATCAATACACAGATTTTCCACTAGCAGCAGGTGAAAATGAACTGCGCTCAGTACAAAAGCGTGTAGGCGATTTCGTTGCACAAGGCGCTCTTGGACCATTCCAAAATGCATATTGGGGACATAAGACTTATAGATTCTCGCCAGAACAAAACCTCATCGTTCTTTCACACTATTTAAAGCTCCTAGAAATTCAACGAGAAGCCGCAAAAATGATGGCTGTCTTTGGTGCAAAACAACCTCACCCACAAAGTTTGACTGTTGGGGGTGTTACCTCTGTTATGGATATTCTTGATCCATCGCGGCTTGGTGAATGGAAGGGCAAATTTGAAAAAATTGCCGACTTTGTTAAGCGTGCATATTGGGCGGATTTAGTAATGGCAGGTAAGGTCTATGCAGATGAGCCTTCTGTCGCACAGCATGGCTGTGGTGTAAAAAACTTCCTTTCTTATGCAGAGATGCAGGTTGGACCAGATGAATACCTCTATAGCACAGGAATCGTAAAAAATGGCGATTTGAGCAAGCTCTATGAAGTCGATGAAAGCCTGATTTCAGAGGAAGTTACTCATTCTTGGTATAAATATGAAAATACCGACAAAGTTGCTCTACATCCATACGATGGACAAACTACCCCTGAATATACTGGGTTTGAAGATGGGACAAGCATCGGACCCGATGGTAAAGAAATACAAACCAAGAATCTAAAACATAATGAAAAATATTCTTGGATAAAGTCACCCAGATATGATGGCGAACCTATGGAAGTAGGACCACTTGCGACTATAGTGGTTGGTTTAGCTGCAGGTAATAAATACATTACCCCTATTGCGCAACAATTTCTCAAAGAAACAGGATTACCCGTCGAGGCGCTATTCACCACACTTGGGCGAACAGCAGCGCGTTGCATTGAAGCGCGTGTGATTTGTGAATATGGGCTTAAAGCTTTTGATACACTTGTCGAGAATCTAAAAGTAGATACTCGTACCTGTGCCTCATATCATATTGACGAATCAGAAACCTATCAAGGACGTTATATTGGCAATGTGCCCCGAGGTATGCTTAGCCATTGGGTACGCATAAAAAAAGGAAAGGTTGAAAACTACCAAGCGGTTGTTCCTTCAACCTGGAATGCCGGACCACGTGATTCGAAAGGCAAAAGGGGTCCTTATGAGATGAGTTTAATAGGCACCAAAATTGCAAATATTACGCAGCCATTAGAAATTATACGCCATATCCACTCATTTGACCCTTGCATTGCCTGTGCAGTGCATATTACAGATACAAGAGGCAACAAAATCAGTGAGTATAAGGTTGAACCCTCTTTCGCACGTATATAGGAGAATATTATGAGAGAAGCAGTAGATTCTGGCAATAAAGAGTTTAAAGCCTATACAGAGTTTTCTGGACTTACGAGAATTTTTCACTGGTTGCGAGCACTTGCTATTTTTAGCCTAATTGGCACAGGATTTTATATTGCTTTGCCGTTTTTGAGTGCAAGTCCAAGTGCAACTCCTATCAATTTTACGCAAGCTTATATTCGAAGCATTCATATTATTTTTGGTTTTATATTAATTGGTATTTCTTGCTTCCGCCTTTATTTGTTTTTCTTTGACAAACAAGGAAGCAAGGAAGAGCGTAAATCGTTCGTGCAGTTTTTGCAACCGCAAGTATGGTTTAGCACAATTAAAACATATTTTTGGATAGGAAAGCACCCCCATATTGATGGTACCTATAATCCACTACAATTTGCTACATATTTTATGCTCGGCATACTTGTTTTGCTAATCTCCCTGACTGGTGTCGCATTATATGGCAATGTTTACCATAGTGGGCTTGGAGGTGTCCTTGGAGTGTGCTTCAAATGGGTGGAGGTTGTATGCGGTGGGCTTGCGAATGTCCGCACTATACATCATATACTTACTTGGGGATTCATTCTCTTTATTCCTGTTCATATTTATTTTGTTATCTGGAATTCTATCAAATACCCAAATGGTGGAGCAGATGCAATTGTCAGCGGAATTCGTTATCAAAAAGATTTGAAAGTTTAGTAGCGCGGTTTTGAAAGTTTTGATTCTTGGGATTGGCAACATTCTTTTTGGAGACGAGGGGATAGGTGTTCATCTTAGTAATTATTTGAAAGTAAATTACACATTCGTATCGCAGGAGCACACCCTAGAATTTATCGATGGTGGAACGCTTGCCCAAGCACTCATTCCACTTATTGTCGAATATGATTTTGTACTTATGCTTGATAGTGTCAGCGTAGAAGGTGCACAGGTGGGAGACGTGTATAGCTTCCCGTTTTCTGCAATACCCAATCAAATCACTTGGGCAGGGAGTGCGCACGAAGTTGAAATGTTGCAGACTTTGCGACTTACTCAGGTGCTTGGTGATCTTCCTCCGCTGCACATTGTTGGCATTATCCCAAAGATTATTGGTGAAGATACGACCTTTGAACTCTCTCAAGAGCTTTTGGCTGGGGTTTCAACTATGGAAGAAGAGGTTATCAAACAGTTACGCACTCTTGGTTTTAGCATAAAAAAAACAAACGCTATTCCCCTACAAGAAATTGCAAACAATTCCTATAAAGGATTTTAGCCTTGTTTAGCTTTGTTTTTCATACAACCAAATCTAAAGCCTATATAGCACCCTTTGAATCCATACTAATTCGGCTTGCTTGCACACACAAACTGCAATTTGCCATACAATTTGAAAAAAAAATCCCTACTTCAAAATATAGCTTTATTGTTTGTGGTGTACAACAAGCAATTCTCGATTTCTCTGATGCAATTAGTCGGGAATTACCATTGAGTTTGTATTTTGTATTTGACACTGTCCTGCCAATAGAGAATCCACCAAAGCACTTTTTTGCCCATCCGCCTAAAAGATCCACTAAAGAGTCTATGCCTTCAGTAGTACAAATCAACGATTTTATTGCTACGTACACTTCGAGTAATATGCGTTTATTTTCAAAAATCTATACCAAACTATTCCTGTCTCATAAGAATCAAAACAAAAAATCCAACCAAAGCTTGCCTAAAAAATCTCTTTATACAAGCCCACATAAACTCCCATCTCTTATATCAAACCTTATAAATGCACTCAAAAACCACGATAGCATTCTTTTGCATACACCAAGAGGTAGTCTCTGCCTAAACACGCAAACAAAAAGTGAAAAAGTACTATTTTGGGATATGCAGACCATACAAACATTCACGCGCGTAGATTCTGTGCAACTTTCTGTTCTTGCAAGCTTTGAGAAACCAAGTATGAAGCTTTGTGTTAAAGATGTATTTCGCAAGGAACTACTTAAAGATAATTGTGTGGAAATTATCTGTATGCTCGCTTTTGATCCTATGCTTATGCTGCTAGGATCACTGGCAAAACAAGAAGGTATAGAATATGTCTTTGTACATAAATCCAAAAACTACTCACAAAAATCCCTTGAAATCGGATATAGTCTTACCTATGCCCTACCAAAACAACAACTTCTTGTATGCAGCAAAGAAGGAACGCTTATTGAGAATAGAAAATCCAAACACACTTTGCAAGCTATCATTAAGCACCACTATCCGCAAGAATTACGAGAATCTAGTAGTAATGAAAATCTTTTAGATTCTGGACAAACTACCACTTCTAAACGAATAAAAGAACACCAGCTCTCCTACTCTAAACAAATGCTTACTTGTTATCTCTCAACCAAATATCCAAGCGCTCTTTGGACATATGATGGCACTTCTTTTGCCAAGCTTTTAGAAGTAAGCTTTTCTACAGATGTGAATGCAATGCTAACGCGCCTAGAGAAGTACTATAAAGGTGCTGATAGACTCATAGCTAATTACAAGAAACACTTTGGTACAGAGACACTAAATTTTATATCAGAATCATCTAGGGTAAGTACAAATATTGTTGATATGTTTGGTATCATCGCAAAAGTACTTGGATATTGTGATAAATCTGCACCATTATCACAGGGTGTGCAAACCATTCTTTCAAACGCCAAACTTTGTTTGCTTGATAAAGGACCACGCATAGACTATAAACTCATAAAAAACGATCAGGGCGTGCTCAGTCTTGATTATCCAAAAATCTTGAGAAGTTGTATGAGCTTTGCACTTGCTGGCGTAGAAAAAGCAATACTATGCTATGGAATCCTAGATTCTCTTGGTGAGTTTTTGGGAAATTTTGTGCGTGATATGGAGCAAAACTATGCAATCAAACAAATTTTTTTGTGTGGTGATATGCTCACGCATAAAATATTTTTTGATAAGATTTTGTTATATTTGCCGCGTGATATTACACTTATATTGCCACAAGATGGTTGGATAGATTCTTCATTATAAAAGGAATGACTATGTATTTTGAAATGCTATATGCAAAAATCCATAGAGCACGCATAAGTGATGCTAACATTAATTATGAGGGTTCAATTACAATTGATGAAGCCTTATGTGAAGCAGCTGGACTAATTGAGGGAATGAAAGTTGATGTGCTCAATATCAATAACGGTATGCGCTTAAGCACTTATGTTATCGTTGGTGAGCGCGAGAGCGGTATAGTCTGTCTCAATGGTGCAGCAGCAAGATGTGCCTGTGTTGGTGATATTGTAATCATTGTCGCTTATGCAAGCATAGAAGCAGACAAAGCCAAAACACATAAGCCAAAAATTGTTTTTGTTGATGAGCACAATCATCTTCGTTAAATACATCAGTCGTTTAAGTCGGCAAAAGGAGTACTAATGTTTGATATAAACAACCTTTCATCAATGCTTGGTGATATGCAAAAAAATGTCAAGGAACTTGAAGAAAAATCACGACAAACACTATTTAACGCTAAAAGTGGGGGCGGACTCGTGAGTGTGAGTATAAATGGAGCAGGAGAAGTTGTAGATATTAGCATTGATGATTCTTTACTAGAAGATAAAGACTCTCTACAGATTTTGCTTATCTCTGCTCTAAATGATGCCTACAAAAATATGGCAGAAAATAAAAAGTCTCTAGCCCTCTCAATGCTAGGCGGTCTTAATCCATTTGCTAAGTAGAATCTAGACTTGTGCCTCAGCTTAGAATCTTGTAATATTGCCACTTTTTTATTTAAAGCTTGGCTACACATTATTAGGGCTTGCTAAAATGCTTGCTTTGTAGTTTTGTCTTTTTATTTTTTGGGAATAGGTTTAAGTAAGTCTTTAAGTCGTAACTCTTCTTGACGTGCTGCGATATATTCAATTTCAGCAATCTTGTATGCAAGTTTTGCTTGAAAAATCCGATGCTGATCTTGGGCTTGTAGTGCATTTGCAAGACGCAGATTCTCTGCATCAAGCTTGTTTTTTGTGCGCTTAATATGCTCTTGCACATCTTGCAAAATTGCTTCATCATCACAGTGTTTTAGCAAAGTATCGAGCTCTTTGCGCGCTGCGGCAAGCTTGTCTGGATCATAATTTCTCTTCTGTTCATACGCTCTTATACCTTCTTGTGCTTGTTTTATTTTAAACTCACATATTGCTCCAGCACACAAAGCATCATTAAGCAAAAAACAACAAAATATCCCATATATCCAACATTTTAACAATTCCATAGCCACCTTATTCTATCTAATTAACAACCATAATCTAAACATCAATCGTTTCGATTAGGCGCAAATCAAACCCATTAAGAGCTGCATATTCACGCTTATTTGTGCTGATAAGTTTAAACTCGCGGACATTAAGCTTTTTTAGAATTTGTGCGCCTATACCAAAGTTTTTCATCAATTCAGATTCGTTTGAAGTATCGTTAATAAATACAAGATAGCCACCTTCAAGTTGTAGTTTCTTGATACAACGCATCAAAAACTCAAATTTTTTGGTACTTGAAAATAATTCATAATCAGTATGAATTGTATGCAAACGAACTAAGGGTGCCTTTGGTGCACCAAAGGCAAATACATAATGCTCGCGCCCAAGGTGATCGCTTAGCATAATTTTTTCGCATACCGTTCCCAAAAACTCGCCTTCTTCCTGTCTAGTAATATTAAGCAGATTCTCTGTCTGCAAACGATATGCAACCAAGTCTGAAACATAGAGAATCTTGAGACTATGTTTCTTAGCAAAATCGCTCAAAAATCGATCACCACGTGTCGCCATTGTACCATCTTCTTTCATAATTTCACAAATCACTGCCACAGGCTTAATGCCTGCCATTTTGCACAAATCCACACTTGCTTCTGTATGTCCTGTACGAACCAACACACCTCCATCTTTGGCAATTAAGGGAAAGATATGTCCGGGGCGTACAAAATCTTGAGGCTTACTTGCAGGATTGCACATAAGCTGTATAGTTAGGTCCCTCTCGTATGCAGAAATACCAGTTTTTGCACTGCGCGCATCAATAGAAATAGTAAAAGCTGTCTCGTGATTAGAATCATTATTACTCACCATAGGTGGCAAATCTAGGTTTATGGCAATTTCTCTAGTAATTGAAACGCAGATGAGCCCACGCGCTTCTTTTGCCATAAAATTGATTTTTTCTGGGGTACTAAAAATCCCAGCCATAACCAAATCACCCTCATTTTCCCTATCTTCATCGTCCATAATAATAACCATTTCACCATTTTTAATTGCATTAATCGCTTCCTGAACTCGCTCAAACGATTCCATAATTAATCCTTTATAATGATAAATTTTGGCAAATTATACTAAAAAGTATTGACAAAAAAGCCAAACTTCTATAAAATCGCCTTTTCATTGGGGTATCGCCAAGTGGTAAGGCAGCTGGTTTTGGTCCAGCCATTCCGAGGTTCGAATCCTTGTACCCCAGCCATTCTGTTTTTCCTCTATCATTTTTCACTTTCTATTTCATATCGCGGGGTAGAGCAGTCCGGTAGCTCGTTGGGCTCATAACCCAAAGGTCGATGGTTCAAATCCATCTCCCGCAACCAAGTATAGCTAGCCTACGATATTCTAGTGCAATTCTTGCGGAGTTTATTTATGATACAAGTAGCCCATAGCCCCGATGCAGATGATATTTTTATGTATTATGCTATTGCTTTTGGTTGGATAGATTCTGCACTAGGGCTAAAGTTTTCTAATATAGCAAAAGATATTCAAACACTTAATCATGCTACGCTTCAAGAAATTTATGATGTGAGTGCTATATCATTTGCTCTCTATCCACTTGTCGCGGATAACTATGCCTTATTACGCACGGGCGTGAGTTTTGGCAAGGGCTATGGTCCAAAACTCATCAAAAAAAGGGGCAAAGCCTTAAAACACAATTTTAAGGTTGCCCTATCAGGGGCGCATACAACAAATGCGATGCTCTTTCGCATCGCCTATCCAAATGCACGTATTGTGTATAAAAACTTTCTTGAAATAGAGTCTTGTGTGCTCCAAGATGAAGTTGATGCTGGGGTGCTTATCCACGAATCCATTTTGGATTTTAGTAGTGAGCTTGAAGTTGAGCGCGAAATATGGGATATTTGGTGTGATCTTACCAAAGAGGAATTGCCTTTACCACTTGGCGGAATGGCACTTCGGCGTAGCATCCCACTAACAAAAGCACTTGATATTGAAGACACGCTCACGCAAGCTGTGCGTATTGCTACCCAAAATAAACCCCTACTCTCACAAATGCTCCTAGAACGATCGCTTATCCGTGTTGATTCTGCCAAGCTAGATACATATCTTAGTCTTTACGCTAATACAGAATCTATCAGTCTAAGCACCTTGCAAATACGCGCTATTGATACACTATTTGAAATAGGGTACCAACACAAAATCTATCCCAAAGCCCTACGATGTGAAGAGTTTATGATTCCACGTGAATACAAAGACTTGCGTCATAGCTAGGACTATGCTAGCCATTATCTAAAACAATTGCTTAGTGGTTTTACTTACTAAGTATATTAGCTTTTTCTTAAATTTAATGCGCTACAATGCTTGTGAAATCCATATAAGGAGCGCAAAATGAATACTTATATCAACAAGTGTCTATTTCCAGCAGCAGGTTATGGGACTCGCTTTCTTCCGGCGACAAAAGCTATGCCTAAAGAAATGTTGCCAATCCTCACAAAACCACTCATTCAATACGGTGTCGAAGAAGCGCTCAATGCTGGTTGTCACACAATGGCTATTGTTACCGGACGTGGAAAACGGAGTATTGAGGACCATTTTGATATTAGCTATGAGCTTGAACATCAAATACAGGGCACAGACAAAGAGTTTTTGCTTAATGAAGTACGATCACTTATCAATCAATGCACCTTTTCTTATACGCGCCAAAATGAAATGAAAGGGCTTGGGCACGCGATTTTAACAGGAGAAACGCTTATTGGCAATGAACCTTTTGCTGTCATTCTCGCCGATGATTTATGTGCAAACACACAGGGCGAAGGTGTGCTCACACAAATGGTTAAACTTTACAATAAACACAAATGTTCTATTGTCGCAATTGAAGAAGTACCGATGAGTGATGTTGATAAATATGGAGTTATTGCAGGCGATGAGATTGCAACTGGAGTTTATCGTGTCAATACAATGGTTGAAAAACCAAACCAAAAAGAAGCCCCTTCAAATCTTGCTGTAATTGGGCGCTATATTTTAACACCTGATATTTTTGATATTTTGCGTGTAACGCCACCGGGAAAAAAGGGGGAAATACAAATTACTGATGCATTAATGGAGCAAGCAAAAAATGGACGCGTACTAGCCTACAAATTTCAAGGTAAGCGCTATGACTGTGGTAGTATAAATGGATTTGTCGCTGCTACAAATGCATTTTATGAAATGAGCAAAACACGATAACTAGCAATCACAAAGAAGCAATATGTATAATAGTGGATTTTACGCACTCTTTTTAATATTGTCCTTTGGACTTGGTTCTATAGTGCTAGTCTTTGGGCTTTTGACTCGCAATCTTTTTGATCATAAACCAAAACCAAAACCTCTGACACTAAAAGCCTTTCGAAAACTCATTCCCAATGCTAAAACCAAAGAAGATGCGCTTGGACTGATTGAGAAATTTAGCACAACATTTGGCATTATCGCCCCAGAATCTGAAGATAAGCAAGAATGGCTTGATATTGTCCGAGAACTTGTAAGCCTAGAAGCCATCGATACAGACAAAGCAGCGGAAGTGCGAGAACAACTCATCACAAAAAATCCAAATCTTCAGAAAGATATTGCAGATTCTGTTGGCATAGCACTAAAAACAAAAAAAGATGTCAAATAGTTATCTCATAAGTCAATAGGCATAATTCCTCACTTTTAACAACTAAATATCATACCTAAATATTGTATCTTGTAATGCAGTATTACTAAATGATCATAGGAATATATAAAGTTTATTATCAAAAATTAATGCAGCAATAGGATAGGAGCTTATGAGAAAACATTCAGCATATATAACAACACAACAAATAATAAAAATATATGGGTGTTGTGTGTGGTAAAGCAGAATCTAAAAAGATAATCGTATCACTTTGTCTTTAGATTCTAAGATAAGAGTAGAATCTGTATTGGTGTTTCTATTGGAGAGCCTTTCTAGCGTCTAGGTATATCGTTTAGAGAATCTTTATGAGCGATGAAAGAGAGGTAAAAGCTTGATTTATAACCAAAGGTTTTTGTAATGTTAGATTTAGTCAAGCTTGGGTTATTTTTAGAATCCACAAATACAAAGTCTTGACATTGATACAAGGCATTGAGCAAGGCAATAGGAGAATCTTTGGTAAGAGAATCTCTATCTTGCATTGATAAGACTATCGGTCGTCTAGAGAATAAATGAGTTTGCATACGCATTCCTAATTGTTTGGTTAGTCCTAATTGTTTAGTGAGATTCTACACAGAAATAATAACATATACAATCTCTCAATCATAAGCTATCATATAGGCTTTCTTTAAGATAAACATATTGATAAAAAAACTGCACACATCTAACGATTGGCATAAGCACTTCCCTTTCTTCAAAACTCATCATAAATGGCAGTATGTCAATATTACTCAAAGCAAAAAATATCCCTAGCGTTAAGCCTGTGTATTTGGCTTTTTTACTAGGAGGCTGTTTTGATACTACAAAATCCTTGATTCTATATGCCTTATACTCTTCTTTAAAAACAAATCCTAAAATCCTCCAGCTTATAAAAAATATCATTGCTTTTAGATACAATAAGCCAACAAAGGGTGCGATAAAATCCCGAAGTTTCACATATAAATCATCTATGAGAAAATCGACAATGTGATAATTATAAAAATCAAGCATAAAGATACATGCCCAAATAATGATAAATCCAATTAAAAATCCCAAAAAATAGGATTTTAAAAAATTGGTAGCAAAAATTGTTTTTGGACAGATAAAGCGATTGAGGATATAATAAAACAAGACATTGCATGCTAATGTTGGCATAAAAACCAAATAAAAATGCGGCACAAAATGAGCCACAATAGTAAAAATAAGCCCAAGTATAAGTCCTCCTGCGACACTCTCAATCATAACTCTATCCTTTCATTACTATATGAAACTTATGATTTTTTCCGTCACAAAAGCTGCTAATAATAATCCACTTGGTGCGAATATGCCAAATATGATTGTTTTACTTCTATGCAAAATTTGTGAAGTTTTATTTGTGCGGTGGAGTTTATTGATAACTTTTGTTAAATAAAATGCGATAGGAGTGCCTATGAGATATGTAGGCACAAATGATGCAAACGTCTTATTGTATTCTGCATATTTGTGTTGTATGGGATAATATATAGCATTACTCTCCTCAAAATAACGATAATCAAAAGGTACATATAAGGCAATGTAGCATTCAAACACAATACATACAATCACATACCCTAAAAAGTAGTATTTTAAAAATCCTTCTGCATAAATAGCATTTTTATCAACAAAGCGATTATAGAGATAAAAAATAGGTATATATACCACTAAAAATCCCCATATTATTACTATTATGCCTAGTGTCCCCAGAGTAATCCCCCAATCAAAACTCTCAATCATAACTCTATCCTATCGTGCTATATAAAGTTTCAAAGTGTTTGAGTAAAAAAAGGGGGGGGGGGGATAATGGAGTGAGAATCTTTACCTGTATAGATAGGCAGTCTATTGCGTGAGCCATATTGAGCAGAAGCGATGATATTTACGCCGCCGCTGTCATAGACACAATATGCTTTTTGAGGATTTAAGACTTGCTCCATAATATTTTTATCTAATAATGCTGCCAAAGCCCGCATTAGCATATTATCAATCCCAGTAATAGCAGGAGAATTAAAAGTATAGACTTGCGATGCCATAAATTTGATTGTATTAAATTGTGTATTTAAACTCCTATCAATAGTATCGCAAAATTGCATTGCTATAACTGCTAAATACCCGACTAAAGAATGCCCTACAAAAATAATTTTATTTGAATCTACTTTGTTTAAAATAGGTGCTATGTCTAATAAAAATTGCTTTAGAGCATTAACCTGAAAATCGCCTTTAAAAGGTAAATGGTCTGTAAAGTCTTTATTGTTTTCTGCCACTTTCTATCTCCTCTTTACATTTTTTAGTGTCGCATTTATCAAATGGCATTATACATATAATACTAAAATTTATAATATGCCAAAAAACAATGCTTATTATAATGATAAGCCACCATTGTATTGGTGGAAAAACAAGCCATACGAGCAATACACAAAACATATTTCCAAGAACAACATCTGTTGGCAAAAATCTCAAGAGTATATAAAATACTGCTTTTGGTTTATATTGGGTTTGACAATTCTTACATGCAATACTGAATTTGTTTTTTTCAGATACTTCATACAAATTCCAAATACTCTGTAATTTATTAATGTTATTCCCACATACTTCGCATTTTTTATACAAAAACATTTTAAAATCTCCTAACTCGCTAATCCGAATATATTATGACATATATTACTCTTTAGCTTTACTACTCCATTATGAGGACATTTGATTTCAGAATCCTCTAGTATTGGGTGGAGCATAGAGGTGGATTGACTTTTGTCATTACTAGCTAAAGATAAAGAATCTTTATCTTTAGAATCTTTTTGCTTAGATTCTGTGTGAGAGGAAGTATATCTGTATTGTGTCTCTTATTTTGTTGAGACTTTTTAGATTCTCTAGTAAGCTTAGCTTGTCTTTCTCTATCCTTAGATTCTAGTATAGAATCTAATCCATTTGCTAATTGTGATTCTAGTCTTTGTGCTTTATAAGGTGTGTGGAGTGTGAGGATAGTAGCATTACTAGGATTGTGAGCTAATCCTAGCTGTGTATAGTCTTTTGTATCTAGCATTGTGTGTGTGCAGGAGTTATAAAGATAGTGGTATTTGCCTATGCCACTCACTTACAATCCTTGCAATATTTCTTTACTATGCGTTCTATTTCGTCTTGGTATTCTTTGGAGTCATAGAGATTTAGGCAGTTAGTTAGACTAGAATATTTTTTTCTATGTTCAACAAATTTTTTAAGTTCAGCTAATGCTTGTTTCCCACCGACTTCTAATACAAGCTCTCTAGCGTATGCGTCAGACCTATTAGCATTATTATTAGGTAACCCTTTTGTATAACCTAAACAATAATCAAATCCCCACACTTTGTAATATTTCCTAGCATCTTGCCGATAATATTGTTCTTTAATCTCTTGTGTATAGTTTTCATCTATCAACAGTTTTGTAAGAGTTAAGGCATCAGATGCTTGGCTAATATGTATCAAAAAAAAATAACCCCGTATATATCACTTTCATCATTTTAACTCCCAAAAATAGAATTGTGCTATATATGGATAAGATTTGTTTGGGTCATTGAGATAATCATAACCAAAAAGAGGTATATCAACTTCTTTATTCATCTCTACATCAACAAAATTACTATTTTCTGCAAAAGGCTCTAAGCCCTTATCTTGCAAAAAATCAATATCTTTAGATTCTATGAGATTTTGATAATACGCCACATCATCTAATACACAATCTATCGCCTCGCTTAGAGTTTCACCCCTCCTATGCAACAAAGCATAATGATACAGATTGCGTAGAAAAAGATTTAAATCTTGCAAGTTCATTTGAGTCTTTGTGCTATGGTGGATTCCATCTAGCAATCTATTTAGCCTTTCTAATGCACGCACACAATGGGCTGGGTGATGAAAGTCATTGTTTTTGTCATTGATATAATATAAATAGCCCGGTGTTTTTGTGCCTAGCTCTTGGACAAAATTTAATAATATCCATTGGTTATTATTGAGATTAGAATCTTTATCGGTATGGATATGAAAGGTTTTGTCTTTTAGGATATTCATTGCCTCTTGCCTATTAGCCCTTGAGAGATTCTTATAGGCTTGTTTTCTATGTTCTCGCATATTTGTTTGTGTCTCTTTAGGTTGTATATTAAGGCTTTGCAAAAAGCTAAATATTCCTCTCCATAGTCTCTTTGCACCCGGTGCCTGATAGGTATAAAGCCCCTGTGTGATATGAGGATATGTGAGGGCAAATAGCTGGGCTAAATAGCCACCTAGCGAGTGTCCTACTACAACTATTGGTGTGTTATGTGCTATCTTTCCATTTTGCTTAAGTGTAAAGTAAAAATTTATCATAGAATCATATTGCTTTTTAGGGAGTTTTCTCAATGTCAAGGAAGCATCAGTCCCTATATCTTTCCAATCAACTGTAAGAGGATTGGGGCTTGGGGCATCAGTCCCTGCTATACCCAAAACATATTCATTATTTCTTATATCTCTAAAAAGCGTAGCCCTAAAGCCCATTTTAGATTCTCTATCATTTTCATTGATGTGATCAATTACTTCATAATTTTTAACAAAGCTTAGGGCGATAGTCATTGCTATTTTATCCACATAAATTTCTTGTGTTTTAGGAATTTTGTAAAATATCTTAAGACCACCAACGGGGATTCTGCCACCAAAATACCCAACTGTTATAATAGTAAATAGGGATTGTTGTCTAGGTTCTAAGCTTTTTAATGTATTGATTACAATTTTATTATCTCGAAACAAACCGCTAGATTCTTCCAAATCTATATCATCGTTTTTTAAAAAACTTCCTAGCTTCACATTCCCCGCCAAAGCCAAAATAGCATATCTATACATAAGCCTTATGTGTGTTTCGTATTGTAAGAGATTCGCATTTGAATCTAACATTATATCTTGATTGTTTGGTATTTGATTATGTGGCATTTATGCTCCTTACCATACGAAATTACCATTCTCTATATTCTCTAACCACTCTATTGGCACACCCAATACAGGCGTAAGGCTATTGTCTTTATAGGATTTTAAACATAGACACCAAAAATTTTCAAGCCTTTCATTTATACTCATATTTTCACAACTTTTTTCTACGAGTTGGCGTGTTTCTGGACGTAATCTTTCCTTAAGATAATCTCCTGTTTTGCATGAGCATGCCTCGCCTACTACACCTATTGCACTACCATCTTCGCACATCTCATCAATTGTCCTCCAACGCTGAAAAACACTCCAGCCTGCTTTATAAATTTTATATCTTTGCTCATAATTTCTGTAATCATGCACTTGAGCTAAAATCTTTTGTGTATTTTTATTCTTGAATGTAAAAGTTTGTTTTGTAATCATCGTTTTTTTATCGACCCTCTTTTCTGTGTATTCTATAACTATTTGTTTCAAAAATGCTTGATAGTGAGAATCTTTAGTAAATCTTATCAATTCATCACCAAGAATAGTTTTATGATACACATTTGATTGTTGCGTATCTTTGCTAAAAACATAATCTATTATTTCAGTCGTATTGAGAGCCTTTTCGAAAAAATATGTATAAAAGTAGTGTTTTGGCACAGAAGTATCATAGATTTTTGTATCGTCATCTATTTGCATTCGCAGTTTATCATATTTTTTATAGTCTTTTTGTATCAGTTCGCCATTATAACACCCACCACAAAGCACCAAAACAAGACTAAGGATTAAGAGATGTATGATTTGCATGTGTTATTCCTAAGTGATGTATTATTGTATTGCATGGGATTAGTATAACCTAATATTTGAGCATTTAGCAAATCCGATTCTAAGACTAAAGGAATACCTTTAGAAGTAAAGGTCTTACCCTTATTAGCTTTTAGTCTCACTACTCCATTATGAGGACATTTGATTTCATTATCCTCTGGTATGGGGTGGAGCAGTGCAGTGCTTGTTAGAGAATCTATGGAGTTAGAATCTCTTTGTATCTGCTCTCTTTGTATTTGCTCTCTCTAGTATTGCTTTAGATTCTTTAGAGTTACATTCTAATTTAATATTGAGGCTAGAATCTAAAAGGGAGTAGTTTAAAAGAGTGAGGGTGGAGGAATCAAGAAAGATTTGTAAGGTTTGAGTAAAACTCTCTTTAGAATCTTTTGTGTCATAGTCTATTTCGCCAATTAATTGATACACAGGTTTAGATTCTAGAAATGCACCTTTAGAATCTAATTCGCCAAAAAAGCATTCATTATAAGGTTTGTTAGATTCAGAGCCGCCTAGTAAATGGACACCTTGAAAATGTATATCAGTATAGCCCTCTTTTTGTAGCTCTATGACATCTAGTATGGCATTATTCTTTCTTTCGATAAATGGTTTAGGCATTGTGTGTTTCCTTAGATTCTAATATATCTCTATAATCCCCAATACTTCTATCTTGCCCAGCGTATCTTTCTAAGAAAGATTGGATATACACTCCCTTGCTTTCTTTTGCAATATGAGGGGCATTGTAGTGTGGAATCTTAGCAAAAATAATAGGCTGTTGCCTATCCATAGCTAAATTATAGGACTTTTGTATTATCTCATCATCACTAGCAAAGTCAAAATCTTGATAGATAAAATCACTTTGTGAATCTGCTTTAACAAACCTTTGTTTGCCCTGTCCATTTTTTTCTATTTGTTTCATTGTTTTCATATTCTTGCGTAAGGTTATTTATAAGTTCTATTTGTGTGATTTTACTATGTTGTTCTAGTTCAGATTCTACTATATATTTTTTCTTTAATTCATCACTTAATGTGCCTTTAAAGTTCTCATTAACAAGCTGATATTCTTTTTTAAGTCCTAAAAAGACATGCGAGATTTTTCCTTCACCCAAACCCCAAGTATCTACATATACTCCTAGAGTGTAGTATTTTTGATAAAGCTTATCTGACATTGTTATCTTTCCTTGCAAATTCAATCCTCGCATGTTCTCCAAGCCTTACATCATTTTTTGTGCCAATATTGCGTTGTTCTTTAAAAGCCATAGTTAAGAATAAATCTTCTTTGGGGGTCTTTATTTCGCACTCTAAAAACTTCTCACTTGTCGGGCTTCCTTTAGTAAAAAAGATAAATTCTGTCCAATACCGGTCGTACGCATAACCAAGAACCATTTGATAAACAATCCTAGAACTCTCATGCTCTGGATAGGTTCGAAAATCCTTATGAAGACTCATGCGATACTCATAAAGACTTTTTGATACAGGGACATACCTATAAGAAAAAAAATAGTATCCTATCTCAGCATACAAGGCTTTCATTTTTTCAAACTCCTCTTGTGTGATAGGTCTTGCATACACTACCTTGCCTATATTTTCTTTACACAACCTCTCATATTCTTTATATTCACTATCCCATTGTTTAGGGATAAAAGCTCGATAGCTTGTGGGATAATAGATAGAGCAACCACTGGCTAGATATATAAAAAATATTATAAAGATTCCTAGCGCAATATAGAGCATTTTCTTACACTTTGAGCTTTTAACTTGCATGTATTGCCTTGTTTTTAGGTATTATACATCGATTTGTAGAGAATGTCTTAGAATCTGATGTTACTATATTATTAGCACAGCCTATGATTGGAGCATTTAATAAATCAGATTCTAATACCATAGGAATCCCTTTAGAGCTAAAAGACTTACCCTTATTACTCTTTAGCTTTACTACTCCATTATGAGGGCATTTAATCTCATTATCCTCTAGTATTGGGTGGAGCATAGAAGTAGATTGAGATGTAGAATCTTTAGTTTGAGAATCTTGTTGTTTTTGTTCTCTTTGCTCTTTTTCTCTCTCTTGTATTGCCTTAGATTCGGAGGAATTGCATTCTAATTTAATATTGAGGCTAGAATCTAAGAGGGAGTAGTTTAGGAGAGTAAGCCTAGAGCCATTTAAAAAAATATCTAAGGTGCTTAGGGAATTGTTAGAATCTGCATTGCTAGAATCTCTATTGTTGCTTGTAGATTCTATAATCTCATCGCTAGCTTGTAAATGATAGATAGGCTTAAGAGTATCTAAGCCTAGATTATTATCTTTAGAATCTAACTCACCAAAAAAGCATTCGTTATAGGGTTTGTTAGATTCTGTGCCGCCTGTGAGGAGGATAGAATCTAAAAACACCTGTATCGCATAATCACATACATCTTGCAAAGTTATATCTTTGTATGTTTCATTTTCTTGTATGGTTTCAAAGATTGTGTTATGGATATTTTGACAATCAAGAATGACATCAGCCTTACAAAACAGATAGATTTCTTTTTGCTCTTTGTAGATAGTAGCACTAAAGCTTTGTGAGGAAAATCTTTGCTTCATAAGTCTATCCTTAATAAGTGTGTTTCAATGGTATCACAGCAACATTCTTATCAAAATGGAAACCTATCATGTCTCTTTTTCTAATATTCCAATATGTATCATTTTCTTTTGCAGAGACAATCTGTGTCGAGCTAGAGTTATGGCGATAAATTTTTGCGTAATTATTAGCACTTAAGCATTCATTATTGCTATCATCTATAAAAATAAAAGGCTCTAATTGACATAAAGCTCTTTTTTGTGCGATAGTGCATTGAGCTATATCGATTTGTTCTATATCAGCCTTATCAAATAGTTTTATTTTATAGCCTTTGTTGTATAGCTTATATATACCTTCAATCATATTGCTAGAATCGATAATAAAATTTTGTTCTTTTGCGTCTTGCTCATTATGCAATGATTCTATCTTTCTACAAAGATACCAAGCATTATCAAGTATAATAGCAATTGGGCTTGTTTTGTTCTCTGTTTTTTTATTAAGTGTTTTTGCAATGGGAGCAAGTCTTTGCAGACATTCTATAAATTCATTAAGATTATCAAGGGCAGTGGCTATATCATATGATTCATATTTGGATTCATTATCTTTACAAAACATAAGATATGAAAAGAAGTGGAGACATTGTGCTAAAGGTTTAATACTATGACTATAACTTTTAATGTTAATGAGATGAAACTTTTGTGTATTTTTATAATCAAGATAGATATTTGAAGGCGCACCAAACTTGCAACCAAGTTGAGCGATGAATGAAGCATTCGCTTCTGAAAAAGCATTTATATCTCCCAATATACTATCACTCTTTACACCCCAAATAGATTCACAATGATGAATTTCTATGCCCCAAGTTTCTCCTTTTTTTGCTTGTTTGAGATATGTTCCAGCATTCTCTAAATCTTCATAATCTTTATATCTTTCTGCTTCATTTACGATTTGTTCTTTGCTGATTGGTTGTTCTCCATTTTCTACAAGCTGCCTATTCATATCATCACAAGATTTCTGCACTATTTTTCCCACAAAACCATTTGGATTAAGCAATCGTGCTATCCATCTTGTAAGCCTTGCAATAGCTTTAATAAACAAAGCAAGGAGGCGATACAATAAAATAAATGGCAACATCACAACACCTAAAAATCCGGGGGCATTATAAGTATAAAGCTCCTTGACTTCTTTGTGATGAAAAAGACAAAGAGCTTGTGCTAAATGTCCTCCTAATGAATGCCCTGTAACAATCAATCTAGAATCTTCACATTCTCTGCCTTGTTTCATATCTTTTTGTATAGCTTGCTTGATTGCTTCTTTAAGCTTTAGCAATGAGAGATATTGAGGGAGAGCAAAACCTAGTAATGTTATACAGCCATCTGTAAGCAATACATCAGTTGTAAATCCATCAATACTTGTCATCTCTGTGCCACGAAAGGCTAAGGTATAGGTTTTTGTTGTGTGATTATAAAATATCGTAGCAGAGAATCCACTTAGTGTATTTGGGATATGATGGACAAGAGTATATTTAGCCCTTCTTATTTGATTAATGCTTTTATCATCGCTGAGCAATTATCTAGCTTGCTCTTTATTCATATCGCCTTGAAATTTTGATTTTTTGTAAAAGGGCTTAATTGGCTGATATTTGCCATTGCTATCAGAGATATTATTATAGGCTCTTAAATCTTTATATTCATCTGTGAGAATATCTGGGTAGGTTATTTTATGTTGGGGCATTTTATCTTTATTTTGTTCCGTTTCGTTTTCATATCTATACCCTAACTCACCATTATCATACTCACCCCTATCAAAGAATCCATAGGCTGCCCAAGCAAGATCTGCGTTATCTCTCAAGGCTTCTATGATTTGTTTATTTGTTTTCATGGCATAAACTCCCATTCGGGTTTCATTATATCAAAAAAACTCGCAATACCATCATCAAACCTAAATGTATCGTTATACCAATAGATAATAGGATAAAACATAGCTATATTTTCCACTCCTATGGGTTTATCTGTATCAAAAACAATACTCGCACCGCCCATCGCTATCCTCTTGTTGATTATGATGACATTGATGCTCCTATGTCTTTTGTTTATAATTTCCCCATCTTTGGGCTCTAAATTCAAAACCCTATAATTTGGGAACATAGGATTACTAACTTTAACAAGATTTTTTTGTATTTCTTCCCAATCATTTAGAGTCAAGTTAAAGTAAGCGAGCAAATTTTCATACTTTTTTGTGATTTTATTTTTCTTTTTTTCATTTGTCATTAATTCTCTAAATTTTTCTCTATCTTTCCATTCTCCATCATAAGTCAGGTTTTTGTTTAGGCTTCTTGCTTCCCAATAACTTGGATAGAAATATTTTTGCACATTCATTGAGGCACACCCACTAAACACGACTGCCACAAATAAAGCACTTATGATTACATACACCATTCTCACGCTATTTCCCTTGTAGATTCTGTGCCTCTAAAAGCGATGATGTATTCAAAGTGTTTCTTAAACTCTTTTGTGTTTGTAGTTGTATTAGATTCTTTTATATCATAAAATATCGTAGCAGAGAATCCACTTAGTGTATTTGGGATATGATGGATTAATTCGTAGCGTTCAGAGAATCTTTTTGCTTGTGTGGGAGTGAAGTCGCCTTTGAGTGTGCCTATTTTTATATCTTGCCCCCAGCGGTTTTTACCCATTGCGATATAGCCACTATAAGTAGAATCTAGGATGTCGTGTATTATAATTTCTGTATCTTTTCTATCTTTATACTCCTCTTTGTTTGCAAACTTTTTGCCAACTAAATAGAAGTATCCATACGCTACCCAAGCTAATTCAGCATAATCTCTTAAATCTTTGATTTTTTCTAGTTCTTGTGAAGTCATTTATATCCTTTATTTTACTAATATAGCAAGAATAAATCCAACTAACGCCACAACATAGAGAATCCTAAAAGTGCTTGTATTCTCTAGTTCTTGTTTGTCTTGCCGTGATTGTGTATTGTGTTTAGCAAATCTTGTATATAATTGACTTGGAAAAGGTATAAATGTGCCATAGATGAGAATGGGTAGTGTCAGTAAAAATGAAAATGGTATAATAAACCCTAAATCTCTAAAGATAAACCACAGACTTAATAGCCCTATGATAGTGCCATAATTATAAAATTTCTTCAAACCCTGCATAGTATGTCCTTATTGCTAAAGTTAAGAGATATACTATCGTGATTATTGGCATAAGCTTTAGGATTAACAAAAGAGGTATTTGCATTAGATGTAAAATTAGTATAAGTATGTTTTAGAGAATCTAGGAATATGATTTTTGTGTCATTAGATTCTAATACAAGATAAGAATCTTTTGTGATATAAGCATTATTGTTTGTGGTTAGATTCTGTATAGTGCTTGTATTATAGGTATTTGCTAGATTCTTAGAGAATCTTGCTTGTCGTTGCTCTTGTCTCTCTTTTTCTCTTTGCTTTTCTCTTAATTCTCTTTCTTGCTTTCTTTGTAATTCTTGCAATTTAGATTCTCTTTGCTTAGAATCTAATCCTTGTAATTGCTGCTCTAGCCTCTCTTGACTTCTTTGCAGCTCTAGTCTTTCTTGCTCTATGGCTTGTGCTTGTTCTAAGACTTGTGTTTGCTCTTGCTTAATGAGTTGGTAAGTTTTATAGAGAGCTTTTCTGGCTTGTAGATATGTATCATTTAGAGAAACTTTTCCATACACAAAGATATTGGCAAAATCGGATTTATAGCCTAGTATCTCACTAGCATTTTCTTGTGTGATAAAGCTTTCATTGTTTTCATTGCAAATAGCAAAGGGCTTGCAAGTATATAAGGCTCTAAGTAAGTGTAGCGGAGAGTCTTTTGTGAGGGAATCTATGTCAGAATCTTGAAGCTTTATGATGTTTATGCTATTATCCTTTTGCTTTAAGGAAATAATATTATCAGCGACACAATCCAAATCTTTGCCGTGATGATACCCTAACTCATATAAAAAATCCTTCATTACTACTCCTTAATTTTGGCTAATCAAAATACAGCCACTTGATGAAAAAAAACACTACCACAGCTACTAATAACAAAGCAGGGATAAAAAGTATTGACACTAGAGATTCCATAATTTTGTCCTCTAAAATTTGTGATTATTGTATCTTTCCATTTATGATGGCACCTATCAGGGCAAAAAGCAATAAACAACATAAAAGCACGATTATATCATTACTATATTTTTTAATAAAAAGAATAGTTTTAGTATAGAAAACAGGGGCAATATATTTCATCACTAGTATAATAACAACACAACTACAAAGCAATATCGCAATGTTTGTAAATGTTACAGGTGGAGATAGGATAAAAAACAAAATTCCAAATATTGTATATATAGTCTTTTTTGGAATACTCATAGTTTTATCATCTGGGACAAATGCCCCTATCCAAAATCGCAAAAACCAAACCACCACAAAACAAAGAAGTAAAAAGACAGGGATAAAAAGTATTGACACTAGAGATTCCATAATTTACCCTCTAAAGTCTTGGCAAAATAAAGTTTATAAAGATACCCAAAGCGGCAAGAAACACTATCACTTTTAAGCTAATTTTTTTATTTTTATAATCTTTCCACACATCAGAAAAATCACTAATATAAACATCATAAAAAACTAATTTCACAATATAAATAACTACCACAGCTACCAATAACAAAGCAGGAATAAAAAGTATAGCTATGAGAGATTCCATAATTTTGTCTCCATAATGCTGGGCTGGTATAATTGACTTAAAAACTGCATTAGCTCTGCACTACTCATCGCTGTATCATCGATATGGGCTAGAATAGCAAGGGCATTATATATATCCTCTATGGTTACGATGAGTCCCATAACACCCATAGCATACCACATTTTTTCATCACCAAAGACTAAATCAAACTCCCAACAAAAATTTGTCGCACCAGCAGGAGAATCTATAAACTCCTGTGTAAAGTCCATAGAGATTTTAAGCACATACAAACCATAGGCAAAACTCATATCTCGCACACTTTGCATTCTTTTTGTGTGGTATTCTTGTCGTTGCTGATATGTCTTTGCCTCATTTTCTAATGTCTGCCACTTGCTATACTCCTTATCTAGTGGCACACGCAATGCATCTTGCCACAATGTTTGTGAATCTTGTGTTGTGATAGTGGTAAGGAAGTCGGCATTATCTTGTACAATGTCTTTTTCTTGTGGAATAAAAGAGAGTTTTATTGCTATGTCTAGCATTCTATAAAAGGGATTAACTAGCGAAGTGGTAGCATTTTCTTGATTTTTAGAGAGATAAGAATCTTGAGAAGTATCGCACCCATAAAAAAGACAAAGGCTTATAATAATAAATACTATATATCTTGCAAAATAATATGTCTTTAGTGGCATTCCTACCCCTTACATTGCTTTTGGTATTTCTCTAACACAAGAATATTAAAACTTTTAGCTAACTCGACCAATGTCGTGCTTAATGCCCTATCTTGTGCGATAAGTGTAATATTTGTTTTTCTTTGAGAAAGGCTCTTTTTGGCACTTGCCTCATCAAGTATAGCATTATCCAAAATACGCAAGGCTTCGATATTTTTAGAATCTCTATAATGCTTTTCAAAGCTTTGGCATAGTGAATCTTGCTGCAAAATACGCATATTGAGGTTTATGAGATACGCACTTATAGCGTTTATGGTATCTGTCCTTACAATCGCATTCCAATCATCGTTTTTCACAGAATCAAGCATTGTGTGATACTCTGCATACGATTCTCTATACTTTGATGTAATGCTTGTGTCTTGGCTTGTATCTTGAAATTCCTTAGATTCTAAAACCTTATCACTATTTGGGATTGTATCAATCTTTAGTGCGATACTAGCGATAATAGGTAGCGGGTCATTAAACCTAGATTCTAAACTTTTAAAGCTGTCTTGTAATTGGGAATTTTGGGAGTGAATTCCTGTGGCATTATCTACCTTGCTATATGTGCTTTGGGAATTTCTAGGGTTATCACACGCCACAAATACAATAAGACAAGCACAACAAAGTAGAATCTTTTTCATTGTTACGCTACCCTTATAGATTTCCTAAACGCACTTATATGCGTATATTTTGCCTCTTTTGTTTTATCGTTTTGCTTATCATATTTGGGAGCTAGGGCAAACATATTAATCCTTTATTCTGTTAATGTAATAATATCACGCAATGTCGTTGTCGCTTCACATTTCTCTTTTGTCTTGACATTATAAACCGAAGGTAAGGAAGCAAGAATCTTGGTCGCTACTCTTTGTCTCTTTGTGTCATATACATTAACATACACTCGTGTTATGCTATGTAAAGCAATATTGCCTGATAGTATATAATCTTGTCCAAGATGTATTCTATTTGCTCCCTCTTTTTCACTCTCAGGCACATAAATGGGTGTGTAGATTATAATAAATAGCTCATATTGATAGCCTTTATTTTTTGGTATAGTAAAAATTGCATTGCATAACGCTTCTTTAGAATCTTGCTTACAATCCCCATACATATCGATATTTTTATACATATCACGATTAGCGTTTGTAACAATTCGCAAATAGTTTTTTGCAAAATCTGGGAGTCCTACATACATTCGTTTTTGATAATCAAAAAAGCGTGTATCCATATAAAAACTAATATCATTATAAAATGCTCCTAAACTAGAATCTACATCTATGTGAGTAAAAAGTCTTCTATCCAAAGCATTTATATATGTTATCTCATACGCCCATACCTTTGGAATCTTATCGTGTGTTCCCATTTCAAATTTGCCAAGTTTAAAAAGCGTTTGTTTGTCAGCTCGCCCTTGTGGTAACTCATAGATTGTGCCTTTGAGGTCGTCATTTAGCCCATTATTATCAATCTTTAGATTCCTAAAAGGATTATTTGAGATATAGATTCCGCTAGTTGTGATTGTCTCATAGATAGTAGGCTCACAGGCTTTAGCTAGGGCAGTGTCTTTGTGCTGTGCTTCTTTAGATTGAGTAGCATTAGCAAAGTTATAAGATATAAGGAAAACTAAGAGAATAAGAAGTTTTTTCATTGTGGTATGCTCCATTTAGATTCTAGTATAGAATCTAAGCCATTTGCTAATTGATTCTAGTCTTTGTGCTTTATACAAGTTTTTCATTTGTGATTTTTACTTACAATCCTTGCAATATTTCTTTACTATGCGTTCTACTTCAAACTGATAGCCTGACCCATATCCTGCACCATAATAAAACATTTTTATGCAACCTTTAAAATTTTTATAACCTAATTTTGGATTATTATCATTAATGTCATAAAATTCTTTTTCTGTATCAATATATTGTTTTAACTCATTAAATGCGGCTTTTGAGTCCATTATTTTTACCTTATCTCTAGTAGGGTCAAGTGATAGATTATCAAGCTCTTGTTTAATCTCCCTTTCATCATCTATACCCATACAATATGCCAATCCTAACCAACCCAACTTTGCGACTTTTCCGTAAGAATCCAAAAACTCCTCCGCATTTGCAGCACAAAAACAAAAAAATAATGAAATAAAAAATATGGTCATTTTTTTCATTTATTATCCTTTTTGCTTTTTAGCTCCCAAAACTGAAAATCCACCACATTATGATTGCCAATCAAATAATTTTCGCTAATCTTAAAATCTTCAAAATGCTTATCTTCCCCATTCCATAAGGTTGTATGTCCTTCTGTCGCATCAATGAAACCTTTGATTCTCATTACTATAATACCACTTTTACCAAACCTTGAAAATTCGTTGTTGTAAAAATCTCTATTCTCTCGTTTAGTTTTCATTTGCAATATTCACAATATTTTTTTACGATGTTTTTAACTTCGGAGCGATATTCCTCTAATCTATATATAATCATACAACGCTTAAAACGATGAGTATCCATAGCATTACCCAAGTATTCATTGTCTAAATATTTTTGTAAATCTAATCTCCCTTGAGCTACATCTTTGCGTAATGCAAAAGGTTCATCTTTCACTATTGGCTTAAACAGATTGTCCTTATCGTATTGTAAGCAATATTGCAATCCCCATTCAGCTAAAATAGATGATTGAACGGCATTTGTTACCCCAAGAGCTTCAGCCCAAGGGGGTCCCGCATAGACTATCGTATATGCCATAATTATGTATTGTAAAACAATCTTTTTCATACAATCCCTCCTTTATTTTAATTCCCAAAATAAACATAACACACCTACTTACAATCCTTGCAATATTTCTTGACTATGCGTTCTACTTCGTCTTGGTATTCTTTAGAGTCATAGAGTTCTAGGCAAATGACCAACAGATTATGTTTGGCTCTATATCTATCAATAAAATGTTTTAGTTCCTCAAGAGATTCTTTGCTTGTAGATTCAAGTATGCTTTGCTTTTCTTTTACCCACTGCTTCTCAAATGCATTAAATGACATATTTTTTGTATAATTTAAACAATAATCAAATCCCCAGATTTTATACAAATATTTCGCATTTTGTTTGTAGTATTCTTTATAATTTATATGCACTTCAGGACCACCAGCAAACAAATTATAAGACATTATCGCTATAAGCAGATACATTTTAATACCATTTTGTATCATTTTAACTCCCAAAAGTAAAATTGCACTCTATGTGGATACATATTTAGGGGTATTAAGATATTCATATTAGCCCTCCTCATATTGCTTTAGCAATTCTTTTATCAGATTATCATATTCTTGTGAGTGATACATATTCATACAGCTAAGAAAATACAATGTCATATCATCATAGGGTGCTTCCAGTAGCCCAAAATTATGTATAAGCATATTGGGTATTGTTCTCTCAATATATTCTCTCAAAGCTTTTTGAGATAAAAGTTCAGCACGATTAAGGATTTGCATATAGGCTGCTCTTGAAGCCAATATATCCCTTGAGGGCTCACCTATGTGGAATGTCGCTAAACAATGTGCCAATCCATAATCTTTTAAATTTTGCCATGAAGTATTTTCGCCTGCACAAAGAGAGACACAAAACACAATAATAAAATAATATTTTTTCATATTAGTCCTTCAATACCCAAAAGTGAAATTCTGTAACAATCACATTGCTTCTTGTATCAAGCAAATAATTAGAATTATCTAAAAATCGTTTCTCATCATTATCCCATAATGTTATGTGTCCTTTAGCATTATTCCAGCCACTTATCTCCATAGCTACAAACTTCCTAGTTTTTTAAAAAACGCTGTATAGTTTTTTTATAACGTTCTTGATATTCCTTTGGAAAAACAGAATCTAAATAATATGGACGCAAGATTCTATCTATTTTTTGCATATAAGCTTTACTTTCATAGAGATTAAGACACGCAAGAGTATAAAGTTTTGTTCCATTATCATAGGCAAGATGAGAGAAATCTTTAGAATCTATCATGGTGGCAATATATTTTTCTAGCCTCTTTTGTTTTATCTCATCGCCATCTTGGTGCAACAATTTGAGCTTATAATACCTCATTGTTTTTGCGATGACATCTGTATCCTGTGTCTTATCAAATGTGTTGATACAATAAAATAGCCCATATCTCTTAAAAGATACAACAATCTCCTCAATACTATCCCAACTATCAAGCAACTCCATAGGTATGGGATTATTCTTATTATAAAAAGATTCTTGATTGGTTGCATTAGCAGAAAATATCACTAGCCAAAGCAATAGGATACATTTTTTCATTATTCTAGTTCCCAAAAGTAGAGTTGTCTAACAATCACATTGCTTCTTGTATCAAGCAAATAATTAGAATTATCCATAAAATGATTTTCTCTTCTATTCGCAGATATGTGGTAAAAGGCTCATTATTATTCCCTAGCTATTTGCAATCTTTGCAATATTTCTTGACTATGCGTTCTACTTCGTCTTGGTATTCTTTAGAATCATAGATTTCTAGGCAGGGGGCAACATATACAAGATTACCCAAGTTTATTTCACTTTTCTTTTTCTTTACATATGATTGTAGCTCTTCTATTATGTGGAGTAATTCTGAAGTGTCAAAGAGGTCAAGATAAATACCAATATAATAAGTCTCGTCATAGCCTATTGTTATTGTGCCACTATTGTACCTATTATCCAAGCAGTATATAATCCCATCTTTTTTAAATGCACTTACGCGTTCCTCAAAGGAATAGTTTGCTTTATATTTAAAATTTGATTCTAGCTCATTAGCCATAAGATAGATGTAGCTTAAAAATAACACTATAACTGCTTTCATTAGTCTAACTCCCAAAAAAAGAATTCTCTAGCAAGATATTCCACACCATTATTATCTACACCACCTAAATAATTAATATTTCTTTCATTCTGCACATCGACAAAGTTATCCCTATGGCATATCAAGCGATTCTTGCTCTAAATGTTCAAGGGCGTTTTGCGTGCGTGTCTCAAAAGCTTTGTGGTAATCTTGTATCGCTTTTTGCGGGAGATTGCGCTCTTGTGCGACATATACTGCTAGCTTATCAAAAATCTGCATATACAGATTACAACTTGCCTCAAACTCCAAACCATCAAGACGATGGCATACATTTTCTACATCTTGCAAGGGATAAGGCACTTCAAAGCCTAGCACATCGCTTAAAGTGTGTAGATTTGTACTGCTTAAGTAAGCAATGATTTTATAACGCAGAATAGAATCTAGCGAATGCGTATCGGTAGCTATGCGTTTTGTGCTTATAAGCTCTGTGGTGGTGGCTTTGAGATTTTGTATTGCCACATAGTAGCAGCTTTGCTCCTCAGTGTAGCTTTCATCGCTATTGTGTGCGTTGGTGTGTGAATTTTGGGTTTGTGCATTATGCGAAGTTGTGCTATATGTGCGTTGTAACTGCTCACATTCCTCTTGTGTTAAATCATTTAGAGAATCTAGCTTGGCTTTAGTGATAAGATTCTCTAATACAGAATCTAGGGACACAATGTTTTGTGTGGATTTGGTATTTTGTATCGATATACTCCAAGCATAGCCTATAAGGCTACATAGTAGCAATGGTATTATTTTCATTTTTGCTCCTTTTGTTTTTTATATAGTGTCGTCTTGCTTTCTTGCTACTCACTCTTAACCTCTCCACCTTTGACTATAAGTCCTTTAGAATCTATTGTAACTTCTACGCCTCCTGCTTTAAGCATTATACTATCATTTTTGGCTATTAATGGTAGTATCGCCTACTTGGTGGATTATTTGGTTACCTGCTGTGGCAGTGAGATTGCTTTTTGATTCTATATCGGTATTATCAGAAGTGAAAGAAAGCTCTTTTTGCGTTTCAAAGGAAGTGGATTCATTACTAGAGAATAAAATAGTATCTATGGCATTGACATTAATATGGGATTGTGTGCTTATGTTTATTTCTTTTGTGCTTTGTATATCTAATGTTCCCTCTATTATCTCTTCACTATTTCCCTTTACACTCTTACTCTCATTCCCCTGTATGCTCTGTATCTCACTCCCCCCAATCTCTATATTCCTATCTCCCCCAATACTCTCACTACTATCTCCTGTTACTCTTAGGCTATTACTTGCCCCTACACTTAGGGTATTACTTAATCCTACTATGGTATCTTTAGAGAGAGTTACATTAGTTAGGTATTCTCCTCCTACTTTGACACTCTTAGTGAGAGTGATATTTTGCATATGGGCTTTATGGATAGATTCTGTATAGTTTCCTAATGTGATAGAATCTTTATTATTCTTAATGGTTTGAGAGAAGTTATGGTTTATAGATTGCGTGTAGTCTTTTTGTGCTTTAAGGGTTATTTCTTCTTTATCTTTTTCATTACTTAGGGTGATTTCATTACTGCCTTGTTCATTAACACCTATGGTTTTAGAGCTAAGTGTTGTGATATGGTCCTCTTTTGGTAAATGTGCTAGGCTTGGATTGGTTAGGTTATATAAAGAGCCTGATATATAGGGTTTATCTATATCATTATCCATATACGAGATGATGACTTCATCTCCTACTCTAGGTGTATGATAAAATCCTGAATG